>NZ_NWUV01000007.1:0-2500 GCF_023337645.1 Parasaccharibacter sp. TMW2.1890 | reverse complement strand
AATGGGTCAGCGAGTTTCTGTCCGTAGCAAGCTTAAGCCGATAGGTGTAGGCGTAGCGAAAGCGAGTCTGAATAGGGCGACTGAGTTACTGGTAGAAGACCCGAAACCGAGTGATCTAGCCATGGCCAGGCTGAAGGTGCGGTAACACGCACTGGAGGGCCGAACCCACGCCTGTTGAAAAAGTCGGGGATGAGCTGTGGCTAGGGGTGAAAGGCCAATCAAACTCGGAGATAGCTGGTTCTCCGCGAAATCTATTGAGGTAGATCGTCGTGTATTGCCCTCGGGGGTAGAGCACTGGATGGGCTAGGGGGGCCCAAAGCCTTACCACACCTAACCAAACTCCGAATACCGAGGAGTATGAGCACGGCAGACAGACAGTGGGTGCTAAGGTCCATTGTCGAGAGGGAAACAGCCCAGACCACCAGCTAAGGCCCCTAAATCGTGGCTAAGTGGGAAAGGATGTGGGGATTCCAAAACAACCAGGAGGTTGGCTTAGAAGCAGCCATCCTTTAAAGAAAGCGTAATAGCTCACTGGTCTAATAGAAACCCTGCGCCGAAAATGTAACGGGGCTCAAGCCACGTGCCGAAGCTGTGGGTGCATAGTTTACTATGCGCGGTAGCGGAGCGTTCTGTAAGCCTGCGAAGGAGACGGGGTGACCCTCTCTGGAGGTATCAGAAGTGCGAATGCTGACATGAGTAGCGACAAACAGTGCGAGAAACACTGTCGCCGAAAGTCCAAGGGTTCCTGCGCAAGGTTAATCCACGCAGGGTGAGCCGGCCCCTAAGGCGAGGGCGAAAGCCGTAGTCGATGGGAATCAGGTTAATAGTCCTGAGCCTGCCAGAAGTGACGAACGAGATATGTTGTCAGCTCTTATCGGATTGAGCTGGCTTTTGGACCGTTCCAGGAAATAGCTCTGGCATATAGACCGTACCCGAAACCGACACAGGTGGACTGGTAGAGTATACCAAGGCGCTTGAGAGAACGATGCTGAAGGAACTAGGCAAATTGCTCGTGTAACTTCGGAAGAAACGAGACCCGTTGGTGGGCAACCATCGGCGGGTGGCACAGACCAGGGGGTAGCGACTGTTTAGTAAAAACACAGGACTCTGCGAAATCGAAAGATGACGTATAGGGTCTGACGCCTGCCCGGTGCCGGAAGGTTAAGAGGAGATGTGCAAGCGTCGAATCGAAGCCCCGGTAAACGGCGGCCGTAACTATAACGGTCCTAAGGTAGCGAAATTCCTTGTCGGGTAAGTTCCGACCTGCACGAATGGCGTAACGACTTCCCCGCTGTCTCCAGCATCGGCTCAGCGAAATTGAACTCCCCGTGAAGATGCGGGGTACCCGCGGTCAGACGGAAAGACCCTATGAACCTTTACTGCAGCTTTACAGTGGTATCAGGAAAGTTTTGTGTAGGATAGGTGGGAGGCTTTGAAACCCGGGCGCCAGCTCAGGTGGAGCCATCCTTGAAATACCACCCTGAACTTTTCTGATATCTAACCGAGACCAGTCAGCCTGGTCCGGGACCCTGTATGGTGGGCAGTTTGACTGGGGCGGTCGCCTCCCAAAGAATAACGGAGGCGCGCGATGGTGGGCTCAGGCCGGTCGGAAACCGGCTGTCGAGTGCAATGGCATAAGCCCGCCTGACTGCGAGAGTGACAGCTCGAGCAGAGACGAAAGTCGGCCATAGTGATCCGGTGGTCCCGCGTGGATGGGCCATCGCTCAACGGATAAAAGGTACTCTAGGGATAACAGGCTGATCTCCCCCAAGAGTCCACATCGACGGGGAGGTTTGGCACCTCGATGTCGGCTCATCACATCCTGGGGCTGGAGCAGGTCCCAAGGGTTCGGCTGTTCGCCGATTAAAGTGGTACGTGAGCTGGGTTTAGAACGTCGTGAGACAGTTCGGTCCCTATCTGCCGTGGGTGTAAGAGACTTGAGAGGATTTGTCCCTAGTACGAGAGGACCGGGATGAACGAACCTCTGGTGCACCGGTTGTCGCGCCAGCGGCACAGCCGGGTAGCTAAGTTCGGAATGGATAACCGCTGAAAGCATCTAAGCGGGAAACCAGCCTCAAAACTAGGTCTCACAGGGCCGTCCAAGACCAGGACGTCGATAGGTCAGGTGTGAAAGCATGGCAACATGTGTAGCTGACTGATCCTAATCGCCCATATCTCTCACACACCAAAACACATGCACAGTAGTCAGTCACACTCCAGAAAACACCAACCAAAACACCCCCAAACACCCACATGGGTGAGCGGGAAGACCTGGTGGCCATGGCGGAGGATCCATACCCGATCCCATCCCGAACTCGGCCGTTAAAGCCTCCAGCGCCTATGATACTGCTCCTTAAGGAGCGGAAAAGTCGGTCGCCGCCAGGTCCCCTCGCTCACCCACACCCATAAAAACCACCCACCAACGCGGGGTGGAGCAGCCCGGTAGCTCGTCAGGCTCATAACCTGAAGGTCGTAGGTTCAAATCCTACCCCCGCATCCA
>NZ_NWUV01000006.1:0-8532 GCF_023337645.1 Parasaccharibacter sp. TMW2.1890 | reverse complement strand
TTGGCCTCACTGGCAACATACGCAGAAATTGTTACGATACGTTCAGCATTTTTTACGTCCTGCAGGCGCCGAAGATAAGCTTCTTTGTCCCCTTGAGCTGGTATGTAACGTTCTGGCTCTTCGATTGGAATAAGATCATGCAGCGTTACAATGCTTCGGAACAGGTCAGGATTGACTGAAACAACGGTGTTATCCCAGAAGCCTTCGAAAATGCTTGGATTAAATACGATATCAGGACGAAACTGCGCAATGAACACGCTGTACAAGTTTTCTGCCGCATGATTACGCCAGGCATTGTTTGGATCTGAGGAGGAGGTACCTTCAAAAAGGCTACAGACGACAATAGAGTCCTGCCTAATAAAACCTTCAAGTTCCTGACGTACATAAGCTATTGAGCCTGGGAAACGGTCCGTCAATAATATGGTGAAAGTATGTTCTCGCCCTAAACGGAGCATACTTTTAGTCAAGGCAAGGGCATAACGGCCAATCCCGCGAAATCGGCTTCCATTTTGGCAAGATTGGAGATCAATGAGAATATGCATCGTGAAGAATTATTCCTTACAGGCAAGTGAACCAGAGAAATATTTAAAGATTGTTTTCTGGGAGTTGCTTAACCATGGCTCCTCATTAAGATAACGATCCGTTTTTGGTATCACTTTCAGCTCAGATTGGAGGTGATTGTTTAGTGAAGGTTGTTGGGAAAAGAGGATGGCCTGCAAGCGTTTAATCTCCTCGAGTGACGGAGAAAAATCTTCATTAAGCTTCGCAGAGGCTTGATAGGCAGCAAGCGCACTCTGTCTTCGCCCAAGCAACCTTAATGCATTTCCTGCATGATAGTATTTTTCAAAATCGCCAGGTGAGGCCAGGGCTGCACGACGATAAGAAATGAGCGCATCTGCCACCTTGCCCTGTTCAATCTGGCAATGTCCGAGTTGCATGAGGAGAGCAGGATTGTCAGGGCATACTGCTAGCGCAGAGATATAATATTGTTCTGCACTAGCCCATTCGTGACGACGCCCAGCTTGGCGTGCTTTAGTGCGATATAGCCGTGCACGTATGGTCAGATCAGGGATATATGGCGAGATATCATTTGAAATAGGTAGAAGAGTTGCAGTGAGTATTATAGCATCACGGTCATCTTCTGTCTTTTGTCCGAGTTCTTCTAAAATTTTTAGTAAGTCTGTTGCATTGCCATTCAAAACAAGAGCTCGAGCAAAGAAAGTAACAGCACTTTGAACTTCGGATCTTGAGCGATGAAAAAAACCTGCCTGAAGCTGAGCATCTAGAAGGAAAGGTACACGTCCGGCAGCTTCATGATAGCTATGCATAGCCTCTGCAGCCTGCCCATTTTCTTTATAAGCGTGTCCTAACTGAACCAGCGTTTTGGTATCTAACTGCGCTCGAGGACCTATTGTATTATAAACTTTGATTGCCTCTGCCCAATTGTGAGCCCTAGCTAATGAACGTGCTTTTGCGCGTTTTCTGATACTGATGATCATCATATTTCTTTAAAAAAGACCATAGTTCGTTTGGTTCAGTTACACCCATCGTAGACAGATGGGCTATAAAACCTGATTTTTCTTGTTATCTCAAGTGGGTATCTTGATATGTAAGTAATTGATTTTTATAAATTTAAAAAAACTCTTTTTCATTACGTGTATGGTTGCCTAATGTTAATATAATTAATATTATATTATATTTATCTTAATAAAGATAATTGCCATATGAATAATATACTTCGATATTTTTATTTTTAATACAAAAAATCCTTCTCACAATAAGTAGTAATAAAAACTTATTTCTGGTAACGAAAAAAAATACCATAATGATTAATGAAATATTTCCAATAAGCTGGAACTGCCATGAGGAAAAATAATTTTTTCAATGAAAATAACAGAAACGCTTGACGAAACGACGAGAAAGAAGAAAACATCTCTAATCGTCCGTCGCATGGTGGGCGGGCCTGTTGGTAGCAGTGCCCACCCCAGACAGCCATGCCCAACTCTAAATCACACGGCCATCGTGTGCTGGTATTATATGCTTCCTCTCTTCCGTCTTAAAGCCTTTTTTGAAACCCTTGTGAAATTTCACCGGATTACGCCGCATCAGGGGCGTGTCTATCAGGTGTTGCTATCTTACTTCGGCAATAAGGGCTGCTTTCCGTCCCATTCTACACTGGCCGTTGAGTCCGGTGTATCAGAGCGTACAGTCCGCAATGCTCTCCGTGAGGCCCGGATGCGGGGCTGGATCACATGGACCAACAAGCGGATCGGCCGCCGTCAGACGTCCAATCTGTATCAGATCACTGTCTCTTCGACCTATGTGAATGAGGTCTTGAACGGTCTTCGGCAGCTCAAGCGGAAAAGCGCAGAAATCAGCCATTTTTTCAGGCGGCAAAATCTGCCGGGAAGTCCCTATTTTTATATAAAAAAGGCGTCCCAGAAGATATGGAACGGTCTGGAACAGCCCTCTGATGGGCTAACACCATGGCAGAGGCTCTTCCGGGACAACCCCGAAGCCGCCATGAACCAGTATCTGACCTCATACCGGACCCAATAACGTCCCATCTTCCCTGTCAGCACGGCCTGAATTTGCTCAAGAAGAGGAGCCAGAGGGAGAGGTCTGTCCTTCAGAGGAACCAGTGTTCCCTTAGTGTGCCCTATTTTTTGCCGCTAAAATGAGGGCAGGACAGGTGAAGTAGGCCCACCTCTGGCGAACCTCTTCACATCTGCCTTATTCGCAAGGCTCAACGGATTAGGAAATATGCCTCGCATATCCCCTTTTTTTAATTATCAAACCGAAACAATATAAAAATCATATTGACGGCAGAGCAATATGGTCATCTTGTAGGGAAATCGTCCATTGCATGGTGGGCGGGCCTGTGTCCAGCAGTGCCCACCCTAGATAGCCATGCCCGACAAAGGATCACACGGCCATCGTGTGTTGGTATTATATGCTTCTCTCTTTCCGCCTTAAAGCCTTTTTTGAAACTCTTGTGCAGTTCCGCCGGATTACGCCGCATCAGGGGCGTGTCTATCAGGCGTTGCTATCCTACTTCGGGAGTAAAGGCTGTTTTCCGTCCCATTCCACACTGGCCGTTGAGTCTGGTGTTTCAGAGCGGACGGTCCGTAATGCCCTCCGTGAAGCCCGGATGCGGGGCTGGATCACATGGACCAACAAGCGGATCGGCCGCCGCCAGACCTCCAATCTGTACCAGATCACCGTCTCATCGACCTATGTGAATGAGGTCCTGAACGGTCTTCGGCAGCTCAAGCGGAAAAGCGCAGAAATCAGCCATTTTTTCAGGCGGCAAAATCTGCCGGGAAGTCCCTATTTTCATATAAGAAAAGCGTCCCAGACCATTTGGCGGCAGATGGAAAAGCCCCCTGAAGGGCTGACACCATGGCAGGAACTCTTTCGGGACAACCGTGAAGCCGCCATGGCCCAACTCAGAGCCCTCTGACGCTCCGTTTTTTCTGAAAGCCTGGTCTAAAATCTGCTCAGGAAGAGGAACTGGAGGGAGAGGTCTGTCCTCCAGAATGTCATTTGCCGCCTGACAGAATGGCTGTTTTCTGCCATTTCTTCAGGCGGCAAACAAACTTTCACAAAGGTAGATTTATTCCAACTAATATTTTCATCAGTGTAAAAGGTTACGTGAAACGTTCCAGCCTAAACGACGCTCTTGTACAAGACCATTAATCATATTTTCTAAACGGGTTGCCATAAGATTCCAATCATGTGCATCGAGCCATTCATGCATGTTAGCTTGAACATTCCGACGAAGTGCCGGACTTTCGAGTAAATTACCGATAACTCGAATTAACTCATTCGGATCATTATTCTCAGCCCATGCAGCAGCATTCCCAAGTTCTGAAAATATCTGCACTCGCGTTGCAACAAGAGGTACCATAGTTGCAAGAGCAGTTCGTACAGCTCCACTAGCTGAATCATCGCTTTCCGAATAAGGAAGCGCAATAACATCACATTCACCAAGTAATTTTTCAATTTTTTCGACAGGAAGAAAATCAAAATACCATTCAATAGCATCTTCAATTCCAAGCTTTATTGCCATATCTTGACAAGATTGAATGAAACTATCTTGGTCATTACCAGGGAAACGTGCATTAACAAGACGTAATTTTATTCCTGGCCAGCGTCTCTTAAGACCAGCAATCGCTTGGATCAACTTATCGATCCCTTTATGACGGAAAAAGAAGCCATGACAGCCAATAATTGGCGAATCACTTGCCCCAATTTGTCGAGGCCAAGGGGTATTATGCGGTGCAAATGCACCATGAGGAAAGAGACCGAGATTTTTTGTCAGCCCCAAACCTAGAAGAAAATTCATATCGTCAATATTATGCACAAGAATACGCGTCATCTTTGAAAGACCATTGATGATCATTGCAGCTTCTTCTCCACTTACCCGTCGAAGATTACGTGCATTATGAAGAACAGCAATGGATACCATCGTTGAAAGTCGAGGATCGTTTCCTATGCAACCTAGTTGTTCCCATGAAATCAGTCCGTCCTGATGTTGAATAACAATGGCCTCTGACCCTTTGGAGTAAGCTGCATCAACAATTTCTATTGCTTTATCTCCAATAAATTTCCAAACATTTTCATGGTGCAATACACCTTGTCTGGTAGGAGAACGGTAATCACTAAAAATAGTTAAGTTTTTCTGTTGTTCTGAACTCATACGCATTAGGAGATAATCCGAATATTGGGCAATGCCGCATTGGATAGCCCAAGTGCTAACCCAAGCAATTTTTGCAGGTGATGTATCACGTGGCTCAAGCAAGCTACGTGACATGGCCGTGAAGCGTTGAGTCCATGCTTTTGTGTCTCCTTCGACATATGAGACTAAAAGCGCACTTTTTGCACGGATACTAATTTCATCCCGTCGATTGGGGTCAGCAAGCTCACGTAAGGCATTCACAAGATCTTCGACGTCAGGTTCCAACCACATCGCATGAGACCCTTGGACATGACTTGTGGAACGTGCAAACCGATATCGGATAAGTCGTGCTTGTTCCGGACCACAAAAATCACGCTGACCACCCTGAGCTGTTACTATAAGTGGAAGCCCAGAAGCCATTGCCTCAAGCGCAGGGAGATTAAAACCTTCTCCTCTCGATGGTAGCACCATGGCATCAGCAGATGCATAAAGATCACGCAACTCTTCGCCATTCATATCCTTATTGATGATTATTACCGGTGCAAGGGAGGGCACTTGTTTGCGAAGGTTATCTAATTGTTCTTCGGAATCATTGTGTGGATTTGGAAAAGTCTTGATAATAAGTTCAACATTATCAGATGCTGAAAATGCCTTGGCCCACGCTTTAAGCAGAACATCGATCCCTTTACGTGGGAAACAAGACGAAACATGCAGAAAGCGTCTGATAGGTTGATTTGGAACTCTAGCCTCAGCCATTTTCCAGAATGGCTTTAGATCTACAGGCTGTCCGATCGTTGCGACAGGAATACGCAATCCGGAAACATGAAGTGCGTCAGCAACAAAACTGGTTGGCGCTATGACGGCATTGAAGCCACTTGCAAGCGTTTTGATAATCCCAACCGGAACATGCGTTTCTTCCCAAGCGAAAAGGGAGATAGCTAAGCGCGGGTTCCATGTCGGAGGCATAATTGGCCAATGCTGACTGATTACGATCTCTTGTGCTGGTGATGGCAACGATCGTTCAGATAATTCAATCATTAAAGGCTGTTCATCCTTTGGAACACCTTCAGTATGAGTGATTGGATCTGTTTCAAATGGCCTGAAATGAGTTTTATTTGGAAATTCATCATTAAGTGTCATTGCTATAGAGCGATTTATTATAGCAAGACTGTAGCTACCAAGAAGATGTCCCATAACTGTGTAGTGCATCATCGACATATTGTGCGCCAAACTGCTCATACGGTCGGCAATGGCTGTAGCAATTATTTTAAAATTTGGCGATAATATGTGTCTTGTAACAGAAGGATATTCTTCTATATTGTATTTATTCTTTGATATTCCAATATCAAGAATATCTACATGAATATTTTTTCTTGTTGCCCATTTTAAAATATTATTAGTGCTATGACTTATGGTGTTGTCTTCTTTTAAATTGCTAATTGAGCTAGAAAATTTTACATTTCTACTTTTTGACCACTCTATAATTAGATCTGCAATATTTGAAGATTCATTCTTCATATGCATAGCTTCACCGACTGTGCAGTAAATAAGAGCTGCTCCGTGCTCTTGACTTGTTCGTAATGCTGCTTCGGAGGACTGAGCAAAAGAATGAAAACCATCAAGCCCTATGATTTTGTCACCCGCACGCACAAGAAACTCATGATCTTGTGCAAACGGAGCAGCCTGACCAGAAAGGTTGGCTATAAACTGATTAGCAACCACGAATTTGCCTTCGTGCTCGAAAACCGCACAGACTGACTTGCCTCCTTTGCGTATTAACGCCAGAAGATGAGCAGTAAGATATGGATCAAGACGACGGATCGAGTTAGGTGATGCGTAGGCGGTAATATCGAAGCACAACATCGTATCACGTTCGAAAGCCATATTCCTTTCGAGTGCTGAACACAGTTGTCCCAGATCAAGAGAACTGGCGCGGTGTCCACGAATGCTTCCTGCCAAACGTTGTTCAAGCCTCATTCGAATTCCAAGTTCTGTATCTGGGATGTCAACAGTCCTGAGAATACGGTCAATCCACGGTGCAATATTTGCTGAAGGCGGCGACATAAGAAGAGAAGCAGAACGACACCCGCTTTTACGACATTTTACAATGATCTCATCCATTAAGGATGTCAGAATAGTGTCTTGAGGAGCGCATACATGCGTCGGGAGGGAGACGTCTGCCGCATCGTGCGTATATCGCTTGATAATATCTGTTGGAAGGTCCTCGCCGAGGAAAAGCAGATCACTGGCAGACATCAATCCGCGAAGGTGCGGATAAATCGAACCTACGACATGACGAATACCATTACGCATATGCAATGTTTCGTCCGAAAGTAAGGTAAACTGACTGTCATCATCACTCGCATGGATTACGAGTTGGGCATCGTGAGATATTGCGTTTAGACGCCGAAAGGCCTGCAAGATCGGTGTTGCTGTAACCGGATGCTTAACGATCACAACAAAAAGAGGTACATCTGCAGCAATGCCCATTGCTGTACGATATCGTGTTGCCGACTTTAGGTCCGTACTGAGCGGTAAAAGTGGCAATCCCTCTTTACCCTCAAATAAGACTTCAGAAGCAGCATTCCGACAAGACGCCCCCAGAATTACTTTTTTCTCTTCTAGAGTTTGGGGCTTAACAAATAGGCCAGCCATTCCAAATAGTGCATATTGATCATTGAGTAGGGAACTATTTTCAATGTTGCATTTTATGTCAGGAATTGGTGACTGTAGTTCAATATATGGACCAGGTCGAATGCCCATGACTTTTGCAAGATAAGGATTAGTATGGACGTCTCCAACATAGAGTACTTGATCGAAACGTGAAGCATTCCAATCGAACCAGACAAGATCGCGGAGTTCGACAAGTGCAGCTGCATTTTGATCTGCGTCGAACCTTTCATGACCAATCAATGTGACATGCGCATATTTTGAAAGAAGCGCAATCAAAGCTGAAAGACGTCCAGCAACGTGATGTCCGGTATCGAGTTGTAGAGAGACAATTGCTAATCTCGGTCTTCCAGTAACCGTACGAAACGTCAAAGATAGTCTTTTAGGAGATGGAAGTTTTTCAATATGACTTAGAAGTGTACGTGCAGTGTTGTTCCAACTAAATAAGCTTGCACGGTCAATACCATATGAACGAAGCTCCGCACGTAATTTGGGAGTCGTAAGTATTCGTTCCATCATGGCACCCATTTCCTCAGGATAGGTCGGATCAAATAAAAGATCGGAGCGCCCCATGACTTCAGGTAAAGACGTTGTGTTAGCACATAATGTCGGTGCGCCGCATGCCATGGCTTCAAGAGGAGGCAGTCCGAACCCTTCGCTCCATGATGGAAACGCATACAGAGCGCATTCTGCATATAGGGCTATAAGGTCTGTTTCAGATACAAAACCTGTGAAGACCAGAGTATCAGCAGGAAGTCCCTCTGCACGTATGAGGCTCATGAGATAGTTACGTGCGTAATCGTCGAATTTTCCAGCTATCACGAGCTGATGGGTATTACTGACATTACGCGACATACTGCCGAATGATGCAATTAGTCCTTCAAGGTTTTTGCGATATTCGAGCGGACTTGTGTTGAAAACGAAAGGTCGAGAAATACCTAGTCGTTTCATAAGATCAGTACGATTGATACTACCTGGAACTGGTGGAGAAAAACGCTCATCAACACCATTGAGTGCTATAATTATTTGATCTGGATCAGCAGCTATCCGTTTTTTGGCCTCACTGGCAACATACGCAGAAATTGTTACGATACGTTCAGCATTTTTTACGTCCTGCAGGCGCCGAAGATAAGCTTCTTTGTCCCCTTGAGCTGGTATGTAACGTTCTGGCTCTTCGATTG
>NZ_NWUV01000005.1:0-73874 GCF_023337645.1 Parasaccharibacter sp. TMW2.1890 | reverse complement strand
TCGCCGCCAGGTCCCCTCGCTCACCCACACCCATAAAAACCACCCACCAACGCGGGGTGGAGCAGCCCGGTAGCTCGTCAGGCTCATAACCTGAAGGTCGTAGGTTCAAATCCTACCCCCGCATCCATACCCACAAAATCAGAAATAAGTTGATACGGAACCATCGGCATATTGCTTGTTAACAATAGAGCTATGTTGTGGGGAAGCGTGCCTGCAGAGCATGCTGTAGACAATGTAAATATAAAATTAAAAACGGTAGTGTTTGTTTTGTGTGTCACTTGTTTTGATTTGACATTAGAAATACACAAATCATATAGTTAAATAAATTAGATGTAATCATGCTTCTTTTAGAAGAAGTATAGCATTTACTGATGTAATGATTTGTTATTCATTGCATTTTCTCTAAAATAGGAGATTGCATAGGCATGCGTGGTGTTGTTGTCAAACTTCCGGATAGTGAACCCGGTATTATTGTTGCAGATGGTACGCAATATAACTTTCAAATTGCAGGCTCATGGCAGGGAAGTGTGGCCCCTTCAGTCAATCAGACAGTGGAATTTACGGAAGGGACAGGGGGAGTTGCAACAGATATCACTACCATATCGCGAGAAACCTTGGCTCAAGAACGGTTGCACACTCTTGGGAAAGGGCTCATGGACAAGGGAGAAGGGTTTTCGGATAATCTGAAACCATATGTGAAGCTGCAAATAGAACTTATGACGCTTCCATCTCTTGTAGTAACTGCAGCTATGGAAATTTCTTACTTCTTTTTTTCAGCTTTTTATTTCAATCAAAAGATCCCTTTTGTGAATACTGGATTTTCTGTGACTATTGATCAGCTTCTGGGAGCTGATATAGGCATGAATGGCATAGGATATTCCTTCACATTTCTTCGTGTTGTTGGTCTGTTGGTCATGTTCGTACCTTGGGTCACGCCGTGGTTGTCGTTTCCCAGAAAAAACTTTTTAAATCTCTTACCGTTGCTTGTGGTCTCATGCCTGCCCTTCCTCATGTATATGAAAGCAAAGTCATTTTTTGAGGATCTGCAGAGCTCTACAAATGGGCTCATGAATGGTTTGGGTGGATTGTTCGGGCAATTTTCTGCCCAGCAAGCGCTCTCAATGCCTGACCCGGGAGTGTTGGCCAGGAAGGTGATATCCCAGATTACGTTTGGATTTGGGTTCTGGGTTACCTTACTGGCAGCAGTGGCGCTTGTCATTACGACATTCAAGAAGAGACCTTCATGATGTCAGCGTGGCTATTGCTACACTACAATGAAGCAATCTCTTAAGACAGAAGGGCAGGGCGCTGGGTCAGCGCCCTGTTCCAACTAATCAGACCAGCGTAACGACCGTCTTGATATTTCCCTTCGTAGCATTGGCGTAGGGGCAGACGAACTCCGTCTTCTTCACCAGCTCAGCGGCTTTCGTCCGGTCCATACCCGGCAGGGACACCTCAATGGCAACTTCCAGCCCGAAACCGCCGTCAGAGCGGGGACCGATGCCGACTGTAGCCTGAACATGCGTGTCCGCAGGAATTTCGATCTTCTCTTCACCAGCAACAAATTTCATGGCACCGAGGAAACAGGCGGAATAACCAGCAGCAAAAAGCTGCTCCGGGTTATTGCCCTTGCCATTGCCACCCATTTCTTTGGGAACACCAAGGTCAACACGGAAGCTGCCGTCTGTGGTCTCTGCAAACCCATCCCGGCCACCGGTTGCGCGTGCCGTGGTTTTGTAAACAACGTTGATGGACATGAACCTACTCCCGCCCCCATGAGAAGGGCCTGTTATGGTGGTTGGTCCCAGCCGGTCCCGTGGGATACCGACTGGAAACCTCTGCCTGTAGAGATGGGCTCTGCGTCGTTATAGACAATGGGGCTGCCCCATAAAAAAATCAGGGCAGCTCCAACTCTTGTTCAAGATGTATAACTGTCAGTGGTGCTGTGGCGCATCTGTAAGGTTGGGTGTGCTGACAGGGAGGTCTGCCAGAATGGCAATGTCATGGCCACAGCTCAGGACAGCAGCCTTCTCCGCTGGTGTCAGCTGTGCCAGAGCGTCTTCCAGGGTTGCACTTTCCTGAAGCTTCAGGGAGCCAGTCAGCAGCGGCACGGAGATGGGGTCTCCTGGCTTCCGAGGGGGAGGCAGTGTCCGCAGGTGGGCATGTCTCAGGGCCGAACTGCTGCGAAGAGCGTGAAAAGCCTCCACAATTACAGGATGTGGGTGATTCCGTTCTTCATGTGCTTTCTGGATGATCGGCGGTGGCGCCGTTTCTTCAGGAATGAGAAGAAGACCAGCTTTACGCATTGCCTGACCAATCCGGCTGCTGCTGGTGAAGCCGACAAGAGGAATGGCCAGCAGCAGGCCGATCAGGACAGGCAGCATCCAGAGGAACAGGGAAAGGGACACGGACCACGCCGCAGCGCTCAGAATGAGGCCGAACAGGCTGTAGAACCAGTATTTTCGCACCGTATCAGCCCAGGGCAGGCTGCCATCGTCACGGTTCTGGGCCTTCCAGCCGGAATCACGGCCCAGCAGGATGGACAGGATGGCCGAGGTCTGGATCAGCATGGCAATCGGGGCAATGAGTGCCCCAATGAGCGTTTCCAGCAGAATGGACCAGCCAAGCCGTACCACACCACCTGCCTGTTCCCGCTCTTTGGGGTCAAGACAGATGGCAAGAAAAGCCAGAGCCTTGGGGGCCAGAAGGACGATCATGGTCTGGATGAAGACCAGCCGGGCCAGAATGGGATCCACGTGCGGCCAATGTGGGTAAAGGCTGCGCTGTGTGCTGAAATATTCTGGATGATAGAAATGTGCCTGCAAGGCAATGAGAATGCCAAAGAGCAGGAACAGCAGCCAGAGTGGTGACATGATGTAAGAACCGATGCCCACCAGCATGTGGGACCGGCTGACCCAGTGCATCCCCCTGGTGAAGAGGATACGGGCGTGCTGAAGGTTCCCCTGGCACCAGCGGCGATCCCGTACGGCAATGTCCGTCAGGGAAGGGGGGCTTTCCTCATAGGAACCACTCAGACCCGGAACCATGTGGATGGCCCAGCCGCCACGGCGCATCAGGGCTGCTTCGATGAAGTCATGGCTCAGAATATGCCCGCCAAAAGGTGGCTTGCCGGGAAGGTGTGGCAGACCGGCCTGCTCGGCAAAGGCCTGCGTGCGGATGATGGCATTATGGCCCCAGTAATTACCTTCCGAGCCATGCCACCAGGCAATCCCCTGTGCAATCAGTGGCCCATAAACACGTCCGGCAAACTGCTGCATCCGGGCAAAGAGTGTCTGTCCCCCCACGATGACAGGCAGGCTTTGAATGAGACCAACCTGCTCATGCTGTTCCATGGCGGCCGCCATGCGGACAATCAGTCCACCATCCATCAGGCTGTCTGCATCCAGGGTGAGCATGGCCGGGTAGGCCCCGCCAAAACGGGTGACCCATTCGCCGATATTCCCTGCCTTGCGGTCCGTGTTCTTGAAACGGCGGCGGTAGAACAGGTGCTTGCGGGCGTAATCCTGTTTGTGGAGGTCCAGAATGGCCTGCTCTTCCTGAACCCAGATGTCTGGATCAGTCGTGTCGGAAAGGATGAAGATGTCGAAATGGTCGCCCCGTCCCGTCTCCTGAAGGCTCTTGAGCATGGCCCGGAGATTGGTCATCACCCTCTGGGGCGGCTCATTGTAGGTGGGGAGCAGGATGGCGGTCTTGCCGGACAGTTGCGGCAGTGGGCCGGTGCGGCGGATGCCAAGCCCCAGCCCGCCATGACGCAGCATGGCCCAGAAGCCCCCGAGTGCCGAGGCGCAGGACAGGGAGATCCAGAAGCTGAGGATACTGAACAGCCCCAGCATGATGATCCCTAGCGTGCTTGTTCCCAGGGAGTTGAAGACGGCGTTGATCTTGACCACGCTGTAGCCGGTCAGGAGGAAAGCAGCCCCAAACACGGCCAGGCGCCGCAGCCAGAGCAGCGTCGGGGTCGTAGGGAGCCGCCAGAAGGCCCGGCCATGGCGGTCCGGTGCCTTGTGGAGGTCCTGCACGGGCATGGGCAGGGGAGATTCGGGAGGAAGAAAAGCAGTCTGCTGCGTGTGTTGCATCTCTCTCATGGGGTCCAGCGGTACAGCCATGTCTCGGAAACAGGCCCCTGCATGTTGGCCAGCTGGACCTGAAGCTCGCAGAGTTTCGCCTCCCCAGGGGTCAGCTGGAAGAAGGCCCGGATGCCATTGATGTCCGGATTTGGCATGAGTGTGATGGCTCCGATGCTGCCTGTCGATGTCTGGGCGACAAGGTGGTAGGAAGCCGGATCGGAAAGTGTACGGAACGGCTCACCATCAAAATCCAGCACGAACTGGACCCTGTCGGGGTGATCCGTCACGGCACCGACACGGGTATCATGGATGCGGGCCAGATGGGTCGGCCATGGCGTGTCCCAGCCCCAGTACATGCGATACGTGAAGTTGTAGCTCTGCCCGGCCTTCATGGGGGACTGGGGGCGCCAGAAGGATACGATGTTGTCGTTGACTTCACTGGGAGTAGGAATCTCCACCAGATTGACACTGCCCCTGCCCCAGTTGCCGACAGGCTCCACCCATAAGGAGGGGCGCCTTTCGTAATGCAGGGCGAGGTCTTCATAATCATGGAAGGACCGTTTGCGCTGCATCAGCCCATAGCCATAGGGCCCGGCATCACTGAAGGATGAGAGCTGGAGGTCGGTCGGGTTGGTCAGCGGGCGGTAGATGTTCTGGCCAGCGCCCGTCCATATCTGGAGGGCTTCACTATCATGGGCGGCAGGTCGCCAGTCATTCACATGCACCCGGTCATTGGCATCGAAATAATACATGCCTGTCAGTGGGGCGATACCGCCTGCCGAGATGTCCACACGGGGGAAGAAGGTGGACTGGACATCAAAAAGGGTCGTCTCCCCGGGACGGATGGTAAAGCGGAACGCACCGGTCAGGGAGGGGCTGTCCATCAGGGCATGCAGGACGAGGGACTGGCTGCCCGTAGCCGGCTTCTCAAGCCAGAAGGCCCGGAAAACGGGGAATTCCTCACCAGTTGGTGTGCCGGTATCCTTGGCAAAGCCCCGAGCAGACAGGCCGTAATTCTGCCCTTTTGCCACGGCACGGAAATAGGAAGCCCCGAGGAAAACCGCACATTCCTCCATGACATCAGGCCGGTTGAGGGCATAGCGGATGCGCAGGCCGGAGAACCCCTCCCCGGCGCTGATGTTCAGAGAGGAATCCCGGCTGCTGAATGTGTCAGCTGTGCAGGTGATGGGGTGGGCGGCGCCATTTTCGACCTCAAAAACATCAACCTGCTGTTTGTACAGATAGCCACGGGGAAAGAACTGGACATCGAAGGCCAGATGGTCCTGTCCCCAGAGGGTTTTTTCAGGATTGAACTGGATGGACGAAAACTGGTCGAACGTCATGTGGGCCAGAGAGTCAGGCAGGTCCTTCGGTGGTGCATGGTAGCTTCTGCCGGCCAGAGCCTGGGCCAGGGAGCGCACGGTACCGTCATCAAAATGGGTCGGAGCGACGTCGACTGTCTGTGCCCGCAGGCTGCGTCCCCCTGCAAGAGCCAGTCCTGCTCCGAGGCTCATACCTGCTTTTACAAGTTCACGACGATGCAGTTTCATGATGTACTTTCAAAACCCCGCCTGTCCATACAGTCTTGTTCCCTGTCTAACCCGGGATCAAAGGGTGAGGGAATGGTAATTTCAGGGCAGATTACATTAAAAAAATGTAGTCTCAATGCTGATTAAAGGGGACTGTTCAGGTTCCATATTTCCTCCCAGGACGGAAACTGGCCCGTTATCCTGTTGATATCATGGGGCTCTGGTGTGCCGGGAATTGCGGGAAGGTGATGGAGAGACCGGGTCCGTCCCAGCCGTTCCAGCGTCTGGCTGTTCTGGGGAGAGGCTGGCCCATTGGTGATGAAGCCGAGGACAGGAATATCACGTCGATACAGGGCTTCCAGGCTGAGCAGTGTGTGGTTGAGCGTCCCCAGCCCGCTGCGTGTGACCAGAATGACGGGCAGGCCCAGTCGGGCGATGAGGTCGATCATCAGCATGGTATCTGTCAGGGGGACCATGAGGCCACCAGCTCCTTCCACGATCAGCGGAGCCTGCGGGACAGCAGGCAGGGTGAGCTGGTCAGGGTCCAGCGTCACACCTTCCAGCAGGCCGGCCGCAGCCGGTGCCAGGGGGGCCTGAAAGGCATGGGCCGGGGGCAGGAAATGCCTGTCCGGCAGGCCGGTCAGACGCTGGACGGTGGGTGTATCCCCTTCTTCTTCAGCCAGACCGGTCTGGAACGGCTTCCAGTATGTGCCCTGCCACGCTTTCGTCAGGATGGCACTGGTGAGCGTCTTGCCAACGCCGGTATCCGTCCCGGTGACGAAAACGCCTTGCGGAGCCGCCTGTGGCAGAGGAGAGGGGGAGGAGAGGAGCATGGTGGTCAGTGTCCTTTCTGGAAGGCGCCGAAGGCGGCCTGATAGGTCACATGGTCGAAATGGCTGTCAAAATGGCGCATGGCCCTGCGCAGGCCCAGGGTCGGCTGATGCCCGTTTTTCGGCAGGGACGCCCCGATCATGCGCAGCCCCTTCAGGAAGTGCCGGGCCGAGGGGCTGGGGTCGTGGAGCGGGCAGGCGTCCCATTGGCCATGCCCTCCCGGTGGCCAGTCCTGCTGAAGCTGCGTGAGGGTGGGATAGTCCGGCACGCCACAGGGAATGGCGGCGGCTTCACAGCTTTCCTGCCATTCATGCAGGCTGTCCGCCAGCAGGGTGCTGACCATCAGTCGGCCGCCAGGCCGCAGGAGAGCCACAAGGTCACGGAAGGCTCCGGCCCGGTCCTCGAACCATTGCAGGCAGAGGCTGGAGGTGATGAGGTCGAACCCTCCACCTGTTTCATCCTGTGGCTGGGGGTGTTCCCCATCCATGACATAAAGATGCACGGTTGCGGGCAGAGGAGCCAGAGTCCGGCGGACCCTGTCCAGCATGGCAGGGGCCAGGTCGGTCAGGTGAAGTTCCGCCTGCGGGAAAGCGGTCACCAGCTCACGGCTCAGCAGGCCGGTTCCGCAGCCGAATTCCAGAATCCGGCGGGGCGGGTGCAGGAGATGGCTCTGGCGGATGCGCCCGGCCAGCATCCGGGCGCATTGTTTCTGGATGAAGGCCGCCTGTTCATAATCGTGGGCGGCATCAAAGCGGGCGGCAATGTCGGTCTTGCGGTGGGATGTCATGCCAGAGGAGTGTCCCTGATGATGCGCCTGAGAAGGATGGCGCAGTCCTGCGGGTGCGTGAGGGGCAGAAGATGCCCGCCGGGCAGGCTGATGCCATTGGCTGCGGGACCCAGCCCGTTTCTGGCAGGAGAGAGCGGGTCATCCGGGCTGTGCAGGCTGTGGAGCCGCCCTTCCCAGCGGGGCAGGAGGGGGCGGTGGTCCATCCCGGCCAGTGCGGCAAGACCGGTTTTCAGGGTTTCATGGTCCAGCGTGGTGGGGAGAACGGGATCGGTCTCTCCACACATCTGGCGGAACTGGCGCAGGACATCCCGTGGCTGACGGTCCAGCTGCCGGATCATGCGGTGAAGGATGCGTTCCGGCACACCGTCCGGGAAATCCCCGTCTCTGGTGAAGCGGGCAAAGCCGTTGATGCTGATGAGGCCAAGGCAGTGCGGTGCTTCTAGGGCCAGCAGGGAACAGGCCCCGGCGGAATGGCCCACGGCCCAGAAGGGAGTTTCCGGCAGGTCTGGCCGTGTCGCCGCTCCGAAATAGCCCGCATCAGCACAGACATGCCGGAATTCCGGCAGATGCTGCCGCAGTGGTGTCCAGAAGCTGGCATCATAGCCCCAGCCATGCAGGAAATGGAGCGTCATCATCGGGGCGTCACACTCCGCAGGCTGTCCAGCAGGGCGTTGCCGAGCTGGTCTATGGTGGTGGCGGAAAGGCGGCTTTCCAGAGCGATCCGCAGGCGGGCCGTGCCGGGCGGGACGGTGGGCGGACGAATGGCAATGCTGAGGAATCCTTTTTCCTCCAGAGAGCGGGCGACATGCAGGGCCGTTTCACTGTCTCCGATCATGACCGGAATGATCTGTGTGCTGGAGGGGCCTGTCTTCCACCCTGCATCATTCAGTCGCTGGCGCAGACGGCTGGCCTGATGCTGGAGATGCAGGCGTTCAGCCTCCAGTGAAGGGACGATCTCAAGGGCGGCATCCAGTGCCCCGAGGCAGGCAGGGGGCAGGGCCGTGCTGTAAATGAAGCCGGAGGCCTGATTGACCAGATAGTCGCAGAGGGCCCGACTTCCCGTCACGAAGGCTCCCATTCCACCCAGGGCCTTGCTGGCCGTGCTCATGGTGATGTCCGCCAGCCCGCTGGACAGGCCGCACCCACCCGGCCCCAGAACGGCGGTGGCATGGGCTTCATCAACGTAAAGGAAGGCCCCGTGACGGTCTGCCAGTGCCCGCAGGGCGGGGATGTCGGCCCGGTCTCCATCCATGGAGAAGACAGTCTCGGTGATGACGAATTTCAGGCCCTTCTGGTCGGCATGGCGGTCCAGCAGGGTTTCCAGATGGGCAAGATCGTTATGATGGAAGCGCACCTGCCGCAGCCCGGCCGCCAGACAGCCATGATGCAGGCTGGCATGGTTCAGGCGGTCCATGAAGAGGATGGCCGGATGGCCCGTCTGCTGGCGGGACAGGTGGTTGAGGGCGGGGAGCAGGGACGCATTGGCCTGCCATCCGCTGGCGAACAGCAGGGCCGCCTCGCTTTTCTTGAAGCGGGCCAGTTTTTCTTCCAGCTGCGTGTGCAGGGGCAGGGTACCGCTGACAAGGCGGGAGGCCCGTGCGCCCGTGCCGTACCGTTCCGCCCAGTCCGCCGCCCTCTGGCGCAGCAGGGGATGGTCCGCAAGGCCGAGATAGTCGTTGGAGGTGACATCAACCAGCTTCCGGCCCTGACGGAGCAGAGAGCCGCCCTGCCGTTCCACGGGGACAAGATGGCGGCGGGTATGCTGGCGGTCCCGCTCATGCAGGGCTGCCTGAAGGGCGGACTGGAGGGTGTTCATCCCAGATGGTCCTTCAGGACATGATGGATGCTGCCGGTCAGTCTGCTCAGCTCATCGGGCGTGATGGTGAAGGCGGGCGTGAGATAGACGATGCGCCGGAAGGGACGGACCCAGACGCCCTTTTCGATGAAGGCCCGCTTGAGGGCCTCCGGGTCATCCAGCGTTTCCAGCTCCACGACACCGATGGCACCCAGAACACGGACATCCCTGACGCCGGGCAGGGAGCGGCAGGGTTCCAGCTCTGCTGCCATCTGGGCACTGATGGACCGGACCTGTTCCAGCCGTGGCTCCTGATCGAACAGGTCCAGCGAGGCATTGGCCACGGCACAGGCCAGTGGGTTGGCCATGAAGGTCGGACCATGCATGAGGGCATGGAGCGGATCATCCGAGAGGAAGGCCTCGAACACGTGTTTCCGGGCAATGGTGGCGGCGAGGGGCATGGTGCCGCCTGTCAGGGCCTTGGACAGGGTGATGATGTCCGGCGTGATCCCGGCCTGTTCGCAGGCGAAAAATGTCCCCGTCCGGCCGAACCCGGTGAAGATTTCATCAATGATGAGCAGGATGCCGTGGTCATCGCAGAGACGGCGGAGATGGCGGAGGGTTTCCGGCCCGTGGAAGAGCATCCCGCCTGCCCCCTGCACGAGGGGTTCGGTGATGATGGCGGCGATCTCGTGGCTCCGCTCGGAGAGAAGGGTTTCCAGTGCCGCCAGCGTCCCGGGCGTGGTGGGGAGGTCGGCAATGATCTGCGGTGTCAGGGCCTCTCCGAACAGGCGGTGCATCCCTTCTTCCGGGTCGCAGACGGCCATCATGGCCAGCGTGTCCCCATGATACCCGCCCCGGAAGGAGAGGAGCCTGTGCCGCCCTTCCCGCCCCTGGTTGAGCTGGTACTGGATGGCCATCTTGGCTGCCACCTCCATCGCCACGGACCCTGAATCGGTGAAGAAGACCCGCTCCAGATCGCCGGGCAGCCGGTCTGACAGACGCCGGGCCAGTGTCATGGCGGGCTGGTGGACCATCCCGCCGAACATGACATGCGGCATCGTTTCTGCCTGCCGGACGAGGGCCTGCCGGATATGGGGATGGTTGTAGCCGTGGCAGGCCGTCCACCATGAGGCGATGCCATCAACAAGCGTCCGTCCATCCGCAAGGGTGATGGTGCTGCCGGAGGTGGCGGCAGCCTCCACCGGCATGGGGGCGGTCTGCATCTGGCTGTAGGGCAGCCAGAGATGGGGGAGGGTGCTGGCAGTGGTCATGGGGCTGGGTCCGTCTGACAGTCAGGGAAACATGAACTGGTTCACTATCGGACCGGTGATGTCCCGTAAAGGTGGAAGAATTTTGCACGAATCCGGCTTGACGATGGGGTTCCTGTTTCTGGAAAAAGGGATGGTTGGCCTTCCCGGGTGGTGCTGCCTGGAGGGATGTTCCTGTAATGGAAGGCTTTTTTCATGGCCCTGTCTGTATCTGTGGTGGGCTGTTCTGGAGAGTGGAGAGACCATGTTGAAAACCCGTGGCCTGATGGCTGTCATGATCGTACCTTTTCTGGCTCTGGGTGCCTGTGTGACGCCGGGACAGGAGTCACGGCCGGATGTCTATGACCAGTCCCAGGTCAATACCGTGCAGCGGGGCCGTGCCGTGCAGATCATTTCCGTGTCTGCTGCCCGTGTGAACGTGGACAATTCCCGTAACCGCGATACGGCGAAGATTGTCGGTGGCATTCTGGGGGCAGCTCTTGGCAGTGGTTTGGCCGTTGGTGCTGGTCATGCTGGCTGGGGCGGTGGTCTGGCTGCTGGTGCCGGTGGTGCCCTGGGGGGATCCCTTGTGGGTGGGCAGGCTGTGGGTGGTCATACGCTTGTTGATGGTGTGACGATTGCTTACCAGGACCGGGCTGGCGGGGATGTCCTGCTCTCCACACAGGTGGGCCGGACTTGCGAATACCGGCCCGGTACGGCACTGCTGGTGTCAACGGGTGAGAATGGGACCCGTGTCCAGCCCAATGCGGCCTGCCCGAAGCGTTGAGGCAGAGTCTTTCCCGGAGGAGGATGGAATGATGCGTTCAGGTGGATGGAATCGTATGTTGCTGGCTCTGGTTCTGGCAGCTCCCTGGGGGATGGGGGGTGCCGCCCTTGCACAGGCGACAGACCCTGCCCAGCTCGAGACACTTGGGCGCATCCAGGACAGTCAGGACCAGCGCCGTCTGGCGTTGGAGGCCGCCCAGCAGCAGGCTGCCCGGGCGACGCAGCAGAGGCAGGAAAGGTTGCGGCGGCAGGCAGCGGACAGTGCCGCCCGCATTGCGGCTGCCCGCAATTCCCGCAGTGATGCGGAATGGCAGGATGACCGGCGTTACAAGGAGGCCAGCCGTGAGCTTGAGCTGAAGGAAGAGCAGCTCAAGTTGAAGATGCTGGAGACCAGGGCCAGCCGGGAGGATGACGTCATCAAGGCCGATCTCGCCCGGAAACAGGCCGAGACGGACCGTGTGATCCAGACCTCGCAGGGCGATGCCAAACTGAAGGCGGATGTGGGCACGGCCGCCCGGATGGCGCAGCGGCATTGGTGGGAAAGCAACTGACAGGCTGGTGACCAGCAGGGTTCTATGGTCTATAAGGCCGGACGACTGAAATGGCTCGGGACGGAAAAAAGACCATGGCAAAAGGTGGTGTGGCGGTGCGACTGTTGGGGGGGCTCTGGGGCTGTGTGCTTCTGTCGGGGGTGTCCGCCTATGCGGCGTCCAGCCTGCCCAACGGGGCCAGCTCCCTGCGGGAGCGTTATCAGGACTGGGATGTGGCCTGCCTGGCACTTGATGATGGGGCCGGGGGGGATGGTCATATTCAGTGCGCCATGCAGCAGCAGGCGCTGGAGCCCCGGTCCCACAGGCGGGTCATGAGCATCCGTCTTGAGACTGACGGAACGCAGGTGCGTGGTGTGGCTACGGTGCCCTTCGGGCTGGACCTGGTTCGTGGCCTGACACTGACCAACGCCTCCCAGCCTGTAGGGGATGTCTATTCCTTTTCCACCTGCCTGCCGACAGGGTGCCTTGTTCCCCTGAGCTTTGATGACCAGCAATGGGCCAGCCTGCTGAAAGAGCCGAAGGCCGTTTTCACGGCCATGACGTTTTCCGGCAAGCCGATGAAGCTCTTTTTCTCGACGAAAGGGCTGGATCAGGCCCTTCAGCGTGTCCGCAGCCTGACGCAGTGAAAAGAGCTTTCCCCGCCTGACAGTGGCGGGGAGTGTCATGTCCCGCAGAATGTGTGGTGGACTTCCTCCTCTGGCCGGGGGGCAGCATCCAGCCCGTCATCGGCCTCGGCAAAGGGGGTCTTCAGGGCTTCATGAAGTTTGTGGAACAGCCGGTAATCGCCCGTCATGGCCTGTGACAGTGCCGCTTCAACCTGATGGTTGCGAGGGATGATGCGGGGGTTCGTGCCCTGCATGGTTTTCTGGCGGAGTTCTGGCGGGCGTGTCTCCAGCGTCAGGCGATGAAGGATTTCTGTCCGGCACAGGTCGAAATGGCCCCTGTTGCCGGGGAACAGGTCCCGCAGGGCTGAATAATCCCCGTCGATGGCG
The DNA here is from genome assembly GCF_023337645.1 of Parasaccharibacter sp. TMW2.1890. Lineage (NCBI taxonomy): Bacteria > Pseudomonadati > Pseudomonadota > Alphaproteobacteria > Acetobacterales > Acetobacteraceae > Parasaccharibacter > Parasaccharibacter sp. TMW2.1890. Next base: position 61,265 of record NZ_NWUV01000005.1, on the reverse strand, counting down.
ACTTCCGGGGAGCCCATCATGCGGAAGGTGTTCGTAAAATCGGCCTGCCCGGTATGCATGGTTTCCAGAACATGCTCCAGCAGGCGGATGTCATGGTCATCCCGTGTTTCCAGTCCCAGCTTGCGCCGGAAACCTGCCAGCCAGTGATGGTGGAACAGCCCGTCATAATCATGCAGGGCTTCCTGCGCCTGGTCGATGGCCCTGTCCTCATCGTCATCAAAGAGTGGAAACAGGCATTCTGCCAGACGGCTGAGATTCCACAGGGCCAGGGCGGGCTGCCGGCCATAGGCATAGCGGCCATCCCTGTCGATGAAGCTGAAGCGTTTCATGGGGTCGAACCGGTCCATGAAGGCGCAGGGGCCATAATCCAGCGTTTCCCCGGAGAGGGCGCAGTTGTCAGTGTTCATGACACCGTGGATGAAGCCGGCCTCCATCCATCGTGCCACAAGCTGGGCCTGCTGTTTTATGGCGGTTTTCAGCAGCGCCAGATAACGGCCCGGCCCTTCCGCAGCGAGGTCGGGGAACAGGCGCTGGATGGTGAAATCCGCCAGCTGGCGGACATGCTCCAGCCCGCCATGCGCCGCAGCATATTGAAAACTGCCGACCCGGACATGGCTGCGGGCCACCCGTACGATCTGGGCACCGGGCACGGGGCCCTCGCTCCGGTCTACCATGTCACCGGTCGTCAATACGGCCAGTGCTCTTGTGGTAGGAATCCCGAGAGCATGCATGGCTTCACTCACCAGATATTCCCGCAAGGCGGGCCCCAGCGTGTTCTGGCCATCACCGCTGCGGGAGAAGGGCGTCGGGCCTGTTCCTTTTATCTGGAGCTCCACCAGACAGCCATCTTCCATCTGGCAGTCGGCAATGAGGGCGGCCCGGCCATCACCCAGAGAGGGAACGAACTGGCCGAACTGGTGTCCGGCATAGGCCATCGCCACAGGCCCTGGTGACGTGTCATCCCGGCCTGGCAGCAGCCCGCGGGAGAGAAAGGCCAGCCCTTCGGCAGAGTGCAGCCAGTCCACATCAAGGCCGAGCTGTTGTGCCAGGTCCGTATTCAGGGCAACGAGGCGGGGGGCTGTGGCAACAGGCAGGGTGAGGGGGCGGTAAAAGAAATCCGGCAGGGATGCCGCCTGGTGCGGAGGTGTCAGCATGGAGGGGCCTTCTGCTGTTGGGCAAGAGGGAGGCCATGGTGGCCCCGTTCAGTGCCTTCCAGATGGGGAGCTGGCTGGGAGAATGGAAGGGGAGAGAGGGAGGCACCACAAGATGAGCAAAAAGTAACAGCAAATCATATTGTGCCCTTGCTTGTGGCCTGTAACTGCCTATAGATTTCCGTCTGGCATGATGTGAGTGGGGTATCAGGCAGCAGAACGCCTGATGCGGGTGAAGAGACAAGGTAAGGATATTCTGTGGAGAACCAGCCTCCAACTGGCGAACAGTCTTCCGGGCAGGAAGCTGGAGGCCACAAGTCCAATACCCATGGGCCAGACCATGGCAATGCCAGGCCACAGCGTGTGAGCCCGGTCTATATTCGTCTGCGGGCCGTCATGGCAGCGGCGCGGTATCATGGTATCGAGCTGGATATACACGACTTTGCCGCAGAGCCTGGGGAGTCGTCTCCGTCGCCTGCAACCCTTGTCCGTTGGCTCAGGGATTTTGGGGCCGTGGCCAAGGGGATGCGCCTGCGGTGGCGGTATCTCGTAAAGCTGGGCTTCACGCCGCCTGTCGTGCTTCTGTTCAGGGATGGGTCTGCTGGCCTGCTGGTCCGTACGGACCCTGAGAAGGGTATTGTCTGGCTGCGGGACCCCCTCAAGGGCGAGGGAGAGCCACCTGTTCCGATTGATGAGCTGAGGCTGATGCAGCTCTGGACGGGTGATGTCGTCCTCATCAAGAAACGCAGCGATGAATCCGAGGCGGACGCCAATTTCGACTTCTACTGGTTCGCCAAAATGGTCATGCGGGAGAAGAAGGGCCTGCGGGACATCGTCTTCTCCTCCATGGTGCTGAGCGTTCTGGGACTGTTCCCGGCCATGATCGTCATGCAGGTGGTGGACCGGGTCATCAACTATCACTCCATGGCGACCCTGGTCTCCCTGACGGGTTTTGTCGTCATTCTAAGCCTGTACGAAGTGCTGCTGACTTACGCCCGGCAGGAATTGACACTGGTGGTCAGTACCCGGCTGGATGCCCGTATCTCCCTCCATGCCTTCAACCGCCTTCTTGCCCTGCCGCTGGAGTTCTATGAGCGCCAGCAGGCTGGTGAGGTGCTGGGGCGCTTCAACTCCATCTTCAAGGTACGTGACTTCATGACCGGGCAGGTGCTGAACACCATGCTCGACATGTTCATGCTGATGGTTGTCATGCCGGTGCTGTTCTACATGAGCTCCACCCTGGCCTGGCTGACACTCGTTGCTGCCGGGGCCATCGGTCTGATCGTGGTCATCATGCTGCCTGTGGTCAGCCGCGTGGCGGGCAAGATGGTCCGGGCGGAGATGCAGCGGGGAGCCACACTGTATGAGACCGTGGCCGGTATCCGTACCGTCAAGACCCTGGCGCTGGAAAATACCCGGCGGGCAGCGTGGGACAATCGCACGGCCGTTGTCATCCACTGGCGTCTGGCGTCCCAGCGCCTGGCCAACTGGGTCAGCACGATGGTGCAGCCGCTCAACATGTTCATCAACCGGGGGATCATCCTGGTTGGTGCCTATCTGGTGCTGACGGACGCCAACACCATGCAGGGCGGTGCGCTCATGGCCTTCATGATGCTGGGTGGCCGTGTGGCTTCGCCGCTGGTCGGTCTGGCCAAGATCATGGAGTCCCTCAATGAAGTGACCGTGTCTCTGGGGGAAGCTGGCGAGGTGCTCAATCAGCCAACGGAAACCTACGCCCTGACCCACGGCATGCGTCCGCCCATCAAGGGAGCGCTGAGCTTCAGCAACATCAATTTCACCTATCCCGGAGCTTCGACCAGGGCCTTGTCGAACGTGACGTTCGAGGTTCCTGCCGGGACCATGCTTGGCCTTGTCGGGCGTTCCGGGTCTGGTAAATCAACCATCACCCGTCTTCTTCAGGGGGTCAGCCGGGAATATCAGGGTTACCTGCGTCTTGATGGTGTCGACCTGCGTGAGATCAACCTCCATTACCTGCGGCGGTCTTTTGGTGTGGTCCTTCAGGACAACTTCCTCTTCCGGGGCACCATTCATGACAACATCACCGCCGGGCGCCCGGGTCTGACACTGGATGATGTGATCCGGGCGGCCCGTCTGGCTGGTGCGGAGGAATTCATCGAGCGTATGCCCGCTGGGTATGAGACGTGGATCGAGGAAGGATCGACCAACATTTCCGGTGGCCAGCGGCAGCGTCTGGCCATTGCCCGTGCCGTGATCTCCGACCCCAAACTCATGATTCTTGATGAGGCAACATCTGCGCTGGACCCGGAATCCGAGGCCCTCGTCAATGCCAACCTGAAGAATCTGGCCAAGGGGCGGACCATGGTGATCGTGTCGCACCGTCTGTCCTCGCTGGTGGATTGTGACCAGATTGCCGTGATGGATCAGGGGCGGGCCATTGATATTGCTCCGCATGAGGTCCTGCTGGAACGCTGCGACGTGTACCGTACCTTGTGGCTCCAGCAGAACCGGCATCTTTCGCAGGATGCACAGGCAGGTGATGGTCCGTCTTCAGGAGGGCAGGAATGATGAGCGAGAGCAGGCATACCGGGTCTGGCCCCGCACAGGAGACAGAGCAGCAGGCTGCCCCCAACATGGATGAGGACAACCACAAGGGGCCACGCAAGGCGGATGATCCGTTTGCCCCGGAGGACATGCCCATAGCCCTGCTGGAGTTCCATTCTCCTACGCTGGGGATGGTCAATCTGCCCATGACGGCCTCGGCACGCTACATCACGTGGCTTGTAGGGTCGCTGGTGCTGGCCAGCGTGGCGGCCATGGCGCTGTTCCCGCTCAACAAGGTCGTGACCGTCACGGGGCGGATCATCTCGACCGCTCCCATCGTGGTGGTACAGCCTGTGGCCCAGGGGCGTGTCAGATCGATCAATGCCCGGGTTGGCGAATATGTCCATAAAGGGCAGGTTCTGGCCCGTCTGGATCCGACACTGAGCAATGTGGACATGGAGAATCTCTCCGCCCAGATGCAGTCCCTTCAGGCGGAGGTGTCCCGGCTCAAGGCGCAGGCCTCCGATGGGGACTATCAGGCAGACATGAACGTGCCAGCCTCCATCCAGCAGGCGCAGGTCTTCATGCAGATGAAGGTGGATTATCAGTCCCACGTTGCGGATTTTGACCGTCGCATCGCCGGAATGCAGAACGACCTTCAGGCGGCCAGGGCCAGTGCGGCCATGTATGCCAGCAAGCTGAAGGTCACGCAGGCCGTGCTGGACATGCGGGAACGGGAGCAGAAAGAAGCCGTGGGGTCCCGTCTTTCCACCCTCGGGGCACAGGACGCCGTGATGGATACGGAGCGGGCGCTGATCTCTGCCCAGCAGACGGCTGGTGCTACGGAAAACCGTCTGAGCGCCCTCAAGGCCCTGCGGGAAAGCTATATCCAGTCATGGAAGACGAAGATCTATGAAATGCTTGTGGTTGGCGAGCGGCGGCTGGATCAGCTGAGGAGTGACTACCGCAAAGGGCGTGTCCAGCAGAAGGAAATCGATCTGCGGGCCCCACAGGATGGTGTCGTGCTGACCATAGCCCCCATTTCTGTCGGAGCGACGGTGGAACCCACCCTGCGGGTGATGACGCTGGAGCCGACCGACAGCGGGCTGGAGGTGGAGGCTCTCATGAGCCCGCAGGACAGCGCCTACGTACGGCAGGGCCATCATGCCATCATCAAGTTTGCCAGCTTCCCTTATGTCCAGTATGGCGGGGCGAAGGGAACGGTCAGCATCATCAGTGCCGATACGTTCCTGCCACCTGAAATGGTCGAGGGGAACATCAGGGCCGGGATTGATCCTTCTGCCATGATGAAACAGGGTGATTCTGTCATCTTCTATCGTGTCCGGCTAAGAATTGACAAATATACCCTTCATGGTCAGCCTTCTTTCTTCCATCCCAGTGCGGGTATGCCAGTGACGGCCGATATTGATGTCGGCAAGCGGACGATCCTGAAATATCTGTTCAGTCGCGTTGTACCCGCAGCAACAGAGGGTATGAGAGAGCCCTCTTAAAGGCGGAGGTTGGCTCATGGCCATGGCACGCAGGCTTGCCATTTTTGACACCAAAGCTCGCAGGCTTGCCCGGGCAACCCGGTTGCTGGAAGAGGGGAAAACGCCACAGGCTTTTTCCCTCTTCGCAAAACTTGCAAATGCGGGCGTTCCAGAGGCGGCATACAGGGTTGGGCAGTGTTATCTGTCCGGTCAGGGGACGCCTTCTTCGTTGGAGGAAGGTGCCCGCTGGACGTTTGTTGCGGCGGAGGCTGGTCTTGGCGAGGCCAGTTTTACGCTGGCCACGCTGTTCGCCATGGGTGTGCCGGACGGATTTGACCCGGCCAGGACCGTTCCCGCAGGCAGTGGTCTCTATGAGCGTTTTGATACGGATGCCATGGATGCCCACAAGCCGGATTTTGCCCGGGCCCGCATATGGGCGGAAAAAAGTGCCGCCGCCGGGCATGTCGAGGCCCAGGCCCTTTTGGGGCATATTTTCAATCATGGTCCTGATGACCTGCAGGACAGGCAGGCTGCACGTCACTGGTATGGCGAAGCTGTGCGGGGCGGGTCATTGCAGGGGGCGCTCGGGTTGGGACTCATCCTGTTGGATGAGGCTGAGGATGACAGTCAGCGGGCGCAGGCTGTGGAGCTTCTCCAGCGGGCCGCAGAGGGTGGCATCGGTCTGGCCAATGCTGCCATGGGGTGGATTTACGAGCATGGTGCCAGTGGTCAGGCCCGTGATGCCGGGAAGTCTGCCAGTCATTATCTGAAAGCCGCCGAGCAGAACATTCCGTCTGCCCAGGCCCGGTACGGGCTGATGCTCCTGAAAGGCGTTGGGGTAGAGGTCAATGTCATCCAGGGGGAAAGCTGGCTGCGCCGGGCAGCCTATGGCGGGGATGCCGAGGCAGCGGCCCTGCTGGGAGACCTGTACATCCGGGGGGAAGAACTGCTCCGGCGCCCGATGGAGGCCGCCCGCTGGTATCAGCTTGCTGCTGAACAGCATCATACCCCTGCGGCCCGTGTGCTGGCCGTGCTGTATCTGACAGGAACCGGCGTCCCACGGGATGAGAGAAAAGCGGCCCAGTGGTTCAACCATGCTGCCATGCTGGGGGACCATATGGCCGATGCAGACCTTGGCAATCTGGTGCTGGCCGGTGTGACCCGCCCGGAAGATGAACAGCGCAGCCTCCAGCAGCGTCTCAGGCAGCAGGCGGAAGGTGGAAATCTGCTTGGTGCCTTCAATCTGGGCGTCTGTCTTGCGCAGGGTGTAGGGGGCACGGCAGATGAGACGGAGGCCTTCTACTGGCTGGGTCTGGCACGGGAAGGTGTCGTCAACGCACAGTACTGGTATGGCCGTATGCTGTTTGAAGGGCGTGGCGTGGCACAGAACAGGGAAGATGGTTTTCTCTGGATGGACAAGGCCGCCCGCCAGGGTATGCCGGAAGCCTGTGTCAGTGTGGCGCAGCTGCTCGTGACAGGGCAGGTGGGCGGAGGCCGGGACCATGCAAGGGCGCTGGAGCTGTACCAGAAAGCCGCCGAGGCCGGGTTGCCAGAGGCCTATTTCTCCCTTGGTGCCATGCATGGGGGTGGTCACGATGTGCCGGTCGATCTGGAGCGGGCCCGTGAATGTTTCGAGGAGGCCGCACAACGGGGGCATGGTCTGGCCCAGATGATGCTGGGGCGCTACCTGCTCCGGGGGCTGGGTGGGCCTGAGAATGGCGAGCAGGCCCGGTATTGGCTGGGGCAGGCTGCACGGCAGGGAATTGAACAGGCGCAGACCCTGCTGGACAGTCTGGCAGACCCTTCTGCTGAGGCCTCGCAGGACCCCGCCTTGATGGACATGGCGGCAGTGGAGACCGGGATCAGCCGGTGAAGATGCAGGCCAGCTTCATCCCGGGTTATGGTCGTCTTCTCCGGGTACAGGATGAGGCCCGTTGGACAGCCCGGCATATGCAGGCCATCCAGACTGCGTTTGATGAAGGCCGGGCCTGCCTGACCCAGGGCAGGCGGGAGGATGGTCTCTTCTGGCTGAAGCGGGCCGAAGCGCTGTCCGGGCGGGATGACAATATCAGCTTTACCTGTGCCATGGCTCTGCTGGAGAGTGGTGCCATTCCGCAGGCCCTGCCGCGGCTGGAACGTCTGTGGGCCCGGTATGGGCTGCGGGAAGCCGGGCTGGCTCTGGCAGGAGGGTATCTGCGATGCGGGGCCACCGGGCCAGCGGCCCGCATCATGGGGCAGGTCCTGTCCCGGAACAGTCTGACGGTGGAGCATCATGCCCTGGCGGACAGCCTGTCTTTTCCTCTCGGGGTGCCGGGCTGGGCCGTGCTGTCCAATGCGGGGGCTCTGCGGCTGCGTGCAGTTGGCCCGGTGGACCTTGTGCTGGATGGCCGACGTTTGGGAACAGTGACAGCCGGTGTGCATGATCTGGCCCGGCTGGTGCCGGAGGAGGCCGGACCATGGTGGCGGGGTCAGCAGCTTGTCGTGTTGTGTCATGACCGGCCGGTATTGGGGAGCCCGATCGACATACAGGCCCTGATACGTTGCCAGTCGCTGGTCATGGCGGAGGCGGAGGGTGTCCGGGGCTGGTTGTGGTATCCTGGTGAGCCGGACTTTCTGCCATGGTTGTGGGTGGAGGGGCATGAGGATCCGCTACGGGTGGACCGTCCTGCGGAAGCCTTCAGCAGTACAGCCCTGCTGCAACGCCCCCGGGGTTTTTACCTGCCTTATGCGGACTGGCCCCGCCTGCTGCACCGCCCGACCGGTTTTCAGGATCAGTATGACCGCCTGCTGAAGGGCGCTCCGCTTGATCCCGCCTTGGTACAGCTGATGCGTACGCCAGAAGAGGGGGGAAACAGGAGGAAGGGCTGGACGAAATCGGGGTGCCGCATGGTCCGGAAGCGCAGCGGGGCCGACAGGCGGAAAGACGCTGTGGGGACAGGCTGTGCCATCATTGTGCCGGTCTATCGGGGGGAGGCCGAGGTGCGGGCCTGTCTGGCCTCCGTTCTGGCCACCATGCCGGACTCCTGTCGCCTCATCATCGTGGATGATGCGTCCCCGGATGCCGGGATTCGGGATCATCTGGACAGGCTGGCGGCGGCGGGCCGTATCACCCTGCACCGGCAGATGACGAACCAGGGGTTTGTCAGCAGCATCAATGCTGGAATGGCCCTTGTGCCAGCCGGGTGGGATGTCATCCTGCTCAATAGTGATACGCTCGTTTCTGGCAATTGGGTGGAGCGCCTGTGCCGCTGGTTGCGTCTTGAGCGGGCAGGGACGGTCACGCCTTTCTCCAATGCGGGGGGGCTGACATCCTATCCGTCGCATGAGCGTGACAACCCGGCGCCTGATCCCGCAGCCTTGGCCGTCATGGACAGGCTTTTGCAGGAACAGGCGGAAAGTGTCCGGCCGGTGGTGGAGCTGCCGACGGCCAACGGGTTCTGCATGGGGATTGCAGCAGCCTGTCTGGCCGAGGTGGGGCAACTGAGAGGGGCTTATTTTGCCCAGGGTTATGCTGAGGAGAATGATTTCTGCCTCCGGGCTAGCGAGGCTGGCTTCCGCCATCTGGCCGCTGTGGATGTCTATGTCCTGCACCATGGGCATGGGTCTTTCGGGCAGGAGGCAGTGCCTCTCCTGCGTCGCAATCTGGACATACTGAATCGCCTGTATCCCGGCTATGATGCGGCCATACAGCGGTGGAAGAAGGTGAATCCGTTGCGGGATTACCGCCGGCTGCTGGACGGGCGGCGGCTGCGCCAGCACAGGGAGCGTTTTGTCGGAGCGGTGGCCCTGTTCCAGCATCGTGGGGGCGGAGGGGTGGCCCGTGCTGTGAGAGAGCAGGCGGCCCTGCTGGGGCAGGCGGGGCTTCTGCCCATCATTCTGGAGCCCACGGAAACAGGCTGCCGGGTGGTCAGCCCCGTGGAAGGGCTGGAGGCCCCCAATCTGGTGTTCACCCTGCCAGCAGAACAGCCTGTGCTGCTGGCTTTTCTGCGCCAGCTCGGCGTCCGTCTTGTTGTGTGGCACCATATGCTGGGCCATGAGCCGGGCCTGCGTGACCTGCCGCAGCAGTTGGGCGTGCCGTATGATGTCCATGTGCATGACCATGTCTGGTTCTGTCCCCGCATCGCACTGCTGGACAGGCACGGCCGCTATTGCGGGGAACCCTCCATGGCGGGCTGCATGGAATGTCTGGGGCGGGGCAGCGTGCTGGCGGATGATGGGCTGACACTGCCTGCTTTTCTGGCCCGCTCGGACAGGGAGCTGCGTCAGGCCCGCAGGATCGTGGCCCCGTCCATGGATGCGGCCTCTCGGTTGAGGCGGCACATGCCCGGCCTTGGGGATATCAGCATCGAGCCGCTGGAAGATGACTGGCAGATCAGGGCATCAGGCCCCCTGTTGCGCAGTGAGCGCCTCCCAACGCCGGAGCGGCCTCTGAAAATACTGGTTCTGGGGGGAATCAGCCGCTGGAAAGGTCATGATGTGCTTCTGGCGCTGGGGCAGCACATTCAGAGGGAAGGGCTTCCCCTGCAACTCATAGTTGTTGGAAGTACGCATGATGACACGGCCAGCCTTGCGGCGGGCATCAGGGTGACTGGCTCTTATGAGGACAGGGATGTTCTGCCCCTGATAGAGGATGTGAAGGCGGATGTTGGTTTCGTGACATCCATTGCCCCCGAGACATGGTGCTATGCGCTGGGCTGGTTGTGGAAGGCCCGGCTGCCGGTCGTGGGCTTTGATATCGGTGCTTCTGCGGAACGTCTCAGGCAGGCGGGGCCAGCCTGGGGACAGGTTCTGCCGCTGGGGCTTCCGGTGGAACGGCTGGCTGGTGTTTTCCTGCGGGAAAAATGTCGCCAGGAGTGAACCGTGCCCATATATGACGATGACATTTTGCAGAATATTATCAAATCAGTTATGATTACAGGGAGATTTTAAGATGTTCTGTGCAGTGTGGGCGCCTTGCGCTTGACGCATGGAAGATGATCATCGGAGATAGCATGCCAGAGATGGACACAGAACAGCCTCGTCATCGTGTTGTGGACCTGAAGGCGGGAGCCCACGTGATGACGCTGGACGCCGGCGTTTTTTGTGTGTTTCACGCCCCGGGCCAGGTGGAAGCTGGGCCGAGCGGACTGCCGGGTGTGCGGATATCCCGGGCACCGGGTGTGCCGGAGGATGCTGTCGAGGTTGTCACGTTTGCTGCCGATGGCTGGATGGGAGCTGCCAACAGCGCTGCGCTGGTAAGGGTGAGGCGTGGTCCTGCCGGTGTGATGGTGACGACCTATCAGGATGGTCAGGCAGGAAGTGAAACGCCCCGTCTTCAGGTGATCAGCCTTATCAGTGGGGTACCGGCGGACCCGGCTGCGGGCGCCATGGCGGAAGGGAACCGGGTTGGTGGCAGCAAGGCTTCCGTCTCTGGTGCTGTTGGTGGAGCAACCCGGGATGTTGTGGCCCATATCCAGCGTCGTGGTGATGTGGGCGGTGCTCTTGGTGAATGGATCGGGCAGGTCGACAGCAAACGCTGGATCGAGGGTTTCGCCGTTCGTCCCGAGGGGCCTGTCCGGGCCAAGGATATTGAATATCAGGCCGTTCTGGGGCGTGGTTGGCTGTCTCCCTGGTCCGAGGGAGGGCAGTTCTGTGGTTCACGGGGGATGTCCCTGCCGATTCTGGGGCTGCGGGTCCGCCTGAAGGGTGAGGCTGCCCATAAATGGACGGTCAGGCTGGCGGCCAGCTTTACGGATGGCACGAAGGTGGGGCCCATCGAGGGGGGAGAGGAGGCTCTTCAGGCTGAGAGTCTGGCCCCGCTGGAAGGGTTCCAGCTTGAGTTTGTCCCGGTGAAGGGGCAGGGGAAAAACCAGGCTGCGGCGGCTTCTGGCAAGCGCAAATAAGGCCGTAGAAGGGGGTTGCAGGCAACGGCCCTGACAGGGCGTCAGGGGCATGATCAGGCCGGGGGAAGTGGTGCGTTTTCTTTTTGTTCATCAGAGCTTCCCAGCGCAATATGCCCATATGGTGGCTCATCTGGCCCGCAGGCCGGAGCATGACGTTGTGTTCATCACGGCGGGCAAGGGGCCGGATATTCCCGGTGTCCGCCGGGTGCTCTATCGTCCGCCGGAGGTGAGGCAGGATGGGGCGCATCCGTTCGTCCGGGAGATGGACCACGCCATCCATCGGTCTGAGGCCATTGCGACAGTGGCCCGGTCGTTGCGGGATCTTGGGTTCCGGCCAGATATTATCATTGGGCATCATGGCTGGGGGGAGCTGCTGAATATCGATTCAGTCTTTCCCGGTGTGCCCGTGCTGGGTTATTTCGAGTTCTATTATGGGCTGGAAGACCGGGACATAGGGTTTGACCCGGAGTTCCCCATGCCGCAGGAAGCGGGCCTTCTGATCCGCTGCAAGAATGCCATCAATCTTCAGGCACTGGCCGGGCCGGGGGAGGGGCAGACACCGACCCGTTTCCAGCTGGGAACGTATCCGGCCTGGGCGCAGGAGAAGATCACCCTGCTGGATGAGGGGGTTGACCTCACCCAGTATCGGCCTGACCCTTCGTTGCGGCAGAAGCCATTCCGGCTGGGAAGCATCAGCGTTGCCCCTTATGAGACGCTGGTGACCTATGCTGCCAGGAATCTGGAACCATACCGGGGGTTCCACAGCTTCATGCGCTCTCTTCCTGCCCTGATGAAGGCTCGGCCGGACTGCCGGGTCATTCTGATGGGGCAGGAGGATGTCAGCTATGGTCTTCCCCCGGCGGGTGGCGGCACCTGGCGGCAGACCATGCTGAGGGAGCTTGAGGGCAAACTTGATCTTTCCCGCATCCATTTTGTCGGCTGGCTGGAGAGGGAGCAGATGGTCCGGGTTCTGCAGCGTTCGGATGCCCACATCTATCTGACCTACCCTTTTGTCCTGTCATGGTCGCTCAGGGAGGCCATGGCCGTGGGCTGTCCGCTTGTGGCCAGTGATACGGCCCCGGTGCGGGAATATCTGACGCACGGGGAGACGGCTCTTCTGGTTCCCTTCCTGCAACCGGATGCCATCGGTGATGCTGTCCTGCACCTTCTGGAAAACAGGACACTTGCCGAGACGCTGGCTCATAATGTACGGCGCCATGCAGAAAATGTGCTGGATGTAAGGCAGTACCTTGCCCAGTATGAGGTCTTGATAGGCAGAATGACAGGTCGTGAGGGAATATGAACATGCCGGAGATGGACAGGGCTGCCTTTCAGGCATTGGTGGCTGGCTGGATTGTCAAGAAATCCCCGTCTTCTGCGCCGCAGCGGCTGACGGAAGAGGACTTTGCCCAGCTGGAAGATGCTGCCTGGCGGAGCTGGTGGGCCGGGCAGGCTGGGGCTGAGGAGAATCCGGCAGAGAAAGCCATGCTGAAGAGCGTGACCGAGGGCTGGATCGTGCAGCGGGAGCGGGGGGGCATACCGGGGCCTCTGGGGGAAGAGGATTTCAGGGCGATCATGAATAGCCTGAAGCCCGAGAGAGTTCCGCCTGCCGTGCCTGAACCTGTTGTGGAGGCCGAGCCGGAGGCCGTGTCCGAACCGGACCAGCCTGTTCTTCAGCCTTTGCCTGCAGATGCCAACATCAAGGACTGGCGTGCCGATTACATGCCGGATGATCTGGGGGCCGGAAACGATGTCCTGCCGGATGGTCGTGCTGTCAGGGATGTCTTGAAGGAAGATCCTTTCTATTTCGCACGGCTTCATCTGGCTCTGTCCCTCTGAGGGCAGATACAGTGCGGAGATCGGGAAAGGGTGGCTGTGGCCACCCTTTTTTCATGCCTGAAAGGGATGCGGGTGTCGGGCAAAGAAAAAGGCATGCCCCTGTGGGAGACATGCCTTTTCCCGGTCAGCACGAAGCCCGAAGGCCCCGGTGTGGCCCAAACCCTTAGCGGGGGCCTGCTTCAGCCTGGAGGTGAGCCTCGAGGAACCAGAGGTTCTTGTCCAGCCCGCGGGAGATCTCGGTGAAGATGTCGGATGTATCTTCATCGCCAGCTTCGGCCGTCACCTTGATGGCTTCACGGACCTTGTTGGCCACGACGCCATAACGCTCTGCCAGAGCCTTTACGTGGTCATGCACGGTGTAGATGTCCGTGGGGTACGGAGCGCAGTTGGTGTTCTTCTGCACTGTCTGCACGGTACCGAGAGCCACGCCACCCAGCTGGACGGCACGCTCTGCGGCGGTATCGACAAAGCCATCCAGCCCGCTGCGGAAGCCGTCCAGCATCTCGTGTACGCCGATGAAGTTGACACCCTTGAGGTTCCAGTGGGCCTGCTTGGTCACCAGTGCCAGGTCGATCAGGTCAGCCAGACGAGCATTCAGTGTCTCGATGGAAACAGCCTTCGTGTTGTCCGGTGTGTTGTTGCTGGTGTGATAATGATTGATCTTGCTCATCATAGTGCTCCTTCGTGTTTTCCCGTCCTTCACTAGATCGGCAAAACGCCATCCATCTCCAGGCATCATAGTGCTCCTTCGTGTTCTCCCGTCCTTCATTGGAGGGGAGAAAACTTTTTCAGAAACCGGGAGGGACTCCTCCGGGCCTCGTCACCCTCAGGACCATAAATCCTCTGGGTTGCGGAGGTCAAAGAAGGTCCTCAGGTCCTGCCGGAAATAATGTGGGTATGCCGGATCATTTTTAAAGAGCGGATTGTCTTTCCATCGTTCCAGCATGATCTGTTTTTCGTTGAAAAAACGGGCCTCATGTTCCGGGCGGTCGTCACTCCCCCGGGAGAAGCTCTCATGATGGACGGCTTCCGCCTCGGCGCAGAAGAGGATGCGGTACCCGTTGTCGCGGATTTTCAGGCAGAGATCGACATCATTGTAGGCAACGGTCAGGCCGACTTCATCAAATCCCCCCATGGCATCAAAGAGCGGGTGGGAGACCAGCATGGCAGCCCCGGTGATGGCCGTCACCTCGTGGCTGATACACAGGCGCCCGATGTAGCCGAAAGCTTTCGCCGGCTGGAGACGATGGACATGGACCCCGATGATGTCTGGCCCGACAGCCACACCAGCATGCTGGATGGTGCCATTGGGGTAGAGGAGCCGGGCCCCGACGGCGCCAACATCCGGTGCGGCCTGTGTTTCCTGCACCATCCGTTTGAGGAAATCCGGCTGGGTGACGATGACGTCATTATTGAGGAAAAGCAGCAGGTCGCTGTTGCTGTGTCTGGCTGCCAGATTGTTGAGCCGGGCGTAGTTGAACGCTTCTTCTACATGCAGGATGCTGATCCGGTCATGGTTCCGTATTCCGTCCAGCCATGCCAGCGTTTCCCTGTTTGTAGAGAAATTGTTCACAAGGATGATGTCGAAGGCACTGTAGGTCTGGGTGTCCAGGAGGGATTCAACACAGCGCCGTGTCATGTCCAGCTGGTCCCGGAAGGGGATGATGATGCTGACGGCAGGCTGCTTCCGGAACGGCCAGCGAATGGAATAGAGGCTGAGATGCTCCACGGAAGAAACGGTCGCCTTGATGCCACGGCGTTTCAGATGCTCGGTGATACAGGCTTCACCGGCCCGGATGGCATTGCCCTTGTTGCTGACACTGCTGGACGTGGAGTTGGGGCTCTTGCGCCAGTGGTACAGAATTTCCGGTACGTGGTGGATGGCCTCGCGCGGGATGATCTCCACGGCACGGAGGAGGAAATCATGGTCCTGTGCCCCGTCATGGCGGCTGTCCAGTGGGCCGGTCTGGCGGACAGTGTCTGCCTCCATGAAGGTGAGATGGCAGATATAGTTGCAACCCAGAAGGTAGCGGTAGTCATAGTCGGGTTTCAGGTTTGGTTCGAGGAAGTGCCCTCCAGCATCCACCTTGTCCTCGTCGCAGTAGAGCAGCCTGGCGCCGGTCTCCAGCGCAGCCCGGACCATGTTCTCCAGGGCGACATCCACCAGCAGGTCATCATGGTCGAAGAAGGCAATGTAGGCGCCCTTTGCGTGGCTGATGGCCTTGTTGGTTGCCCCGGCAATGCCCCGGTTCACTTTCAGTGAGAATGTGCGGATTCTTCTGTCTTTCCGGGCATATTCCCTGAGGAGCGCTCTGGTCCGTTCACACTGGCTGCCATCATCGACAAGGATGAGCTCCCAGTTTTCATAGGTCTGGTCCAGGACGGATTCGACAGCAGCGCGGAACTCCGCCTCATCTGGCCGCCATGTCGGGCAGAGGACGGAGACGAGAGGTGTTTCCTTCAGCGGACGGGCCTTGCGCAGCAGGGCTGTCTGTTCCCGCAGGAGGGGGTAATAGCTTTTTGCCCAGCGGTCATAATGCTGGAGGCTGAGCGGCTTGCGGGGAATCAGCGAGCGTGTGGTGTTGCGCAGGGCTGTCAGCTGCTGGTGCAGGGCGGCGATGCTGTTTTCAATCTGTACGAGTTTTGCCGTCAGCTGGTCATCGGCCAGGGCCGTGACCAGCGGGCTGCCGACAAGCGGGATTTCGTCAGGCAGGCTGGTAATGGTGATCTCGTGGGGAAGGCCATCATGATAGCGCTGGGGGATGGGCAGCTCGAATCCGCAGTTGGGGGCGCTTTTCAGGAACTCGACAACATCGCCCCGGTAGCAGTCGGCCCGGACAGTCCCGACCGGCACACCATCCACCCTGACAGACACGACAACATGGCCGGACCAGTCAGCCCCCGGATGATTGCGGGAAACGACCCAGCCCCGCAGCAGCCCTTCGAACATGCCATCAACGCAGCTCTGATATTCGGTCTGGGGCGGGCGTGAGAAGGTGAGGGTCTCATGCGCCCTGTCGGGCTGGTCCTCATCGGGGAAGAGAAGGGCGGTGCGGTCATCAAAGCGGATGGAGATGCCGTGCTGTGCGCCATCACAGGCTTCCGGGGGGAGCCTGAAGCGGAAGCCCAGCTTGTTGCTGGGAATACGCAGGATCTGGCGGACATCCTCCCGTTTGAGGTCGCAGAGAACCTGCATGACTTCCTGGCCATCCACCAGGACATGCAGCAGGACAACACGGGACGGCTCGTGCAGGTTGACAGCCCAGCCTGCAATGATGCCGTTCTGGCTGTCCACCGTATCAACAAAACCCTGGAACTGATGTGCAGGCATTGTCCTCTCCTGAAATCAAGGTCTGGTGAAAGAGGTCTGTTTCATAATTGTGAAATATTTCCGTGCCAGACACATGGCATTTTTCATTCCGAAATGAGGAATACAGAAAAAAGCGGGTTCTTCCACCATCAAAGTGGGACAATCGCTTTTTCTGACGGTTGTTCTTTGCGGGCAGGGACGGTAATGCACGAAGGCGAGGCATCCTTCATCATGAGGGCAGGCCTCTGAAGGTGAAACGGTCAAGGCTTCGGATACATGCGCATGACGCCCGTATTGCGTTCATCACACCGTAGAGCGGGGTTCGACGCCGTTTTCCATGGGTTGCTCCTGCTCTGCTCACTGCTGGTGCTGGCCATGCTTGGCGGGCTGATCCTGCTGATGGCCACAGGCGGCTGGCAGGCTTTCACAAGGTTTGGCCTTTCCTTTTTCACGACAGTCTCGTGGAATCCCGTCAAGGATACATACGGGGTTCTGGCCCCTCTGCTGGGGACACTCGTCAGCACGCTCATTGCCATGCTGATTGCCGTCCCCATGGCCTTTGGTACGGCCTTCTGGCTGACCTACATCGCCTCGGGGCGGTTTGCCTCCATCGTCGGGACGACCATCCAGCTTCTGGCGGCCGTGCCTTCCATCATTTTCGGCATGTGGGGGTTCCAGACCATCGTCCCGTTCATTGCCCGTGATGTACAGCCTTTCCTGAACCATCATTTCCGGCATGTGCCTGTTCTGGGGTCCGTGCTCTCCGGTCCTCCGGTTGGTACGGGGCTTGTGACGGCCGGTATCATATTGGCGGTGATGATCGCTCCATTCATCACGGCGGTGATGGTGGATGTGTTCGGGGCGGTTCCCCCCATGCTGCGGGAAAGTGCCTACGGGCTGGGGGCAACACGCTGGGAGATGATGCGCAAGATTGTCGTGCCCTGGTCCCGCAATGGCATGATCGGGGCGATTGTGCTGGGCATGGGGCGTGCACTGGGTGAGACCATGGCCGTGACTTTCATCATCGGTAACGTGACGACCGTGGGCTGGTCCCTGTTTGCGCCACGCAGCACCGTGGCCTCGCTGATTGCTCTCCAGTTCCCGGAAAGCCCGGAAGGCTCCCTGCGTCTCTCGTCTCTCATGGCGCTGGGCTTCATCCTCATGCTCCTTTCCTGTGTCAGCCTGGCGCTGGCACGTTGTCTCAGAGGGAAACGTCAATGACGGAACCTGTGATCTCTCCGGCATCTTCCAGCGAGGCCGACAGGGCCGGTTCTGAGTCGGGGCGATGGCGTCCGGGGCGCAAGGCCCTGCGGCGGCAGATGCTGGATTATGTGGCGACAGGCGTCAGTATTGTGGCGGGGAGTGTCCTGCTTCTGGTTCTGGTCTCCATCCTCTGGACGCTGCTGAGCCGTGGGCTGGTAGGTCTCTCATGGGCAACACTGACGCACAGGATGGGGCCTCCCGGTTCTGGTGGCGGGTTGGCCAATGCCATCGTGGGCAGCCTTTTACAGACGGGTCTTGCCCTGTTGATGGCGGCCCCGGTCGGGCTGATGTGCGGCATCTATCTCTCCGAATATGGGCGCAAGGGCAATCATTTCGCCAGCGCCGTGCGGTTTGTGGCGGACATGCTGATGTCGGCCCCGTCCATTCTGATCGGCCTGTTCATCTATCAGCTGCTTGTCGTGCCATTCGGTCACTTTTCCGGGTTCTCCGGTGCTGTGGCGCTGGCCGTGTTGGCCCTGCCTCTCATCGTGCGGACAACGGAGGACATGCTCCGCCTGGTACCAACGGCCATGCGGGAGGCGGGAGCGGCCCTGGGAGCGGCCCGCTGGCGGGTCATCCTGTCCCTTTGCCTGCGTTCGGCCCGCAAGGGCGTGACGACCGGCATTCTGCTGGCCCTGGCCCGCATGGGGGGGGAGACGGCTCCGCTGCTGTTCACATCGCTGGGCAATCAGACCATGTCCACCGACATGACCCGGCCCATGGCCAGCCTGCCCATCGCCATCTACCAGTATGCCGGTGCCTCTTATGAGGACTGGGTGCAGCTGGCCTGGACGGGTGCCCTGCTGGTGACGTTCGGCGTACTGCTCATCAACATCACCGTGCGGCTTTCATCCCGTCACTGAAATCAAGGGAAGAGAATTTCATGCCTTCTGCCTCGATGTCATCTGCCAGCCTGTCGGGCAGGGAACCTGTACAGGATGTCGCCCTTTCAGTACGGGACCTGAACTTCCATTACGGGACGCACCATGCCCTGCATGGCATTTCGCTGGATTTCCCGGCCCGCTGCGTGACGGCCATGATCGGCCCCAGCGGGTGCGGCAAGTCCACCCTGCTGCGTGTCTTCAACAAGATTTACGCCCTTTACCCCGGCCAGCGGGCCACGGGTGAGGTGATGTTCGATGGACGCAACATCCTTGATGATTCCATCAATCTGGACATGCTGCGCTCCCGCATCGGGATGGTGTTCCAGAAGCCGACGCCGTTTCCCATGTCCATTTATGACAACATCGCTTTTGGCGTGCGCCTGCATGAGAAGCTGAACCGTACGGAGATGGACGAGCGGGTGCAGGACGTGCTGACCCGTGTCGCCCTCTGGAACGAGGTGCGGGACCGGCTGAATGCCCCGGCGACCGGGCTTTCCGGCGGGCAGCAGCAGCGTCTCTGCATTGCCCGCAGTATTGCGACCAGGCCGGAGGTTCTTCTGCTGGATGAGCCGACCTCCGCTCTGGACCCGATCTCCACAGCCCGGATTGAAGAGTTGCTGGATGAGCTGAAAGAAGAGTTCACCATTGCGATCGTGACGCATAACATGCAGCAGGCTGCACGTTGTGCCGACCGTGTCGCTTTCTTCTATCTCGGCAGGCTGGTGGAGGTGGATACGGCAGACCGTATCTTCACCAACCCTCGTGAGAAGCAGACACAGGACTACATTACCGGCCGGTTCGGATAAGCGGGAAGGGGAGAGAGATCATGCCACACGAGCGTTCTCATATCGTCTCGAGTTTTGAGCAGGAGCTGGAACAGCTCCGGGCCATGATGGTGAAGATTGGCCGTATCGTGGAGGAGCAGGTGGGGCTTGCCCTTCGTGCCATTTCCGACCATGACGAGTCTGCCGCTGAAGAGGCCACGAGGCTTGACCCGGAGGTGGACGAGCTGGAGCGGGAGGTCGAGAGTCTGGTCATCCGTCTGCTGGCCCTGCGCAGCCCGATGGGGGCGGACCTGCGGGAGATCGTCGCAGCCCTGAAGATTACGGGGGACCTGGAGCGTATTGGTGACTATGCCGCCTCCATTGCCCGCAAGGCCATCAAGGCGGCATCCGGTGACGGGCAGATTTCCCTGTCCGGCCTGCGGAGTATGGGGCGTCTGGTGAAGGAGAATCTGGGCCGGACGGTGGATGCCGTCATTGCGCACGATGCCAACCAGGCGATGGAGGTCTGGCACGCCGATCGGGGCGTGGACGAGCATTATGTGACCGTGTTTCGTGAGCTGGTCACCTACATGATCGAGGATGCCCGGAACATTCGTGCCTGTACGGAGCTTCTCTTCATTGCCAAGAATCTGGAGCGTATTGGCGATCATGCCACCAATGTGGCCGAGCGGGTCTACTACGCCGTGACGGGTGAGAACCTGCCCACGACCCGCCCTCGCGGAGGAAGCCCAACCCGCTCACTCGGGCAGGGTGAAGACATGGACTGATCTGCTCCTCCTACCGGCTCCCGGGAGGGCCGGCCAGCAGACATGAAAAACCCCCGGCAGGCTCAGGCTCTGCCGGGGGTTTTGTGTGATGGCGGGATGCCGGGTCCCTCAGGACTCGGCCTCGTCATCATTGCGTTTCAGGAGCAGCCAGCCGCCATAGAAGATCAGGGCCAGAACAGGGATGGAACCAACCGTGATGGTGCCGGATGGATAATCAAAAGCCATCATGATCAGGACCATCACCAGGAAGGCCAGTGTCAGCCAGCCTGTATAGGGGGCTCCCGGCATGGCGAAGCCCGTCCTGGCGATGCGCCCCTGTTTTATGGCTCTGTGCAGGCGCAGCTGGCAGAGCAGGATGGTGGCCCATGTCCCCAGAATCCCCAGAGAGGAGATGCTCAGCACGATCTCGAAAATCTGCGTGGGGTACAGATAATTCATCAGCACGCCAATGAGATAGATGAAGAGTGTTGCCCCGATCCCCACATAAGGGACGGCATTGCGGTTCAGCTTGCTCATGGCCTGTGGGGCAGAGCCACCAAGGGCCAGGGCACGCAGGATACGCCCTGTGGAATACAGGCCGGAGTTGAGGCTGGAGAGGGCGGCCGTCAGCACCACGAAATTCATGATGCTGTCAGCAGCAGGCAGGCCCAGCTTGTGGAAGAAGGTGACGAACGGGCTTTCTCCGGCATGGTAGGCCGACCATGGCATGAGGCAGACCAGCAGGGCGACAGACCCGACATAGAAAACCACAATGCGCCAGATCACGCTGTTGACGGCATTGGGGACGACCTTGCGGGGGTTTTCACACTCACCGGCGGCAATGCCGATCAGCTCTGTTGCAGCATAGGCAAAGACGACACCCTGGATCAGCATCAGCGAGGCAACGACTCCGTGCGGGAAGATGCCGCCGGACTCGGTAATGAGATGGAGACCCGGCGTGTATGAGCCGACGTGCGTGCCGCTCAGCAGGACATAACCGCCCACGCTCAGAAAGATGACCAGCGTGAGGACCTTTACTAGTGAGAACCAGAATTCAATCTCACCAAAGTACCGCACGCCTGTGAGGTTCACCGCTCCGACCACAACCAGAGCTCCCAAGGCAATCAGCCACTGGGGAATATGGCCGAACATCGGCCAGTAATGGATGTAAAGCGCAATGGCCGTGATGTCGACGATGCCGGTCATGGCCCAGTTGAGGAAGAAAAACCAGCCAGCCGCATAGGCGGCGCCTTCTCCAAGAAACTCACGGGCATAGGTGACGAAGCTGCCGCTGCTGGGCCGGTACATCACCAGTTCCCCCATGGCCCGCAGGATCATGAAGGCACAGATACCGCAGATGGCATAGGTGATGGCCAGCGACGGCCCAGCAATCTGGAGGCGGGACCCCGCCCCCAGGAACAGACCGGTGCCGATGGCTCCACCGATGGCGATCATCTGCACATGCCGCCGGCTCAGATCTTTCTGGTAACCTTCATCCGTGGCGCTGGCCTGTCTGGGTCTGGTCTGGTCGGAGGGAGATGTAGTCATGCGATGATCCTGCAATGGTCGGTCTAGAAGGCCCATGGCCCGGCAGGGTGATACCTTTTCGCTTCCGTCTGGTCTGCCATGTGTTTTACGAATAGATTCTATAACTAACACTAAAGGCTTTGCCAATGCGCAGCGGAAGGAAAGAAACTTTTAACAACCTATTATTTTGCGGTTACTGGTCTGCCATGCCTGTCATGCTGGCTCTGGTGCGGCATCCATGCAGGAATATGCGGAGTCCTTCTTCCAGATAATGGTGCAGGTTTTCCCTGTCACGTGCCGGCCCGCAATGGGCAAGCCGGGACAGGATGGGGCCGCCGATGGTCAGGCCGAAAAGGTGGTCTGCGGCATCGGCAGCATTGCCAAAATGCAGCAGTCCGGCCTTTTTCTGTACCTCAAGCCAGTTCTGGATGTTTGTCTTGCTGCCGGCGTTATGGAAGAGCTCTGTCATGAGCTGCTGGATGGAGGGGGAACGGTTTGTTTCACCGATGATGGTGCGCATCAGGCCGAGGCGTTTTTCGCAGAGGAGAATTTCCGCCATCTGGAACACCATGGCACGGAGC
Source organism: Parasaccharibacter sp. TMW2.1890 (assembly GCF_023337645.1). Taxonomy (NCBI): domain Bacteria; kingdom Pseudomonadati; phylum Pseudomonadota; class Alphaproteobacteria; order Acetobacterales; family Acetobacteraceae; genus Parasaccharibacter; species Parasaccharibacter sp. TMW2.1890. The sequence goes on along the minus strand of NZ_NWUV01000005.1, from coordinate 39,284 downwards.
TGGTCTTCCATCCCGGTTTCCGGGATGGGGGAGGGGGTAAGCGGGACGAAAAGCTCGGAGAGCAGGAGCTGTTCCAGCAGGTTCCGTTTGGAGGGGAAAAAGAGGTAGAGCGTCTTTTTCGACATTCCTGCATGGTGGGCGATATGGTCCATCGTGGTGTGATGGTAGCCCTGCTGTTGCAGCAGCGTGCAGGCGACCCGGAGAATGGTGCTGCGGCGGTCCGTGTCATCATGAGGCTGCATGGCACCACGCTCCTTGCGAGATGGAAGAAGAAGTTTTGCCTTGTGCCCGATTCCGGCATGGGTCTGTCAAGCCCTGCATGAAAAGAGACCGTTTTCATGATCTTTTTGTGAGAAGAGAGCAGGGATGGGATTGACCGGCGGGGAGGAAACTGGATAGTTTCCTCCTCCACTACGTTTTTTTCATGGCGTGATATGGTGCAGGCGGTCTTTTTTGCCTGTAGCTTTGTTGCCCCATGTCCATTCCTCAGAGAGGCCGTCACGTTTATGCTCATGTTCCGCCCGAAACTGGCTGTGCGTCTGTCCCAGACGGTCATTTATGGCAGTACGGCCCTGCTGGGTTTTGGGGTTCTGGCCGGATGTCAGAAGAAAACGCCCCCAGCACCGCCGCCCCAGTCCGTTGCTGTCATGACACTGCACAGGCAGAGCGTTCCGCTGGAAACATCACTCCCGGGTCGGACGGATGCCTACGAACAGGCACAGATTCGCCCGCAGGTCAGTGGCGTGCTCGTTTCCCGCACCTTTGAGGAGGGCAAGGACGTACAGGCCGGGCAGCCTCTCTATCAGATTTACATTGCACCGTTTCAGGCGGCGTATGACCAGGCCCGCGGGCGGTTGATGGAGGCCCAGGCCAGCGCCATCCGTGCCCATGCCCAGCTGAAGCGTTACAAGGCTCTTGTCGGGCCCAGGGCCATCAGCCGTCAGGAATATGACAATGCGCTGGCTACGGCCCGTCAGGCGGATGCCGAGGTGGTGCAGGCACAGGCCGCCGTCGAAACGGCCCAGGTCAATCTCAACTACACTCATGTGCAGTCACCAATTGATGGACGCATCGGCCGGACGCTTTACACGGCAGGCACACTGGTCACGGCCAATCAGAGTACCCCCATTGCCGTGGTTACACGGCTGGACCCGATCTATGTGGATGTCAATCTGGCGGCAGAAGACATGATCCGCCTGCGGCGTGAGCTGGCATCTGGCCAGCTGGAGCGGAACGGCAGCGAGGCCGCCGTGACGCTGGAACTGCCAGATGGCTCCACCTATGGTCAGACAGGTCAGCTGAAACTTTCTGAAGTGACGGTCGATCCCGGTACGGGGACGCTGGTGATGCGTGCTGTCATGCCCAACCCGGACAAGCTGCTTCTGCCGGGCATGTTCGTCCATGCCCACATCAAGGAGGGCAGCGACCCGAATGCCCTGCTCCTGCCGCAGGTTGGCGTGCAGCGGACGCCCAAGGGTGAGCCTTATGTCATGGTGGTGGATGGGCAGAATCACGTCCATCTGCGCATGGTCGGGCTGGGGCAGACAGTTGGGGCCCGCTGGATGGTTACCAGAGGCTTGAAGGATGGGGAAAGGGTGATCGTTGAGGGCTTGCAGAAAGTTCATCCTGAAGGGGAGGTCAGACCCCATGAGGTCAGTCTGGCTGATCTGGGGATGGAGTAACGGCCCATGTCACTGTCACGTTTCTTTATCGACCGCCCCATCTTTGCCTGGGTGGTCGGGCTGATCATCATGCTTGTGGGTGGTGTGTCCATCACACAGATGCCAATCGCCCAATATCCCACCATTGCTCCGCCGCAGATTGCTGTCAGTGTGGATGATCCCGGTGCCTCGGCCGATACAGTCAACAACACGGTGGTACGGCCCATCCTCCAGCAGATGTCTGGTCTGGACCATCTGGAGTATCTGTCTGCCCAGTCCTATGGCAGCGGCCATATGGAGATCGACCTGACCTTCGAGCAGGGGACGAATCCCGACATCGCCCAGGTGCAGGTACAGAACAAGCTCCAGCTTGCCCAGCCCCGTCTGCCGCCCGAGGTGGTCAGCCAGGGGCTGAGTGTCACCAAGGCAGCCAAGAACTTCATGCTCGTCATCGGCTTCATCTCCACTGACGGGAGCATGAACGGGAAGGACATTTCGGATTACGTGGCGTCCAACGTGATGGACCCGCTGTCCCGCATTTCCGGTGTGGGGGATCATACGCTTTTCGGGTCCGAATATGCCATGCGCATCTGGATGGACCCGGACAAGCTGTACAAATATGGCCTGACCGTGAGTGACGTGCAGAGTGCCATCCAGAGCCAGAACATCCAGGTGGCATCCGGTGAGCTGGGCGGCCTGCCTGCCCGCAAGGGGATCGGGCTTGATGCCAACATCATCGGTCCTGTCCGCCTGACGGAACCGGAACAGTTCAGCAACATGCTGCTGAAGGTCCAGCAGGATGGCAGCCAGGTCCGCATGAGAGATATCGGGCACGTTGAGCTGGGGGCACAGAGCTACAATTTCACGTCCCGTTACAACAACAAGCCGGCCACGGCCATGGCCCTGAAGCTGGCCCCCGGTGCCAACCAGCTTGTGACGGAAGATGCCGTCCGGGCGAAGATTGCCCAGCTGTCGCAGTTCTTTCCCAAGGGGTTGAAGGTCGTCTACCCGCTGGATACGGCACCGTTCATTACCCACTCCATCGAGGAGGTGATCGAGACACTGCTGGAGGCCATTGCGCTGGTCTTCATCGTGATGCTTGTCTTCCTCCAGAATTTCCGGGCGACCCTGATCCCTACCATCGCTGTTCCGGTGGTGCTGCTGGGAACGTTCGGCATCCTGTCGGTGCTGGGTTATAGCATCAACACGTTGACCATGCTGGCCATGGTGCTGGCTGTGGGGCTGCTGGTGGATGATGCCATCGTGGTGGTGGAAAATGTCGAACGTGTGATGAGCGAAAAGGGCCTTTCCCCACGGGACGCCGCCCGTGAATCCATGGATGAGATTTCTGGAGCGCTGGTGGGTATCGTTCTGGTCCTCAGTGCGGTGTTTCTGCCCATGGCCGCCTTTGGCGGGTCCACCGGGGTGATTTACCGTCAGTTCTCCATCACGGTGGTGGCGGCCATGTGGCTGTCCGTTCTGGTGGCCATGGTCATGACGCCGGCTCTTTGTGCCACCATGCTCAAACCCATGAAACATGAGGTCCATTTCCGTCCGGCAGTCTGGTTCAATGAGCGGTTCGACTGGCTGACGAAACGGTATGTCAGTGGCGTGCGCCGCATGTTGCATTTCCGCACCCCTGCCATGATCGTTTTCCTGGCCCTGACAGGGCTGGTGGGCTTCCTGTTCATGAAGGTGCCAACGGGCTTCCTGCCAGACGAGGATCAGGCCCTCATTTTCGGGCAGGTCAGCATGCCTGCTGGGGCAACCGATGCGCAGATGGGGGCCGTCAACCACCGCATCACCGAATACGTGCTGAAGACCTATGGCCGGGATGTGGAATCCGTCTTCACCATGAATGGCTTCAGCTTCGCCGGGCAGGGGCAGAATGCCGGTGCGTTCTTCATCAGGCTGAAACCGTGGGACAAGCGGCCTGGTTATGCACATTCCAGCATGGCCATTGCCAACAGAATCATGGGGCATTTCTGGGGGGATCCGGCAGCGCAGATTTACGCCCTGAACCCCCCTGCGGTGATGGAACTCGGTAATGCCACCGGGTTTGATCTGGAGCTGGAAGATAACGGCCATATCGGTCATCAGGCCTTCCTTGCCGCCCGGAACAAGCTTCTGGCAGCGGCGTCCAAAAATCCGCTTCTGTCCGCTGTGCGCCCGATGGGGCTGGAAGATGCCCCCCAGTTTGTATTGGACCTCAACCGTGAGAAGGCCAATGCACAGGGCATCAGCAATGCGGAGCTCAACACGACGATCCAGGGGGCCTTCGGCTCGATTTACGTCAACCAGTTCACCCGCAATGACCGTGTAAAGCAGGTCTATATCCAGGGTGAGCCTTTCTCCCGCATGACGCCAGAGGATCTGAACCGCTGGTATGTCCGCAACAATCTGGGGGACATGGTACCCTTCAATGCGTTTGCCACGGGCCACTGGATTCTCGGTGCGCAGAAGGTGGAAAACTATAATGGCCTGAATTCCTATGAGATTCAGGGTGTGCCTGCCGTTGGGGTCAGTTCCGGCCGTGCGGTGGAGGAAATCGAGAAGATCATCAAGACCCTGCCGCCGGGAGTGGGGCATGAATGGACGGGCCTGACCTTTGAGCAGCTGGCGTCCGGCAATGCTACGGGGCCGCTTTATGCGCTGGCGGCCATTGTGATCCTGCTCTGTCTGGCTGCCCTGTATGAGAGCTGGGCCATCCCGTTTGCCGTGCTGCTCGTGCTGCCGCTGGGCGTGCTGGGGGCCATCGGTTCGACACTCTGGCGTGGGCTGAGCAATGACGTCTATTTCCAGGTCGGGCTTCTGACAACCGTGGGGCTGGCCGTGAAGAATGCGATCCTGATCGTGGAATTCGCCAAGGTCTTTTATGAGCAGGGCGACACGCTGGAAGATGCTGTCATGAAGGCCGGGCAGGAGCGTCTGCGTCCCATTCTGATGACCTCCATAGCTTTCGTTTGCGGTGTGTTCCCACTGGCTATTGCCACGGGTGCCGGTGCAGCCTCCCGTGTGGCGATCGGGACCTGTGTGGTAGGCGGTATGCTTACCGCTACCATTCTGGCCATCTATTTCGTGCCGCTGTTCTTTGTGGTTGTGCTGCGTCTCTTCAGGGTCAGGCGGCTTTCGGAACAGCCTCATGCAGGGCAGGAAGGAGATCACGCATGACCATGAAGCAGCACGGCAGGAACAGGGCCGTTCTTGCAGGGATGATGGGGCTGGGCAGCCTGCTGCTGACTTCCTGCAACCTGTCTCCGAAATATCATCGGCCGGATGCGGCCGTCTCGCAGACTTACCCGGCGGATGCAGAGATCAGGCCGGGCCAGCCTGCCCATCAGCAGGTGTCCGATCTTGGTTGGGAAGATTTCTTCACTGATCCACGGCTGAAGGCCCTTATTGGTCTGTCCCTTGCCAACAACCGGGACCTTGCTGCCCAGATGGCCGCCGTGGCGGCCGAACAGGGGCAGTATCAGGTGCAGAATGCCGCCCTGTTCCCGACCATTTCAGTCGGGGGTGGTGCACAGTATATGGGGCCGTCCGATACGGCCGGGTTCGCCTTCGCACCGGGGTCTGGCACATCGGTGTCCACACTGCGTTTCTATCAGACGTCCATCGGATTTTCGTCCTATGAGATCGACCTCTGGGGACGCATCCGCAATCTGAGCCAGGCCCAGAAGGAACAGACGCTGGGCACGGTCGAGAATCTGCGGAACCTGTGGATCACCACCGTCTCACAGGTGGCAAGCACCTACATCCAGTGGCTGGCGGATCGGCGTCTGCTGGACCTCGCCCACCGTACAGCCCGTACGAGGGCGGATACATGGCGTCTCAACAAGCTGGAATATGATCATGGCGAGCTGGATGCCCTGACCTTGGCCCAGAGTGCGACCGAGCTGGAGCAGGCCCGTTCTGACGAGGAGAAGGAAACAAGGGCTGTGGCGGATGATGAACATGCGTTGCAGCTGCTCGTCGGCACGCCCCTGCCTGCAGACCTGCCGCCGCCCCTCCCGATGGGCCGGCAGACGATGATTTCCGACCTGCCAGCCGGTCTGCCGTCCGACCTGTTGCAGCAGCGGCCCGACATCATGGCGGCCGAGCACAGCCTGCTGGGAGCCCATGCCTCTGTCGGGGCGGCCCGGGCCGCTTTCTATCCCCGTGTGACGCTGACGGCGAGCGAGGGGACCAGTTCTCTCCAGTTCCGCCGCCTGTTCAGCCATCTGGCCGAGACATGGGGCGTCTCCCCCAACATCAGCATCCCGCTGCTGACATGGGGTGTCAATGAAGGGAACCTGCGGACGGCCAAGGCCAAGCTGAAGCAGGGCATTGCCGAATATCAGAAGGCCATCCAGTCGGCCTTCCGGGAAGTGTCCGATGCGCTGACAGCACGGGAGACATACCGTCGGCAGGACAGTCATATGATCGTGCTGGAAACACAGGCCCAGCGGGCTTACGATCTCGCCCGGATGCGCTATCATGCTGGCATTGACAGTTACCTGACCACGCTGGTGCAGGAGCGCCAGCTCTATCAGGCCCAGCAGACCCGCATCATGGTCGAGGCGGCACGGTTTCAGAACATGGTAACGCTGTATCGTGCCCTGGGTGGCGGCTGGAGCCGCAAAAGCCAGGGGACATCAAACACACCACCCGGCCATCTGTAAGGGGTCGGGCCGAGGGGAGACGGCATATGCGTTTTATGAAACAGGCTGGCCTGCTGGCAGGAACTGGCATGATGCTGATGGGCGTGGCCGGACTGGCTCCTGCGCAGGCTGATGAGGCTGATTCGGTTGTCAGAAAGCCGATGCCCGGCTCGTCCCTGCCCAGGGTACATGCCGATTATAGCATGTTTCATTTTGTTCCCCGGGGTGATGAGGTGACCGTGCAGCCCGAGCGGAACCGCCTGCTGTTCCGCAAGAAAAGTGGTCAGCCAGATGGCTATGGCGAACGCCGTGGGGCAGCCATCGTCTATTATGATTCCAGCGGGAAACCCGTCCGCATCCAGCGTCTCACGCCGGAAGAGCTGGATCGGATGAACCAGTAGGAACGGTCCTGCCTGTTTCGGGGGGTCAGCGTTTCCACTTCCAGTAGCCGTAGAGGCCGAGGCCGGTATAGCCGGCATAGAGCAGGGCCGTGATGGTGAGAGAGCGGTTGATGAACAGGCCCGTATAGATCACGTCAATGCCGGACCAGAGCAGCCAGCTCACACGGTGGCGCCGGGCTGTCCAGAGCTGGGCAAGCAGGCTGGCTCCGCTCAGCCCTCCATCCAGAAGAGGAGTTGGGTCGTCACTCCAGCGTTGCAGGGCCAGAATCCATAAAATGGAGAGAATCAGGAAGAAGCCCGTCTCCAACATGGCCCGGTTGAAGGCGAGAGGGCGGGCGGGCAGGTCATCTGCCGGGCTGGATGGCCTATCGTGGCGGAGGTTCCCTCCGACCTGTTTTTCTCGTGCCCACAAGGCCCAGCCATAGAGGATGGCGATGCTGAAGACACCTTGCAGCACCGTGTCTGCATAGAGATGGGCCTGGAAGAATACCGTGCCATAAAAGAGCGTTGCCAGCAGGGAGATGGGCCAGCCCATCATGAGGCGTTGTGCTGTCAGCCAGACGCCGGAGGCACTGAGCAGTGCGGCGATCAGTTCCGTCATGGGTCAGTCTCTTTCCAGCATGGCCAGCAGGGCCCGGCCACGTTCCGTCTGGAACCAGCGTGCATGGCCGATGAGGTAGTCCCGCCGGGATATGTCGGCGGCGTTCCTGTTGCCGAGGACATGGCCGTAATAGGCAACCTCTGAAAGGGCAAAGGTGACGTGGCAGAGGGGCAGCCAGCAGGCGGTGAGGTGTTTCTCGGCAGGGCTGCGGGGCCGCTGGACATCATAGGCGTGCAGGAAGGCCCTCAGCTGCTCCTCATGCACGGTCGGGCAGCCATCCGGGTCCAGCCAGCTGATGAAGCTGCGTTCCATGGCCACGGCGAGGTCGAAGCTGGCACTGGTCAGGTCACACATGCCGAAATCGAAGGCACGGGCAGCCACGAGCCCATTACTCTCCCTGTGCCAGAGGAGGTTGGCCCCGTGCCAGTCCCCATGCCCCCAGAGGGGGCGGTCTTCTGGCAGCAGGGGGAGCAGGGCTTCATGGAACGGGGCCAGAAGGGGCAGGACATCCCGTTGCAGCGATGAGAGGGGATATGTGTCTGTCAGCCCTTCCTGTCGGGTGATCCACGGGATCAGGCTGTCCGCCAGTCTGTCGCCCAGCAGGGGATGCCGGGCGGAAATGAGGGGTGGGTCATGGCGTGGTGGGGCCTGATGGCCCTCGCTGGCCTGATGCAGCCGTGCCAGAAGTGTTCCGCTGGAAGCCGCCTGTGCCGTGTCGTGATAGGGCCGCCATGAGTCCAGCCCCCGATAGGCGTCCTGCTCCGTGTAAAGGGGGAAGGCTTCGTAGGTATGCTCGGGCGTGGCCAGGGCGGTCCGGCCATCCAGCATGGGCAGTGGGGCGGCGGCTGGCAGGCCCCGCTTTGCCAGATGGCTGGCGAAGCGGTGTTCTTCCGTCAGTGTTTCCACAGAGCGCAGGGCACGTCCGTGGCGTTTGAGGAACAGCCGCCCCCCATCTTCCAGCGCCACGATGGCCGAGGCGGAGAAGGGGCGCCGGCTGTGCCAGAGGAGGGGATTCCGGGCGGGCCGGACGCCCCAGTGCGGCAGAAGGGCCGTGACGTCACCGTCTGTCAGGGGAGGCCAGACGCAGCCATTGTAACCGCTTTCCAGACCAAGAGGGCGTGCCGACATGCTCAGAATCCAGCCGTCAGGCTGGCAAGGGCGGCGAAGGGGGCCCCGATATAATAGCCCGGGGCCGAGCCGCTGATCCGCCCGCCATGAAGGCCGGTCGTGTCATGGGCATTCAGGGTGGTGGAGTTGATGCCCGAGAGATAACGCTGGTTGCTGATGTTGCTCAGGTTCAGCCGCAATGTGGGTTGATGCAGGAAGCCCACATTGTTGAAGCGGTAACCAAGGGTCAGGTCGGCTGTCATGATGGCAGGGATGCGCTCGTCATTCATGAAGGTGGAATATTGATGGCTCATGTAATGCATGGAGATCATGCTGAAGAAGTGCCCATCATCATAGCGCAGGCCTGCTCCTGCCTGAAAATGGGGGCTGCGGACGGCTGTTTTGCCCGCTGTGGGCAGGATGTCGCTCCCGGCGGCGATGTTGTTGTCGATGGTGGCATGGAGATACTCGAAGGACGCATAGGGGCTGATATGGTGCCATGGGCGTGTACCGAGCTCCACATCCACACCACGGGAGGTCTGTTTCCCGGCATTGATGGTCGTGGTGATGTTGGGGTTGCTCGCTTCCCCGGTCTGTACCTGCCGGTTGCGGAAATTATAGTTGAAGAAGGTCAGGCTGGCTGTCAGCCAGTCTCCCGTGCGGCGGTAGCCGAACTCTTCGGAGACGGAATATTCATTCTTCAGGCGGTTGGTTCCGGCCTGACTGATGGAACCGTTGGGTACGCCATTGGCATCCACACCGGCATAGCTGTTGTAATAAGTGGGAACAGCCGGTGTCCGGAAGTTGGTGTTCACGTTGAGGAAGAGTTGATCCTGTTTCGTGAAGTTCCAGCGCATTCCGAAACGGGGCAGGGGTTCCTGCCTGTTGCTGGAGATGTTGCGCTGCGGGCCGGGTACGTCGTTGGTTCCCCAGCGGTGCATCATGACCTCCTTGAAGCCGATGTCCATGACCAGCCTGTCCTGCATCAGGGAGATGTGATCCCCCACATAGAGGGCGTTGGTCTGGGACATGGTGTGGAAGCCCCCGGCCAGATAGGGGTTGCCATCCGGCATGAGGATGCGGCTGCGTTTCCTGTCAGCCCAGATGCTGGCGGCAGAGCCGTCATTTCCGACGGCCGTGAAGGGCTGTGGTTCGTTGTCGTCTGAATAGTCGTACCAGTAGCCCATGACGAAGTCGTTCCATTTGTAACGGGCATGGAGGGCCATGTTCACGCCAGAGCGGTAGCTGCGCTGGGTGTAGTCGGCCCGTACGGTCTGGCCGTCCGTCACGGGCAGGGAGGTGACGGGCTGGGTGCCGTAATAGTTCCCCGTGCTGGAAAGTGTGGAGCCGGAGGGGAAGTTGCCATAGGCACGCTGGGCATAGGGCGTGATGTCGAAGGACAGACGCTGGCTGAAATGCAGGTGCACCGGTGCCCCGACATAGAGCGTTTCTTCCGGATCACGGGAAAGCCGCCAGTAGTTCGTGCTGTTCTCCCCGGGTTCGAAATGCCTGGTCAGCCGACCGCTGCGGGTGCCGGAACTTCTCCAGTCCTCGAGGGAGGTGAAAGGGTAGTAGCTGGTGTCGGCCCTGTTCCATGACCCCAGAATGCCCGCCTGGTTCCCCTGTCCCCATTCCTTGAGGAGCCGGAAATCAATGTGCTGGCGGGTGTCATGGCCGCCGCTGCGCCAGTTGTCTGTATGGGTGTTGGAGTAGGAGACGAAGCCTCTCATGCCGCTGTTGCCCATTTCCCCGGTTTCCAGCCGGATGAAGCCCCGCCGTGTGTTGAAGGACCCGTAGGAGAAGGAGGCGAGGCCGCCGGGTTTCAGGGACGGGTCGAGAAAGGAGAGTTTCATCAGCCCACCGGCGGCGTTGAGAACCGGGCTATCCAGATCGGCCGATCCCTGCTGGAGACCGACCTTGCTGTAATTCTCTGTATCGGCGAACTGGTTGGGGTATCCGCCATAGGAGGCGATGTCATTGAGTGGCATTCCCTCCAGCACATAGCCTAGGGCATCACCGTTCAGGCCACGGACGCTGATGTTGGTGTTGGGCGAGATGCCGAAGGGGTCGGATGTCATGACATTGGCACCCGGCAGGACGGACACGAGCTGGAAGGCCGAGGCCGTAGGCGCCTGTATGTCCATGTAGCTCCGGCCCACCTCGCTGATGGATTGCGTGCCATGCTGGGGCTGGATCAGTCCGCCGCCCCGCTGCACGGTTTCCGGGGCCGCCCGGGTAGTGATGTATTCCACCTTTTTGGCCTGTACGGCTTTGGCCGGTCTGGCATGGGAAGGCTGTTGGGCCGGGTGGTGGTGTGCCGCCGACGGATGAGTCGGTTTTCCTGAGTCTGCCAGTGCCAAGCCGGGGCTGCACAGGAGCAGAAAGAGAGGGGCCTTTTTGTGGCTGGAAAAAAATAAGCGCATGGAATCTTCGCCTTCGGAGCACGATGGTGAAGGTTCGCTGTGCAGGCGTCAGTTCAGGGGAGATGACGGGGACATCCCGTTCCGTGCTGTTTTCCTGTCCCTTCGCCGGTACGAACCGGATCAGGTTCAAAGGGTTGGATGGGCCGGACCCATCCTCTCAGCCTTGTATGGTGAAGGCACCCCTCGGAACATTGCCCCCTGTTAGCAGAGAAGGCAGATCGTGTCCATTTTCTGTCATCTCTGTACAGATGAATGGCCATGTACCGGCGCAAAATGGGCTTCTCTTGTAAAAAAGCCTTATTCTGCCAATATCGGATGAAAATATGCATCTTCAGTTTTCAGAGAGAGGTTACATGCCCATCATCGCACCGAGCCTGCTTGCCGCCGATTTCTCCAATCTGCGTCATGAAATGGGCAGTGTGGCGGAGGCACCATGGCTGCATCTTGATGTCATGGATGGGCATTTTGTTCCGAACATTTCCTTTGGTATGCCCGTCATCAAGGCGCTGCGCCCTCACAGCAGGGCGCGCTTTGATGCCCACCTGATGATCGAGCCGGCAGATCCCTATCTGGCTGCCATGGCAGAAGCGGGAGTGGACCACATCACCGTGCATGTGGAGGGGAATGCCCATCTTCACCGTACTCTCCAGAGCATCCATGCGCTGGGTTGCAAGGCAGGTGTGGCCATCTGCCCTGCCACGCCGCCGGAGGCTCTCTCCGAGGTCATGGACATGGTGGACATCATTCTGGTCATGACGGTCAATCCTGGTTTCGGAGGGCAGAAATTCCTGCATGGCCAGTTGGCCAAGATACGGACCCTTGCCGGGATGATCCGGCAGAGCGGCCGTGACATCGTGTTGGGTGTGGATGGTGGTATTGATGAGACCACCACCCCACTGGTGACAGAAGCCGGAGCAACCATGCTGGTGGCTGGTTCAGCCATTTTCGGCAGGGATGACCGGGCGGCAGCGATCCGGGGCCTGCGTGCGGCGGCCAAGCCTGCCACACTGGCCCCATCAGGGGAATGATGGTTGTTTAGGTCCTTCAGGCGGTATTTCCGGTTGCTGCTCGTCTCCCTGCCCCAGCGGCAGCATGAGGGGACAAGCCCTGTCTGTCTCTATCAGGACAGGGAAGAGGGCGATGTGGACCAGGGCGCCCTGCTGACGGGGGGTGTGTTCCGTTTTGCCCAGAAAACCTACAGCTTGCCCCTGCGGGGGGTCTGGCAGAGCAATAGCTGGCCGGAGGATGTCCGGCGCTGGTTCTATGGGTTTGACTGGCTGAAGGACCTGCGGACCTTTGGTACGAATGGAGCCCGGCTTCTGGCGCGCTCCATGGTGGCATCATGGGCAGACCGCCCCCCGGCTGATCCTGTCGCCCGGGAAAGCAGCGTGATGGGGCGGCGGCTGGCCAATTGGCTGGGGCATTATGAGTTCTGCCTTTCCACGGCTACGGAAGGGACGCAGCAGCTGGTGCTGGATGCCGCCGTGAAGGAGGCCCGTCGTCTTTCGGCCATGCTGCCTCTGCCTCCCATGGGGTGGGAAGGGCTGGCTGTTCTGCGGGGCTTGCTGGCCGTCTATATGGCCGTGCCGTATTATGATGGGTTCTTCAAACGGTTTGAGCAGCAGCTGCCGCTGGAGCTGAAGCGCCTGCTGGGTGATGAGGGCATTGTGGCCGAGCGCAGCCCGGAGGCCCAGTATCGTTGCGTGCAGGAGCTGACAGCCATTCAGGGCATGTTCACCACGTTGCAGTGGATGCCGCCGGACTGTGTCCCGGTGATGCTGGGGCGGGCCTGTGCCGTGTTGCGGGCCTTCTGCCATGGGGATGGGGGGCTGGCCCTGTTCAATGGGTCGCAGGAGCGTGGTGCGAAAGCCGTGCAGGCTCTGCTGGAGCAGGCAGAGCGATACAAGGTAGTGGCCTCCAGCCTGAGCCGGGGCGGTTTTGCCCGCCTGACAGCCGGAAGGGCCCTGCTGCTGGTGGATGCCGCCGCACCACCGCCGCAGGGGATGGACGGTATGGCCCATGCCGGTACATTGTCTTTTGAGTTCTCCCACGACCGGCAGCGTCTGTTCGTCAATTGTGGGGCAGCGGAGGGCGGCCCCTGGCGGCGGGCCCTGCGCAGTTCGGCAGCGCATACGATTCTGGTCGTGGATGGTGAATCCTCGTCCGATTTCGGGAATGATGGCCACGTGACCCGCCGTCCCTCACAGGTACGCTGCGAACAGAAACGGCAGGGTCGTGTTCAGGAACTCCATCTGTCGCATAATGGGTACTACCCGTCCTACGGTGTCCTTTGGTCCCGTTCCCTGTTTCTGGAACCATCCGGGGAGGAGCTGCGTGGCAGTGAAACGGTGGAGGGGGAGCGGGATGTGTCTTTCATGCTGCGGTTTCACATCCATCCCGATGTCCGTGTGGAGCGGGAGGATGATGATATCCTGCTTCATGCGCCCTCAGAGCTGTGGCGTTTCCGTCAGACAGGTGGGGTGATCATGCTGGAGGATGATCTTTACATGGGACGGGGCGTGCCGGAACAGACAGCCCAGATTGTCGTCCAGTCCTGCCCTGGCCGTCCCCTGCCGCCTGCTGAGGAAGAGGCAACTGAAGCCGGGGGCAGGGCCGCCAAAGCGTCCAGACGCCAGCAGAAGGTGGACTGGGTGCTGGAGCATGTCCCACTATAAGGGTGTCAGGAACGCTGAACACGACAGGTATCGTGCTGTCGTGTCTGTTCTGTTCCGCCTGCCGGGGGGATGTTACCCCACCCGGATGAGGATGTGCTTCTTCTTGCCGGAGGACAGTTTCAGCGTGCCGTCCGTCAGGTCGGCGGGGGTGACGGTCTGGTTCTCATCCTTGATGACGACGTCATTCAGCCGGGCACCACCGCCACGGATAAGACGGCGTGCCTCGCCCCCGCTGGCGGCCAGGCCTGCCTCTGCAAAGAGCCTGAAGGCAGGCACACCCTCGGCAAACAGGCTGGCGGGCACGGCAACTTCTGGCAGGGCGGCCTGGACGCTGCCCTGCTCGAACACCTTGCGGGCGGTTTCGGCAGCTTCCTCGGCGGCTTCACGGCCGTGGCAGATGGCCGTGGCCTCGGTGGCCAGAATCTTCTTGGCCTCGTTGATCTCTGCCCCTTCCAGCGCACCGAGGCGTTCACATTCCTCCACGGACAGGTCCGTGAACATCTTCAGGAAGCGGCCCACGTCGGCATCCTCGGTGTTGCGCCAGAACTGCCAGTAATCGAAGACAGGCCGCCGCTCTTTGCGGACCCACACGGCTCCGTTGGCGGACTTGCCCATCTTGGCCCCGGAGGAGGTGGTGACAAGCGGCGTTGTCAGCCCGAACAGACGTGCCCCATCCGTGCGGCGGGCCAGGTCGATGCCGGAGACGATGTTGCCCCACTGGTCGGACCCGCCCATCTGGAGAATGGCCCCGTGGCGGCGGTACAGCTCCCGGAAGTCGAACGCCTGAAGGATGGAATAGTTGAATTCAAGGAAAGTCAGTCCCTGTTCCCGGTCCAGCCGCTGCTTCACGCTTTCGAAGGAAAGCATCCGGCTGACGGAGAACTGCACCCCGACATCCTGAAGCAGGCTGATGTAGGAGAGCCTGTCCAGCCAGTCCGCATTGTTGACGAGACGGCACGCCCCATCCTCAAAATCCAGAAACTGTCCCAGAGAGGCCCGCAGCCCGGCAAGATTGTGGGTGATGGTCTCGTCCGTCATCAGGGAGCGGGCCTCATCACGGAAGGATGGATCACCGATCTTTGCCGTGCCGCCGCCAATCAGGGCGATGGGGTTGTGCCCGTGCTTCTGGAGCAGCCGCAGCATCATGATCGACATGGCATTGCCCACATGCAGGGAGTCTGCCGTGGGGTCAAAACCGATATAGGCCGTAACGGGACCTGCCAGCATCAGCTCGTCCAGCGCCTCGAAATCGGTGCACTGGAAGATCATCCCACGGGCCTGGGCTTCCCGCAGGAATGGGCTTTTAAGTGATGTATCGGTCATGAAGGGCATCTTTCCTGATGGCTGTCCTGTCGGGGCGGAGCGGGCTTAGCCCACGGCCTCTGCCGCAGGCTGGATCATGGCGTCTTCAGGGGCGAAGAGATTCCGCTGGCGGGTCGTCACATGGTCCTCCAGCGCATCGGCAATCAGTTCTGCCTGCTGGGAGAAGATATGATCGGCCTCGGGGAAAACACGGTAATCCACCGTGACATTCTTCTGCGTGTTCAGCTTGTCCACCAGCTTGCGGATGACAGGCTCGGGGGCCATGCTGTCCTTTCCACCGGCGATCATCAGGCCGCTGCACGGGCAGGGAGCGAGGAAGTTGAAATCGTAATCGTCAGCCGGAGGAGCGACGCTGATCCAGCCACGGATTTCTGGCCGACGCATGAGCAGCTGCATTCCCACGAAGGCACCGAAGGAATAACCGGCGATCCACAGCTCCGAGGAGTTGGGGTTGATCATCTGCATCCAGTCCAGCGCAGCGGCGGCATCGGAGATTTCCCCGATTCCACCATCATACCGCCCCTGGGAGCGGCCAACCCCACGGGAGTTGTAGCGCAGGACAGAAAAGCCCATGGTCTGGAAACGGCGGTACATGGTGTAGGCGATGCGGTTGTTCATCGTCCCGCCATGCAGCGGATGTGGATGGATGATCAGGGCGAGAGGGGCGTTGGGGTCTTCAGAATGATGGTAATGGCCTTCGAGCCGCCCATCCGGGCCGGCAAACATGACTTCAGGCATGTGTCTCTCATCTCTTTGTCCACCCCGTTGCCTGCTGAAGGCCCAGAGCGGTTATGCGAACCGATAATGCCCGGGTCCCTGTCCGGGCCCGGGCATGATTTTACGCCCCGGGCAGAAGGCACAGCCCCAGTCCGGGAAGAACATACCGGCGTTGTATATCGGTTCCATCCTCGTGATTTCTACCAAAATCGACTCTTCTGCGCTGGTTTTTTCAAAATGGTAAAGAAGATTGTATCTATCATCCTGTTTGGGCAGGGTTTGTCATGGGGCTTGCGGGAAAGGCCCTGTCCCGGATGTGCATGAGCGGAGCAGAAGGTTTTTTCATGGTTCAGGATACAGCTGTGCAGCAGGGCCCTGTCTATCTCGATGCCAATGCAACCGAACCCCTGCGGCCTGCTGCACGGGCTGCCATGCTGGCCGGGCTGGAGCAGACAGGGAATCCGTCTTCTGTCCATGCCGCAGGACGCAGGGCCCGCATCATGCTGGAAGAAGCCCGCCAGACGATGGCCTCCGCTTTTGGCAGGGAGGCTGACTGCTGTGTGTTCACGTCAGGGGGAACGGAGGCGGATACGCTTGCCCTGCATGGCTTTGGTCGGGCGGAAGGCCGTGCCATTCTCATTGGTGCCACCGAGCATGATGCCATCCGCAAAGCTGCCCCGGAGGCGTCCCTCATTCCGGTTGACGGGCAGGGGGTGATCGACTGCATGGCGCTGGAGGAGATGCTGGCAGCCCATACTCCCGGAACAGGTGATCGGCCGGGGCCGCTGGTCTGCATCATGGCGGCGAATAATGAGACGGGGGTATACGCTCCCCTGCGGGATGTAGCCTCTCTCTGTCGCCAGCATGGTGCCTTTCTGCATGTCGATGCCGTACAGGCTGCAGGCCGGATGCAGGAGCGGGACGAGTTCTCATTGGCTCTGAAAGACGGGTCCCTGGCGGGGGCCAGTCTGGCCCTGTCCGCCCATAAGATGGGTGGTCCCAAGGGGGCCGGTGCCCTGCTGCTGCCGGAGGACAGGCCCATGGCTCCCCTGCTGCCCGGTGGCGGGCAGGAACGGGGACGGCGGGGTGGCACACCGGCCCTTGCATCCCACATGGGTATGGCCGCCGCCCTTGAGGAGAGCCGGAAGCAGGACTGGACCCTCCTGGAGGCGCTGCGGGATGAGCTGGAGGGTGTCATGGTGCAGGCTGGAGCCCTCATCATGGGGCATGGTGTGGCCCGGCTGTCCAATACCATCAGTGCGGTCCTGCCCGGTGTGGCGGCCCAGATGCAGCTCATGGCGCTGGATATCGAGGGATATTGCGTTTCAGCCGGTTCGGCCTGTTCATCCGGCAAGGTGGCCCGATCCCATGTGCTGGAGGCCATGGGGCAGGGGGAGGCAGCCGGGCAGGCCATCCGTGTCTCGCTGCCGTGGAATGCCGAAGCTGGAGCTGTCAGGGCATTTGGGCAGGTTTATGCTCTCATGGCCCAGCGTTTTGCCGGACGTGGCCTTCTGAAACGCAGCTCTCTCCAGGGAGGTGGCCGTGCAACCTGAAGCTGATGTGATCTATCTGGATTACCTTGCTACGACTCCGTGTGATCCAGCCGTGCTGGAGACCATGCTGCCATGGTTCACACAGTACCCCGCCAATGCAGGGAGCCTGCATCTGCCGGGGCAGAAGGCCAATGCGGCCGTGGAGCAGGCCCGGGAGGAGCTTGCCGGGGCTCTCGCCGTCAGCCCGCAGGAGCTGATCTGGACCTCCGGGGCAACGGAGGCCAACAATCTGGCCATCAAGGGAGCCGCACGTTTCCTGAAGGAACAGGGTGATGGGCGACGGCGCCTTGTCACCGTGGCAACGGAGCATAAATGTGTGCTGGAAGCTGTACGGTCACTGGAGGGTGAGGGGTTTGAGCCTGTCATCCTGCCGGTGGAGCCGGATGGCCGCCTGTCACCGGATCGTCTGGCAGAGGCCCTGAAGACACCCGCGCTGCTGGTCAGCATCATGGCAGCGAACAACGAGACAGGCGTGGTGCAGGACCTTGGGCGCCTCATGCCGCTGGTGAAGCAGGCCGGCACCCTGCTGCATGTGGACATGGCCCAGATGTTCGGCAAGCTGCCCTGCACGCTGGAGGGTGTCGATCTCGCTTCATTTTCGGCACACAAGATATATGGTCCCAAAGGCGTGGGAGCGCTGTATGTCCGGCGGCGGCCCCGTGTGCGGCTGCTACCTTTGTTTTCAGGCGGCGGGCAGGAGCGCAGCCTGCGTTCTGGCACGTTGCCGGTCCCGCTGATCATCGGCATGGGGAAGGCCGCCCGGCTGGCCGTGGAGAGCGGGAAGGAGGAGGCTGACCGTCTTGCGGGCTTGCGGGAGAGGCTGTGGCAGGGTATGCGGCAGCTGTTCCCGGTGGTGCGTCTCAATGGTGCGCCTGCCCCACGGCTGCCGGGCGTCTTGAATGTGTGCCTGCCCGCCGGGCTGGAGGCCCAGCAGGTCATGGCAGCAGTGCCGGGGGTTGCTTTTTCATCCGGTTCGGCCTGTTCAGCGGCATCTGGGGCACCATCCTATGTCCTCAGGGCGATGGGATTGACAGAGGCGGAGGCACGCAGGAGCTTGCGCCTGTCGGTGGGACGTTTTACCTCGGCAGGTGATGTGGAGTGCGCAGTGGCCCGTTTTGGGCAGGGCCTTGCCGGGAGGTGAGACCGCTGCATGGATACAGGGAGTAGGGACTTATGCCCCGGATGGTTTTTGTTGAGCGTGATGGTAGCCGCCACGAGGTGGAGGCACAGGCAGGTCTCTCCGTGCTGGAGATCGCCCATGAGAATAATATCGACCTTGAAGGGGCCTGCGAAGGCTCGCTCGCCTGTGCGACCTGTCATGTGATCGTGGACCCGGCCTGGGCGGACAAGCTGAAAAGCCCGACTGATGATGAGGAAGACATGCTCGACCTCGCTTTCGGGCTGGAGAAGACATCCCGTCTGGGTTGCCAGATCGTCATGACGGAAGAGCTGGACGGTCTTGTCGTCCATCTTCCCAAGGCTGGCTGAGGTTTCCAGTCATGCGCATCCTTGTGGCCATGTCTGGTGGGGTGGACAGTTCCGTGGTGGCAGCCCTGCTGAAGCGGCAGGGCCATGAGGTCATCGGAGCAACCCTCCAGCTTTACGACCATAGCGGTCCGGCAAAGCCTGGGGCCTGCTGTGCTGGACGGGACATCATGGATGCCCGCATGGTCGCCGAGCGTATCGGCTTTCCCCATTACGTCATCGATGCGGAGAGCCGCTTCCGGGAAAGTGTGATCGAGAGTTTTGCCGATTCCTACGCTCGGGGGGAGACCCCCGTTCCCTGTGTGGCCTGCAATCAGGGGGTTAAATTCACGGACCTCCTGAACATGGCCCGGGACCTCGGCTGTGAGGCCATGGCAACCGGTCATTACGTACGTCGGCTGGAAGGCCCGGAAGGTGTGGAGATGCACCGTCCGGTGGACCGGGACCGGGACCAGAGCTGGTTCCTGTTTGCCACGACCCGTGAGCAGCTGGAGTTCCTGCGCTTCCCGCTGGGCGAGATGCCCGACAAAGCCCATGTGCGTGCTCTGGCGGAGGAGCTGGGGCTGGATGTGGCCACCAAGCGGGACAGCCAGGATATCTGCTTTGTCACGAACGGCTCCTATGCCGGGCTGGTGGAGAAGATGCGGCCGGAGATTGAAGGGCCGGGTGACATTGTGGCTGAAGACGGGACCGTGCTGGGCCGTCATGAGGGCATTGCCCGTTATACGGTTGGCCAGAGCCGTCGTCTGGGGGATATTCATACGGGGACGGGGGAGCGCCAGATGGTCACGGCCATTGATGTGCCCTCCCGCCGCATCATTGTTGGCCCCCGCCGGAAGGTGACCAGTGATGAAGGCCGCCGGACCGTTCGCCTGCGGGATATGAACTGGTTGATTGACGCCCCGGCAGAGGGTGTGCGCTGTGGTGTACAGCTGCGGGCACGGGAAGGGCTGCGGCAGGCCCTGGTGCGGCCCCTGGAGGGGAACCGGGCCGAGGTGCAGCTGGATGAACCCGCCCTGCCAGCCCCTGGTCAGGCCTGCGTGATGTATGAGGGTGACCGTGTTCTGGGGGGTGGTTTCATCCTTGCCTGAGGGGATGAAACATACTGTTTCCCCAAGCCTTCACACAATATTTATCCAGCCCTTCGGGAGGGTTGTTCCGTCTTGCAGGGGCGGTCGATTGAAGCGGAGGGACGGACATTCCTTGCCGTGCTGCCTTTCTGACATTCGGAAACGTTTCGTAACCCGAATATAATTTGTGCGAATCGCATTTTTGGATATGGACAACACCCCATGTTTCATGGTCTGGCTGGAGATAGAGAAGTTCCTTCTCCTCTAACAACAGGAAGTGGTTGTCACGCGATCAGCTTGAAGGTTTGCTATGGCTTATTTTGCACGTCATTTTGGTTCATTGCCGGAACGTTCTGCTCTGCGGAAGGCCATCGCCGAGAAGATCCGGTATCCAGAGCAGGAGTGTGTGGAAGCGCTTCTTCCCGCCGCTGAACTGAAACCTGACGAGGAGATCGTGGCTGGCAAGGTGGCCCTTGCTCTGGCCCGCAATCTGCGTGACCACCGTCGGCCCGGTCTGGTTGAGACGCTGGTGCAGGAATTCAGCCTTGGTTCCGCCGAAGGTGTGGCACTGATGAGCATGGCCGAGGCCCTGCTGCGTACTCCTGATCACGCAACCCGGGATGCTCTGATCCGGGATCAGGTTAGTGTCGGTGACTGGCTGTCCCATATGGGGCGTGACAGTGGGCTGATCATCAATGCTGCCTCTTGGGGGCTTGATGTCACGAGCCGTCTTGTATCCCCCAAAAAGCGCATGGGGGCGATTCATGACCTGCTGCGCAAACGGGGTGAGCCGGTTGTCCGCAAAGCCGTGCAGTTTGCCATGCAGATGATGGGCCAGCAGTTCGTGCTGGGCCAGACCATCGAGGGGGCGCTGAAGGATTCCCACAAGCGGCAGGCCCAGGGCTTCAACTACTCTTACGACATGCTGGGTGAGGCAGCGCTGGACCGTAACGATGCCGAGAGGTATCAGGCCTCCTACCATGCCGCTCTGGAGGCGATCGGCTCCATGGCCAGGGGCAACACGGTTTATGAGCGCCCCGGCCTGTCCATCAAGCTGTCTGCCCTGCATCCTCGCTACGAGCGTGCCAAGCGTGAGCGTGTGATGGGTGAGCTGCTGCCGACGGTCAAGGCACTGGCCGTACGTGCCAAGCATTACAATCTCGGCCTGAACATTGACGCTGAAGAAAGCGAACGTCTGGATCTGTCCCTGGATATTCTGGACGCACTCTGCCGTGACCCGGAGCTGGCCGACTGGGATGGCATCGGTTTTGTTGTGCAGGCCTATGGCCGCCGTGCCGCTGCCGTATTGGATTACATCATCGCTCTTGGCCGTGAGACGCACCATCGCATCATGGTCCGCCTCGTCAAGGGGGCCTATTGGGATACCGAGCTGAAAAAGGCCCAGATTGATGGTGTGCCGGATTTCCCGGTTTTCACCCGCAAATGTCATACGGATGTCAGCTATATCGCCTGTGCCCGCAAGCTGCTGGCCGCTGGTGATGCCGTTTTCCCCCAGTTTGCCACGCATAACGCCCGCACGGTGGCGTCCATCTACGCCATGGCTGGCCGGGACTTCCACGAGGGGCAGTACGAGTTCCAGTGCCTGCATGGCATGGGCGAGGCTCTTTATGAAAGCGTCGTAGGGCAGAAACATCTGGGTCGCCCCTGTCGCATTTATGCCCCGGTCGGAACCTATGACACGCTGCTGGCCTATCTGGTCCGCCGCCTGCTGGAGAATGGAGCCAATTCGTCCTTTATCAATCTTCTGGGAGATTCGAAGATTTCCCTGGAGAAGCTGGTGGAGGACCCGGTCAAGACAACCCGGTCCTACACTCCGGTTGGGGCCCCTCATGCCGAGATCAGCAAGCCGCTCGACATGTTTGAGCCTGACCGCCACAATTCGAAGGGCATGGACCTGAATGATGATCTCGTTCTGGCCCGCCTTGGAAAGGGGCTTGAGGGACTGCCGGAGCATTATGAGGCGGCTCCGCTGGTTCCGGGCCTTGGCAAGGCCGAACGCCCTGTCCACCCGGTGACGAACCCGGCGGAGCGGAGTGACCAGGTCGGGACAGTGACATTCGCCGTGCCAGAGGATGTCACTCGTGCTGTGGATGTTGCTGAGGGAGCTTTCGAGGAGTGGGCAGCCCGGTCCCCTGATGATCGTGGCGCCATTCTTGAGCGTGCGGCCGACCTGCTTGAGGAACGCTACATCGCCTATATGGGGCTGGCTGTCCGGGAGGCTGGCAAGTCCTATCCCAATGCCGTAGCTGAGGTACGGGAAGCGATCGACTTTCTCCGGTACTATGGCGGGACGGTCCGGCGTGAGTTCAGCAGCAAGACCCACCTCCCATTGGGGACAGTTGTCTGCATCAGCCCCTGGAACTTCCCGCTGGCCATTTTCCTTGGGCAGGTCTCTGCCGCTCTGGCCGCTGGTAATACCGTTCTGGCCAAACCGGCAGAAGAAACGCCGCTGATCGCCATGGAGGCCGTCAAGCTTCTGCATGAGGCTGGCGTGCCGGAAGAGGTCCTGCAACTCCTGCCGGGTGAGGGTGATGTCGGTGCTGCCATGGTGGCGGACAAGCGCATCGCTGGTGTGCTCTTTACCGGTTCCACGGTTGTGGCGCAGATCATTGCCCGCCAGCTGACTGGCCGTCTCGGGCGCAATGGGCAGCCTGTGCCGCTCGTGGCGGAGACGGGTGGCCTGAACGCCATGGTGGTTGATTCTTCGGCCCTGCCGGAACAGGTGGTGAAGGACATCGTTGCCTCCGCTTTCGACAGTGCCGGCCAGCGCTGTTCCGCCCTGCGTGTTCTCTGCGTGCAGGACGATGCAGCCGATCGCATCATTTCCCTCCTGAAGGGCGCCATGGAAGAATTGCGGATCGGCATCCCGGCCAAGCTGGCCACGGATGTCGGGCCGGTCATCAGTGAAGTGGCCCGCAAGGGAATTGTCGATCACATTGAGGCGCTGCGTGGCCGTAACCATCCGGTCTTCCAGGCGCCGGTCGTGAAGGACGAAACGGCTGACGGCACCTTTGTTCCGCCGACACTGATCGAGGTCAATGCGATCGCTGATGTGGGGGGTGAAATCTTTGGCCCGGTGCTGCATGTGCTGCGTTACCAGCGTGAAGAGCTGGAGGCCCTGATCACCCGTAGCAATGCGGGCGGCTATGGGCTGACCTTCGGCGTGCATAGCCGTGTTCCGTCCCGGATCGACTATCTGGTCGAGCGTGTCGAGGCTGGGAACATCTACGTCAACCGCAACATTGTCGGGGCGATTGTCGGTGTCCAGCCGTTTGGTGGTCATGGCCTCTCAGGGACTGGCCCCAAGGCAGGTGGTCCTCTGGCCCTGCGTCGGCAGCTCGCCCATGCGCCCCGTACGCTGCTGGCCAAACCGGACGCCATGCCTGCCATGGCACGGTCCTGGCTGTTGTGGCTGGGAACGGATGACCGTGAGCTGGTCCGTGAGGTGACGCCATGGATGGATCATGGCCTGCTGGATTGCCGTCTGGAGCTTCCTTCTCCTGTAGGTGAGCGGAATACGTACAGGCTTGAGCCCCGTGGCCGTGTGCTGGTTGTGGCAGAGACACCTACCGGCCTGAAGCGTATGATCAGCTATGCGATCAGCTGCGGGAATGAGGTCGTGGCGCTGGCTGCTCCTGCGGTCATTGCCTCTCTGGATACGCTGCCTGATGTTCTGCGGGAGGTGATCAAGCCGGCAAATTCTCTGGGGGATGTGGAAAAATGTTCCGTCATCCTGACGGAGACCATCAATGAAGGGCTGTGGCAGATCGTTGCAGACCATCTGAAGAACCCGGATGCACCTGTTCCGCTGGTCTATTGGGCTGACAGTGTGACGTTGCAGCCGGAAGCCCTGTTGCAGGAGCGGGTGGTCAGCGTCAATACGGCAGCTGCCGGTGGCAATGCCGAGTTGATGACACTGAGCTGACAGGCTGAAAGGGAGCCGGGCTGACAGGGTCAGCCCGGTGTTCCGGGCATGTTGTGTCTGTAAATGAAAGAACGGGTGGAGGAGCCATGCTCTTCCACCCGTTCTTTCATGTTGGGATATGGAGTCTGCCTCGGGGAGAAGAGCCCTTCAGGTCGGGATCTTCGTTTTGGGCAGCGGCAGGCAGCCATCTGGTGTGGTAGCCCGCAGGAAATTGGCCAGCTCCCGGAAGGATGTTGCCCGTGGGTCGGATGGACGCCAGACGAGGCTGATGGTCCGGCGGGCTTCGCTCTCACTCAGCTCCCGGACTGTCACAAGGCCGTCAAATTCCTGCCGGTTGTTCAGGGCCAGACGGGGAATGAGGGAGAAACCTTCTCCGGCGCCGATCATGTGCCAGAGCATTTCCAGACTGGTGGCCAGACGCTGGTCCTGCGAGCGGAAATTGCTGGGGCAGAGGGAGAGGGCCTGGTCCCGCAGGCAATGTCCGTCTTCCAGCAGCAGCAGGTCCGGCCGAGCCAGGTCGGCAATGGACAGATTCTTCTTGGTGGCCAGCTCATGGTCTTTGGGGAATACCGCCAGGAAAGGTTCCTGAAAGAGCGGTGCATGTTCCAGTGTTTCGGTAGCAGCCGTGGGTGCCATGAAGGCAACATCCAGATCGCCCTGCCGGAGAGCCTGTACCAGATTGGGCGTGGTGTTCTCATTCAGCCTCAGGCCCAGCTGGGGGTACTTCTGGCGCAGGCGGGGCAGAAGGCCGGGGATGTAGTACGGCCCGAGAGTGGGAATGACGCCGATATGCAGGAGGCCGTCCAGCGGTCCTGTATGGGCCCGGGCGACTTCCAGCAGATTGCGGGCTGAGGCCAGCACATCCCGCCCCAGGGCGATGAGGCGCTCACCTTCCGGTGTGGGAGCCACATGCCGACGGGAGCGTTCGAACAGGGTGACATTGAGAAGCTGCTCCAGCTTTCTCACCTGCTCGGACAGCCCCGCCTGACTGACCCCGCAACGCTCAGCTGCACGGGAAAAGTTGCGCAGGTCATCAACTGCGACGACGTACTCGATGTCCCGAAGGGACAGACCGGAAAGAGGAACGTAGGACATAAGGATACCAATAAGCTGAGTTGGAGGCAGGGCCAAGGGAAAAAGACTGGAATCGCATAAGGATTGATAATGATTCTCAATTATACTGATAACAACCCTCAATTAGACGGTTTCAGAGCCGTGGGCTAGAAGGTGAACATGCTTGACATTCCCAAGGTTGGGCTGTCCCTTTGAGGGGACATCCGCAGGCCCTGCGGAAGTCTACAATTCTGAAAGTGAATGAGGAGGTTTCCATGCCTGCTATTGGTTCCGAGATTAAGCCGTTTACTGCCCAGGCTTTCCGTGATGGCAAGTTCCTTCAGGTCTCTGATGCAGACCTGCGTGGCAAGTGGTCCGTCGTGTTCTTCTACCCGGCTGACTTCACCTTTGTCTGCCCGACAGAGCTGGAAGACCTCGCCGAGAACTATGAGACCTTCCAGAAGATGGGTGTCGAGGTCTTCGGTGTCTCCACAGACAAGCACTTCACCCACAAGGCATGGCACGACACGTCCCCGGCCATCGGCAAGGTGCAGTACACCATGATCGGTGACCCGTCTGGCGACATCGCCCGCAACTTCGATGCTCTGCGTGCCGATGGCAGCCACACGGCTGACCGCGCCACGTTCCTGATCGACCCGGAAGGCAAGATCCAGTACATCGAGATCACCTCCGAGGGTGTGGGCCGTAGCGCTGCCGAGCTGCTCGACAAGATCCGTGCTGCCCAGTACATCGCTGCTCACCCGGGTGAAGTCTGCCCGGCCAAGTGGAAAGAGGGTGGCGACACGGCAACCCTGAATCCGTCCCTGGACCTAGTCGGCAAGATCTGATCACGTCCTGAAAACGGGAAGTATGGTGGGGGGCCTCTCCCCACCGTTGAGGGGAGGCGTGCTGCGTTGTGGTGCGCCTCCTTTTTCATGGGGCCGATTCCCCGGTCTGCCAGACCCTGAGCACCAGAGATTCTGGAGAGAGAATTCATGCTGAACGACGAACTCAAAGGCCAGCTGAGAGGGTACCTCCAGCATCTGCGCCACAACATCATTCTTGTTGCCTCCCTTGATGAGGGCGACAAGTCCCGTGAGATGAAAGAATTTCTTAACGAAATTTCCGAACTCTCTGATAAGGTTTCCTATCAGGAAGGTGGCAATGACGTCCGTCGCCCGTCTTTCCTGATCCGTGCCGCAGATTCAGATGTTCAGGTCTGCTTTGCGGGCATCCCGATGGGCCACGAGTTTACGTCTCTGGTACTGGCCCTGCTTCAGGTTGGTGGTCACCCGCCGAAGGTCGAGGCTGAACAGGTTGCGCAGATCAAGGCCCTGAAGGGTGATTTCCATTTCGAGACCTATTTCTCCCTGTCCTGCCACAACTGCCCGGATGTCGTTCAGGCCCTGAACACGCTGAGCGTGCTCAACCCCAACATCCGCCACACGGCCATTGATGGTGCCCTGTTCCAGGATGAGGTGAACGAGCGTGATGTGCGTTCCGTCCCTCAGGTGTTCCTGAACGGTGAGCGTTTCTCCACCGGTCGCATGGAACTGCCGGAGATTCTGGCCAAGATCGATACTGAAGGTGCTGCCAAGGCTTCCGAGAAGCTGAATGACGAGGCGCCGTTCGACACGCTGGTGATCGGGTCTGGTCCGGCTGGCTGTGCCGCCGCCATCTACACGGCCCGCAAGGGTGTCCGCACTGGTCTGCTGGCTGAGCGCTTCGGTGGTCAGGTCATGGATACGGCTGGCATCGAGAACTTCATCTCCGTACCGGAGACCGAAGGTCCGGCCCTTGCCAAGAATCTGGAGCAGCATGTTCGCAGCTATGATGTCCGTGTCATCACGGCACAGCGTGCTGCCAAGCTGATCCCGGCCGAGAAGGAAGGTGGCCTGCACGAGATCGTGCTGGAGAGCGGTGCCCACCTGAAGGCCCGTACCATCATCGTGGCAACAGGTGCCCGCTGGCGTCAGCTGAACGTGCCGGGTGAGGAAGAATACCGCACACGGGGCGTCGCCTACTGCCCGCATTGTGATGGTCCGTTCTTCAAGGGCCGTCCGGTTGCTGTTGCCGGTGGTGGCAACAGTGGCGTGGAAGCCGCCATCGACCTCGCCGGTATCGTGTCCCATGTGACGCTGCTTCAGTATGACCCTGTGCTGACGGCTGATGAGGTCCTTCAGAACAAGGTCCGCAGCCTGCCGAATGTCGATATCGTGGTGAACGCCCGCACGACCGAGATCCGTGGTGATGGCCGCAAGATGACCGGCCTGAGCTGGCAGGATGTCAAGGATGGCAGCGAGCACAGCATCGACGTGGACGGCATCTTCGTCCAGATCGGCCTGCTGCCGAACACGGATTGGTTGAAGGGTGGCATCGAGATGTCCCGCATCGGTGAGATCGGCATTGACGAGCGTTGCCGTACCTCCATCCCCGGTGTGTTTGCTGCCGGTGATGCCACGACGGTGCCGTACAAGCAGATCATTGTGGCGATGGGTGAGGGTGCCAAGGCTGCCCTGTCTGCCTTTGACCACATCATCCGTGTCCCGGCTGCTTCCTGAGGGAACATCTGATAGGCCCGGGCTGCTTCTGATGCGGCAGTCTGGGTGACTGGATGAAGAGACCGGCCTGTTTCAGGCCGGTCTTTTTTGTTTATGGTTGAAAAAGGTCCGGCTGGGGCTGGAGGTCCATGAGGCCCAGTGTTGAAAGCTGGCTGTGATGCAGCAGATGGACACCGGTGGCATGGGCCAGCTGCCGGGCTGGGCGGGTATAGCCAGCGTTGGAGACGACAGCTGCATACTGGGCCTGACGGTGCTGCCGGGCTGTGAAAATTTCCTGGACAGCCTTGTTCCCGACCGGCCTGCCATAGAGTTTGCATTGTATGACGAGCCGGACTCCGCTCTGCTCGGCAATGATGTCCATGCCCTGGTCTGCCCCCGGTGGTGTGGTGCGTGCCTGCCATCCGGCCTGGCGCAGCAGTCCGGCGCAGAAACGTTCATAATCCAGCGGGTCCATGGTGGCGGTGAACTGCCGTGGTGTGGTGCTGCTCCCGGCGGCGGCTGGGGGAGGAGATGTCCTGTTGTGTTTGAGAAGGATTTTTACCACACGGCTGATGCGGCGGAGGGTCCGCCGCCGCAGGGAGGGCCATATGTCAGCCAGATTTTCCTGCATCAGGCAGGTGAGAAGGATGCTCTGGCAGAAATAGTCCAGCTCCCTGTGCCAGCGTTGTTTGTCCACGACGCCATAATGGTTTTCGGTCAGGCAGGCCTGTTGGCGTTGCGCCAGTGTATGCTGATGCCGGGCAATGAGCTGGCAGAGAAGCTGCCAGGCCTTGCGCCTGCGTCGCACACGATGGCGGTACTGGAGAAACAGGACTAGGAAAAAGCCGAGGAGAAGTGCATCCGCGGGAAGGATGGCAATACCATGCCCGGGCAGGAAGGAGGGTGTTACGCTGCCGTGGTGAAGTGCTGGGGGCAGTGGACCGGAGCGGGGAAAAAAACCACCATCCGGTTGTCCCGCCATGTCCGCCTTCGATCCTGTGTAGGGGAAGCTGGTGCCGACACTCGGAATTGAACCGAGGACCTACTGATTACGAATCAGTTGCTCTACCCCTGAGCTATGTCGGCATCGGGTTGAGCCTATACAGAAAAATGAGGTGACAGGCAACGGTGTATGTAAAATATTTATGGATAACGGCCTGAAAGGGGTTGCAGACCCCTCTCTGGCGGCGCAAGAGGGGTGGATGTTCAGAAAAGATCATTTTCACAAAGGATTGTGGAGCCAGGGCGGAGCCTGTTCCTTCTTGCGGCATGATGTGGACCAGCCCGCACTCAAGGTGGTGGCCGGGGTGGATGAATGTGATGTCTGTGGTCTCTTCCAGCATGTTCCTCACCTGCGGCCAGGACATGTTCTGAGCTGCGCCCGTTGCGGAAATACCATGGCACGACGGCGCAGGACTTCGGAGATTGGCGGCCCGCTGGTCTTCTGCCTTTCAGCTCTGGCGCTGTATATCGTGCTGCTGGTCAGCCCGCTCATGACGCTCAACATCTACGGGCGGGAGAACATGGTCACCCTCATGAGCGGCCCGTTGGAAATGGCCCGGCAGGGTTATGGGAGCATTGCCATACTGGTGGCTCTGGCCAGCGTGCTCATGCCTGGCATCGTGCTCGTCTGCATGACGCTGATTCTTTATGGTGCGTCCCGGGATGAAATGCCCCGTTGGGTCCGCCCCCTGCTGGCCTGGTATGAAAAGCTGCGCCCGTGGTCCATGGTCGAGGTGTACGTCATCGGCCTGCTCGTGGCCTATACCAAGCTGGTTGATCTGGCCCTGGTCATCCTGCAACCGGGTGTGTACCTGCTCGGGGGGCTGATGGTGATGATGGCAGCCATGGATTCGGCCTTTGATGCCGACATGATATGGAGGCACAGGTCCGTCACCAGGCGCCCTGGTCTGGGCATATACATGGCGGAGGGGCGTGCCCTGCCGCCGGAGAAGCACATGCTGTCCTGCCATGCCTGTGGACTGGTTTTTGTTGCCCGTGGCCCGGTGGATGATGAGCGTGACATGGGGGATTGCCCCCGTTGTGGGCAGATACTGCGGCGGCGCAAGCGGAACAGCCTTCAGGCGGCCATGTGTTTTCTGGTGGCGGCTTTCATTTTCTACATTCCGGCCAACATGCTGCCGGTCATGGCCTTCGTGAAGGTTGGGCACGGACACCCCAGCACCATCATTTCTGGAGTGATCCAGCTTTGGGAGGCTGGCCTTTACTTTCTGGCTCTGCTGGTGCTTTTTGCCAGCATCACCGTGCCGGTCCTCAAGGTGTTCCTGCTGGCCCTGATGATTGGCTGTGAATGTCGGGGCAGGGCCTCTCACAAGGCGCTGAAGCGTCTGACAGGCCTTTACAAGGTCGTGGTGTTCATTGGTCGCTGGTCGATGATTGACGTGTTCATGATCTCCATTCTGGCGGCTGTGGTCCGGTTCGGCTTCATGGCGAGCGTGACGGCCGAGCTGGGTGTGGTCTTCTTTGCTCTTGTGGTTGTGTTAACTATTTTTGCCGCAGACCTGTATGATCCCCGGCGTATGTGGGATGCTGCAGGCTATAACCGGCAGGGTCTGGGCCACTCCAGGCAGGGTGGAGAAGAGGATGTGACGGAATTACGGGATATGGAGCCTGAAAAAGCGTGAGAGATGAGCATCTGAAGCGACATTCCGAAGGTGGACATGGGGCAGAGGCCAATGTCCGGCTGCCACGGTTTTCCGTGCTCTGGATCATTCCCATCCTTGCTCTGCTGATTGCCGGATGGTTGGCCTGGAGGCACTTTGCCACCATGGGGCCGAGCATTGTCGTCTCCTTTGATGCTGCTGATGGCATTGTTCCGGGGCAGACGCAGGTCAAGAACAAGGCGGTGAACCTGGGTGTGGTGCAGGGCGTAGCCCTGAGCCCGGACATGACCCATGCTGATGTGACCATCCAGATGAGTGGCATCGATCCTCGGGCGCTCAATGAGCATACCCGGTTCTGGGTTGTCAGCCCGCGCATCAACGGGGCCAGCATCACGGGGCTGGATACGCTTTTTTCTGGCGCCTATATCGCCATGGACCCGGGCAAACCGGCGGGAGGCCATTACCAGACCCATTTTAAGGGTCTGGAAACGCCTCCCGGTATCCGCTCGGACAAACCGGGCAGCACATATTGGCTGGTTTCGTCCACCTTGGAATCCCTCGGGGCCGGGGCTCCCATTTTCTACCGGGACATACAGGTGGGGGAAATCCTTGGCTATACCATGCCGCCTGGTGGAGAGGGGCCTCTTTTGATCAAGGCCTTCGTGAAGGCTCCCTATGATCGTTATCTGAGGGCTGACAGCCGGTTCTGGAATGTATCGGGGATGCAGATAGGTTTTGGAGCCGGGGGCATGAATGTTCGCCTCCAGTCATTCCAGGCTCTTCTTTCCGGTGGGGTGGCGTTTGGTCGTCCTGACAGTGCACAGACTGAGGATACGCCGCCTGCGGTGGCCAATTCCGTTTTCCATCTCTACAAGACAAAGGAGGATGCGGATAATGCCCGTTATCGTCACAAGGTCCCTGTTCTGACCTATGTCGATACAGCTGTGGCTGGTCTGACGGAAGGCAGCAAGGTGACGATGTTCGGTCTTCAGGTCGGACAGGTGACAGGTGTGCATCTGGAGTTGGGAGGTAATAAACGTGGTCACGCTCCCCGTGTCCGGGTGGAGATGCAGCTTGAACCTGAGCGTGTGATTGCTGACGATGAGCAGGATTCCGCCCGGAAGAGCGATCTGCTGGGCAGTTTTGTGGCTGAAGGGATGCGTGCATCTGTCCAGAATGTCAGTTTTCTGACAGGGGAGGCCATGATTGCCCTGTCTTTTGCGCCTGACAAGACGCATGACGGGCAGCAGATAACGTTTGAGAATGGTGTAGCCGTGATTCCAAGCCAGCCCGGCGGCATGGACAGCATCCTCCAGTCAGTGTCCACCATCACGGACAAGATTGCGGCCATGCCGCTGCCCCAGATCGGTGACCATCTGAACGAGATTCTCGCTCATGGTGATGAACGTCTCAGAAGCCCCGAGGTCACACGGGCCATGGCCGGCCTGAGTGGCTCTCTGGTCTCGCTGAACCATCTGCTGGACCATGCGGATGAGCATCTTCCAGAGCTGATGGTCAATCTGAATGGCACACTGGCGCAGGCCCGTACGATGCTGTCCTCCTATGGGGGCAATCCGGACTTCCGCAGAAATCTTGAAGAGCTGATTGTCCAGCTGACACGGATGTCCCGCTCTTTCCATCTTCTGGCGGACTATCTGGACCATCATCCATCATCTCTCATTACCGGTCGGGGGCCCTGATCCATGAAGCGTTTTTTCCACCCTTCCTTCGTGCGTTCATGTGGGCTGCTGGGAGCTGTCTGCCTGGGAGGTGTTCTGTTGGCCGGGTGCAGCAGTACACCTACGACCTATTATGTTCTGGCACCGCAGACCGGGCCAGTGGCGTCCCCTGTGATACAGGCGGCCCTGCCACAGGCCATTGAGGTGCTTACCCCATCCATCACCTCCCGGCTGGATCGGGATGGTCTTTTGAGGGTGATGCAGGATGCCCAGGATCATATGGTGCCTGCTGCTGCTTGGAGTGAGCCGCTCGGCGAGATGCTTGGTCATGCCCTGGCAGCCAACCTGAGGCAGCGCCTGCCCGGCCATGTGCTGTTTTCCCAGAATGATTCTGTGGCCGTGACGGCTGGAGCCTATCTGGAGCTGAGCCTGTCCCGGTTTGAGCAGGATGTATCTGGTCATGCTGTCATTACTGGTGTGCTGTCTGCCCACAGGGCAGGGGCGCCAGATTCACAGGCTCGTGCAGTGAATGTGCAGTGGGTATCTCCGCAGCCTGTCGGAACGAAGCCAGCCGACATGGTACGGGTTCTGGCGGAAGGTGTGGGAGTACTGTCCGACCAGGCCATCCAGCTTCTGTATTCGCTACCGGCACTGCCGGTCCATGAGGAGGCCTCCAGCCTGTAACGGAACAGGGCTTCTGCCTGATGGGGAAACCCTGTACGGCCTCTGGAAGGCTGTACGGGGTTTTTTCATGCCTTCATGAATGAGAAGGGGAAGCCATAAAAAAACCACCCGCTTCAGACCATGAAGGGGTGGTTTCTTTGGAAAGGAACGAAGGCCCTTCCTTCAGAGTTTTTCGACCTGATTGTAGTCCAGATCCACCGGTGTGGAGCGGCCAAAGATGGAGACGCTGACCTTGAGGCGCTGGTTCTCCGTATCGACTTCTTCGACACTGCCATTGAAGGATGTGAAAGGCCCATCGGAAACCCGCACCTGCTCGCCAATCTCGAAAGACAAGCTGGAGCGGGGACGCTCGACACCTTCCTGAGCCTGCTGGAGAATCCGCTTGGCTTCAGCATTGCTGATGGGCGTTGGCTGGTTGTTGCGTGTACCCAGAAAGCCCGTCACTTTCGGTGTGTCCTTGACGAGATGCCAGGCACGGTCCGTCAGTTCCATTTTGACCAGAACATAACCGGGGAAGAATTTGCGTTCCGTGTTCACCTTGCGGCCACGACGGACCTCGGTCACTTCCTCGGACGGTACCAGAATTTCTTCGAACTGATCGCTCAGCCCCTTCTTTTCGGCCTGTTCACGGATATGATCGGCAATCTTCTTCTCGAAGCCTGAATAGACATGCACAACGTACCAGCGTTTTGCCATGATGCTGCTTTAGCCTCCGATGCCTAAGATTTTGCTGATCCCCAGGCCGATCAGCTGATCGACGACGAAAAAGAAAATACAGGTGGCGACGACCATGGCCAGCACGGCACCTGTTGTAATGATGGTATTGCGACGCGTCGGCCACGTAACACGTCTGGCCTCGGCACACACATCTGAAAAATATCTACGAAGGCTGAATCCTGGGCCTTTCTGGGCCGGAGGCATCTTCGGTGAATTGCCTTTCGGCTTTGTGACCGACACCATTATCCTCAAATCTATCTCGGCCCGAGCCCTGTCACCCGGGTAAGGCAGTCAGGCGGGCAGGGTATGACGTGGCAGGGGTGGAGGGTCTCGAACCCCCAACCTCCGGTTTTGGAGACCGGCGCTCTAGCCAATTGAGCTACACCCCTTCAGGGTCGAATCGACCTGCGACCGTCCGCCCCTCAGGGCTTGACGATGGGCAGGAAAAGATAACGACAGGCCCATAAAGTCAAGCACTATCTCCAAGAAAATGAAAAAACCTTTCACATCTGCAGGGTGGGGTGAATCCCCCCTTGTCTTGCTCTGGGAGAGCGGTTATATCTCCAGCCCGAAACAGAGCGGGCGTAGCATAATGGCTAATGCAGTAGCCTTCCAAGCTTCTGATGAGGGTTCGATTCCCTTCGCCCGCTCCAGTCTCCTGAAAAATTGACACTCTGCGCATGGGCCTCGCCATCTATCCATCTAGTAAATGGATGGAACGGGGGCTGCTTGGTGCTGGAGTCCGCGGGCATTGCATCCCTGCCATGCTGGCCGGTTCCACCGGTGTTGTGGGCCGTGGCCCGGTTGGTCCTCTGGTTGCGCTGGAGGGCCCCGCCGTGTTAGTGGACATGGACGAAACACTGGCCGGGTTCCGGCTCTGGGACGCCGTGCTGTCACGCAGCATGTTCCGGGGCATGCCGGTTGGGTTGTGCCGGGAAACCGGTCGTGAAAGCAGAACCTCATGAAGACGGAATGAACCCGTGACGGTTGCACAGGAAAAGCAGATCAGGGCGCCAGGCGAAGTGGCGCAGCGTTATGCCCGGGCCTTTGAGGACTATCTCTCGGACAGCAGACAGGACAAGGCCACCGTGCTGGAGCAGGTGCGGGCGCTGCGAAAGGCCATCGCCCAGCTGCCGGACCTGCGTACCGCTCTGGCGGATCCCCGGCTCGACATCAGCCAGACGGAAAAACTGGTGAAAGCCCTTGGCTCCGCTCTCGGGCTTGGTGAGGCCCTGCAGCGGTTTGTTGGCTTCATTGCCCATCAGCGCCGTCTGTCTGGCCTGGATGAAATCCTGTCAGCCGTCCTTCTTCTGGACGCCCGCCAGCGTGGCGAGGTGCGTGTGGAAGTGACGACTGCCCGTCCAATGGAAGATGGGCAGCGTGAAAGCCTCCGTGCCAGCCTCCAGCAGGCCGGGTATGCCAATATTGCCATGACTGAACATGTTGATCAAACCCTGCTTGGGGGTATGGTTGTGCGTGTTGGTTCAGTTCTTTTTGATACATCGATCGCCGGGCGTCTGGCCCGTCTGCAGAACGCCATGAAGGGAGCCGCGTGATGGAGATCCGTCCCGCCGAGATTTCAGAAATTCTCAAGCAGCAGATCGCGTCCTTTGATCAGCCTGCCGCTGTTTCAGAGACAGGGACCGTTCTGTCCATTGGGGATGGGATTGCCCGCGTTTATGGTCTGACCAATGTTCAGGCCGGTGAAATGGTCGAGTTCGAGGGGAGTGGCGTGCGTGGCATGGCTCTCAACCTCGAGAGCGACAGCGTTGGTGTCGTCATTTTCGGTGAGGGTGACCTCATCAGCGAAGGTGATACCGTGCTGCGCACCGGCAAGGTTGTGGAAGTTCCCGTCGGCAAGGGGCTTCTGGGGCGTGTCGTGGATGCTCTGGGCAACCCGATTGATGGCCGTGGTCCGCTGGAGAATGTCGAATATCGTCGTGCTGATGTCCGGGCTCCGGGTATCATGCCCCGTCAGTCCGTCAGTGAGCCGATGCAGACCGGCATCAAGGCCATTGATGCCCTCGTGCCGATCGGGCGCGGGCAGCGTGAGCTGGTGATTGGTGACCGTCAGACAGGTAAGACCGCCATCCTGATCGACACCATCGTGGCCCAGAAGGGTGTCAATGCCGAGGGTGACCCGAAGAAGTCCCTGTACTGCATCTATGTTGCTGTCGGGCAGAAGCGGTCCACGGTGGCCAACCTTGTGCGCAAGCTGACAGAAGCTGGTGCGATGGATTACTCCATCGTCGTGGCTGCCACGGCCTCCGATGCTGCCCCGATGCAGTATCTGGCTCCTTATTCTGCTTCTGCCATGGGTGAGTATTTCCGGGATAACGGGATGCACTCCCTGCTCTGTTATGATGACCTCTCCAAGCAGGCTGTGGCCTATCGCCAGATGTCCCTGCTGCTGCGCCGTCCGCCGGGGCGTGAGGCTTTCCCGGGTGACGTGTTCTACCTGCACTCCCGCCTGCTGGAGCGCTCCGCCAAGATGTCCGAAGAGTTCGGTGCCGGGTCCATGACGGCCCTGCCGGTGATCGAGACACAGGCTGGTGACACGTCCGCCTACATTCCGACCAACGTTATTTCCATTACGGATGGTCAGATCTTCCTTGAAACTGACCTGTTCTACAAGGGTATTCGCCCGGCCGTGAACGTGGGTGGGTCCGTGTCCCGCGTGGGGTCGGCTGCGCAGATCAAGGCCATGAAGCAGGTTGCCGGTACCATCAAGCTGGAGCTGGCCCAGTATCGTGAGATGGCTTCCTTTGCCCAGTTTGCCTCTGACCTTGATCCGGCAACACGCCGTCAGCTGGATCGTGGTGCCCGCCTTGTGGAGCTGCTGAAGCAGCCGGAAACCTCCCCGCTGGCTGTTGAGGAGCAGGTGGCTGTTCTGTACGCTGGAACCCGTGGCTATCTGGATTCCGTGGCAGTCAACCAGGTGACGTCCTATGAGGCTGCCCTCCTGGAGGAGCTGCGCAACGGTGGCAAGAGTGTTCTGGCCAGGATCCGTACCGAGCAGAAGCTGACACCGGAGATCGAGGGTGAGCTCAAGTCCCTGCTTGAGGCCTTCAGCAAACGTTTTTCAGCCTGAGGGTTGTAGCTCATGCCTTCATTGAAAGAACTGCGCGGAAGGATTGCGGGGGTCAAATCGACCCGCAAGATCACGAGCGCAATGAAAATGGTCGCTGCCTCAAAGCTGAGGCGCGCCCAGAATCAGGCCGAGGCAGCCCGCCCCTATGCTGATACCATGCGGCGTATGATGAGCGAGCTGGCAGCGGCATCGCAGGGGATGGACCCTTCCACCCTGCCGCCGCTTCTGGCTGGCACGGGACGGGACAATGTGCATCTTCTCATTGTTCTGACGTCCGATCGTGGACTGGCCGGTGGCTTCAATGCCAACATCATCCGTGCTGCCCGTCAGCAGATCGAGGACCTTCTGGCGCAGGGTCGTACCGTGCGTCTGCTGCCCGTTGGCCGCAAGGGCGCTGAGATCTTCAGGCGCTATTATCCGGACATGGTTGTGGATTCGCTCCACAACAAGGCGGGGACCCAGCAGGATGCTTATGCCCTTGCCCAGGATCTGGCGAAACGTGTTGCCGATCTGGTCGAGGGTGGGGAGATTGATGCCTGCACCCTGATGCGCAACCGCTTTGTCAATGCGATGACCCAGACGCCACAGGCCCTAGGTCTTGTTCCTCTGCCTGTTGCGGAGAATGACAATGCCGGGGAGAAGAGGACAGACGGCGCTGTCTACGAGTTTGAGCCTGATGAAGGCCACCTTCTTGCACAGCTTCTGCCACGCAATCTGCTTGTGCAGTTTTATGCTGCCGTGCTGGAGAGCGCTGCCGGTGAGCAGGGTGCCCGTATGACGGCCATGGATAATGCCAGCCGCAATGCGAGCAAGGCCATCGAGCGTCTGTCGCTCCGGTATAACCGGACACGTCAGGCCAATATTACTAACGAGCTGATCGAAATCATTTCCGGCGCAGAAGCCGTCTGAGATCATGCAGGAGAGAAATCTGATGTCTGAGGAACTCAACCGCTCTGCTGAAAATGCCGGTGTTGGTGTTGGACGGATCACCCAGATTCGTGGCCCGGTGGTGGATGTCCAGTTTACGGACAAGCTGCCGCATATTCTGAATGCCCTTCATGTCATGAATGGTGATCAGACGGTCGTGCTGGAAGTTGCGCAGGAAATTGGTGAGCGTCAGGTCCGTTGCATCGCCATGGAAGGGACTGATGGTCTCGTTCGTGGTGCTGAGGTGACCGATACGGGCAGCCAGATCACCGTGCCGGTTGGTCCGGCTACTCTGGGCCGCATCATCAATGTCATTGGTGAGCCGGTCGATGAGAA
The DNA here is from genome assembly GCF_023337645.1 of Parasaccharibacter sp. TMW2.1890. Classification (NCBI taxonomy): domain Bacteria; kingdom Pseudomonadati; phylum Pseudomonadota; class Alphaproteobacteria; order Acetobacterales; family Acetobacteraceae; genus Parasaccharibacter; species Parasaccharibacter sp. TMW2.1890. The sequence continues at coordinate 2,031 of NZ_NWUV01000005.1, read as the reverse complement.
GGGGCCGATCAAGACGGAAACCCGCTTCCCGATCCACCGCCCCGCTCCCTCCTTTGAGGAACAGGCTGCCAATACCGAAATTCTGGTGACAGGTATCAAGGTGATCGACCTTCTCTGCCCGTATCTGAAGGGTGGTAAGATTGGTCTGTTTGGTGGTGCCGGCGTGGGTAAGACCGTCATCATTCAGGAGCTCATCAACAACATCGCCAAGGCGCATGGTGGTGTGTCCGTGTTTGCCGGTGTGGGTGAGCGTACCCGCGAGGGGAACGACCTGTATTACGAAATGCAGGGTGCCGGTGTTATCAAGATTGATGAGAACGGTCATACTGACGGTTCCAAGGTGGCACTGGTCTATGGCCAGATGAACGAGCCGCCGGGTGCCCGCGCCCGTGTGGCCCTGACGGGTCTCTCCGTGGCCGAGTACTTCCGTGATGTGGAAGGTCAGGACGTCCTCTTCTTCGTGGACAACATCTTCCGCTTCACGCAGGCTGGTTCCGAGGTCTCCGCTCTTCTGGGTCGTATCCCGTCTGCTGTGGGCTATCAGCCGACACTGGCAACGGAGATGGGTGCCCTTCAGGAGCGTATTACCTCCACGAAGAAAGGGTCCATCACCTCCGTTCAGGCCGTGTACGTGCCAGCCGATGACCTTACCGATCCGGCTCCAGCTGCTACCTTCGCTCACCTTGATGCCACGACGGTTCTGAACCGTTCCATCGCTGAGATGGGCATCTATCCGGCTGTGGATCCGCTGGATTCGACCTCCCGCTCTCTGGACCCCAAGATTGTGGGGCAGGAGCATTACGAGGTGGCCCGTGCTGTCCAGAGCACGCTCCAGAACTATAAGGAGCTTCAGGACATCATCGCCATTCTCGGCATGGATGAGCTGTCCGAGGAGGATAAGCTGGTGGTGGGCCGTGCTCGCCGCATCCAGCGCTTCCTGTCGCAGCCTTTCCATGTGGCGGAGGTCTTCACGGGGTCTCCGGGCAAGCTGGTGTCTCTGGAAGATACCGTGCGGTCCTTCAAGGCCGTTGTAAACGGTGAGTGCGATGACCTGCCTGAGGGTGCCTTCTACATGGTTGGCGCCATTGAAGAGGCGCAGGCGAAAGCCGAGAAGATGAAGCAGGAGGGCTGATCCATGCCGCTTCGCACCGAAATCGTCAGCCCGGAAAGACGCTATACGGACCGTGAGGTCGATATGGTTGTTGTTCCGGGTACGGAAGGGGACATTGCGGCCATGCCTGGCCGTGCCCCGTTGCTGTTGCAGCTTCGTGGTGGGGTGATCACTCTCTACAAGGACGACCAAGTTCTGGAACGCTGCTTCGTCACGGGTGGTTTTGTCGACATGACAGCGGATCACTGCACGATTCTTGCCGATTCGGTGCGGGCGCTTGAAGACCTGTCCATTGATGATGCCAGCCAGACGCTGGATGAGCTGAAGAATCAGTGGACAAGGGTTGGCCCTGATGAGGTTGAGCTTCAGGAAAGCTTGGGACGTCAGATTCAGGCTGCCCGTGCGGAGATTGAGGTTGCTGAAAAGGTGAAGCAGCACGATCTCAAGTCTCTTTGAAGCCTTCTTGGTCTCAGACTGTTTTGGGAAAGCCGGTCTCCTTTCAAAGGGGACCGGCTTTTTCTTTTCCATGTTCGATTCTTTTTGGTGGGGTGATTCGCCGGGGGGTGTGTTTTTGGGGTTGGGTGGCGGTTTTCTGGGGTTTTTGGGGGTTATGTGAAGAAACTTTGAGAAAGTTTCGGGAATCGTGTTGACCGTATGGGGGTGGGTGCGTATAAGCCCATTCACCGGCGGCGCTGGAGCGGAAGTTTCGGGGCGGCTGGGGTGGTCATTGACAAGAGAATATGGGTTATAAAGTAGAGACTGGAAGGGATATGTTGGCGGCGTTTTCGTTAGCGAAGGCTGATGGAAGACGGAAGCTGATGTATCTGACTTTAAGTTTGATGCGTTGAATTAAGCTGGATGTTTTATTCTGTTGGTCTGGATTGAACCTGAGAGTTTGATCCTGGCTCAGAGCGAACGCT
>NZ_NWUV01000004.1:0-198457 GCF_023337645.1 Parasaccharibacter sp. TMW2.1890 | reverse complement strand
TCGCCGCCAGGTCCCCTCGCTCACCCACACCCATAAAAACCACCCACCAACGCGGGGTGGAGCAGCCCGGTAGCTCGTCAGGCTCATAACCTGAAGGTCGTAGGTTCAAATCCTACCCCCGCATCCATACCCACAAAATCAGAAATAACCAGATAGCCATGGTCCGCACGTGGGTCCACACGTTCCCCAACCATCTGTCATGAATAGAGGGAAATTGTAATCTCCCTAGAATGGCTGATTTGGCGATTGCTTGCTATCATGCGCATATAAGGGCCATTCAACGCCATTTGAGAGAAGTGTAAGCTTTTCTGAGGTAGGCTGTCGGATAAGACTATGATCTGCGTAGGTCTGGAACTAAAATAGTTAATGCTTGGCAGCTTGTTCCTGTCATCAAGGAATTGAATGAAATGGGATTTCAGGATTAGGCCGCAGATCGAAACAGTGGGTTTTTCTTGTGATCCATGGCCTATTTCCTTTTAGAAAACCATGAACAGTGTCAGCCGTTCTAACTAGATTGAACCGTGTCGTGTATGAAATCTTCCCTTAGGGAAGATGCTGTTCGGTTATTCTTTTCACCATCATTTCTGGAAAATGCTTTTCCTGTCAGGGATCGGATTGGAACTCTAAGGCGTATTCTTCTTTTGCCTTGAAGGCTCCGTTGAAAACAGGGATATCGCCATAGATTGCGCTTCGGTGCCAGCCAATGTCATGGCTGTGTAGCCGAAAAACTGTGTCTTTTTCATGTCCAGGCTTTCGTAACTTTCGGCCAGTGGGCTGATTGGTTGTCCAAATCAGAGTTGCCTAGGGAGATACTCTCTCCGTGTTCTTTCTGAATATGGAGGAACGGTATGAAAGGGGGGCACCGGCTTCCGTCGCAAGGATGCCCTCGCCGTAGTGGGTTGTCACTGTTCTTCATTCTTTCAGACTTGTCCAGAGAATTTCTCTCAAGTGTCTGATTCTGCATTTAACCTTCTGTTTAAGTCAAAATATAAAATTTTGTGTTAACATAAAACAATGATAGCATGAGACTGTGCCTGATATTTCGGGAACATTAAAGAAGGATTTCAGAGTATGCGTCGTTCTATTTTTGCGATAACAGCATGTGCCGTTTTTGCGTTTTCGACACAGAGTAGTTATGCAGGATTCTTGAGTAATCTCGAAAATGCAGGGACTGCATCCAACGGTGCCGCCATTGGAGGAGTTGCCGGGGGAAAGAAAGGTGCCTTGATTGGTGCCGGTGCTGGCCTAGCCTTTCAGACGTTGCATGCTCAAGCCAAGGGAAATAATGAGCAGCAGAAGGCTGTGGAAAATGGTTTGAACGCTGAAATTGCCACGACCAAGAAAAAGCTGCGTATTGCTCAGGCGAATGTGCAGAAAGCCCAGAAGGCTTATGATGAAGCAGTCGCCAAGAAAAATGGTCTTGAAGGCGATGCTGCGAAAGCCCAGGATCAGGTTATTGCTCGTAAAAATGCTGTTTTGGAAAATGAGAAGCAGCGTGTAGCGGAATATAAGGCAATGGCTAACAAACTGCAGCAGACCAAGAGCGATGCGCTTGCAAAGTCTAATGCTCAGAATAATGGCGATTAATATTTGAAATTATATATCTTGAAGGGAGCATATATTTATATGCTCCCTTTCTTGATAGAACGCCTAGTATATTATTTTTACTAGGCGTTTTTCTGTATGAAAGGGGGTATGTTATGATTGTTAAGGTCTCAAAGAGACGCTCATTGTATGTGTCTCTCTCAACAGCATCTCTTATGCTGTTTTTGGCTGGTTGCTCAGCAGCAGATTGTGACCCGAATAAACAGGATGAAATGTTTACCCAGATGGCTTGTTCGTTTGGGGGAGGCTACCAGAAAAGAACAAAGGCTTTGACAAATGAGCGTAGCGTGCAGGAACAGGCTGTTCAGATACAAGATGCTCATCTAATGTCCATCAATCAGCAGATTGCCGTACTACGTCAGGAAATGGCGCAGCTACAACAGAAGATTGCTAAGGAAAAAGCGCAGCGTGATGATCTTCTTAGACAGGAAGCTTCCCTGCAGCAGCAGTATGATCAGGCAAAAGCTGATGGCGATTCCGATAAAATGAAAGAGTTGATCGAAAAAATCAGGAATGTGTCTCAGATAAAGAGTCATTTCGATTATAGCATTAAAATAGATAATGCAGCATATGCTTCTAAAGTTGACGAACTCAACAAGAAATCTGCTGAAACTCATTCACTTTAAAATATTTTAAATTGTTTTTGCTAGTTTTATGGAAGCACAGGGATGTGAAGTATCCCTGTGCTTTTTCCTTATCTGTTATAATAATGCATATGAGCCGCCTGTTCTATTTTTGCAATAATATCCCGCTCAGCATCAAGGGATTTACCGGAGGATATGTCTTTTGTATTTTGTATGGCTATGTCTAGCCAGTCGAGGCGCCTGGAAAGGGGAAGGTCTTTATAATTATTTTTGAGATTGTTTACTATGATGGTCTTGGCATCCTCTAGACGGGTATCCCTTTGGCTATTACGGGATACTGTTTTTAACAGGCCGAGGTAAGCGTTCACTGTATCATCAAGCGAAACCTGTTCTGTCGAGATGGAGGTTTTATAGATGCTCAGATTGGGGTTACGGGCATTGTCAGGATCATTGACGAAAGCCGTATAATTGACAATATCAATCCTGTTCGAGGCGATCTGCTTGCTGAGTGTCAACAGAGTAGTCAGGTTGGCGACAGCGCTATCCAGGTCAGCTTGGTTACGTTCTGCATTGGCCTGATTTTGTGCCTCCCGTGCAGCCTCCATAGCCTGGTTCAATTGGGTAAGACGGGCTTGTAGCTCAGCTTTGTTCTGGTCACTTTGGCTCAGGGCAGACTGGAGGTTTTTGAGAGCATCGTTTTCGTTGGCATGCTCTTCTTTGACCTTGCTGGTATCAGCGTTGGCAGCATCATTGACCAGCGCAGCGAACCCTTTTTGTGCTTTCAAAGCTTCCTGTAGGCTATTCATTGTCATGGCACCGATGACAACACGGAACCCGACCTCAGGAGCACGCTTTGCGTCTCCATTGTCGTCATAAGGGGCAAATTCCGCACGATAAGCGCTGGAAATGTCTCTGGCGGAATTCAGGACACTGCCTCCGAAAACTTGCGTCCCGCCTGTAAGTCCCTGGTTCCAGTAATGCAGGTAAGCCCTCATCTGGTAGGGTGTAAGAACCATCTCACTGACATTGCCGACTATATCGTACAGGGAGAGGGGATTGGCTATATTGAGTGATCCAATCGGTTTGGGGATGACGCCATGATCGGTAGAAATCCCCTGACTGCTGCCAACAATGCAATCATCAATCTGATTCTGGCAATCGCTGCCCGGTTGTGGCCAAGGGGCAGGTTGTGTGTTCAGGGAACTGTTCTTGATCCCTCCACTAGCGGCAAAAACCCATTCAGCATCAGTTGGCAGGCGAATAAAGCCGGGCTTGTCTCCTCGCTTCGGTAGACGGTCAGGAGCATTCTTCATGAGCCAGCTCGTCCATTTCTCTGCAAACTGCTGTGCTTCCAGGAAGGAGATATTGCTGGCAGGAAAATTCCTGCGCTGAGGGGGAGGAGCCCCCTGACCTTCCATGACAAGTTTATATTGCGCCGCGGTTACCTCATATTTTCCGATATAGTAGACAGGGTGCTGATTTTTATCAGTAAAGGGAGCGGCAAGATTGGCTTCATGTATGAAAAGGTTATAGCCATTGCTATGGGAGGCCTGAGTACTTTTCAAATCCATGGCCTGGCCAATTGTGATCCGCCGGTTTGCCATGAAAGCGGCATCTCCTGTGCTGGCTGATGTAGGTTGTACTTCAACACGGCGAAAAACCATGCCCCCTCCGCAGGGCATGGGAAGAACCAGTTCCTCGGCATCGGAATCTGGTGAAGGCTTGGGGTCATAGATGGCTTTGTTCCAGCTGACCTGTGCTGGAGTGGAGGTTGTGCACTGTGCCCGTGCTGTGTGGCTGGAGAGACCTGTACAGAGCAGGGCTGACAAGACAAAGACGGGCGCTGATGGGCGAAGTTGAGCCATGATGCGCAGGGATGGTTTTCGGAATGCTAAAAATTCTGTTGCTGTAGTGAAATGTAAATAAGACATTGGTGGTCCTTTGCTTATAAAGGCATGTCAATCATGATGACAGGCTGTCAGGAGTTGCATATGCCTTGCCATGGTGAAACCCGGTGCAGGGAGCGTGTTGTTGCCCAGGCCATGATGGTCGATCCTGGGATGATATAAGCAACTAGCTGCAAGGCAAAGGCGATTGTAATATTTATGGAGGATGCTGACGTTTCGTCTTGTAGAAACGTGTTGTGAAGTATGCGATTCATGGGCCAGCTTAATCCCCAGGCTATGCAAAAGGCGAGGCAGGTTCCTCCAGTGGCCAGGAGAATGGTCTGCACGACAGGGATGATACGAGCGTTATTCAGTCCAAGAAATGTCAGGCTTGCGAGATGGAATTTCTTTCGTTCAGTTTCCGCTGCGATGGCCGTACCCAAAGTAACGGCAAAGCCTATGGCCCCGATATAAGCCATGAGATGAAAAAGATGTGTTGTTTGCTGATTGATATTAAGAATGGTTTTAACACGGGGAAGCTCGCTGGTTATGCTTAACCCCTGATGTGTCAGATCTCTGTCCAATGTGATGACGTCAGATAGTGAACGCGCATAAAGTCTGAAGCCGGGCCATGTTGCCTTTGGTGTACGTGCTTTCAGGAAATCAGCTGCTTTTTGTTCGCCCAGGGTCAAGGCTTCTTGCCAGGAGGAGAGGTTGGTGTTCTCGCGCCATTCTTCGGCGGCTTGCGCTACAGGAAGTGACACGAATAGCTGGAAGCGGGATGTAACGGTCTCGTCTGCGATAGCAGCAACGTTTAATTGTATGCGAGCCATTTTTGCAGCGCCTGCGGCATGTCGGTCAATGAGCATGACGAAGGTGTCCCCGGGTTGAAGGTGCATGTGTTCTGCCAGATGGGCGGACATGACAACCGGGATATCTGGAGATGAAATCTGCGCATGTAATTTTGCCAGGCGCATTTCAATTCTCTTTCCCAGAAGAGGATCTCCGGGAGAGGATGGAAGGAGTTCGGCGTCTGTTCCCTCGAATACTGACGTTGTGTTGGTTGCCTGTAACCGTACGCTTGCGGCGAGTGTGCGTGTTTTGGGAAGGAGAAAGGTCACTCTCTTGTCGGTTCTCAAGGCCTCCAGTTGTTGTTCGGAGTAAGGATAATTTCGGGCGCTTGAAATTTCCAATGCCGAGGGGTCGTGCAGCAGAGTCTGTTGCATATGATCAACGAGACCTGCCTTCAATCCTGCAAGGAGCAACATGGGCAGCAGAGTACTGGCAAGACCACTTACAATACACAGGGCAAGTATTTTATTGGAAAAAAGGTCCCGCCAGGCTAGATGACAGGCAAGAAGAAGGTGACGAAAGTGCGTGTGACCCCGGGACGGCATGAGCGTTTCCTTTAGAGAAAGTTATATATGAAAATTGTTAATTGTGGATGATAGTTTTATTCCCTTTCATCTGAGCCTGAACCAGTGAAAATTCGGCCTTCTGTAGGGCGTCTATGTCATGACTTACTACAATGACGCCGGCGTTTTGTGTTTCTGCATAATTGCGTAGCAGATCCAGGACGATCGCAGCCTGGGAAGGGTGAAGGGGAGCTGTTGGTTCATCAGCCAGAAGGATAGGGGGTGTGTGAATTAAGGCTCGTGCTATGGCAACACGCTGCCTTTGACCGACAGATAATTGAGAGGGCAGTTTTTCAAGGCAGGATATGATCCCGAGCCGCTCGGCAAGCATGTCGATGTGCCCAGCACCCTGCCCGGAGGGGGGAGTTTCCAGCACATTCAAAGCGAGGGCAATATTTTCGCGCGCTGTCAGGAATGGCAGAAGGCCGCCGGTTTGCGGAATAAAACCGACATGCTCGGCCCGTAATGTAGTGAATAGCCGTTCACGCTTGCGGTTTGTGGCATATGACCCGGGTGAAAGATAAGGGGCGAGCTGCCTCTCGAGCAAAGAGAGGCAGCGAACTTTTGTTGGAAGAAGGGCGAGCGAAAGTAGACCAAGCAGTGTACTTTTCCCGCATCCTGATGGTCCGATAACCCCGAGGCATGTTCTCTTGTGCAGTGTCAATGAGGGGATCTCGAGCGTAAAATCCCCCCCCGGTGCCTGCCAGGTCAAGGCTTCGGCGTGGAGAAGGGGGGGATCGGCAGGACAGCTTTCACTCTGAACCATGGTTGGGGCCGTGTTCAAGGCAAGTCATCCAACCCTACGGAATAAACTTTTTCATCCTCATCATTGCCCCCGTTGATGGAATGCCAGCCGTCCGTATCACTTTCATAAAGCTTGTAGCGTTCAATAAGCGCACGCAGGTCGCTGAGTATGGCGTCCTGTTCCCCGGCGCTCAGGCTATTCCAGCGCTCCTGGGTGAGTTGGGCAATCCGAGACCGATAGGGAAGGCCATTCAGATATTCCGGCAGCAGGCTGCCCAGTGTTCCATGGGCGGCATCGCCATCATGTGAGAGGGCATCCGGATTACGGGCCGAGGCTGCGAAGGCAAATTGCAGCCGCTGGAAAAATTGCTCGGGAGCCAGCTGGCTTTGTTCACCCTGGTCCAGAATGGTTTCAAGCGAAGAGGCGAGATTGTTCATTTCATTTCGCTTCATCAACAAATTGACGCGCAAGGCAGTTTTATTGCTGACAGGATCGGTGCTTGCAACATAGCCTTCGATCATGGGCGGAAGGCTGGCATTGTCACGTTGGCCTATGTAGCGCAGACGCATGGCCTGCTCTACAATGGCCATGCGGTCATTGGAGGGGCCCTCAGGTGTCGTTTGGCTGCCATGTTGACCGGAAATGTGACTTGCCTGGGTCAGAATCGCCTGTGTCAGTTGTCGGACAACGAGGTTGAAATCATTCGTCAGATTATCGGATGTACCATTACCGACGGGATAATAGAGACTGGACGTATTCGGGAATGCCGAGAGAGTTCGGTATTGCGCTTCTGCCCGGTCAGTATCGTTGAACTTTTTCCCGGCGGGTGTGTGAAGATGGATCACGAAGAGGGCAATATCGTGTTTTTCGGCCAAACGGTTGAGGTCGGTGATGCCAAGGTGGGTTGAACTTAGAGGGTTGTGTTCATCGCGGGCACCGGCATCGGTTACCAGAATGATATAGCGGCCTTGCATGGAGGACCAGTCAATATCCGTTATGGCAGTTTTCAGGCCTGCGATGGGGTCTTCGTCGAAGCCGAAGGAGGAGACATGTGCTTCGTTGACGGAAGCGATCTGACTGGTGATGGCATCGCTCGATTGGGTGAAATCGGGAGTTGCAAAAATTTTTGAGGCATATTCAAGTCTGGGATCATCCTTTCTGGACTGATCCCTGAAGCCTACAAGCCCGAAACGGAAATTGTGCCCCAGGGGAGCGTTGTTGATCTGTGAGACAATGTCATTGATGGCATTGCGAGTTTGCTCGATGTAAGGCTGCATGCTCTGTGTCGTATCAATGACAAAGACCAGACCTGCGCGGAATGGGGGTGCTGCGTCGCTTTTCTGTTCGTGGGGGGGAGGCAAGGTGGCCCCGGCGACGTGCATCAGCATGGCACCGGTATAATCGGGCTCGCTATTATGGGCGTCCAGGATGGGCAGCAGATAAAAATGTTTTTTCTGATCAATCCAGGCATCAGGCTCCAGTGCGGCAGCCTGGCTGTTGGGAGGCTGGTGATCTCCGGCGCTGAGGATGGCCCGGGCATCGGCGGCAGGGTCATTCCCATTCAGCAGATTCTCTTCGGCCTGCCGGGTGCTCATGAAGATGGCGCGCGATCGACCTGCCAGCGGAGCAAACTGGGCATTCAGGCGATGATTCCAGCTGAGTGTCTGGGATGCCTTGATCCAGCCATTGGGATGATCTTTCGTACTGCCAATCTGAAGTTTGTCATTCGCCCTGGCAAAGACGTAATAGGCCAGAAATCCTGGAGAAGGGGTGCCCTGGTCGGTGTGTTCATCTGGCGTGATGATGGCCCCAGGCTGTGTAAGTATTTGCTGATAAAGAGTGCCCCCTGCCCTTTGCAGCAAAGGAGCGGCAAAGCCGTGCTGCCCGGTGAGGGCGATTATTCCGCACAGGGTGGACCCCATCAGTCTTGTGATGATCCTGGCTTTTTTGGAAGAAAAGGAGAACAGCGTGCTGGCAGAAAGAAATGTTGGGGTCATCGTGCGTATTCCTGAAGGGTGAAAGCGGCCTCCTGGTCGCCATTTTCGGCTTTCTTGCGAAGGGCTGCGAGCAGGCTGTCCCGTTCACTGCGAACGTCCTGATTTCCTGCGAGAAGGGCCTCGCGGTAGTAGCGTGCTGCCTCCCGGGGATTGGGTTGAGGAATGGGGCCGTCGGTACGGAACCTGGCAGGATCATACAGCTCTCCCATTCTCTGGAGGGAGACCGGGTCATGTCTGGTTGCTGCATACCCAAGCAGCCGCAGTCCTGCGTCACCCTGGCCTGCACGGATACGTCGCCACCCCTCCTGACCAATGGCAGCCGGGGTGACCAGCTGCTTGACGGCATCTGCCGGACTCATGTTTTGGTAAGCAGGCGTTGCGAGAAAAGATGGTTTGTGAAACCAGAACCATCCTCCTGCCGTGGCAAGACAGAGTGCGATCACTGCCCCCCCTGCCGGGATGAGCAGTCCCTTCTTCCTGGAGGAGGAAGGCGTTTTATCCATCGCTTGCGTTGTCTCGGGTGCATCCTCCGGCTTTTTGTCTTCAGGCGTCCCGTCGGCAGGATGCTGGGTGGCCGTTGCATCAGGTGGTGGAAAAGGCACGGCTTCGGGGGGGGCGGCAGGAGGCGGAGAGAAGGCTGCCTGTTGTTGGGATTGCTCTTCTTCTGTCTCCGATGCCATTTGCAGGATTTGTGAAGCCGTCTGGGGCTGTCTGTTCGCAGGGAAGCCAACCCAGTCGATTTCTGCTTCTGTTATGCCGAGCGCTGGAATACTGACAGCGGAAGCGGCCAGCGGGTCAATGCAGGCTTCGGCCTGCTTGCGCGGAAGAAGGGCAATGACCATATGCCCGTCGTGCGAGATTATTGGGCAATCCGGCAGGAATGTGTCGTCAACCTGCACAGTGACGTTCTGTTGCGTCGAGACGTCACCCGATGCAATGACCAGGCCAAGAGTCATTTCTTCTTGTAATGGAATGGCTTTGTCGGCAAGGGTAATTTGATTCATCTGTTTATGTCTTTCCTGTTATCATGTGCATTGTCGAGCCTGCTCAGTGTCTCCAGGTACTGGCCCAGCTTGGCATTCTCCTCCACGTCATACTGCGGACCGGCTTCCTGGAAACGGGCCTTCAATGCGGTGACCCAGTCCAGGAGGAAAAGTACGCCGCTATTGCCTATGTTCGGAAGATCTGGATAGAGCTTCCCGGCTGGATCTTCGGGAAGAAGGAAGATTGGCATACCCGTTTTTTCACAAACCGGCCGGTTTGCTGGGGCGTCCTTTCTGTCAACGGGGGGATATCCGAGCCATGTCACAAAATTGCTGATGGTCTCGGCTGTAAGGATTCCAGGTTTTTCGCCATTCTGGACAAGCTTGCTGACATTTTTACATGTGTTGCGCAAAATGTTGGCAATGTCTCCAGCCAGATTGTTCGTTTCAGCCAACTTGAAAAGTTGTGCCAGGAAAGGCGAGAAGGCATCGTTGTTGACATGAAGCCAGTTTCGTTCCCTTTCGGTACTCATGTTGTCAGAAGAGAATTTCTCCCGGCAATGGTCTTCCCAATATTTTAGGATATGTGCGGCGAAACGGTCAAAATCATCTTCCTCTGGTGCAGCGTCAGCGGACACGTTTTTCTCGGCTGGAGAGGGCGAGAGGAGACTTTCAAGTAACTGAATTTCCTGGTGAGTGGTCTGCGGTTTGGTTTTGTTGAAGGCAATCCATTCCCGAGTAACAAGCTCTGCACTGAGGGAGAGTTGCTGGAGCAGTACGCCAAACCGTCCTTTCTGGGCGAGAGGGAGGCAGGTTGCCCTGATGAAATTATCCACGGAGCGCTCTGCTTCGGCGTGAACGGCTTCCTGCGAATTGTCAAAGTAGAATTTCTTCCCTGTCTCCTGCAGGTTCTGGAGTATCCTGCGCAGCTTCAGATACAGCTTGCTGGTCTTGATATCTTTTTCTGCGAGAGGAAGGAGACGCTCGGCAAGATAGCTGACACCGCCATCATTGGGCTTGAGTACGGCATCGAAGGCTTTGTCACGGTTCCTGATGTAGGTTCTGACCTTTGCTGAACTGTCGTACCCTGTTTTGAGGCTTGGCAGCCGGCTCTTGAAGCCAGGGAGCATGGTAGTTTCATTTTTCTGGGCATCGCGATCGTAGATCGTATCCCCATAGGTGGGGGAGCGCAGCCATTGGATGTTATTGAATATTGGCTGGGCGGGTTCCCACGCATTAAGCCAGGGAGAGTTTTTGAAATAATTGACGATAGAAGCGTCGAGCCGCGTGTCCCAGCGTTCAACTCCATCATCTGGCCGTCCTGGCGTGGAGGCTAATGCCGTGTCGAATTTGGTCAGGATGATAAATAAGGAGTTATCCTGGGTGCTGCGCTCTTCTGGCGTAGCGCCAATGGTCGTGTTGACCCAACCATCAATCATCGCCGGCAGGCTAACGACCTCCTGGTTACTGTCGCCAATACATAACAGGACAGATGTCAGGTCATTGTTGCTCTTATAGAGGTGGAACAGATAGTCGACCTTCCCGCGGAGAAAAAGCTCGGGGATGTTCGTGGCCTTGCTGAGTGATGGATATTCCCCACGGGATCGCGCTCCGGGGAAGTCAAGTAAATCGATCCGCTTTTTCTGGAACTCCCACCGTGCTGCCTTCAAGGGGAGAATAAGCTCTGAGATGAGGGCCGCTGCAACGTCACGCCCCATTCCAACCAGTTTTCCACTGGGGGATTTCAGGGCGGTATTCATGCTGGCTCCCGGACCCCACAGGGTTTCAACATTCAGTATGCTGCCATTATTGGGGGCGTTCAGGGCATCGGGATTACAAAAAGCCAGTTCATCCCTGTCGAGACTGAAGCGGGCTTTGAGCAGTTTGTGCGCATAATCGGTGAAAGGCGAGCTCGGACCACCCCATAATGGAGAAAGAGCTTTTATGGCTGTATCGAGATCAAATGAAGATATGTTCTCTGAGAGAAAAGCCCAATATTCATTATCAGTCCCGTCTGATGAAAATGGCGTATAGCTTTTTTCAGAGAGGAACGAGCTGTTAAAATAATCCTGCAATGCTTCAACATCATTTTTCGTAAAAAATGGTTCCTGCTGTGGATCGTTTTTTTCACGTGGGATGATGTTTTTTATGGTTTCAAGTATGTCAGTGGTTTTAACAGCATCTTCGGTAAGCTTGAAGTCCCTGAAATAGGTATTCCCTAAAATACAGACCACATCTCTTGCCGAGAGCAGTTTGACGCAAATCGGTGTGTCCGCACCCACGTTTGTGGGGAGTGAGGGAGGGGTTACGGTAAAGCGGGAGACAAGACCGGAGGATTCCTTACCGCCTGGCGGGTTGATTTCCCTCAGAAAGTCCAGCTGGTGGTCAGTTGAAAAGTCGATGATGAGGGGGCCGGTCTCGGGAGAGGTCAGGGCGCCGGTCAGGAAGGATTTTCCCGCCTGGGAGGCTCCATAAACGGCAATTGTCTGGGGTGCATCAGCGGTGTGATCGATTGCCTGCGCAGCACGCAGGCAAGCACGCACCTCTCTCCCTTCCCTTGCATGAGGCTTGTTGTGCTCCATCCAGGCAGAAAGGGTTTCTGCAGTGGTGGCAAGTGCTGAAGATACGCGCTTCAGGGCGTCGGGAGATATGGCATCCATGGCGTAGACTTTCTTGGGACGGTGAAGGAGGCTGGGAGATAGGGCGGATCAGACTGTTGATTGGTCTTGGATGGTTGTCAGGTGTATGGCGCCGGTGTCACGCCAGTGTCCCTGGGGGGTGAGGGTTGTCTGTAGTGTTGCGCTGATGAAGTCTCTGGCTGGCACTTTTATGGGAGGGCCATCATGAGTGATGGGTTGGCCTTCAATTTCCGTGATGACCAGATTTTCACAGAGCTCTTTCCGTTCAGCTTCGCTGGTGGAGGGGGTTCTGGTGCGGGAGAGCGTAAGGGACAGGGGGCTGTTAAGGTCAATGCGCCGCTGCTGAAGGAAATCCCGTCCTGCGGATGTCAGGGCAAGATTGTAGAATGGACTGCTGGGAAAGTCCTTGTTGGGGAGCTGTTTTGTCCCGAGTATCATGCTGCCTTCGAATGTATCGATCTTTATTTCCAGCTTGTCTTCCGCTGTGACATTCGAGAGGTCGTAAGCGATAGGGGATCCGTTTTCCTCTTGAGGGTTGAAGAGACGGATGATTGTTCCTTCGTTGATTTTCATGTTGCCAATGAAATGCGCCGTTGATTTTTCATATCTGGTTTTGGAGGCCAATTTGAAATTGCCAATCTCCGCACGGCAAGCCTTCTTCCAGATGACGGCGCCCATCACGACAGTACTTTTGGGATCTCCAATCCGGTTGCTGCTGTCAGAGAAAGGATAGTCACCAGTAATCACATAGTTATGCATGGGAATGACACGCTGCGGAGCCACGGGCAGAGCGCTCAGGATCAGGCTGCAGACATGTGGCAGTTTGGAAGGTCTGCCGGAAAGCAGGAGGGCATCGCAGCCATAGGCCTGAACAATACTGCACAGTATCTGCAGGGGTTGGCCCAGCCTTCTGGTAATAATACCTTCCATGTCATCGGTTGTTACATGTATGCTGGCATCCAGAGGGTCGAAAATATCTTCGTTGGCAGCTTGCGTGTCATCGTTCTGGTCAAGAAATCTGGTCAGAGCGGAAGAGGAAGGCGTGCCGTGAATGGAAAGATGTTTTTTGAGGGCTGCCCTGAAATAATCACGTGTGCGTTCGGCGGCTTTCGGAGAAATCTGGTGAAGCTCGTGCAAGCGGCCTGTTATCAGCTCTCCTGAGAAGAACGTTTCCACATTTTCGTAGGCATTAATGATGCTCAGTGCGACAGGTTCAAGAATTGTGGAAATGAAAAGCTGTCGCTGCGTTGCCTCCTGAATGGTTGAGTCTGCGGCACCCAGTTTGAACAGGGTATTAAAAAAAGCTCGTGGCTCAGGAATATGATATGTTCTGAAATGATTCATGAAGGCCGTGATAATTGGCCCTGAAATTATGTCTTCAAGCAGGTCATCACCCGCAATGCGCAGACTCTCGCGGAAGAGCTGATGCGGGTGGAGCATTTCTTCATGTTTGTTGCGCCGATAATCGCACACCATGAGGTCTGTTGTCCCTCCGCCGATATCAAGGCTGGCGATGCGGAGGCGTTCTTTGCCATCGGAGGAGGCAGCATGGCCATAGAGATGGAAAAATTCGTCAACACTGCCGCCCATCTTGTTGTTTATTTCATTCTCCAACCAGACAAGCTGAGTGGCTGTTGCCTCATCTATGCTGCATTCAAGCTCAGGTGGCTGTGTGTAGGCGTCCCCAAATTGTTTCCATGTTTCCTGCTGCCTGGTGCTCTCCCAGGCCATGGTGAGGGCCGTCCGGGCACGTTTGGTAAGGATGCGGCGCTCAGCCAGAGGCATGCCGGGCGGGAAAGCCAGTACAAGGGAACGCAGCCGGCGTGGTGTCCGGCTTTGCTCGCGACTTTCGCGTTCCTGCGGGGAGTTCATGAAGGCTATGGCCTGCAGGATGAGCTCATTGAGCATGAGGATGGAAATCTCGCTTTTGGATAGCTGACAGACTTTCACCTTTCTGGCGGCTGTTATGTCCGGTCCCGCATTGGCACCATCGTATAGCTCTTCCTTCAAATCAGTGCTGAATGTTGTGATGCCCCGTTCGTTCTGCCGCATCAGGATTTCATGAAGTTTGCTTCGGAATGAGCCTGATACCCGTGGGTTTTGGGCGGGATGGGGGGGAATGGCTTCCGCGCTGGTGAGAGCATCATTGAAATACCATCCCTGAGATGTAGGAGTGCGATCCCAAAGGTAGCGTTTGGGGGAAGCGAGGCCGGAAAAGCCTTCGGTTCCTTCCCGGGCGGCCATCATTTCTTCGGCCTCTCCGCCTACCCGGACAGGAGAGGGCCAGAGGAATGCATCATCGCGCCCAGATTCCCGGGAAAGCCGGACATCTCCAAATGTTATGTTGCTGAATTCGATCCGGCTTGAGAAAAGCCCGGAATGGATGGTCTGTGGAGCACGCAAATCCCGGAGGCCAAGCACACGGCAGTTGCCGAACCGGCCATTTTTGGAGAGTGCCTGATCGGCGTTCTGCTCGATAAGGATACCGCTGCTTCTGGAGTTCCCCAGGTCCAGGACGAGATCGACATCGATTGGTTTTGTTGCATTGTCAACAAACTTGATGACAGGCAGGTCTTTATCGGCGGTAAGCCCCTGCAGCAAGGCCAGATAGGCAGCAAGAGCTGTAAGGCGGTGATCCAGATCTCCAGGCCGTGGAGGCGGTGGTGTATCATCATCAAAGGAAGGCAGATACGCTTTCACGCTCTCAGCCTGGGCGGCAAAGATGATATTCTGGACCCAGTGATTGACACTCAGCCAATCTTTGATCCTGGTGAGGGGGGGCAGTGCGTAGGTTGCTGCTCCGTTGTCATCCGGCTTGGGGCCGTTGTAGATGGGATTGCCTTCTGGGTCCTTGGAGGGGGTACGCTCCATCGTGGTATCGATGACAATTTCCATGAAGAATTGTTTTGTTGTCGAATCTTTTTTGAGACGACCACGAATCCAGTTGGAAGGGCCGCCCTGGAGGTCAACTATGTCTGTTGGATCTTCTGTGCTGGAAGGTCTCTTCTGGGAGTCACTATCGCTGAACGTGTTCAGCCAGGGCAGTGGAATCCAGCGTCCCTCAAAGAGTTTTGCAACGGTTCCTTCGAGGTTCAGGAAAATTTCTTCGCCTTCAACCCGTTTTCCTGCCGAGTTGCGAGTGATGACCAGAGTTTCCTGCTCTTTTGAGGCAGGGTTGGAGACAAGACTGAAGATATAGTCCTGTTCTACCCGCTCACGGAATGAAGCCAGGTCGAAATGAAGGGTAGTAAACTGCAACAGGCTGTCAGGAACGAGAAGAAGTTCTGTCATGATAAAAACCCAAAATCGGATAAGGAATGGACGGGTTTGGAAGGGAGTGCCTTTTACAACGAGGTAGCAGGAGGAGGAGAGCTGCCGCCATCAGGCAAAGACTGCGTTCCTGGGTGGGGTGCATGATCCCCGTCGATTGGTGCCTGCGGGGCCTGATCGGGGGCAGGGGAAGGAGCCTGACCAGCACCCTGGTCCTGCGTACCGGCCGGGGGTTCGGGCAGGGTGAAATTGAAGCTCTGCCGGTCGTTATCGGTGCGGGCTTCTGCGTTGTATTCCTGGACGGGCTGCCCGTCTTCATAGACGGTCACATGGTATGGGACAGGCTCGCCGTTGGAGCGCATGTGATAAGGGATGACCCTGATGCTGTACGTACCGGGCTGTGGACGGACCGGCCAGGTGATATGCTCGATGGGATGCTGTACGATGGGAGAGGTCGGCGTTCCCACGTTGGCGTCCACGTCCAGCACGCCTCCCTGTGATGCACGCTTGGAGAAGCTGATTTCCTGACCGGCAGGAGGTTGGACATGCAGGTCCAGGTCGCTGGGGTCGTTCCAGGCCAGAGAGATTTCCAGAGCTCCCTTGTTGCCTCCCCGGCTGCGTGCTGTCTGAAGGTCATTCATGGCAGTCTGTCTGTGTGGTGCGTCAAGGGGCACTGCTGTGTGAACAGGGGCGGCAGGGGGTGCCAAAGGAGTGTGGACAGGGAGCTGACCGTTACTGCAAGCACCTCCGATGGAGGAGGATACTCCATTAATGCTGCCAAGGCCGGGAGGGGCAGACAGGTGCCGTGCAGAAAAGAGCCCCATGAGCAAGGTGCCCAGAAGCCATAAGAGCAGGAGGAGGCCCAGCAGAACGAACCCCCACCGCCAGAAACGTCGCACCCAGAGCCCCAGGCCGATAAGAAGTGACGCAAGAAGCGCCCAGCCCAGTCCGACTCCCCACAAGGCAGGCCCCAGAGATGTGCTCAGGGCAAGGAGGAGGAGGAGAAAAAGGGGAAGACCGAATGTCAGGGCGGGGAACCAGTGCCAGGCCGGAAAGAGGGCCAGCCATCGTGTGTACCACATGCGGTACCATGGAAGGATGACAAGTCTTTCTTGCGTAAAAATGTGGCTGCTGGTGAACCTCTGGGAGGTTCTTTGCTGACTGGTGGTCTGGTCATTGGATGCTGATGCATGGGGGGAAGAGGGCTGGGATGCCGGCTCTTCGGAAGTGGTCTTTTCTTCTGGTTCAGGGCGGGGCTCGGGGTCGGGCGCTGCTGAGGGAACGTCGGGAAGGGTTTTACCCTGCAGGTTGCCTTTGGCCAGCATGCCGGAAATTGCACGATGCCCCCAAGCCGTAAGAATGAGCCCATGGGGGTTATAATACAGGTTGTCGATGTTGGGGATTGTTAGGGCTGTTGGAAGTAGGGATACGATATCCGGGTCGAGGTTGCGGCCACTATTCTGTTTCGCCCATTGGATGATGTAGTCGCGGGTCTGTGTATAAATCTGGTTGATCTGGCTCTGTTTTTCCGGGGGGATGGGAGAGCATGCAGGGCCATACCAATCTATGGTGCCATCGGCAGGGTTGCCAAAAGGTTGTGCCAGGGAAAGATGCTGGGCTTTGGGAAACTGTTGAGCATATGCCTGCAGAACATCCTGGATATCTTCCCAGAGCTCCGTGACGGGCTGGCCTTGCACCCGCAAGGTTTCAAATTGGC
Organism: Parasaccharibacter sp. TMW2.1890; assembly: GCF_023337645.1. NCBI lineage: Bacteria > Pseudomonadati > Pseudomonadota > Alphaproteobacteria > Acetobacterales > Acetobacteraceae > Parasaccharibacter > Parasaccharibacter sp. TMW2.1890. The sequence continues at coordinate 181,616 of NZ_NWUV01000004.1, read as the reverse complement.
CATTTCGTGTAGTTTTAATGCGTGAAAAAGGCATATGGAGGGGCTTCTCGGTGTAGGGACGTTGATAATCTTCCAAGACAGATCATGTCATAATATTGTTGTGTTGTTAACTTTGCAATGGATGGCATGAGTTTCCCCTGTGGAGAAAGTGGTCATGACGAGATTGACATGTTCTGTTTTTTTACAAAAAGTGAAGTTATTTTATATTTTCTTTATGAGACCTTCTATGCTCTTGGAGCTGTCAAGTCCTTAGAGAGGAAGAGACGTACCTGTCTGGCACTGCATTTTTGACATGTCCTGATGGAACTACCATTTGTGCCCATCACAAGGCAGCTGGAGCTGTCAGGAGGGGGCTGCAGGATATGTCAGAGGGGGAAGCAAGGTCACGGAACGCCTTGTATTCATGCGTCTTCCCAGTCAGTTTCAGCCCAACATGATTAAAACCGCCCGGAATAATGCTGGTGTTTGTCTGGCGACCCAAAAGTTCATTTGAACTTCTCCAATCGCCTGTTACGCTCGACATGGTCGATAGTTGTATGTCCAGGGGAGAGAAATCAGATGAAAGAATGGCTTGATTGGCCCGCCAAGAGTGCTCATCCTCCTGAAACTATTGAACATCCGGCAATTTATCATATGCTCGATGTAGCGGCTGTCGCTGAGCAGCTGCTTGCGGAATCGCCTTGGCCATCTGCATTGAAACAGGCTTTTATTGCACTGGCAGGCCTGCATGATTTAGGAAAATTCAGTGAAACATTTCGAGGAATGTTACGTGAGGGGGCATATCAACCATTCACGCACTGGGAACTGACTGAAATTCTTCTGCTGACTGAAGATGACTGGTTGGCGGAGTGGCTGGGCGGTACCGAAGACGTTCGGGAAGTTTTATATGCGGCTGTGGCCGGGCATCATGGCCGCCCTCCTCAGACAAACTTGCAGAGACGGGAGCTGAGGAAGTGCCTGCGGGCTGTCGGAGATGGCCATGAAGCAGCACAACGTTTGTTGGAGATTTTCAGGCAGCTCTGGCCAGAGGCTTCTCTTGATTCCCTGGATGAAGAAGCGGCGACAAGTTTTTCCTGGTGGCTGCCTGGGTTCTGTACGGCAGCCGATTGGATAGGGTCCAATACGACATGGTTCTCTCCAAAGGAATTGGAGCTGGAACCGGAGGCGTACCTGAAAGAGGCACGTGCAATTGCCCAAAAAGCCGTGAAAGAAGCTGGCTTGAGTGGAACAACAGCCCGTGAAGGGGAGTTGTTTGATTTTGCACTGAGGCCACTGCAAGAGGCATGCGTTTCTCTGGCCTTGCCAGAAGGCCCCGCACTGGTTGTGCTGGAAGCCGAAACCGGGGTTGGTAAAACGGAAGCCGCTCTTATTCTGGTGCAGCGTATGATTCTGGCAGGGAAGGGGCGGGGATTGTTTTTTGCTCTGCCTACTATGGCCACAGCTGATGCCATGTTTGGGCGGGCCAGGCGGGTCATGGAGACGATGTTTACAAACCCGTCCTTGACCCTCGCTCACGGTCGGGCCGGTCTGTCCGTGCCGTTTCGTGACCTTGTCAATGAAGGAAGCAGGACGGGTAAATCTGATGATCAGTCCGGCGTGACAAGTGCTGAGTGGCTGGCTTCAGATAATAGACGGGCCCTGTTGGCTGATGTTGGGATCGGCACGATTGATCAGGCTTTGCTGTCCGTTCTGCCGGTACGGTTTCAGACATTGCGGCATTATGGCCTTGCTTCCAAGATACTGGTGGTTGATGAGGTTCATGAAATGGGTGAGCCCTATATTGCGGAAGAGTTGGTGGCTCTGTTGCAGATGCACAGGGCCATGGGGGGCTCAGCTATATTGCTGACAGCGACTCTGCCACTCAAATTACGGGCCCGCCTTCTGGAGACGTACGGCGGCATTTCTGAATCTCACGCCTATCCGGCCATAACTGTCGCCGGAGGTGAGACCGTAACACAGTTTGATGATGATGCCCGGCCCCAGAAAGGGCCTGTCATGGTGGAGCGGCTTTCCACGATGGATGAGGCGGTGCGATATATTGCCCAATCTGCAGCAGGTGGAGCTGCCTGTGTATGGGTTCGCAACGCCGTGGATGATGCCATTGCTGCGGTTGATGCGTTGCGGGCTGAGGGGGTGCAGGCCCATCTGCTACATGCCCGTTTTGCCTTGTGTGATCGCAAAAAGCTGGAACAGGAAGTGCTGGATCGTGTGGGGCGGAATGGGACTGGCCGTAAGGGATTTGTTCTGGTTGCGACACAAATTGTTGAAGCCTCGCTGGATTTGGACTTTGATGTCATGGTGTCCGATCTGGCCCCGATTGGCTCCCTGATACAGCGTGTTGGCCGTCTATGGCGGCATATGGATGTGCGGCCTGCCACACAGCGTCCCGTCCCGGCACCTGTTTTGAAGGTCCTGTCACCAGACCCTGCCGAAGTGCAGGATGACCGCTGGTTGCAGAAAGTTTTGGAGAGAGGGGCTTGGGTTTACTCATTGCCGGATATGTGGCGGACGGCTTCGGTTCTGTTCAAGGCTGGCCAGATCAGGACCCCAGATGGTTTGCGCTCCCTGATAGAAGCTGTACATGGCGATGAGGTGGAAAACCTGCCCTCCGTACTGGATGGGGCGGAGGCAGAAGGGTGCGGAAAGGCCATGGCTGCGCGGCATCGTGCTCTTCAGAATCTTGCCACTATTGAAGATGGCTACCGGAAGGGCGGCTGCGGTGCGGATGATACGACCTATCCTACCCGGCTTGGGGATGAAACCCGGATTCTTGCTTTGGCCCGCCAGACGGACCATGGCCTTGTCCCATGGGCACAGGCCGAAGGAGTTCCTTCGGATGAGTTGGGCAGGAGTGAGCTGGCAGCTCTATGGGCATTGTCGGAAGTTTCTGTGAGGAGCAAGCGGCTTGTGGGGCTGGACCTTCCAGATCAGGACAGGGCCGATATTCAGGAAGCTCAAAGATATTGGCCACAATGGAAGAAGAAAGCCGTCACGATCTGCCCGGTTCATGAAATAGATGGAGCTATCTGTCAGGGTGTTTGTTATAGGAGTGATATAGGACTTCTTATATACCATTCTTCCTGATCTGGTAATTCCATTGATTTTTCCAGCCCATTATTCCTCATCTGTTTTGATTTGTGACTTGTTAATGGGCTGGAAATGACACAGAGTGATGTCGGAGTGCTGTATTCTTCTGCTGGTGCATGGAGACGCAGCAGATGGTTGATCTTGTAACCCCTAGAGGTTTCTGGTGTCTCTAAATCTGATAACAGACCCGTGGATCCCTGTACGATGCGACGATGGTAGCAGGCGGATTATTGCACCATGGCAGATGGCAGAAGAGGGTATGCTCTTCCCGGACTGGGTCCGTCCTGACCTGAATGTTGCCTGTCTGGAGCTGCTGGTTGGGCTTGTCTATCTGGCAGATCCACCAGCGAACAAGAAGGATTGGCGGGCCCGCAGGCGGGCTGATCCAGAGCGTTTGAAAACGAAATTGGCTGCTTATGAGCCGGCCTTTCATCTTCTGGGTGATGGTCCCCGCTTTCTTCAGGACATGGAGAAGCTTTCAGGCTCCCCTAATCCGGTTGACATGCTGTTCATCGATAGTGCGGGTGGGCAGACCATGCGCAATAACATTGACGTCATGGTACATCGCAGCCGTTATTCATGTCTTTCTCTGCCGGAAGCGGCGATGGCGCTTTACACATTGCAGGACTTCGCTCCATCTGGTGGAGCTGGAAACCGCACCTCCATGCGTGGTGGTGGGCCACTCGTGACACTTCTCGATCCCGGCGAAGAATTATGGGACCTCGTCTGGCTCAATGTTCCGTTCGGTCAGCCATCCGACATGAAAGACCTGCCGTGGATGAGGCCGACACGGACATCGGAGCCTGGGCGGGCATCCGTCTATCCGTCTGATGAAAAAAGACACTTTGACGTGGAAGCGTTTTTTGGCATGCCCCGCCGTCTGCGCCTTGTAGGGGATGACGAGGGTATAACAGGTGTCATACAGAGGCCCTATGGCACGAACTATGCCGGGTGGCGGCATCCTTTAAGCCCTTATTACCGGCTCAAGGTCACGGAGGACTGGCTTCCACGTCATCCACGGGCTGGACGGTTTGGCTATCGTAACTGGCTGGGTATCATTGCTGAAGGTGAGCCCAAGAAAGCGCATGAAGAGCGTTTGGCCAGTTTGGCACTGATCGTGAGAGAGTGGTGTGGACGAGAGAGAGGGGATGAGGCGTCCGTAATTGTAGCGGGCTGGGCCATGAACAACATGAGTCCGAGAGATTTTGTCTATTCCCGCCAGCCGCTTTCTCGCCTGTCCGAGGATGCTGAAGAGGTTTTGCGAGGTTTTATTGAAGCTGCCGAGATGGTGGCGGCAATGTTGAACTGGGCATTGTCATCCGTTCTGGATACTGGTGAAGCACGGGAAGCGCAACGTGAAGAGTTTTACCTGAAAACTGAACCCGCTTTTTATCATTGCTTCCATCAGATAGCCGCCGGCGAGAGACCCTCTGAAGAGTGGCTGAATGCGTTGCGAAAGCAGGCTCTGGGTCAGTTTGAAGCTGTTGCTCTGCCGGGGCTTTCCGAGCGTGACATGCAGAGCATGAAGAAAATTGCCGAAGCCCGGAAACTTCTGAACATAGAGTTGTGGGGATACGGCAAGAAGGCAGGTCCGGCCCTGTTTACAGCATTGGGTCTCCCCGTCCCGCAGAAGAAGAGGAAGGCCGCATGAGTGAAAAAACAGACATTGGCGTGAAGGTATTTGAGTGGTGGCAGAAAAATCTTGCTCCACGCACGCAGTCTGCGTCGAGGGGTGCAGAAGAAAGCGGGAAGAGCGAAACGGAAAAGATGCCGGGCCAAACAGCGGCACGCACGCTCAGTGCGAAGTTGCGTCGTGGGGGTTTCCCTGATCTTCTGTTTGAACCGGAAGTGCATCATCTGGTGCGTACGCTGAATGTGCGGGAGCATGAGCTGAAACGTTTTTGTCGGCTGGTTGAGATACTGGGCAGTGTGCGGACCAATAGCCACAGCACATTGGCAGAGCGGTTGAGAGGGGCAGATAAGGAGCCATTATTGTCTCCTCTAAGGTTCAAGCAGTTAATGACAGCGGAAGATGAAGAGCTGGCTGCGTTATTGCGGCGTGCTGTGCAGATGGCAGAGTATCGCTGCAACGTTGCAGCCCTCGCACGGGATGTCATGTTCTGGAATGATCGGACCAAGACCCGCTGGTGTCTCGATTATTTTGGTGCTGCGAATTCGGGAGACAAGACAGAATAGCACATGTGTTGCTGGTCTCGTTTTTATCCATTTATCAAGTAGGTTTTTGTGTCATGACAAATTTTGTCCAGTTCCATGTTCTGACAACTTATGGTCTCTCCAATCCCAATCGTGACGATATGGGCCGCCCCAAACAGGCCGTGATTGGTGGGGAGGTGCGTATGCGCCATTCCTCACAGTCGGTCAAACGGGCCTTGCGGGAAAGCACGTTCTTCAGCAACGACCTTGCAGACCATATGGGGACAAGGACTAAACGCCTGCATGGTGGGCTGGTGCAGCATCTTTTGAGTAAGGGCGTTGCCGAGAAAAAGGCTCAGGAGAGTGCAAGTACTGTTGCTGGCATTTTCGGCAAACTGGAAGCGGCTGACAAGGAAACGGGCGAACAGATCGCCACGACGCTCGCTTTTATTTCACCAGATGAATGGAAACTGGCAAAAGAGCTGGCCGAAAAAGTCGCTGCCGGGGAGAAACTGCCCAAAGACAAAGACCTGAAGAAAGAGGTCCTGCGTCAGGCTGATGGGGCGGTGGATATTGCCATGTTCGGGCGTATGCTGGCCTCCGATGCCGACTTCAACCGGGATGCCGCCGTGCAGGTGGCTCATGCGTTCACGACCCATCGTTCAGTAGCGCAGGAAGACTGGTTCTCCGCTGTGGATGATCTGAACAAGGATGATGAGCGTGGTGCTGGCCATATCGGTGAAAGCGCCTTCGGTACGGGGGTGTTCTACCAGTATGTCTGCGTCAATCTGGACCTGCTGGTTGAGAATCTGGCCGGTGACAGGGAACTTGCAGCCAAGGCCATGGAAGCATTGGCTCGGGCGCTGTCTCAGGCCACGCCTCGTGGCAAGCAGAACAGCTATGCCCATCGGCCACGGGCACATTACATGCTGGCAGAACAGGGTGAGCAGGCACCCCGTGATCTCTCAGGTGCGTTCTTCCATGCTGTAAAAGGTGAGAATCTGCTGGAAAGCTCCATTAAAAAGCTGGAAGAGACCCGGAAGGCCATTGATGATGCCTACGGGCCGTGCTGGGCTGCCGAAGCTAAATTGTGTGTGGGCAAAACCGGAACACTGGATGAACTGGTCGCCTTTGCAGGTAAAGCCGTGCGGGGTGAGTGATGGCTTCCCCTTATCTGGTGTTTTCGCTCTCGGCCTCCCTGGGGTCGATGGGCGAGCTGGCCGGGCATGAGCGGCGGGGGTCGCTGCTCTGGCCGGGCCATTCCGCACTGATCGGATTGATGGGAGCTGCGTTAGGCATACGGCGTGATGGCGATTTCTCTGGGCTGGACAGTCTGAAGATTGACGTGGCGGTGTTTGACAGCGGCACGGCTCTGCGTGACTTCCATACCATTCAGTCCGTCCCTGCGGCGGCGGTGAAGAAGCCAAATTCCCGTCCGGAGGCAATTCGGAAAGCGGGAGGACGGCTGACAACCAGCATCACTCTGCGCGATTATCGGGCGGGCGTGTTCTATGGCGTGGCCGTGCAGGGTGAAGGGCTGGAGGAGATAGCGGCAGCGTTACGCAAACCGCATTTTACGCTCTATCTGGGGCGTAAATCCTGCCCGCTTTCATCCCCTCTGAATCCTCAGGTCGTACAGGCCGATACGGTCGAGGAGGCCTTGGGGCAGGTGAAAGTGCCTTTCTGGCTTTCCAGACATGTTGATCTTTCTGAAAAGGTCATGGTTGTCGGCGAGCAGGGCAGCCAGCGGGATTACGTGCATGATGTCCCACTGGACCGGCAACGCTGGCACTTTGCTGCACGGGATGTCGGAATACGGCATGTTGAACTGCTAGGGAAGACGATGAAATGAGCTGGTATCTAAGTAGAATCCGCCTTTCCCGCAGTCCTGCCGTCCGTGTTCTGGAAGCCGCCCTGAGAGAGCCGGATACGGGGCTGAGGCGGTCATCGCAGCATCATATGCTCTGGTCTGCCTTTGCGACTGATCCCAACCAGAAGCGGGATTTTCTCTGGCGTGCAGAAAGTGACGGGAGCTTTCTTACCCTCTCTCCACGCCTTCCACGGGATGATAACGAGCTGTTCGAGCCTCCTCAGTGCAAGCTTTTTGCCCCTGAACTGAAGACAGGGGACAGGCTCGAGTTTCAGCTTCAGGTCAATGCGACACGGATGAAGCGTGATACGGGCAAGCGTGTGGATGTCGTTCTGGATGTGATTCACGCTATTCCGAAGGAGGAACGGGCAGAGAAACGCATGGACCTTGCCCAAGAAGCAGGTCTTGCCTGGCTGACACGACAGGGTGAGAAAGCGGGTTTTGTGCCGCATCATGTGTCTGTCGATGATTATCATACCGAGACGCTTCCACGTTTTGGAAACGAACGGAAGAGGAGCAACCGGCCTGATTTCGGTATTCTGGACCTCTCAGGCCAGCTGGAGGTGACAGACCCGGAGGCGTTTCTGGCCCAGCTGGTCCGGGGCTTTGGCCGGGCCAAGGCCTTTGGTTGCGGCCTCATGCTGATCCGGCGGGCTTCATGAGCGGGGCGGGGAAAGGCGGGTTACCCGGTCTGGCCCCGCCAAAACCCATCCCTCTGAAAGATCGGGCTTCCCTGATTTTTGTCGAACGGGCGCAGCTGGATGTGCTGGATGGTGCCTTCGTAGCGGTGAACGCTGATGGTACGAGAACCCAGATTCCCGTTGGCGGTCTGGCGGGCATCATGCTGGAGCCGGGTGCCCGTATCTCTCATGCAGCCGTGTCGCTGGCCGCCCGTGTAGGCACGTTGATCACATGGGTAGGGGAAGCTGGCGTGCGGTTATATTCTTCCGGTCAGCCTGGTGGAGCACGGGCGGACCGTCTGTTATGGTAGGCCAGTCTGGCTTTGAATGATGAGGCCCGGTTGCGTGTCGTGCGAGAGATGTACAAGCGGCGTTTCAAGGAGGAGCCACCTGCCCGGCGGTCGGTGGATCAGCTGCGTGGTATTGAGGGAGCTCGTGTAAGGGAAAGCTACGCCCTGCTGGCTGCTCAATATGGTGTCAGCTGGAAACGCCGCTCTTACGACCGGAAGGACTGGGACGGCTCGGACATTCCCAACCGTTGCCTCTCAGCGGCCACGGCCTGCCTGCATGGTTTGTCCGAGGCTGCTGTGCTGGCAGCAGGTTATGCCCCGGCAGTGGGGTTCTTGCATAGCGGGAAGCCTCTTTCTTTCGTGTATGATGTGGCAGACATCTTCAAGATGGAAACCGTTGTGCCAGAAGCTTTCCGTATTGCAGGCAAGGCGGAAAAGGGGCGGCTGGATATGTCCCCAGACCGGGCCGTGCGCCTGGCCTGCCGGGACAGGTTCCGCAAGGAAAAGCTGCTGGAGAGAATCATTCCGACCATTGAGCAGGTTCTTTCGGCTGGCGGTCTGCCTCGCCCCGAGCCCCCACCGGAGGCCGTGCCCGTCGCTTTTGAAGATGAAACCTTTGGCGATCCGGGGCACCGTTGATGCTGGTTGTGGTGGTCACCAATGCGCCACCCCGCCTGCGTGGCCGTCTGGCAGCATGGCTGGTGGAAATACGGGCTGGGGTCTATGTGGGCAGCTACTCCAGACGGACAAGGGAGATGATCTGGGAGCAGGTACTGCTTGGCCTTGGGCCTGAGGGTGATGCTGTCATGGTTTGGCATGTTCCCAACGATCAGGGATATGAGTTCCGTACGGCTGGTCACAATCGCCGGATGCCGGTTGATTTCGATGGATTGAAACTGGTTGCTTTTCGACCGGAATAAAGCGAAGGAGTGAGGTATTAAATTCTGGTTTAAGTTGGTACGGTCTTTGACAATAAAAAAAGTCATGTCTTACAGTACGTTGCAGGACTGTTCCCCGCCCATGCGGGGATGAACCGCAGATGATGAGAGGCTCGGTGAAAATGAGGCCCTGTTCCCCGCCCATGCGGGGATGAGCTGTCTTCATGAAAGACTCCCTGGGAACAGCTGGGGATCAGGGGAAAGTCCTTAAAAAACTTGAGGGACAGCGCAGAGAGGCCAACAGCCTCATATTGAGGATGCCGGGTTATAAATCCAGTGCAGTCACCCTATCCGGCTACGAATTCGACCGCACATCTCAATCAGGGTGCGATCTTCTGGTCGTCCGAATGACTTTGCAGGAAGTGCGTTTCGGGGCGAAAAAACGGGTGGTAATGAAAAATGGGACACCTGTTGAAGCCGACAATATGGGGAATAAAATCCCCCAGAAAATTAGCGGTTAATTATTGATAATTGAACCTGAACCCAATCCCCGCAGTGCCAATGCCAGAGTTATCAAGCTTTATATCAAAGTCATTCTGACCCCAGCATTTTGCTGCCATAAAACTATTTGCCGATTGGATAAAATCCTTCCCGGTTCCTTTTGGTGCCGAGAAGTGACATGAATCTGCCCGCCAATAATTGTCTTCTCCTTTCTGGAAATGACATGTTGCGTCAACATGTCCTTCTCTACCTTCATCTTGTGCGGTTTCGGGGAAGTCAAGCTCAACAGACTGGCATGGATTCACAAAATACTTGCTATCAGGAGCAGTAAGGTATGCGGGAGGGCGCAGGTTTTTCCTGTACTCTCTGGCGTCCTGCTTCTGCTTTTCCAATATGGCGGCTATCGCCTTGTTCCTTGCAGTGCTGGTCACGCCCCATTGCAGGCGTTCATTTTCCCCCTCTATGGCTGAAAATGGTGGGATCGTGAGAGCATCATGCTTCAACGCTTCTGGCTCGCAGATATGGTCGACCACCATGCCTTCCCCCTCGCCGGGAAAGAGACTCATTCCTCCCTCCACGGCGTGGAAAACAGGACGTGCAGACATGGCGCACCGTGATGATGGCTGATACTTCATCGCCCATGCCGCCCATCGTGCCGTTTCCGGATCAGCGCCGAACTGTTGAAAGATAAACCGTGTGTGCGATTCTTCGTAGGCGGTCCACTCAGCGTCTGTCATTGGCGGTGCGGCATGGGCAGAACATGACACGGCACAAGCCGCCATGGCGGCATACAGCACACGTCTTTTCAGCATTTCTCCAGCCTCATCAGGTCATCGTCATGTCTCAGTATGCCATCCCTCTCACCAGTTCTGCTAGTCAGACTTTCGGGGTCACTCTCTCCGGCCAGTCATATACCGCATGTCTTGAATGGCGGAGCGGGTATGGGTTGTTTCTGTCTCCAGAAGCAGGCGGCATACTATCTATCCTCCGCCCATGCGGGGTCTCACCATTATTGAATGTCTTGATGAAGGCTGTGGCTTTACCTATTATCGGTGGTGCAGCGTATGGTGATCAGGCGATATTCTGCCGGCCTGGGCCGCCCGTTAGGGTAGTTGCGTTATTGTGGGGTTTGCGGCAGGCCCCACCCATACGCTGTCTTGGTTTTTTGTGTTCGGGAAGCTTCGCCCGGTGATGCGGTGGCGGGGCCTGCAATGAACCCCGCAAAGCGCCACGTGGCGGGTTGCCACAGCTACGGCCTGCAGATTGTCACCGTGTCGCACCGCATCGGCAGCAGTTGATGTTAATGGGAACGTGACGTCAAGAGCTGTTATCCTGTACGGCAAGACAGATTTCCTGTAGTTTTTCTGCTTTGTTTCACCATCGATATGAGAGATCACCAAACAGGGCACGGCCAGGAGCGTAGGAGCAGTTGGTCGTGCTGGTACATACGGAAACATATTTCGAGTTGGCAATGTTTGTGCCATTCAGCTGGAGGTGCCATCTCCGGTAATCAAGATGGGCCTCAATATCGCCAACCAGCTGGGAGGGTACGATGATGGTGGCTGGCAGGGCACCGGCCGTTGTGCCCGTATAGCGGACGCCCCCACCAATTCCGGCACTGAAGGTGCGTGTGATGATGAAGTTGCGCCGCATGAAGAAGGAAGCCATGCGGGAGGGGACCGTCACGGGGCGTTGGCCCACCTGGTTTTGTGTGGCGGCACTGCCTTTGGTGATGCGTGGGTCCTGCACCGTGAAGGAGGCGAGGAGGTCGATCCTGTAGGGGAGACGCCCGACAAATTCCGCTTCAAAACCACGGGTCCGCTGGGCACCGAGCTGTATCTTGTCGCTGGAATGGAGAGGGTCCTGCACCAGGTCATTCCGTTCTTTCAGGGTGAAGACATCCAGTGTGAGCAGGAAACGGTCGCCAAAGATGGAGTTTTTGCGGGGCCTGTATTTTATTCCGGCCTCCAGCAGCCGTCCCCGTGTCGGGGAGAAGGCGGTGCCATCATAGGTCGTGCCAAGCTGCGGACTGAAGGACGTGGCGTAGGAGACATAGGGAGCCACACCCCAGACCGATTGATAGAGCAGGGCCGCCCGGCCGGTGAAGGCGTTGTCCTTCTGGGGTGTGCGCTTGCCCGTATTGTTGTTGACCTGCACGCTCTGGGTGAAGTCGCCACGACCGGAGAGGGTGAGGAAAAAGCGGTGCCAGTCAGCCTGCTCCTGCCCGTAAAGGCCCGTCTGTGTCCCAGTCGTGTTGTAATTTCGTTTGGACGCATAGGCGGGCATGGCGATGGCCCGATAGACTGGCTGATAGAGGGACAGGTTGGGCGCTTTCCTTTCGCCACGCCGTTCCGCCATGAAGTCGCTGCGGAAATCGACACCGGTAAGCAGAATGCTGTGGAGGGAACCGAAATGGTCTTTCCATTCCGATCGTGTATCAAGCGTTGTGGTGTTGTAATTGCCGGACTGCAAAAGGGCCGTGCGGGATATCGTGTCCGTGTTGACCAGCTTTGGCTGGGCAACCGTGCGGTACAGTACGTCCATGTGGGCAAAACGCATGTTCTGCGAGAGCGTCCAGCCCGGCAGCAGTTCCTGTCTCAGCGCATAGCCGACTGAAAGCTGACGTTTGGAATAGACATCAAAATTCCGGTCGCCGGACAGGAAGTTGCGGGGCAGATAGCCATGCCGGGTGGGCACGACCGTGCCGACATAGGGCAGGAACTGCGAGCTGGACCCCGCATCCAGCTGCTCATAGCTGCTCAGGAAGGTGAAGTCCGTACGGGAGGAAGGCTGCCAGCGCAGGGAGGGAGCCACATAGATTTCATTGTTCTTGATGTGGCGGGCAAAGGTGCCCGATTTGCGGATCAGCCCGTTGAACCGCCACAGCCAGTGGCCCTGCCTGTCAAGGCTGCCTCCAATGTCCACGGCTCCCTGCCGTCGGGCATAGCTGCCTCCCTGTACGGAGATGATGTTGGTCTGGTGCTGTGTGGGACGCTTGCTGACGGCATTGATGATGCCGCCAAGCTGGCCGGACCCGTACAGTGCGGAGCTGCTGCCACGGATGATGTCCATCTCCTCCAGCCCCCAGGGTTCTATGGAGAAGGACTGCGACGTGGCGGCGTTGGGCGTGCGTGTGCCATCAAGATAGATGTCGGGTGTGAAGCCACGGATGGTGCCAAAATAGCCCCGTGGGTCATCTTTCCCGCCATAGTCGGAGACACCCGCACTGTAGCGGATGGCCTCCGTCAGGGTGCGGCTGTTGAGCATGTCCATTCTGGCCCGGGAAATGACCGTCAGGTTCTGGGGTGTGGTTTCCAGCGGCGTGGCCGTTTTCAGGGCCGCCTGTCCCGTACCGGCAAGGAGGGCACGGGCCCTGCCACGGACAAGGATTGATTCGACAGGTGGTTTGGGGGGCGTGGACACTTTGTGTGTCGTGTTTTTCCGTGTTTCTGGCGGGAGCGGTGCCTCGGCTGCCATGACGCATGATGGAAGGATGAAACCTCCCAGAATGAGAAGCCCCCGGAATGATCTGGATGAAACGGGACGGAGCAAAATGGCCTCTTTAACATGAGAATGATTATCATAATCAAATATAAAAAGTAGTTTAATTTCGCAAGTGCTTTCACATTCCTGTGATGAGATGACAGGGCTGTAAGATAAAGCGGGACAGGCAGCCATCCATTATGGGCAGAATGGCGGTTTTTCCCCCTGTGAGCTTGGGAATTTATTAAAACTAAAAAGTATAGTGATTTACAAAAACAACAAAATAAAAAGTTGATTTTTATCCCAGATTTGACATGCTCCCCGCATGACGACGAAGCCCTTTTTCTATCTGCCCATCGTTCTGCGGACGGACCAGCGTGACGCCCTCCTTGTGGGGGGCGGGCAGGTGGCCGTGCAGAAGATGCGTCTGCTGAAGGGGCGATGCCGGATGATCCACATCTGGGCAGAAACACTGCATCCCGAGCTGGCAGCTCTGGTGGAGCAGGGGCAGGCCGTGTTCCGTCAGGGCAGGGTGGCAGAAGACGCCCTTCAGGCCGTTCTGCCAGACATGGCACTGGTCTTTGCCGCCACGGATGATGAGGCCGTCAATGAGATGGTGGCCCGTCAGGCCCATGCGCTGCGGATACCCGTCTGTGTGGTGGATGCCCCGGCTCTTTCAAGCTTCATAACTCCGGCTCTGGTAGACCGGTCCCCCGTGCAGGTGGCCATCACGACTGGCGGGGCCTCTCCGGTTCTGGCCCGTCGTGTCCGGCAGATGGTCGAGGCCATGCTCCCGGCCAGAATGGGTGAGGCCGCCCGTTTCATGCAGAAGCAGCGGGGCTGGCTGAAGGACCGCCTGCCGGGGATGAAGCAGCGGCAGCGTGTCTGGGAATCTTTCGTGGATGGTCCGGCCTATGAGGCTGCCCTGGCCGGGGAGGAAGACTGGGCACGGGAGCAGCTGGAGCAGCTCGTGGCGGAGGCCGAAGGCGAGGCGGACTGCCCGCAGGGTGAGGTCTGGCTCGTGGGGGCTGGACCGGGAAACCCGGACTGGCTTACCCTTGCGGCCCTGCGCCTGATGCAGAATGCGGACAGTGTCCTGTACGACAATCTCGTGGCGCCGGACGTGCTGGACCGTGTGCGGCGTGATGCCGAGCGTGTCTATGTCGGCAAGAAGCGGAGCCATCACACCCTGCCGCAGAGCGACATAGAGGCCGAGATGCTGCGCCGGGCCAGGCGGGGTGAGCGGGTCCTGCGGCTGAAGGGGGGTGACCCTTTCGTGTTCGGCCGTGGGGGGGAAGAGATGGAAACCCTGCTGGCTGCCAATGTGCCGGTACGGGTCGTGCCCGGTATCACGGCGGCCAATGGCTGTGCCGCCGCCGCCGGGATTCCGTTGACCCATCGGGACTGCGCCCAGAGCTGCGTGGTGGTGACAGGCCATGCCCGGGCTGATGGAACGCTGAACCTGCACTGGCCCAGCCTTGCCCGCAGAGGGCAGACGGTCGTCATCTACATGGGACTGAGCTCGATGGCGGAGCTGTGCCGGAAGATGCAGGATCATGGCCTGCCGGAAAGCTGGCCAGTGGCGGTCGTCCATCGGGGGTCCTGTGCAGACCAGCGTTGCGTGACGGGCACGCTGGGCACGATTGCTGAAGATGTCCGTCGTCAGGGGCTTCAGAGTCCCGTACTGATCATTGTGGGAGAAGTGGTGCATCACCGTGGCGAGGTGGTGCAGGCTGTGCCCGGTTACAGCACATCGAAGGAGAGTGCCTGATGAAACGTCTTTCCCGCCCGGGAGAAGGGGAAATCCTGCTGCTGACGGCCAGCCGTCTGCTGGATGGCCGTATTGTCTGGCTTGGCGAGGGGGATCACTGGCATGAATCCATCGCCGAGGCTGTCCGCTTCACCTATGAGGAGGCCGGTCCGGCTCTGGAGCGTGCCCTGGCTCAGGCGGAACAGAAAGAGGTCGTGGCCGTATATGAGGTCGTGGCCAGGGATACCCGGCCTCCCGAGCCTGTCACGACACGGGAAGCCATCCGGGCCCACGGGCCGAGCGTTCACCCGGATTTTTCTTACGATCATGCCCCGGTGCGGGAAAAGGAGAAGGTAGGATGACACAGCCTGCGTCACGGTCTGTCGGGCATTACCAGTATGAGGAGCGGGACCGGACCTTCCTTCAGGAGCGCATCAACGAGTTCGAAGGGCAGGTCCGCCGTCGTCTCTCCGGTGAGCTGAGCGAGGAAGAGTTCAAGCCCCTGCGGTTGATGAACGGGGTCTATCTCCAGCTTCATGCCTACATGCTGCGGGTGGCCATTCCCTATGGCGTGCTGGACAGCCGCCAGCTGCACAGGCTGGCCGACATTGCGGCCAGGTATGACCGGAATTACGGTCATTTCACCACCCGGCAGAACATCCAGTTCAACTGGATTGCGCTGAAGGACGTTCCGACCATCCTGCGGGAGCTGGCCGAGGTGGACATGCACGCCATCCAGACCAGCGGCAACTGTATCCGTAATGTCACGTCGGACGAGTTTGCCGGGGCCGCGAAGGATGAACTGATGGACCCCCGCATCCATGCCGAGATCGTGCGGCAGTGGTCCACCCTGCATCCCGAATTCACCTTTCTGCCCCGCAAGTTCAAGATCGCCATTTCCGGCAGCCCGGAAGACCGGGTGGCGGCCCGCTTCCATGACATCGGTCTGCTGGCCCGTCCTGGTGAGAATGGTCCGCTGTTCCGTCTTTTCGTGGGCGGTGGACTGGGGCGGACGCCGGTCGTCGGGCAGGAACTCTTCGATTCCGTGAAGGAAGAAGACCTGATTGCCACGTTGGAGGCCGTTCTGCGTGTCTATAATGCGTTCGGACGGCGGGACAATCTCTACAAGGCCCGCATCAAGATTCTGGTGCAGACCATCGGTCTGGAGGCCTTTCGTAAGGCCGTGGAGGAAGAGCTGGCCCGCATGGACCGTTCTGCTTACCGGCTGACACCGGAGCATGTGGCGCAGATTCGTGCCCGTTTCGCCCTGCCGGACCTCAAGGCCCC
Organism: Parasaccharibacter sp. TMW2.1890; assembly: GCF_023337645.1. Classification (NCBI taxonomy): domain Bacteria; kingdom Pseudomonadati; phylum Pseudomonadota; class Alphaproteobacteria; order Acetobacterales; family Acetobacteraceae; genus Parasaccharibacter; species Parasaccharibacter sp. TMW2.1890. The sequence goes on along the minus strand of NZ_NWUV01000004.1, from coordinate 165,636 downwards.
GGCAGATGCGGCCGACGTGCTGGAGCAGCACAAGAAGGCTGATCCCGTCTTTGCCCGCTGGGTGGCCAGCAATACCCATCCTCATCAGGATGAAGGCCATATCTGTGCCGTCATCTCCCTGAAGACACCGGGGGCCATTCCCGGTGATGTGACGGCCGAGCAGATGCACGGTCTGGCTGATCTGTCCGAGCGTCATTCATTTGGTGAGGTGCGGGTCACGCATCTTCAGAATCTGGTGTTCGGGCATGTCCGCAAGGACCAGCTGCATGAACTGTGGCAGGGCCTGAAGGCACTGGGCCTTGCCGCACCGAATGTCGGTCTCATCAGCGACATCGTGAGCTGCCCGGGGCTGGATTACTGCAATCTGGCCAATGCCCGCTCCCTGCCACTGGCGCAGAAGCTGGGGGCCCGTTTCGGCGATGCCGACCTGCAGGCCGAGATCGGGGCCTTGAGCATCCACATGTCGGGCTGCATCAATGCCTGCGGGCATCATCACGTGGGCAATATCGGTCTTCTGGGGGTCGACAAGCGGGGGGCCGAGACCTACCAGATTCTTCTCGGCGGGGATGCCGGGGAGAATGCGGCCATTGGCGGGATTCTGGGCCCGTCCTTTGCAGAGGATGAAGCCGTGGCTGCCGTGGCCCGCATCGTGGAGTTCTATCTCGGGCAGCGTCAGAAGGGGGAGACCTTCGCTGCGATGCTCAAGCGGTGTGGCCTGAAGGCTTTCAAGGAGGTGGCTTATGAAACTGTTTGATCTCAGCGGGCGTAAAACGCTGGAGGCGGCCTCTCCCGTTCCTTTTGCGGAGTGGAAGGAAACCCGGCAGGGCACGGCCATCTCTCTGGCACCGGATGTCGAGGTGGAGGAGCTGCGCTCCCATCTTGGCAGCCTGACACTGATCGTGCTGGAGTTCCCCGTCTTCCGGGACGGGCGGGCTTTCACGCAGGCCCGGTCCCTGAGGGAATATGAGGGGTATGAAGGGGAAATCCGGGCGTCCGGCCATCTTCTGCCGGATCAGGCCATTCATTTCAGACGTTGCGGGTTTGACAGCGTGGTTCTGCCGGATGGGGCCAACGTGAAGGACTGGGAAGACCAGCTGGGACGCTATCAGTTCTACTATCAGAATACCGCCGTCAGCCCCGCCTGAGGGGGCGGCTTCTGGGAGAGCCTACAGAAACGGGCCGGAAGGGACTGTCCTTTCCGGCCCGTTCTTGCAGGTGGGGTGTCTCAGAACTCCGCCTTGACGGAGCCGAAGAACTGGCGGGGTGCGCCAAGAAGGATGGACTGGTTGTTGTAGGCCGCTCCGCCCTGGTTATCCATCGTGAAGCCGTTCTGGCCCACGGTGGAGGCGTATCTGGTGTTGGCCAGATTGTAGATGTTGAAGGCGAAGACCAGATTCCGCACGGCCGTGGGGTTGCGCATTCCGAGATGGGTCATGTCCAGCGTGTAGATCAGGCCGAAATTGGCCAGCCAGTAGGTTGGCAGCTTGTAGTCGCCCACATAGTCATAGCTGCGTTTCCCATAATACTGGGTATCGACATAGGCCTGCAGATGCCGCCACTCATAGGAGAGGCGGGCCTTGTACATGAAGCGGGGATACGCCACCACCTGCCGACCTTTCGTGGCATAGAGCGTTCCGCCGCTGCGTATGTTCTGGTCGTACGTTGCCTTGTCGTAGCTGATGCTGTTGAGCAGGGCGAGGCCGGGCAGCGGCGTGATGGTGATGGCCCCATCCACGCCATTCATGGTCACGCCCCCCACATTCTGCACGGTGGAGGTGTTGTTGGTGAGGATGGATCCAGCCCCCGCACTGCCCAGAATCTGCTGGAGGCGGTTATGGAAGTTGGTGCGGTACAGGTACAGGCTGCTCTGGATGAGATGGTCGGTGTAGCGGTAGCCTCCGGCGAAGGTCCAGGCCGTTTCCGGCTTCAGGCTGTTCTTCGTGGCGTTGTAGGCAAGCTGGGACACCGCAAAAGGTGAGTTGCTGGAGTTGTAGCCGGACTGGCTGTAGGCATGGGCATTCTCGGAAATGTCGAAGAAGAGCTCATGATGGTGGAGGAAGTGCCAGTCCCCGCTGATATGGGGCAGGAAGGCCTTGGCGGTCGTCAGGCTTTCTCCGCTGGCCAGAGCCGGGAAGCGGGGTTCCCAGTTGGTGGCATGGCCCACACGGGTCGTATTGAGAATGGACTTGAAGCCAAAATGCAGCGCAACGGACCTGATGGGGTGATAGGTGTCCTGCACGTAGGCCGTGAAGCTGTTGGTGTTGTAACGCTGCCCCCAGAGGGTCCGGCCGGGAACGTTCCTGAAGCTTTTGAATGGATTCAGGGGTGTGCCGTTGGGGCTGTCGGGCTGCTGGTAGGCATAGGCGTAGGAATCATACCGGTTGTTCTCGTACCAGAACCCCACGGAGAGATCATGCCGCTTCAGGCGGTAATCGAAGGAAGTCAGCCCGCCGAACCGTTCGATGGAAGGATGGCGGACCTGCTCGAAAATGGGGCCACCATTGAGCTGAACGGTATCGACACCGTTCTGGTACGCATAGGGGCTGGCATAGGTGCCGTGGCCGGTCTCGCTGTGGCCATAGAGGCTGCTTTTCCATGTCAGGCGGTCGGTCAGGGCAAGGTCAGCCTTGATGCCTCCGAACAGGTCGGACGAGCTGGCCGTACTGTCGTAGTAGGAAACATCCTTGGGGTCTGACAGCCGGTCATAGGCGGCAGGGTACTGCCCCCGTGCGGCCCGGTAGGCTCTGGCCCATGCGCCGGGCCGCCCGTAGAAATTGTCCAGCCGGGACCCAGCCTGGTCCAGCCAGCTGGGAGCGTAATCCTGATAGTTCACCATCTGGAGGGCATCCCAGTTGAAGAAGGCGGAAACCTGGCTCCGTTCCCCGATGGGCTGGACCAGCTTGGCATTGACCTGCTGCATGAACTGGTCTCCGCCGCCCTTCCATTTGTCGCCCTGATTGCGCATGTAGGAGACGTAGAACTTCGTGCCGCTTTCATTCAGCCTGCCGGAGTCGAACCGGAAGAAGGAATGGAACAGCGCATTGCTGCCGAAGGTTTGGGCAACCAGCCCTCCCGTTCTGTTCTTGGGGTTGCTGGAGACGTAATTGATGCTGCCCCCCAGATTGTTGGTGCTGGCCGTGCTTTCCGCCCCGGCACTCTGGGTGACCTCCAGCCGTTCCACATTCTCCGAGGAAATGGCCTGTAGCGGGTTCAGCCCGTTATAGTTGCGGAAGGTCGGCTCCCCGAGGGGCAGGCCATCCAGCGTCATGCCGATCTCGTTCTGGATGAAGCCATGCATGTAAATCTGGGTCGAGTAGGTGTCCACACCCTGCGGGTCGTCGGACTGGAACTGCACGCCCGGCATCTGGGCCAGCGTGCGGAGGGGGTTGGTGCCGGGTACCTGCTGTTCCAGCTGCTTGTGTCCCAGCACGAGCTGCGTGCCCTGCACGATGTGACGGGTGCGGACGGACAGGGTCTCATACCCGCCATGAACCGCCTTGCGGGCATGGCGTTTCGTGCTGGCCCCAGCTGTGGCAGCGCCCCCCGGATGAGGGGCTGATGATCGGAGACGACCCGTCTTGCCGTCTGCATGGCGAGACGTGAGATGATGGGTGTGACGGTCAGTTTCCGGGCTGTTATGGAGACCGGCGGCCTGGAGTGAAGCAGGCACGACAAAGGGTGCGGACAGGCCGGTGAGGCCCATCCAGAACAGATGGCGATATGATGGCATGACGGATCCGTTGAGACGGTGAAAGGGCAGGTGCCGGAGTCGTGCCCCATCTTTGGGGCACCCCGGTTTTATGAGAGAGGTATCAGGCCCTGTTCAGACATCGCCGGGTGATGAAAGTCAGGCTGGTCAGCGTCAGAAGCAGAATGACGGCGAGTGACAGCAGGGCATCCCCGCGTGCGGAGGGCAGAATGAGCAGGATGGCTCCAAGAACTGGGATGAGCACGGCCAGTCCCTTGGCCAGCGGCAGGGCCGTGGCTGTCTGTGACTGCCGGGCCCAGAGCCAGTAGGCGATGGCGATCATGAAATAGATGAACAGGATCAGCCCGCCTGATGAGCCGAGAAGAACGGGATAGAGTGTTTCCGGCGAGCCGATGGCAGCAGCGATGACAGCCAGCTCCAGCAGGGTGGTCAGGCGCAGGGACCAGATGGGGACCTGCCGGTCTGTTTCTTCTGTCAGTTTCTGCGGGGCGAGGCGCAGATCGGCCAGTTCCCGCAAGGTGCGGGACACGACATAGACAGCTGAATTGAGGCAGGAGAGGACAGCGACCAGTGTTACGGCAATGGCGGCGTAATGGGCCAGCGGAACACGGAGATATTCCAGCACGCTCAGGAAGGGGGACTGCCCTACATGCACACCATTCCACGGCAACAGGGAGATGATGACCAGTACCGACCCGGCATAGAAGAACAGGACCTGCAAAGGGAGGCGCCGCATGGTATGGGCGATGGCCCGCAGGGGGCGGTCACTGTCCGTTGCGGCGATGATGGCAATCTCGCAGCCGGTGAAGGTCTGCACGATCATGGGGACAGCCCCGATGACAGCCCAGCTTCCTTTGGGGAAGATGCCTCCATGTGCGGTGATGTTGTCGAGCGCTATGGCGAAGGGATGACCGGAGAGAGCCAGCCAGCCCAGGCCGAGGGCGATGAAACCGCCTAGAAAGAGCAGTTTGAAAATGGAGAGACCTGTTTCCGCCTGCCCGTAATGGCGCAGGGAGAGACGGTTTATCGTCCAGGCAATGGCAACAAGGACAAGCGCTCCCCAGAGGGGGGCAACGCCTGCCAGCCGTCCGATGATCATGCCACCGGCAACGGCCTGTGCTCCGGCCGTCACGGCCCAGAGGAAGGCATAGCTCCAGCCTGTAATGAAGGCTGCCCTGGGGCCGTTATGGGTGGCGATGTGGGTGATGAAGGACCCTTGCCCCCGTGCGTTGATGGCCAGCCCTCCCAGCAGACGCATCACCAGCCAGACGACGATTCCCGCTGCCAGATAGGACAGCAGGACAGCAGGACCGGCTGCGGCGATGGTGGCGGACGTTCCGACGAACAGCCCCGCCCCGATGATGCCGCCAATGGAGATCATGGCGACATGCAGCCCTTTGAAACGGCTTGCGGCAGGGGCACCGGACGAGGATGACGGTGACGCAGGAGGCTGGCTCATCGGGTACGTTATCCTTTCTGACCGGGGCCATAGGGGCGGTCCCCGATGATGGTGATGCGGTTCATGATCCGCCGGGCGGGGAGATAGTCATTCACGGCATAATGCTGCGTGATGCGGTTGTCCCAGAAGGCAACGTCACCCTCTTCCCACCGCCAGCGGACGGAGAACTCAGGTTTTGTGGCATGACGGGTCAGATAAGCCAACAGGGCAGCGCTTTCTTCGGGGTCCACATCGTTGATTTCGGTCGTGAAGCCTTCACTGACAAACAGCCCCTTTGCTCCCGTTTCCGGGTGGATGCGGACGACAGGATGGGTCACGGGTGGGAAATTGTTGCGTGTTTCAGCCCATTTTTTCCGCTCTTCATCCGTGCGGCCATAACGGGAGACAGGAAAGGAGCGGAGAAAGTCGTGCTGGGCTGTCAGCGTGTCAATGCGCTGTTTTATGCCGTCGGAAAGGGCATCATAGGCAGCGGTACCACTGGCCCAGATCGTATCTCCCCCGCCTGTTTCCGGGAGGAGGCGGCTGGTCAGCACGGCAGCTTTTGGCGGTTCCTGCTGGAAGGTGACATCCGTATGCCACAGGGCATTGTCCCGCAGGTCGTTCTTGGCGGTATCCAGCACGATGGCTTCCGGCACGTCGGGGACGGTCGGGAATATGGGGTGGAGATGCAGCTTGCCAAAGTTGCGGGCAAAGTCCCGCTGCTGTTTGGGTGTGATGGTCTGTTTACGGAAGAAGAGGACCTGATGGCGCAGAAGCAGCTCGTGGATGTCGTTCTTCTGCGACGGAGACAGGGGTTGTGAAATATCCACATCTTCTACGATGGCGCCGATGGCCGGGCTGAGGGGGATGGCCTTCAGGGTGACCGGGGCATGGTGTAGCGGAGCGAAAGCAGCAGCGGTGGAAGCCATGGTAGGAACTCCATAAAACGAATTATGATAGTCATTTTATAAAACAACATATCCGAATGTCATAATGGGGTATTTCATCTTATTTGAAAGTGAAAAATGTCATTTTGAGTAAATTTTTTCATAACACACTGTTTTATATATATTTTTGTGAAGTGATCCTGCTGGGTGAAAGGCCTGGTAGCGTGTTTTTTTCCAGTTCTCTATAAACAACTATATTATTTCGTATTAATTGATGGCCCGGTTATTGTGGCATGCGATGGGGGACCGGCTCCCCATCGGGCCATGTGGGAGTGCCGTAAGGGCATGGATGATATGCATTAATGGATGCTGAATGAAAAAGCGCTGAAGACTGCGGAGCATGATGGATTCGATGACGGGAAACAGTAATGGAGTGGCAGAGGGCAGTAGTTAATTTGATATAAATCAAAGACCTTTCATGCAAAGAGAGTAGCGTGACAACAGACACCTTTATCTGAGGAGATGACAGATGGGACGGATTGCTGGAAAGATTGCACTCGTGACAGGCGCCGGCAGCGGCATTGGCAAGGGGATTGCCAAGGTTCTGGCCAAGGAAGGTGCCAAGGTCATCGTGGCTGACCTCAACCCGAAGGGTGGTGAAGAGGTTGTGGAAGAAATCCGCAAGGCTGGCGGCAAGGCCTGCTTCCTGCCCCTGAACGTGGCCAAGGAAGACGAGTGGAAGAAGACGATGGCTGCCATCAAGGAGCATGATGGCCGTCTGGACATTGTCGTCAACAACGCTGGCATCGCCTATGACGGGACCATCGAGAGCACGTCTCTGGAGGATTGGCGCCGTGTGCAGTCCATCAATCTGGATGGTGTGTTCCTCGGCACCAAATATGCCGTCGAGATCATGCGGGAGCTGAATGGCGGTGAGGGCGGTTCCATCGTCAACATGTGTTCCAGCTCTGCACTGGTTGGTATCCCGAATCTGGCTGCCTATGGGTCCTCCAAGGGCGGCGTGAAGATGCTCACCAAGTCTGCTGCCCTGCATTGTGCCCGCAGCGGGTACAAGATCCGCATCAACAGCGTCTGCCCGGGTTACATCCAGACACCGCTGGTTGATGAGCTGACCCGTACCGACAAGGCCGCCTATCAGCATCTGGTGGACATCCATCCGGTCGGTCATCTGGGCACGCCGGAAGACGTGGCCTACGGTGTTCTGTACTTGGCCTCTGACGAATCCAAGTTCGTCACGGCAACCGAGCTGGTGATCGACGGTGGTTATACCGCCGAGTAAGGCGCAGGGCCGAAGCAGGCCCGCGAGTCTTTAAAAAAGCCTCCGTTCCCATGCCGGGAACGGGGGCTTTTTTCATCGCTGCATGTCTGCCAGCCGGAGAGTAGCCTACGGTCTGGCAGGCGGGATCAGGTCTCTCAAAGGCCGGAGAACAGAGCCGTTGAAAGGTAACGCTCGGCAAAGTCAGGCACGATGGCTACGATGGTCTTGCCAGCCCATTCGTCTTTTTTGGCGAGCTCCATGGCGGCAAACAGGGCTGCCCCAGCGGAAATGCCAATGGGCAGACCTTCCGTGCGGGCGCAGAGGCGGGCTGTCGTCAGGGCATCATGCTCGGTGACGGGGATGACCTTGTCCAGCGCACGGATGTCCAGCGTATCGGGCTTGAAGCCCGGGCCAAGCCCCTGGATGCCATGCGGGCCAGGATCGTCACCATTGAGGACGGCACTTTCGGAGGGCTCAAGACCAAACACTTTCAGCCCTTCCTTGCGTGGCTTGAGAGCATGGGCAATGCCGGACGCCGTTCCCCCAGTACCCAGACCTGCCACGACGGCATCTACGGCACCGGCCGTGTCTGTCCAGATTTCTTCAGCGGTTGTCTCGGCATGAACCTTCGGATTGGCTGGATTCGTGAACTGGCTGGGCATCCAGGCATTTTCGGTTTTTTCAAGGATCTCCTGTGCTTTGCTGATGGCCCCTTTCATGCCCTGCGGGGCGGGGGTCAGCTCCAGGGTCACTCCCATCAGGGCCAGCATTTTACGCCGCTCCATCGAGGCGCTTTCCGGCATGGTGACAATTATCCGGTAGCCCATGGAGGCTGCCGCAAAAGCGAGGCCGATGCCGGTATTGCCGGATGTCGGCTCCACGAGAACGGACTTGCCCGGTGTGATCAGTCCCTTTTCCTGTGCTTCCCGCAGCATGGCCACGCCGATCCTGTCCTTGACGGAGGCCAGAGGGTTGAAGAACTCCAGCTTGAGCAGCAGGTTGGCTTTCAACCCTTCCTTTTCTGTCAGTCGGGGAACGGCCACCAGCGGAGTGCCGCCCACGACTTCCATGAAAGAAGGATAGACATGCCCACGGGGGGCTGCGAACGGGGTCGTGGAAAGAGGGAAAGGAAAATCTGATGAGCGAGGTTCTGTCATCGTTGGTACTCCCTGCCATGATGAATGTAAGAACAAGACTAGCAGGTCTGCCCGGTATTCGTCATGTCGCTTTGGAAAGACTGGAGAAGAAACGGTAAAGGATCGCGAAACATTCGCATAATTTTCTTTCTTATAACGCGAGATGGGCTAAAAGGAGGCTGACGCTTTGATGGCTGAAGAGTGAATGATGTATCTGAAAAACGATCGTATCCTGACGGCCCTGTCCATCATGCTTGATGTGGCCTTTTATGCCGGACGGTCCGGGGTCGTGAGTGGCGCGGACATAGCCAGGCGCAGCGGTCTGTTGAGGCGTGGAATCGAGCCGGTGCTCCAGGCTCTTTCACGGGCGGAGCTTCTGGACAGTGTTCGTGGGCCAAAAGGGGGATACCGGCTGGGACGGTCCCCACGGGTGGTCAGCCTGCACGAGATTGTCTGTGCTGTTGGTGTGCGGGACCAGGTGGCTGCCTTGCAGGAGCGGGATGGCAGTCCCCTCCAGTCTTTGGTGATTGCACCATTGTGGGCTGATCTGAATGAAGGAATCAAGGATCGGCTTTCAGCGATCACCTTGGCTGATCTTCTCCAGAAGGCCGAGCGTGAAGGGCTGGAGCGGCCCAGACAGGCGCCCATTTCCTTCACCATATAAGATCCCTCTCTTTTTTGATGAGACTGCTTCTCCATGTCCGGACAGCATTTCTGCTGATTCCGGAGGGGCTCTGTCATGTCGGCATCACGAGCTCGCTCGGTCATAATAGAGTGAAAATATGGTTTCATTGTGGTTATTATTAGCTTAACAAAAAACTTGTATTAATTTTAATTTTATATTACTTTTCGATGAACATAGTCGCTCTTCTCATTGGACTGTGCCCTTCCGGGGGGCAGTCTGTTTTCTGGTATCGTTGGTGAGGAGAGGATTGCAATGGAGTACGGGTGCGGGGAAAGTCATGCGGAATAAACTTTTCTTTACAGCAGCTTTGTTCTGTGTGGAGGTAACGCCTTTCGGGCCTGTCCTTACGCCTGCCCAGGCTGCGGACGCGGTTTCGGCGGCCACGCCGGTATCGATCAATGGTCAGGAGCCGTCCGTCAAGGAGGTGACGAACCTGTCCGATCAGGGGAGCGTCATCAATACGGGCAGCGATATCTATCGTGTCAAAGGAGATGGAACGGATCAGACCTTCTCGGGTTCCATCCGTGGGAGTGCTGATCAGACAGCCGCCATCGACCAGGCCGGTGGTGTTGATGTCAATACGGGCGAGACTGTCAATCAGACGCAGCAGACCCAGCCCAACAACGTGACGTTCACGGGGCAGAATGTCTATAATGGGCGTACGTTTGTCCGTGGTAATGGATCTTTGACCCTGACAGGCAGTGATGGCAAGGTTGGTGGCATCACTTCCGGGGGGGCAACGATAGTTGGTCTGGCCGCCAACGATTCTGGTACGCTGACAGTGGACAAGGATGGCATCCTGCTGCTGCGTGGCCAGACAGACAGTGATGGCAAGGTCATGCAGCCTTATGGTCAGCTGATTGTTGGCAATGGCGATCAGAGCTACGGTGCCAGCGATACGAGGCAGGAAAACCGTCTGATTGTCCAGAATGGTGGCCAGGTGGGTGCCATGACTGTCGCTATCGGCAACCAGGCCGCCGGCAAGGGTGATGTGTCTGTTACCGGGGCAGGCAGCGGTCTGACCGTTGGTGCTGGTGGCATGTTTGTTGGGGCTGATGGCGAGGGCAACCTGTCTGTCACGCAGGGCGGCAAGGCCGTTGTGGGTGGCGATGTGGTTGTCGGTGGCAGTGCTGGCTCCCAGGGTAGCGTGACGGTTGATGGCTCCGGTTCGTCCTTGACAGCCAAGAAGGATGGGGACCAGGCCGTACAGATGGTTGTCGGTGACCAGGGCCAGGGGGCGCTGAATGTCCGAAATGGCGGTACGGTCACCACGGATGGCAATGTCACCCTCGGGAATCAGGCTGGGTCCGTTGGGTATGTGACGGTCGGTGACGGGCAGAATGCCAGTGGCAATGTCCAGTCCAGAATGGATCTGACGGGTAGCGGCGACACGGGGAACCTCGTTGTTGGCCAGCAGGGGACCGGTCATCTGAGCATCCAGAAGGGTGGTGAGGTGACAGCCTATGGCGTGGCCGTTAGTGGCGAGGACACGGACGGGCACCTGGCCTCTAACAGCTCTCTGACTGTTGGTTCTGCCGAAGGTGGTGTGACCCAGCCCGGTGGTCAGCTGAATGTTGGTCAGGGTGGCATGGTCATTGGTGAGGGCAATGGTACAGCACCCCGCTATTATGCCGGTGTGACTGCTGGTGGTACTATCAACAATGCTGGCAATGTTCATATCATGAGCGATGGTCAGCTGCGGGTTGGTGGTGAGGATCAGTCCAATGCCGGGGCAGCAACCGGTACTCTGGTTGCTGGCGACACGAACGGCAGCAGTGGTATCAGCAGTGATGCCACCCAGACGAATGGGACGTCTGCCAAGGAGAATGGTGGCGTGGTCCTGTACGGTAACGGCGTCATCCAGAACCGTCAGGGCAGCGACCTGCATGTGGATTCCAATGTCTATCTGTCCGATGGGACTCCCTCCGGGGAGGCTGTCCGGCATGGGACATTCGATACAAACCAGCAGAGCACCTATCTGACAGGCAAGTTGACGGGGACTGGCGGTCTGACGGCAACAGGCGGCGGTACGCTGTATGTGGCCAATCATGACAACAGCTACCAGGGTGAGACGGTCGTGTCGGGCAAGGACACGACGCTGGCCGTTGCTTCCGGGTATGGTCAGGCGTCTGACAGCAACAATTCTTCTTCTTCCGGGATCACGGTTGAGGATGGTGCCCGTCTGACAGGTAACACAACAGATAATGGGGCTGCTGCCGTCACGACAGTTGCGGCAGGTGGTACCGTTGAGGCTAACTGGAACCAGAGCAGCGGAACCCTGAATATCGGTGCTGCCGGGCATCAGGGGACGGCCCTGACAATGAATGGCACTGCGGGTCACCAGTCTGTGTTGTCCGTGGGCGCAAGCTCCACACCGGTTTCGTCCAACTCCTACATCACGCTGAACAACGTTCAGGGGTATAGCCGCCAGAATGGTACGATCGATACGACCGGCCGTTCGCTGACAGGCTCCTACCGTCAGCTCAATAGTGGCCTGATCCATGTGAATGGTGATGCCCAGCTGAACAGTGCGACCCTCAATGTTGTGAAGAACGACAATGACCGTATCTATGCGGGGGATGGTTATCGTATCCTCACAGCAACAGGGACGGTCAGTGCCAATCATGACAACGCCCTGACAGGCAATCTGCCAGATGGCCTGTTCGTGTCGCCTTATCTGGCGTTCGAGAATCAGGCCGTGGACGTGGTCTATGCCCGTAATAATGTCTCCTTTAGCAGCGTGGCGGGGAACCAGAACGAGCGTGAAGTTGGCCATGCACTTGATGGCATGGCCAGTGGCAGTAGCGTGGTGCAGGCCATGACAGGCGTCAGTTCCGCTGGTGAGGCCCGTCGTGCACTGGGTAATCTCTCTGGTGACATCCACGCATCTGCCCGGACTGCCCTGATCCAGGACAGCTATCTGCTGGAACAGGCCGTGCTGGACCGTCTGGTTGAGGCAGGCTGTGATGGTGATGGAAAAATGTCCGCCCAGGGGCATTACAATTTCTACACGCGGCGCAAGGAATCCCAGTGCCACAGCGACCACACCATCATGTGGGGTCAGGCTTATGGCAGCCTGGGGCATAATGGTGGCGGCGGGAACGCAAGCCTGCTGCACCATCAGACAGCCGGATTCGTCATGGGTGTGGATACACCAGTTGATGACCGGTGGCGTGTGGGTGGCATGATTGCCTACGGGCATTCCATGTTCAATGCCAATGGGACGAGCAACTCGTCTGGTAACAGCAACAACATCAGCCTGGGCAGTTATGCCGGGTCTCATTGGGGACGCTTCAATCTGCGTCTGGGGGCCTTCTACACCTGGAACCTGATGAACATGCGTCGGCATGTGCAGGTGGCTGATTTTGGTGGCCGGCAGACCAGCAATTACCGTAACGGGACGGCCCGTGCCTTTACGGAGCTGAGCTACAAGTTTGACTTTGACAAGTTCCAGTTTGAACCTTTCTTCGAGGGATCCTACGTCAACCAGTACGCAGGCCGTTTCCAGGAGCATGGCGTGGCTGCCCTGTATGGTCAGTCCAAGGATCGTAGCGTGGGCTTCACCAGCTTTGGTTTCCGTGTGGCACGCAGCTTCCAGATTGGAGAGATGTGGCTGCGGGCCCATGCCATGGGGGCTTACCGCCGTGCCTATGGCAGCCTCGGTTCCAGCAGGACGGAACGTTTCATGGGTGATGGCAGTGGCATGAATGTCAATGGCGTGCTGCTGTCCCGTGATGCTGCTGTGATCAAGGCGGGTGTAGCGGCCCGGGTCACGGATTCTGTGGATCTCGACCTGTCCTACACGGGGCAGTATGGCGAGCATGCCATGGACAGTGGTGCTACAGGGTCCGTCAAAGTGCAGTTCTGACAAGCGTCAGGAATGGATCAGGAAAAAGGCCGTCCATCATGGGCGGCCTTTTTTGTGTCTGCCGTATCAGGGGGGGGGCGCAGGCTTACCCTGCCAGGCCAGCGTGATAGAGCAGGGTTCCTGCCAGGGTGAGCATGATGGCGGCAGTTACCCCATCCAGAATTCGCCATGAGAGTGGATTGCTGAAAAAGGGACGCAGCACTCTGGCTCCGTAACCCAACAGGGGGAACCAGACAAAACTGGCCAGTACGGCACCAAGTCCGAACCATGAGCGGCTGCCTTCAGGCTGGGTGAGGCTGACAGACCCCATGAGAAGCACCGTATCCAGATACAGATGAGGATTCAGCAGTGTGAAGCCGCAGGTCATGGCAATGACTTTGCGCAGGCTCTGCGGAGGCTGGTCTTCCAGTGTGACAGAGCTGCTGGTTGTCATGTGGCGTAAGGCAGAGAGGCCCTGCCAGATGAGGAAAGCAGCGCCAGCATAGGTCAGGATGTCCGTAAAGAACGGCATGGCGGCGACAATTTTTCCAACGCCGTGGACGGAGGCTGTGATGAAGACCGCATCCACACTGGCGCAGAGCAGGATGATAGGCAGGACATGCTCCCGCTTCAGGCCCTGTCGCAGAATGAAAAGATTCTGGGCTCCAACAGCGATGATGGCAGAGGCGCCAAGGCAGAAACCGGTCATGATGGGGGTGATGATCGTGTGCATGGCCCGTCTATGACAGGCAGGGTATATACAGAACAGCTTATTTTATTTCACTGAATGAAGGAAAACTTCATCATGTTCGATTACGCCGCCCTGACAGCTGTTAGTGCTGTCGTGCGGGAAGGTAGTTTCGAGAGGGCAGCCGCCGTACTCGGGCTGACACCGTCTGCCGTTTCACAGCGTGTCCGCGGGTTTGAGGAACGTCTGGGGGGTGTTCTGGTCATTCGTGGGCAGCCATGTCGGCTGACAGAACTCGGGACAATGCTCTGCCGTCATTTCGACTGTGTCAGGGTGCTGGAGAGTGATCTGGCCGCCCGGCTGGCCTGGCAGGACAGAGGGGCCACACTTCCGGCTACGGTGAAACTTGCTGTCAACGCAGACAGCATCACGACGTGGTTTTCTCATGCCATGATGGCCTTTGCCCGGCAGGACCCTGCCATAACACTGGATATTTCCATTGATGATGAGAGCTGTACGGCGGAGCGGCTGCGGTCCGGGGATGTCATGGCTGCTGTGACGGCATCGTCCGATCCGCTCCCGTGGTGCAGAACGGTCTCGCTGGGGCGTATGGTTTATGTGGCCTGCGCCAGCCCGTCCTTCATGGGGGTGCATTTTTCTCAGGGTGTGACGGCCGAAACCGTGCAGAAGGCTCCCTATCTGCGGTTCGATCGGCGGGATATGTTTCAGGCCCGGTGGGCAGAGGCAGTGTATGGCGTCACGCTGGGTGCTCCCGCCTGCTGGATACGTTCTTCCACAGCGTTTCTGGACCTCTGCCTTCATGGTCTTGGTTGGGCCATGCATCCTCTGCCGCTTGTGGAACATCATCTGCGAAGCGGTGCCCTGGTGGAACTGCCCCCAGCGCACCGGCCTTCCATGCCGCTTTTCTGGTCAGTTCCCCGCCTTTATGGTTCGGCATTGAACCGGCTGAGCCAGAACGTGCAGCGTGTGGCGGCAGAGTGGTTGACTGATTGATCCGGTCTGATCAGGCGTTTTTCCCCTGCTGGCGGCCGAAGCGCTTGGCAAAAGCGAAAATGGCCGTGAAGGCCCGGAAGGGGAGCATGATCCGCCATGAGGGCGAGAAGTTGCCTGCAAGAAGCGAGATGATGGCATCCCGCATCCGGAGCGGACTGTTCTTTGGCCGCATGAAGAAGTAGCGCAGCAGCGGGTCGTTGATGCGATAGACGAGCCAGCCGATCAGCCGCATTTCCTGTCTTGTTTTACGTTCAGCCTTGCGGGCCGCCCTGCGCCCCCGGGCTGGATCAAGCAGCCAGGTGCTGGCAACATCGGCGCCGCGGAGTGCGCCCTGCATGGCCAGCATGATTCCTGATGAGAAAACGGGGTCCAGAAAGCCGAAAGCATCACCGATGATGAAATAGCGCTCTCCCCAGGCCTTGTTCCCCTTGTAAGAGTAGTTGCCGGTCGTGGTGAGTGGTGCCAGTGCTTCCGCCTGGCTCATGCGCTCCCGTACGCTGGGGCTGGACTGTACGGTCTTCCAGAAGAGAGTATCCAGCGAGCCACCGTGATTTTTAAAGCTGTCATGGTCCCCCACGAAGCCGACACTCATGATGTCATCCGGCAGGGGAATCATCCAGAACCACCCACCCTTGACGAGATGGACGGAAATATAGCCCTCCATTCCTTCGCCTTCTGCCCGGGGGACATTGCGGAAGTGGCTGAAAATGGCGGCCTTGTTGTTGCGGAGGTCGCTGTATTTCTTTCCATGCTGGCGGAGCATGAGCGTATCCCGGCCGGACGCATCCAGAATGAATCGTGGGGTGAAGAAACGGGGATTTTCTCCATCCGTTTTTGCTTCCACGAGGGGAGCATCCGGTGTCGGGAAGGTGACCTTCGTGACACGGGTTTTTTCAAAGGTCTTTGCGCCTGCTTTGGCGGCATTGCGGAAGAGCAGCTCATCAAATTCTGACCGGCGAACCTGATAGGCATGCTCTGCCTGCGGGTCGATGGCGTAACGGAAGGGGAATGAAAGCCGTCCTTCCCCGGTATCTGTCACGAATTCGGCTCCGGGTTTGTAGACCCCCATGGCTGCGACATCGTCCAGCACACCGAGCGTCTCCAGTATGGGCAGGTTGCAGGCCAGCAGGGATTCACCGATGTGGAAGCGGGGATGCTGGTCTTTTTCCAGCATGATGACATCCAGCCCGCGTCGGGCCAGAACGGTGGCAGCCGTGCTGCCAGCGGGGCCACCGCCGATGATCAGGACATCACAGGGGAGAGGGGACTGGGTCATGGTGGTTTATTCCGTTGGGAGCATGACGGTACCCGTTCCGGCCATCAGCAGTCTGGCAGAGGGGGTCCGCAGGGTGAAATCGTAGATCATGCCGCCATGGGCCTGGTGCTTCTGGATGACGGTGATGATGAGGTGTGGCCAGTCGGGATTGTCCAGCCGGTCACAGTGGATCTGGACATCCCGGATACTGGTCAGCCACCCCTGCCGTGCCTCATGGGCTGTCAGCGCGCCATGCAGGGCAGCCGCCTGCATGGCCATTTCCACGCCGGTGACGGGGGGCAGCTGGCCCGCCACCCGGTAGGGGTTGGCCGGGTCGTTATGGAGGTGGGTCGTGGCCTCAAGCTGTGTTTCATCCCAATGGTTCGCAGCATCCAGCAGGCAGCTGGCTCCCTGGTGGGGGATATGGCGGAGGATGGCATCACGGTTGAGCATGGGTCAGCGCAATTGTCATATGGTTGGCCCCGTAGGGCAGGGAAATGGACTGATCCTGCCCGCAGGCAATGGCCTGCAGCAGGGGCAGTATCTGGCCCGCAGGATTGTGGCGGGCCATGTCTGCCAGGCTTTCAGGCAGGGAGGAAAAAGGGTCACGCACATCCCTGCCATTTTTCAGGGACAGTGCAAGCTGGAGTGACGTGTCCCGGCCTGGTGTCAGGATGAGAGCACAGCCAAAGGAGCCCCTGGTCCGCCTGACCGTGCCGAGTGACCCGGGAATGGGCGCATCATACAGGCAGAAGAGAACGGGCTTTTCCTCTGCATGGGCTTCGGCAGCCGCTTTCAGCAGGGCGGCGGGCAGGGTTTCGTCATGCAGCCCCAGTGAGACGGCAGGCTGGTGGCTCTTGTGGCTTATCATCCAGTATCCGGCAGGCGCATTATGGACGGAGTTGTGAAAAAGAGAGGGTGAGACAGCTCCTGCCGGGCTGGCGAGAGACTCCAGAATACGGTTGATGATGAAACCATCGCCGTTGGAGCTGGCAAAGATGGCAGGCAGGTCCCCGGCATGGCACCCAGCCTGCTGGCAGGCTTCCTCGGCACAGAGCATGGCCAGCCGGATGACCTGGCTGGCTCTCCGGCGCTCATTGGCGGGCAGACTGGCGGGTGGGGGCAGTGTCAGGCTGGTTCTGTCATGGGGGGTGTCCCCTCGCAGGACAGGTTTCGCTTCCGCCCAACCATGCAGGCCGTCCCCCCAGCATCCGATACCTGCGATGGAAATGATCATGTCAGTGGTCCGAAGATGAGACTGCTGTTCGTGCCACCAAAACCAAAAGAATTGTTCATGACGAAGTTCAGCTTGCCGTGGCGGGGTGCAAGGAGAATATCACTCTGGAAGAGAGGATCAACCGTCTGACTGTTCATGCAATGTGGTAGATACTGGTCCTGTATGGCTATGGCACAGATCATGCTCTCCAGAATTCCGGAAGCTCCCAATGTGTGCCCGGACCAGCCTTTGGTGGAGGAACAGGGAACGGCCCGGCCGAAGATGGAAGCCATGGCCCTGTCTTCCATCTGGTCATTGGCCGGTGTCCCCGTGCCATGCATGTTGATGTACCCTATGGCCTCTGGTGGCAGGCTGGCCCGGGCCAGGGCTTTCTGTATGGCGAGAGCGGCGCCGCTGCCTGTCGGGTCGGGTGAGGACATGTGGTGGCCATCACTGCTGGCTCCATATCCCAGAAGGCGGAGACGGTAACCGGCTGGCCGGGCAGGGCGTGGCCGGCCATCGGCCCGTTCCAGCAGGGCAAAGCCTGCGGCTTCGCCGATGGAAATACCGCTGCGCCCGGCATCGCAGGGGCGGGTGGGATGGGCCGAGACCAGCCCGAGAGAGGCAAAGCCCTGGAGTGTCATGCGGCAGAGGCTGTCCGCCCCGCCGACAATGGCCGCATCGCAGAGACCGGTAGCCAGCAGGTGGGCGGCATCAATGAAAGCACGGGTAGAGGAGGCGCAGGCGTTGGAGACTGTCAGCATCGGCCCGGTGACATCCAGCCGGGCTGCCACATAGCGTGGCAGGGAGGAGAGGTCCTGCGTGCCGTCATAGGGGAAATCCGGCGGCAGGGCTTCATCCCGGTCTTTGCGGGCAGCATAGGCTTTTTCCGTTGTCAGGATGCCGGATGTGCTGGTGCCCATGACAACGGCAAGGCGATGGCGGCCATAATGGGCCCGGGCATCGGCGACAGCCTCCATGAAATCATCGGTCATCAGGGCCATGTCGGCCAGCCTGTTGTTGCGGCAGTCAAACCGGTGCAGGGCTCCTGGCAGCTGATGGTCTTCCACACCGGCAACGCGCCCGATATAGCCATGCCCCGGAGACTGGAACGTGTCAGGCTGGAGGGTCTGGCGCTGTTCCAGCAGGCAGGTCCGGGTGGCTTCCATGCCCCGCCCCATGGCGCTGATGGCTGTTCCGGCCGTGATGATCAATGCGGTCATGCGTGGTCTCCCTGCTGGGAGGAGGTTGGGATGGTGCCCATCAGCAGGAAGCTGAAGATCATGGCGAACAAGGCTCCAGAAGAAATGGTGAGACCCAGCTCCCGCAGGAGAGGGGTTTGACAGCTTGCCAGAATGGCAAAGGAGAGAACGGTCATCATGTTGCAGGTCAGCAGGGTGCGGAGTGTCCGGGTCCGCTCAGCGGCATCAAGCTGGGGGCGGCCGAAAAAGAGGGCGTAATCTATGCCAACACCCAGCACGAAGGCCAGTGCCACGATATGGATGATGGAAAAGACAGGGCCGTGAAGGCGCAGCAGGGCCAGCACGCTCAGGCCTGTCAGGCCAAGGGTGAGAGCAAGACGGCCCGTGCGGGCCGGGCTGCGTTGGCAGACGAGCAGCGTAAGCAGGGCAACGGCAATCCCTGTGGCCAGCCAGAAAGCCGCTTTTCGGACATAGGGGCGCAGCAGGTCTCCCACGGCTGTTTTCATGTTGACGAGCAGCAGGTCAGGCTTTTGCTGGTGAAGCCGCTCGAGAGAGGCAGATGCCGCAGGTGAGCGGGGCAGGATGAGGCCATACCACAGACCATGCCGGGCCATGAGCAGCAGATCGATGCGGTGGCCCACGGCTGTATGGGCGATGTCGTCCAGCCCGAGAGGTGGTAGATGGCGGGCCTGTTCCACATCCTCTGGCAGGTTGGCAAAAGCCTCGGGCTGGAAGGGGGAGGCCTGAAGGGCTGTCTGGAGGTTGGCCCGGATGCTGTCCGCTGCGGGCAGGGTGGCCAGCCGCTGCTGCTGGCGGGCTCTGCTGGGCAGCAGGCGGGCCGCATCGTCCATGTCCTGGCTGGCGGGCAGGTGGCCGAGCAGCTCTTCCTCCTGTTGCAGGATGTGTTCACTGTCCGGGGCGTGGACAACGGCAATCAGACCAGGTTGGGGGGAGCCGAGCTGCTCGTGCAGCTGATGGTCCACTTCCAGCAGGGCTGGTGGGATGGGGTTGAGGATTTCCCCCTGTCTTTCGATCCTGAAGGGATGGAGCAGAAGCACGGCCATGGCGGGGGGTGCTACCATAAGGCAGAGCACACGGTAACGGCGGAGTGCCTCCCAGCGCAGCAGCGAGGGGGATATACCCTGATGATGGGCGGCCAGGTCAGCCTGTGTGACCAGATGGGGCAGAATCCAGATAGTGATGCAGGCGGCGGTCAGAATCCCGGTGGCGGAGAAAAGGCCAAGTTCCATGAGGCCGGGCAGACCACAGAAGATCATGCTCAGCAGCCCGACAATGGCCGTGAGGGTGGCCAGTTTCAGGCTGGTGCCAATGCGGCCCAGAACGACAGGAATGGCTTCCCCCCTGTCCCGGTGCCCCAGCAGAAGGACAGGGTAGTCCAGCGACACACCCAGCATGGTCATGCCGAAGCCGACTGCAATGCCATGAACCCAGCCGAAACAGAGCTGGACTACCAGCATGGAGAGGGACAGTGAGAGCAGGAAAGGTACGCCCAGTGTGGCCAGCACCCAGAGAGAGCGGAAGCGCCAGTAAAGGATGCCGACCACAACGAGAAGGGAGAGAAGGGCGAGGCGGTCCATGTCCTGGCGGAGGGACTGGGCGGCGATGAAGGAGAAAGCCGGGGAGCCTGTCAGAAGCAGCTGGCAGTCCCCGCCATGGGGTGGCCTGCTGTTCTCGAAAGCCTGCCGGATGGCCTGGTGCAGGTGTTTCAGCTGTGCGGGGTCGAGTGTCGGCTGGCGAAGCTGGAGCAGCATGAGCGTGGCATGGTGGTCTGCTGTCAGCCAGAGGCCATCCAGGCTGGCGGGGGGTGTGCTGCTTTCCAGACTGGCCAGATAGTCGGCATAGGCGCCGGTTGGGTCTTTCAGTCCGATATCCTCCACCAGCGGAGCCGCCATGGACTGGAGGAGGTCATAAAGCCGGGCAGTATCGGCTTTCAGGGCGTCCGGGGAGAAAAGGCGTGTCCGGTCATGAGGGGCCAGTCCATAACGGTGGGCGAAAAAAAGCGGCTGGTCCTTCTGCCATGAGAGGGAGGCCGGGCCATCCAGAATGAGGCTGAACTGCCCCGTTGCGGCCAGAGCCTCATGGAATCTGTGCCCGGTCTGGAGCAGGCTGGCCGTATCGTTGCCCCTGATGGAGGCGATCATGATGGACTGGGTAGGCCCGTGGTTCAGCTCATCCAGCAGGAACTGGGACGCTGCGTCATGGGGGCGGGGCAGGAAGGCCTGCATCCCCATGCGGAGGGGGATGGCAGAGAATGTTGCCGCCGCCACCATGATGGCACCGAGCAGGGCCAGCAGAAGGGGGAGACGGCGTTTCATGGTGAGGTGATGGCTGTATCGGTCACATCGCCATTGGCCAGGGCAAGATGAAGGCTGTCCAGCGAGTTGTTGCGGCCCTGTATCTGGACGAGCCGGACGATCTGGCCGGTGTCGTGTGTGCGGGGTGTCATTGTCAGGGTCCAGCGTCCCATGTCACCCGTGGCGGAGAGCGTGTAATACTGCTGGAGCAGTGCGACATCTCCCTGCAACGGCCCCCGGATTGTGGCGGCCATGACCTGCAGCGCCGGGCTCATGTGTAGTGGTACGGCCCGCGCGGGGGTCTGGCCATGGCGGAGCCATGCCGTGTCCCCCTGCATGATGAAACTGTCCTGCACAGGGGTGAGGGTGAGTTTTTCCACCCGATCGGGGGGAATGAAACGGAGTGTTCCCTCGCTGTGAAGTGGCACTTTGAGAGCGTGCAGCTGGCGTGTCTCCGTGAAGTGGTTTTCCCTCTGCGAGACCAGACCAATGTGGTGCAGGATGTTGACAGCCAGAGCCTCCTCCTCTGCGGTGGGCGAGGTGATGGCACTGGCGGCAGGAGGCGACATGGCCGCAGTGTCTGCCTGTGCCTCCCGCCAGAAGAGGGGCAGCACAAGGAGGAAGAGGGGCAGGCATTTCATGATGTCAGAGGCCTTTTTCCCAGAAATCAAAGAAATTGAACCATGCGTAGGGATGGCGCTGGCACAGCTCTTCCATCCAGCGGACATAAGCCTGCATGGGGGAGAGCAGCGCCTCCCGTGCGGGGGCTGGCTCTGTTTCCGGGAGAAGAGTATCAGCCAGACCTGTGCAGGCAATATGGTAGGTGCCATTTTTTTGCCTTATGGCGGAGACGAGCACAACCGGTGCGCCGGTCAGTCTGGCTAGATGGAATGGACCTGCGGGAATGGGAGCTTCCTCGCCCAGAAAGCGGATGGGTATGGAGCGGCCACCATCATGGGCCCTGTCTGCCAGAATTCCGATGAATTCACCGTTCCGCAGGGCCTTGAGGGTTGCCAGCATGCTGTCTGGCTGCCCCAGCTCGATGATGTCGGCATTGAAGCCCGGTGCCAGGGCCTCAATGAAACGGGATGTGGCCCCGATGAAGCGGCGATACATCAGCATGCGGAACGGAACAGAGGCATTCAGGCCGCATTGGCGCAGGGCATCGAATGATCCGATATGCGCCCCCATGATGATGCATCCCCTGTTCTGGTGCAGGGCTTCATGGAGGATGTCCTGCCCGGTGATGTGGATGTTTTCCCGTGGGAAGCGGCCACTGAGCAGGTATATGCGGTCCAGAGTATTGGTGCTGTAAGCGTGGATATGGCGCAGCACCATGCCCCAGTGAGGACGGCGCAGTGCGCCGGCACGGTGCAGGTGGGACAGGTACTGCCACGAGGCCCGGCGGACCGAGGAATAGACAGCTGCATAATAGAGTGTGGCTGGCCAGCGTAGCAGGGCGGTGACCCGGTATCCCAGATTCAGGGCAACCCATATCAGCAGCCGGATGGTCAGGCTGTTGCCTTTCTCCGGGCGGAGCCATGTGTTGCGCTGCATCAGGGCTGGCTCCCGGCCTGCCCCCGGAGAATGACGGTTCCTTTCAGGGGGCCGGAAAGGTGATGGAGGGTGAAGCGTATCTGTCCATTGCCCAGAGCGCTGGAAAGCAGCTGCATGGGGTCGCCCGGCCGGACGACGGAGAGAAATTTCACGGTGCTGATCGTACGGACGTCCAGCTCCAGCAGGGTGAATATCCGTTCCAGCAGGGTAATGCCCGGTACGGTGGGGTTACCGGGAAAATGGCCGGGCAGGGCCGGATGGCTGGCCGGGATGGAAAAAGGTGGATGGGCCCGTTTCTCCGCATGGTCCCGGATGAGACCTTCCAGTGCCTGCCGTGTCAGTTTGCCGACAGGGTTGCGGGGCAGGCGGGAGAGGCGGACAAGCCGTCGTGGCATGAAGACCGGGTCCACATGCTGGCGGAGGGCCCGCATGATGGCTGTGGTGGTCACCTCGGTTCCCGCAACGATGAAGGCCTGCAGGCGTGTCGGTTCGGGCTGGTCTTCCTTCAGGTCTTCCTCGCTGAACAGGGGAGCAAAGCAGCCGTCCAGGAGGCCATCCGTCTGGAGCAGGGCCTTGTTGAGTGCTCCGTAGGAGGTTCGTTTGCCAGCGATCTTGAGCAGGTCCCCCTTGCGGTCGACCAGATGGAAATGGCGGTCCCCCTGCATGGTGATGACATCATTCAGAGGATGTGGCGTGGCATGGGGAGCCATGCAGATATGGGTCTGGTCATCAGTCGGGTCGGCTGTCAGGGTCAGCCCGTCATAGAGCTGCCACGGATCGGGGCTGACAGTCCGGCGGCTGGCGATGGAACCAGTCTCGGTGGCACCATAAATTTCCATGACCGGCGCATGGAAGCGTTCTTCAGCCTCCAGAGCCAGTTCCCGGGGGAGTGGAGCAGATGCCGAGATGATGCGTTCCAGCCCAGGCAGTCTGGCTCTGGCCGTCGTGAGAGAGCGCAGATGGATGGGGGTGGTGATGAGCGTGTGGGGAGATGGCGTGCTGTCCAGCAGCTTTTCCACATCCCCGGGGAAGAAGCAGGGGCCGCTGGCTGTGGCGGTTGGTGTATGCAGGCTTTGCAGGATGAGTGTCTCAAAACCGTACATGTGGTAGGGGGGTACGGTACCCAGCAGGGTTGTCCCGTCTGGACGGGACGGTGCCAGAAGGGGCAGGGCAGCATGGCTGCGGGCAACCAGTTCTCCCCAGCGTTTTTTATGGACTTTGGCCTGCCCGGTACTGCCGGATGTAAAGACATGTGCTGCCTCGTGCCCCGCAGGCAGCTGGATGTTGTCCTGACGGGATGATGTCAGTTCGGCAAGGGGGGGCAGGGTCAGGCTGGCCAGGGATTCAGGCAGGGACGGCCCCGTGCAGAGGGCTCCATGGGCCCGTTGCAGGGCCATGAGCTGGGAAACGGCATGATTGCTGGAGAGCAGGCAATACTGCCCCTTCATCATGGCGGCCAGAAAGACGAGCGTGAACTGGACCAGATTGGTGTGCAGGTTGATGATGGGGCGCTCTGGCAGCCGCTCGGCCAGTGCCCAGGCATGGGACAGAAGCTGCGTGCCGCACAGAGGCCCCGCAGCCGTATGGAAGACGGGGCGGCCCGGCGTCGTGATGAGGGACAGATCAGGCAGGGCAGGCATCAGCCCGGACGGTGTGTGCTGATATGGTGTGCAAGAGACCGGAGGGAGTGAAAGATCTTGCGGTTGTCATCATCATGTGATTCCAGCTTGATCCCGTATTGTGTGTTGACCATGAGGGCTATTTCCAGCACATCGATGGAATCCAGCCCCAGCCCTTCACCAAAGAGGGGCATTTCGGGATCAATGTCCAGGGGATCCATGTCCAGCTGGACGGCCTCTGTCAAATGGGCAGCCAATTCACGTTCCAGAGGCGTCTGATCGTGAGAAGCGGAAACTGTCGTCACTAAGAGGTTAATCCATTGATGATAGGGAAGGTCTATCACAGTTTAGCATCGGGTTTATCCTTCAGCAAGAGGTGGGCAACCCGGTCATGGCGGCTGGTCCTGCTGCTCGGGGGTGTTGGGCTGGTCAGTCTGGTGCCGGAAAGTGCTGGCTGGTCCGCAGGCTGTGTCTGTCTTGGCCTGATGATGCAGCTGGCCGCTCTGCTGTCCGGACGGCATCCGGGCTGGTTCGTGTTCGTACCTGTTGCAGGGGTACTGGGGTGGTATGCTCCGGCCCTGTCCAGAGTGTGTGACCAGCTGGCCATTTACGGGTTGATGTTGTGGGGGATGCTGTGGCTGTTTGTCTGCTCTCTCAGGCGGGGGCAGGTCCCATTGGTGACCCGGCTGGCCGGGGCCGTGCATGGGACTCCCCTGCGGGCGGATGTGCAGCGTTATACGGTGGGTGTGACATGGGCATGGAGCATTTTTTTCACTCTTGCCCTGCTGGCCCCTCTCATGTTGTGGCTCTGGGCACCACATGAGAGGGCATGGCGTTGGCCT
This sequence comes from Parasaccharibacter sp. TMW2.1890, assembly GCF_023337645.1. NCBI lineage: Bacteria > Pseudomonadati > Pseudomonadota > Alphaproteobacteria > Acetobacterales > Acetobacteraceae > Parasaccharibacter > Parasaccharibacter sp. TMW2.1890. Next base: position 140,947 of record NZ_NWUV01000004.1, on the reverse strand, counting down.
CTTGAGGGAGGAACAGGCCTTGCGGCGGTCGTTTTCTTTGCTGTGGAGATGATCATCCGCCGTCTCGTTATCCGGCATTATGACCATTCCACCCTGAAGCAGAATTTCATGGCTGGCCGTGCCGTTTTCATGCGGAAGGACCTGAAATGAATGGCAGGTTTCTGGCTGGCCATTAAGGCCTGTCATCTGGCTGGGCTTTCGCTTAAGACACGGGCAGATGGGTGAATTTGCAGGGGATGGCCTGAAACATGATGGTATTGCTGCCAGTCTATCATTCTGAACCAGAGAGAGCGGGGCCATCCCCCTTGGCCACGATCTGCTATGGAGGGGCCAGTGGTGGGCTGGATGTGCGGAATGGTCGTGTCCACATGACATTGCCCGGGCCTTTGCCGGCGACCTGCGAACAGTGGTGTCCAGCATCCCTATCGGGTGAGACCCGGCACGAACAGGCTGCCAGAGGCCGGCAGGCAGGGCTGGAACAGGGGATCGGCTGGAGTGCAGAAGGTGATCTGCTTTTCGCTGCCTTCTGGGTGGAAGACCAGCCGGAGCTCTGCGAGGCGGTGCAGACCAGTTACGAACGGCTGATCGGCCTGGCGCGGGGCAAGGGTTTTGGCCACATCTATCGGATGTGGAATTATCTGGGGGCCATCAATCAGGACAATGCCCGGGGTGAGGAACGGTATCGGGATTTCTGTAGTGGTCGTTCCCAGGCGTTTGAAGCCATGAGCATCGGTTTGGGTGAGCTGCCTGCGGCAACGGGCATTGGCCTCTCTTCCGGTGGTGTGGCTGTCTTCCTGATCGCCCATCGTCATGTGGGTGGTGTCAATCTGGAGAATCCCAGCCAGCTTCCTGCCTATCATTACCCGCCCCGTTATGGGCGGCGTTCACCGTCCTTTGCCCGTGCCACCGTCATGGAAGGCCCAGATCGGACAGCTCTGTATCTCTCCGGCACGGCGAGCATCCGGGGACATGAATCCGTCGGGACGACGGTGGAGGAGCAGCTCTCTGTCACGATTGAAACAATCAATTCATTGCTTGATGCGGCCCGGAAACGTTTTCCCCGTCTTGAAGCAGGGCGCTTTGAGAGCATGAAGCTCTATGTCCGTCATCCTGAAGATGCAGCGCTCGTGCGGGAGGGTATTTCACGGGTCTTCCAGTGCCCGCTGGAGCAATCCCCGCTCTTCATTGCCGACATCTGCCGGGCAGAGCTGTTGCTGGAGGTCGAGGGGGTGTTTCTGGGGTGAGGGGGACGGCTGATCCGTATCGGCACAAGGGCTGATGGGGGGTGTCCCCGCCTCATGGGGCACAACTGGGCCGGAGAGCTTGGCCCCTGGCAACGCAATCCGTTCTTTATGGGAGATAGCCCATGAAAGGCCACATTGTTCTCTTCTCATGTGGAAGAAGATGTGGCGTCCCGTACGGGATTCGAACCCGTGTTGCCGCCGTGAAAGGGCGGTGTCCTAGGCCTCTAGACGAACGGGACTAAAGGCGTGAGGCGGTTAATAGGCAGGAACGGGGGTGGCGTCAAGCCCGTGCGGCATCAAAAATGAAAAAAGTAAGATTTTCCCGTTCCTGCCATGTTTCCAGACGCAGCTGCCCGGCTACATGCAGCAGGGGGCGGCTGCGATCTTCCAGAAGATCGGTGAAGTGTTTGTCCCCAGCCCGAAAGACCAGCCCCTTGATCCGGCTGTAGCCATCAGCATCCTGAAGAATGACACGCAGTGTGTTGCCATCCTGCCCGATCCGATCGGCCTTCACGCAGCGGACATCCCGTATGGCCAGCAGGGGTTCCTCATTGCCCGGCCCAAAGGGGGCCAGCAGGGCGATCTGTTGGGCCAGTGTGGGGGTAGCCCCCCTGATGGTGACGACACCATCCAGCAGCAGGTCATCCTGGGGGGGGAGGTGACGGGCCTCATCAAGGGCTTCATCCAGTCGGGCATGGAGGGCGGCGCAGTTTTCTTCTTTTACGGAGAATCCTGCCGCCATGGCGTGTCCTCCCCCCGTCAGGAGCAGGCCGGACTGATGGGCCTGGATGATGGCTGCTCCGATATCCAGACCCGTGACGGAACGGGCAGAGCCTTTCACCACACCATCCTTCAGGGCACCGACCAGAGCAGGACGGTTGAATCGTTCCTTCAGCCGCCCGGCCACGATGCCAACCACACCGGGGTGCCAGTCATCACCATGCAGGAAAATGACCGCATGACCGGCCTCAACCTGTTCCCGGGCCTGCTCGACAGCGGCATCCAGAATGTGGCTTTCCACGGTCTGGCGTTTGCGGTTGATGTCATCCAGTTCTTCAGCAATGGCCTGTGCTTCATGCTCGGACTGGCTGAGGAGCAGCCGCAGGCCCTGGTCAGCCCTGGCAATGCGTCCACCAGCATTGATGCGCGGCCCAAGGGCGAAGCCGCAGCTCATGGCGCTGGCATTGGCCTTGACCCCGGCCACATTGGCCAGGGCGGCCAGCCCGATCCGTTCACGGCGGTTCATGACCTTCAGCCCCTGTGCCACAAGAGCACGGTTGAGGCCCTGCAACGGCATGACATCGCAGATGGTGGCCAGAGCAGTGAGGTCCAGCAGGGCCATGGGGTCTGGGGCGTGATGGGTTTCAAACCATCCCTGCTGGCGCAGGGTGCGCTGGAGGGCCACGACTGTCAGGAAGGCAACGGCCGTGGCGCAGAGATGGCCCAGACCGGACTCGCAGTCCAGCCGGTTCGGATTCACGACCAGCCCTTTGGGCAGGCGCCGTCCATCCGGTTTGTGATGATCCAGAACGATCCGGTCGGCCTGCCCTTCAAAATGGTCCAGAACATCAATGGCCGCTGTGCCGCAGTCCACGCAGACAAGCAGGCTGGCGCCTTGATCCAGCAGGGATTGCAGCGCCGGAATGTTGGGGCCATACCCTTCAGCCAGCCGGTCGGGGATGTGGGTGACGACATGGCAGCCCAGAGCCGTGAGTGTGGAGCTGAGCAGCGCCGTACCACAGGCCCCATCCACGTCATAATCGCCCAGAATGCCTATGGTTGCCCGAGCCTGTACGGCAGCTGCCAGCCGCAGGGCTGTGGCATCCATGTCCCGCAGGATGGAGGGGTTGGGCAAGGCATCACGCAGGCGGGGCCGCAGATAGGATTCCACCATTCCAGCCGAAATGCCCCGCCCGGCCAGAATGCGGGCAGCCAGTTCGGAGATGTCCATCTTCTGGGCGAGGGCCAGCGCAAGCCGGTTGTCCGTTTCAGCCAGGACAGGATGCCGCCAGACCCAGCGGCGCAGCCCCGCACTGCGCTGGACATTCAGGACAAGGGCGGGAGTGACCCGGGTATCAGGTTCTGGCTGGGACGTCGTCTGGAGCATAAGGGCGGAGGAGTGGCTCAAACCTTGTGGGGGTCGAAATGGTGGTAAGTCTCCATGTAACGGATTGTACCGCTTTCTGAGCGCATCATGACGGAATGGGTACGGATGTAATTGTCGGAGGGATATTCAATGCCCCGTAGCAGGTCGCCTGCTGTCACGCCCGTAGCGCAGAAGAAGACCGGTCCGGCCGCCATGTCTGTCAGGCTGAGGGCCTGTGTGGGGTCGAGGTCGGGGCGGATCATGCGGCGGGTGCGGGTAATCTGCGCTTCATTCTCGAAGAGCAGACGGCCCTGCATCTGTCCGTTCATGCAGCGTATGGCGGCAGCGGCCAGAACGCCTTCCGGTGCGCCTCCGCTACCGGCGTAGATGTCCACGCCACTGCCAGGCAGGCAGGTGGCAATCACGGCGGCCACGTCACCATCGCTGAGCAGGCGGACACGGGCACCGGCTTCCCGTGCCTTGGCAACGAGCTCCTCATGGCGCTCACGTTCCAGCGCACAGAGGACCAGATCGCTGACATCACATTTTTTTGCCTGCGCAAGGCTGGCAAGATTCTGGCCTATGGAGGCGTCAATATCCACCACGCCTTCTGGCAGGCCGGGACCTACGGCAATTTTCTGCATGTAGATGTCAGGAGCATGGAGGAAGCAGCCTTTTTGTGCCAGAGCCACCACCGTGATGGCATTGGGCAGACTGCGGGCGCAGAGATTGGTGCCCTCCAGTGGATCCACGGCAATGTCCATTTCCGGTCCGCCACAGCCCACTTTTTCACCGATATACAGCATGGGGGCTTCATCCATTTCCCCCTCGCCAATGGTGACGGTGCCATCGATGGCAACCGTATCAAAGGCTTTCCGCATGGCCTCAACAGCGGCACCATCTGCCGCATTCTTGTTGCCACGACCGGTCCAGCGGGCGGAGGCAATGGCGGCGGCCTCGGTCACACGGGCCAGGTCCAGCCCCAGATTGCGGCCCGTGACCCGATATTCATGGGGAACGTGATGGGGCTGTTTGGCTGTCATGGCAGGTCTTCCACTTTCAGGGCCAGTGGAGTGCCTTTTATCAGGGGCATTTCCTCAAGGAGGGGCAGGATGCGGTTGATCCCGCCCAGCGTGACAGGCCCTGTCAGCAGGATGAGCTGTGCGTCGCCCTTCTGTGATGTGTGATGGTGTCCTTTCTCCACGGCAACATCTTCATTGCCGAGGACGGTGCGGATGTCTTCCAGAGCCGTTTCTGCCTCCACGGAGCCCTCCAGCGTGATGCGGAGATAGAAGCGGCTGACCAGGCCCTCCACCGGTTCGCAGGGAATGGGAGCCTGTTCATCCACCCGGCCCCAGAGAGGCAGGCTATGACCACGGGCCAGGTCGATCACGTCGGCCATGACGGCATCGGCCGTGGGGCCTTCCCCGGCACCCTGCCCGGAGATGGTGATGGGACCACTGAAGGGGCCTTCTGTCGTCAGGGCGTTATAGACGCCATTGACCTGCGCCAGCCCGGACCGTGCCGGGATGAGGCAGGGCTGCACCCAGGCTTCCACACGGTCTTCCGGCAGGCGTCGGGCCACGCCCAGCATCTTGATGGCATAGCCCAGCTTGCGGGCCTGATGGATGTCATCTGTGGTGATGCGCCGCATCCCGCTGACAGCCAGACTGTCAAAAACGATCGGGCGGAAGGCGATGGCTGTCAGGATGCTCAGCTTGTGGGCAGCGTCCCAGCCATCAATGTCGGCAGAGGGATCGGCCTCGGCATAACCCTTGTCCTGGGCCTCTTTCAGCACATCCTCGAAGGCACGGCCTGTTTCGGCCATTTCGGTGAGGATGAAGTTGCTTGTCCCATTGAGGATACCGCCCAGACGGGTCAGGGCATCGGCAGCCACCCCCTCCCGGACTACCTTGATGGCTGGGATGCCACCCGCCACGGCGGCCTCGAACAGGAGAGGAGTTCCATGCTGGTGGCTGAGATGGGCCAGCTCTTCTGCATGGCGGGCGACCAGCGCCTTGTTGGCCGTCACGACGGCCTTGCCTGCCTTCAGGGCTTCTGTCACCAGCGTGTGGGCTGTTCCTTCGGCCCCGCCCATCAGTTCGACAACAACGTCCACATTCGGGTCATTGGCCAGAGCCACGGGGTCGTCATGCCAGTGGAGGCCGGAAAGGTCGATCCCACGGTCCCGCGTACGGTTACGGGCGCTGACGGCCACGACCTCGATGCTGCGGCCGGTGCGGTGGCGCAGCAGGTCTGCATGTTCACGCAGCAGACGGATGACGCCCGTACCCACTGTCCCGAGGCCGGCAATGCCCAGCCGGAGCGGGGATGTGACGGAGGATGAGGCAGTGTTGCGATGTACGGAAGTCATGAGAGGCGGTTTCCTGTCAGGCTGTGGCCCTGCATGGAGGCGGAGGCAGGGCCGGGTGTGGCATTATGGTTTGAGGGCGCTGTGCTGGTTCATGAAGTTTTTGATGGACCGTGTGGCCTGGCGGAGGCGCTGGTTGTTCTCCACCAGCCCGATACGGACAAAGCCATCCCCGTGTTCCCCGAAGCCCAGCCCCGGCGCCACGGCAACCTTGGCTTCCTTCAGAAGAAGCTTGGAGAATTCCACGCTGCCCATGTGGGCGAACTGGGGAGGAATCGGAGCCCAGGCGAACATGGAGCCTTCCGGTGTCGGAACATTCCACCCTGCTGCATGGAGGCCACGTATGAGCACGTCACGCCGGTCCTTGTAGAGCAGACGCATGTTCTCCACATAATCCTGCGGACCGTTCAGGGCGGCGGTGGCTGCAACCTGCACCGGTGTGAACGCTCCATAATCCAGATAGGACTTGATGCGTGTCAGCGCCTGGATGAGGCGGGGATTGCCAGCCGCAAAGCCGATTCGCCACCCCGCCATGGAATAGGTCTTGGACATGGAGGTGAACTCCACGGCAATGTCCTTGGCCCCTTCAATGGAGAGAATGGAGGGCGGGGGCTCATCCCCGAAGTAGAGCTCTGAATAGGCGAGATCGGACAAGACCCAGATGTTTTCTCTCCGGGCGAATTTGACAATCTCCCTGTAGAACTCCTTCGAGGCGAGATAGGCCGTCGGGTTGGAGGGGAAATTGATGATGAGCGCCGTCGGCTTGGGGACAGAGTGGCGCACGGCCCGGTACAGGGCCTCCAGCATGGCATCATCTGGCGAGGCCGGAACGGAGCGGACAGAGGCCCCGGCAATGATGAAGCCGAACTGGTGGATGGGGTAGGACGGGTTGGGGACCAGAATGGTATCGCCGGGGCTCGTGATGGCGGAGGCCAGATTGGCCAGCCCTTCCTTGGAGCCGAGCGTGGCGATGATTTCCGTTTCCGGGTCCAGCTTCACGCCAAAGCGGCGTTCGTAATAGGCGGCCTGCGCTTTTCGGAGGCCGGGAATCCCACGGCTGACGGAGTAGCCATGCACACGGGGATTGCGCAGCGTTTCTGCCAGCTTGTCGATGACATGCTGGGGGGGCGGGCTGTCCGGGTTGCCCATGCCGAGGTCCACAATATCCTCTCCGGCGGCACGCGCGGCGGCCTTGGCCTTGTTGACTTCGGCAAAGACATAAGGCGGCAGGCGGCGGATCTTGTGGAACTCTTCGGGCATGATACTCAATCAGTCAGATGGAAGGGAGCCGGGCTGGCTCCCGGGAAACGGGCATCCCATGTTTCATGAGGCTGGTCAGTCCGGCAAGGGGGGGACCAGCAGAAAAGACGGAATTTTTACCTGGTTCGTGCCTCTATGGTCCTGCGGCCTTCAGTGGGCGGGGGCAGTTCCGGCCCTGATGTTCTTTTCGTAAGAGACACGCACGCCATCGCCGATGGCCTCCCCTGTCAGGCGCATGTCGTCATGCGGCACGCCGAGGCTGGCCAGACGCTGGGCAACGGCCCGGGCCCGGAGCAGGGCCAGACCGATTTCATGCGTCTGTTCATCAGGAGAAAGGCCGCTTTGGGCGCTCAGGGTCGTGCCGAAGCCCCGGATGAGCAGGAGATGACGGTGTCGCTGGGCTACGATCTGGTTGAACGTGTCTGTCTGGTCTCCATCCAGATGGTCGGTATCGGCCTGGAAACGCACCAGAGCCCCGACCGGTGTGGCGGTATCGAAATCCGGTATGACGGGCAGAACCGTGCTGGGGAGTGAAAAGCCGGGGAAAAGCAGAGGCTTTGGCGGCTGGCCGGGGTCCGGCAGGTGGATGGGCAGCGCATGGGTGACGGGCTGGTAGATCAGGCTGGAGCCACTGCCTGCCGGGCCGGTGGACCTGTCCTGACGGATGATGGCCGGATGGCTGGCAGCAGGCCCGTTGCTCTGGCTTTCCAGCGTCATGGAACCGCCATTCTGGGGCTGGGGTGGTGGCGGGTTCATCATGCCGATGGGCAGGGCCCCGCCAGCAGCGGAAATGCGCTGGGAGTAGTTGCGATCCCGCTCAAGACGAGTCGTGATCATCGCCCGGGCATCGGCACTTGGGAATTCCGGCCGGGTGGTGGGGATGAGGGCGATGTTGGGGGCGGGCCTGTCATAACCCGGCGTGGGGGGGCGCAGCCGTCTGATCTCCCCGCCCATGATGTCGTGTGCGATGTCCCGTGTGGTGTCGATGGCATCACGGTGCTGGCAGCCTGCGGTGAAGGCAGGCAGGGCCAGCAGGCAGAGCCCGAACTGGAAGAGGCCGGCACCCCGTGTGAGGGTGGTGGAAATGGAACGGAAAGAACGGGTGAAAAGGCTGGGTGTCATGGTCCGGCGTGCAACAGGGCGGAAGGGGCAGGGCCAAAACAGGAAAGCCCCGGAATGAAAGGGTGGGGAGGCAGGATATGTGTCTCTTCCCTCGGACGCAATTCCTTACTGGGGAAGAAAGGGAGAAAAAGGGTCCTGATTCGATCATGGGAAATGATGAAAAAGCTGCAAGAAAGCGTCGTTTTAAGGCTTGGCAGAGAGGTCAAGCAGGGGCAGGATAGCGGCATGATGACATATGATGAATGCCACACCCATGATGTTGCCCGCCTGCGGGCTTCTGCCTCTTCTGGAGAGGATGTCCGCCATGGCACCGCCACGGTGCGTCCCCGCATGGAGGACGAGCCGGATGGGCCTCCGGAGGACGAGAAAAAGTCCGGCCCGGCCCCGGAGGTGGAGCGCCACCTCTTCGAGCAGCGCAAGGTGCTGATCTTCGGTGGAGTGAATGACCGCATGGCCCGTGACATTACGGGCAGGCTGCTGGCTCTGGCTGGGGAATCGGACAGGCCGATTGATGTTTACGTCAATTCTCCCGGCGGCCATGTGGAGAGTGGCGATACCATCCATGACATGATCCGCTTTGTGGATTCTGTTGCTCCGGTCAACATCATCGGTACGGGCTGGGTGGCGTCTGCCGGTGCGCTGATTTTTGCGGCGGGGCGTCCGGAGCGGCGTCTGTGTCTTCCCAATACCCGGTTCCTGCTGCACCAGCCGATGGGCGGCGTGCGGGGCCCGGCGACCGATATTGATATCGAGGCCCGCGAGATCATCAAGATGCGTGAACGTCTGAACAGGCTTTTCGCGCGTGAAACGGGACAGCCCTACGAGAAAGTGGCCCGTGATACGGACCGCAACTACTGGATGTCGGCGAAGGAGGCGGTTGAGTACGGGCTTGTTGGCCGCATCATTTCTTCGGCAGCCGATCTCGAACAGGCCTGAGTCCCAGCAAGGAAAGGAGCCTTATCGTGAGCGATGCATATAAAGCGGACGGGAAGAGCTCTCTGGCGGATATTTATTCCCATCTGCCGGACAGCCCATCCGAAAAAACGCTGGAGCAGGTGGACTACGATGCCCGCCACTGGAGCAGCCCGGTCAAAGGGCCGCTGAAGCCGGGTACCCCGGAGCACAAGAAGGCCATGGCCGACATGTTCCGGGAGACGTTCAACCCCTACAAGCCGTCAGTCATCCCCTGGCCGAAGCTGGACCCGGAGACGCTGCACCGCATCACCTCCCTGCCGATCTGGGATATCGCCGTGCAGACCGAAGGCAAGGCCCGCCTGCGCATGGCTGCCTATGCCGACATGCTGGACGACCCGGATGTGAAGGACGCCATTGCCCGTAATGCATGGGAAGAGAACCGCCACAAGGAGGTTCTGGCCCGCATGGTGGAGCATTACGGTATTCCGCTTGCCCCGGAAGACCCTTACATCGAGCCGCGGGATACGGAATGGGCCTATCTGGTGACGGGTTTCTCCGAGTGCTGGGACAGCTTCTTCGCCTTCGGTCTGTTTTCTCTGGCCGAGAAGGCCGGCCTGTTCCCGATGGAGCTGATCGAGACATTCGAGCCTGTCATGCAGGAGGAGTGTCGCCACATCCTGCTGTTTGCCAACTGGCTGGCTTACCATCGTGCCGTCATGCCGCTCTGGCGCCGTCCGTGGTTCGAGATGCGGGTGATCGGTGTGCTGTTCTTCCTGCTTTATGAGCGTCTGAGCCTCGTCCGCAGCTTTGATGATGATGGCGTGGAGCATACGCAGGACAACAATTTCACCGTGACCGGTGCCCAGAGCATGACGGACAAGAAGGTGGATTTTGTTGAGCTGATGGAGCTGTGCCTCAAGGAGAACGAGCGCCGCTTTGCAGGGTATGACCCCCGCCTGCTGCGCCCGCAGATGGCACCGTTTGCGGCCCGCATGGCCCTGCGCGGTGTCAAGCTGTGGCGTCGCCTGCGTGGTCAGAAGGATGGTGATGCCCATCAGGCTGCCTGAGGGGTAGTGCCAGTTCTTGGGACTGGATGGAAAAAAAGCCCCGCTCCAATATGCTGGAGCGGGGCTTTTTGCATGAGGCGTTCTTTTGTCCCCCGCTGCTGGGGGACAAAAGGACCTTCCGTCAGCTTTTGCGGCGGTTGCCGGTGCTGGTGCTGTCCAGCGGCAGCTCATTGGATGAATCCGTATCATCCTCTGCCGACTCACCAACCATCATGTCTTCAGCGATGATGCCAGCATCCTGCCGGACCCGTTTTTCAATTTCCGCAGCCATTTCAGGATGCTCACGCAGATACTGCTTTGCATTTTCCCGGCCCTGGCCGATGCGGGTGCTGTCGTAAGAAAACCAGGCGCCAGATTTCTCCACCACATTGGCTTTTACGCCAAGGTCCAGCAGCTCGCCCATTTTGCTGACGCCCTCGCCATACATGATGTCGAATTCCACCTGCCGGAAAGGGGGGGCCATCTTGTTCTTGACGACCTTCACCCGTGTCTGGTTGCCCACGACCTCGTCCTTGTCCTTCACGGAGCCGATGCGGCGGATGTCCAGGCGGATGGAGGAATAGAATTTCAGGGCGTTGCCGCCTGTTGTGGTTTCCGGATTGCCGAACATCACGCCAATCTTCATGCGGATCTGGTTCAGGAAGATGATGGTGGTGTTGGAGCGGGAAACGGAGCCTGTCAGCTTGCGCAGGGCCTGGCTCATCAGGCGGGCATGGAGGCCGACATGGCTGTCCCCCATTTCCCCTTCCAGCTCGGCCTTGGGCACGAGGGCAGCGACAGAGTCCACGACCAGAATGTCGATGGCCCCGGAGCGGACGAGCGTATCAGCAATTTCCAGAGCCTGTTCCCCGGCATCTGGCTGGCTGAGCAGCAGATTGTCGATGTCCACCCCCAGCTTGCGGGCATAAATGGGGTCCAGCGCATGTTCAGCATCAATGAAGGCAGCCGTACCGCCCTTTTTTTGCGCTTCAGCCACGGCGTGGAGAGCCAGCGTGGTCTTGCCGGAGCTCTCCGGGCCATAAATCTCGATGATGCGGCCCCGTGGCAGCCCACCGATGCCCAGCCCGATATCCAGTCCCAGCGACCCGGTGGAAATGACATCCACCTGCTCCTTGGGCCGCTGGCCCAGCCGCATGATGGACCCCTTGCCGAAGGAGCGTTCGATCTGGCTGAGAGCGCCATCCAGCGCTTTGCTTCTTTCTGCGTTCTTGTCTGCTGACATGAAGACCTCGTGACTGACAGGCCCCGGATGATGGGGCAGGGAGTGGTGGCGGGGCATGTGCCTGCCCCATCAGATGGCGTTCAGAAGGGCTCTGGACAAGCCCTTGGGGCGTATCTGTCCAGAGTGGTGTTCCCTGCTGGTTCAGTGGGTGATGGTGTGGGCGGTCAGACCGTTCCCGTTGGGGGCGGCCCGTCCGACACAGTCATCACCGGAGCAGACGATGCTGTTGAGCTGCCCTGTCCCTGTAGAGGGAGCAATGGCCTGCCCCTGTGCGAGCTGCCGCAGCGCATCAGCAACGCTCTGGGCGGCGTCATTCTGCCCCGAGGCTGCAAGGACGGCCTGCATCCGTTTGTGGGGGGCTTCCAGCATGGCAGCGCTGAGGAGCGGGCGGGGGTAGTCATGCGGGGCTCCAGCGAGGACAACCCCCGTACTGCCGGCCAGACGCCCCGTGCCAAACAGGTTGTTGTCTGTCAGCACGCAGCCAACGCTCAGGCCATGGCCATCCCGTACGACAAAGGAGGTGGAGGCCGGCAGAGGGGGCAGGCCGGTGGCATCGCTCTGGCCAGAGGCCATGAATATCTGGCCTTCCTGGAGGCTTGTCCGGCCGGAACGGCGCCATGCGCTGATGACATTTTCAGCCCGCAGGTTCTGGCGGAAGGCTGCAGCACTGCCCAGTCCACCATCAGCTGGTGGCGCAAGGAAGCTGAGGCGATACGGCCCGCTGGTAAAATGCAGGGCAGATGTCTGTCCGGGCAGGGAGCGGCGCAGGTCGTCGCGTGTCAGGCCTGCACCAGCCTTGTTGGCCTGTGTGACAAAAACATCGGACAGGGCACCGGTATAGAGGTCTCCCACCCCAACCAGTTTCAGGCGGGAGAGGAATGACGTCAGGCGGGGCTGGGTCAGCTGGTCCCCTTCCCGGATGGCCACACCGGAATCCCCCCGGCTGAAGAGGGCCTTCATTCCTTCGTTGGAAAGGAGAGGCCCCTGCACGGCGGCGATGTCACTGGCCAGCTGGCGGCTGACCGTGATGCCCTGCTGGCCAAGTGTTATGGCCGGGTCGATCGTATCACCCAGCTGGACTGACCCGTACCGGAGATTCAGCAGGAACAGTCCACGGGCCATCATGGGTACGGCAGCGGGGCGGTCTCCGCCCGTGCCGGTGCCGTCAACAGGCAGGAAGGAAATGCTCTCGGCGGGCTGGCCCGGGCGGGCAACCAGGCAGGCCCCGCCACCTCCCAGAGAGGCACGGGAGGGGAGTGTGACGGACAGGGCGAAGGCCGTTGCCGTGGCAGCATCGGCGGCATTGCCCCCACGGGCGAGGACATCACGGCCGACCAGTGCTGCCTGCGGTTCATCAGCTACCACAATGCCTGTGTTGGCTCTGGCGGATGGGGCTGTATGGCCGAAGAGATGATGCTTGAGGCTCCTGCCACCAGAACAGGCGACAAGGCTGCTGCCCAGAAGGCTCAGGCAGGCCAGCAGACCAAGCCCGCGCGCCCACCGGGGAGTGGGACGGTCAGACAGGCAGGGGGGATGAGGGGTCCGGCTGTCAGGCTTTACCACGGTGGCGGCTCTCCAGTGTTGCGGGTCACGATCAGGGCTGTTTGCAGGGACTGTCTGCCATCATGGCGGTCCCGGATTGAGGTATGATAGCGTTAAACTGCCGGGATTGGGAGGGCAACCCCGCAGGGGGTGGTTTTAACGGGTCTTACATGCTTCGGCTGTAGGCTGGGGAGCAGCATCATCGTTCCTCATGAAGGGATGGGGCTTCAAAAACAGACCGGTTTGCTGTTTAACAGGGCTGGTCATCGGGGCGGTTCTACCTGCATGGTCAGGTGGGGGGCCCCTCTCTTTCTCAAGCGCCCATGAAATGCTGCATAACCCCATGGAGGGCACGACCATGAAACAGCGTGTGAAGTCATTTTCCCTGGCCCTGCTGGCTGGCCTCCCTCTCATGGGGCTGTCCCTTGCGGGGACGTCCCATGCGGCGGATGAAGCGGTTTTTAACGCAAAGCAGCGGGCGGCGATCGTACAGATTGTCCGTGAGGCCCTGAAGAATGATCCGAGCATCCTGTCCGATGCCATCCGGTCCATCCAGCAGCAGGCCAGCTCCCAGCAGGAAGCCCACGTGAAGGCGGCCGTGCGGGCCAACTGGCAGGCTCTTTCCACGGCGCCATCCTACGCCGTACGCGGCAACCCGCAGGGGCAGGTCACGGTCGTGGAATTTCTGGACCCGCGCTGCACCTACTGCCGCCACATGGCCCCGGTGGTGGACCAGTTCCTTGCCAGACACCCGGATGTCCGGCTGGTGGAGAAGGTCATTCCCGTTCTGGGTGATGCCAGCCTGCTGGATGCACAGGCCATCTATGCGGCGGCCTTCCAGGGGCAGTATGACGCCATGCGCCGCCGCCTGATGGAGGAGACGGCCAAACCCGGCATGGAGCATCTCCGTGATGTGGCAAAGAGCCTGAAGCTGGACGTGGCCCGCTTCGAGAAGGACATGAAGGGGCAGGCCGTCATGGGGCTGCTGACAGCCAACCTTGGTCAGGCCCAGAGTGTGGGCGTGCAGGGGACGCCGACCTTCCTGTTCGGTCAGGCTGCCGTGGCACCCGGTGCGCTGGGCATGGAGCAGATGGAGCAGTTTCTCGAGGCAGCCCGCAAGGGGTGATCCTCCCCCTGCTGGTGAAAGGCTGAGATGATGACCCTTGCGGAGCAGATGGCCGCCTGGCTGGCAGCACGTCCTTCCCCTTCATGGAGGCAGCCCCTGCTGATGGGGATCGTCAATGTCACGCCGGATTCCTTCTCGGATGGCGGGCAGTTCTTTACGCCGGAGGCCGCCCTGAAGCAGGCCCATGCCCTTCTGGCCGAGGGGGCGGACCTGCTGGATGTCGGTGCGGAATCCACGAGGCCGGGTTTCACGCCCGTGGATGCGGAAGAGGAATGGCGGCGTCTGGAACCGGTCCTGACGCCTCTGGCCCGGGAGGGGGCGGTCCTGTCCGTCGATACCACGAAGGCCTCCGTGGCCCGGAAGGCCCTGGTGGCTGGCGTGCAGATGGTCAATGACGTGTGGGGGTTGCAGGCCGACCCGGACATGGCTTCCGTCGTGGCCTCCGCCGGTGCCGTGGTGGCCATCATGCACAATCGTGAGGTGGTTGATGCCAGCGTTGATCTCTGGGATGACTGGCGGCGTTTCTTTGACAGGTCCCTGAAGCTGGCCGACCGGGCAGGCATTGCCCGTGAGACCATCCTTCTGGACCCCGGCGTCGGGTTCGGCAAGACGGTGATGCAGAATCTCTGGGCCGTGCAGAACATGCGGCGGCTGGAGGCCTATTACGGCCTGCCCGTGCTGCTGGGTGTGTCCCGCAAATCCATGTTCGGCAGGCTGCTGGGGCGGGAAGTGCATGACCGTCTGCCAGCAACGCTGGCGGTCAATCTTTACGGGGCGACGCAGGGGGCCTGCATGGTGCGGGTGCATGACGTGCAGGCACACAGGGACGTGCTGGACATGACCGCCCTGCTGGCCGTGAATGGAATGGTGAAGGGAGATGTCGAGTGATCATTCCGTCCCTGACCCATGTGCGGGTGCATGATCTCTGCCTGTTCGGGCATCATGGCGTACATGAGGAAGAAACCCGTCTCGGTCAGCGTTTCTATGTGTCGCTGGAGGTTCGGGCTGACCTGTCGGTAGCGATTGCGGGGGATGATTATACACAGGCCGTCTGTTACGGGGAGCTCTGCCAGAGTGCCGAGCGGGTCTTTCAGGCTGGTCCCTGCAAGCTGATCGAAACTCTGGCCGGGCGGATAGGCACTGCCGTGCTGGCGGACTGCCCCGCCGTGCAGGATGTGTCCGTCACGGTGCGCAAGCCTTCAGCCCCTGTGCCCCATGCGGTGGAGGATGTATCCGTCACGGTGACGCAGCAGCGGGAATACCGGGTCGGTTTTTCGCTCGGGGCCAATCTGGGCGAGCGGGAGGCCGTGCTGCGGGCTGCCGTGGAGGCTCTGGGCCATCAGCCGGGGCTGGAGATAGAGGCGGTTTCCTCTTTTTACGACAGTGCTCCGTGGGGTGTGGAAGATCAGCCTCCCTTCGTGAATATCGCCGCCCTGGGGCGGACGGTCCTGCCCCCGCAGGCCGTTCTGGGTCTCTGCAAGGAGATCGAGCGGTCGCTGGGCCGTGTGCCCGGGCGACGCTGGGGCGAGCGGGCGGTGGATGTGGACCTGCTTTTTCATGGGGATGGCACCGTGTGCCACCCTCTTCTGACGCTCCCCCATCGTCATCTTTTTGACCGTGCCTTCGTGCTGGAACCCCTTGCCGAGCTGGAGCCGGAGCTTGAGATCGCTGGACGTTCTGTGAAGGAAGCGTTAGCAGGGTTGGATCGTATAGCTGGGGATGTCACACGGCGCAGGCCGGGGCAGGGTGGATGAACTTTGGGGGATGCTGAATGTCAGCCAATGAGACAGGGATTCCGGGGAAACAGGCCCCGACACCGGAGGGTGCCGCCGGAGCGATCACCCGGCCGGAGGACGCCATCAGCCGCATTGCCGGAGGCGTGCGGGAGCTTCTGCTGGCCATAGGGGAAAACCCCTCCCGTGAAGGGTTGCGGGATACGCCGGACCGTGTGGCCAAGATGTATCTGGAGATTTTCTCCGGCCTGTATGAGGACCCGCGGGACCACCTGAAAAAGCAGTTCAGTGCCGACCAGCATGGCGGCATGGTGCTGGTGAAGGACATACGCTTCCAGTCCACCTGCGAGCATCATCTCCTGCCGGTTCTGGGGCGTGCCCATGTGGCCTATCTGCCGGAAGGTGGCCGCCTGACGGGGCTGAGCAAGCTGGCCCGTGTCGTGGAAGGCTATGCCCGCCGCCCGCAGCTTCAGGAGCGTCTGACAGATCAGATCGTGCAGGCGATGGTTGAGGTGCTGGAGCCGAAAGCCGTTCTGGTCGTGGTGGAAGCCGAGCATATGTGCATGAGCCTGCGGGGGGTCCGCAGCCCCGGTGCCACGACCGTGACGACAGGTTCTTACGGTCTCTGGGCCGATGATGCTCAGGCCCGGCAGGAAGTCATGGCCCTGATGCGGGACTGAGACCGCTTTGCGGGGCGGTGTCAGTCCCGTGTGGTATCGTCGGCCCGGTGCCACCAGCACCGGTCTGCCGGGCGGTCCACTAGCGGGAGATAGAGGGACGGGTCGCCATGCAGGCGCACCGTGTTGGTGGGCGTCTCCTTGATCTCGAGCGAGGCGGGGGACAGCAGCCCGCCCTGGGCGGTCAGGAACGCCTGAAGTTTGCTCATCAGCAGGGCGGCGAGCAGTTCCGTCGTCGGGTCGCCGGGCGTGACGACAAGGCGGTCCAGCCGCTGGGGTTCATGCTCGGCAAACCAGTCCAGCAGCGGGTCGGACTCGGAAAGCTGGAAACTGTGGTCCATCCGTTCGTCGATGAAGCGGTGCCAACGACCCTTGGCCTCGGCAAAGGGCAGCAGCATGTTGCTGTGCCCATCCAGCCGCCGGTCCTGCGGAGCGTTGGGGCCGGGCACCAGCGTGACGGTGACATATTCGTTATGCCCGTGCGGGATGGCACAACGCTCGCTGCTGCCTGAGATGAGCCGGTGTCCCATGCAGAAACGTCGTGTGAAAACCAGTTCTGTCCGGGTGATGTCGCTCATGCCCCCTCCTGATACTGCCGCCACCCTTCGGCACGCAGGGCACAGGCGGGGCAGTCTCCACAGCCGAATCCCCATGCATGCTCATGGGTGCGGTCTCCCTTATAGCAGGAATGGCTCTCATGGCGGATGGTTTCTGTCAGGTCAGCTCCGCCCAGATCGTGGCAGAGCCGCCATGTCTGTGCCTTGTTGATCCACATGAGCGGCGTGTGGAGGACGAAACGCTGCTCCATGCCCAGATTGAGGGCAACCTGAAGGGCCTTGATGGTGTCATCCCGGCAGTCGGGATAGCCGGAATAGTCCGTCTCGCACACACCGGTGATGATGTGGCGGATGCTGCGGCGGAAGGCGAGGGCAGCGGCGAAGGTCAGGAAGATCAGGTTCCGGCCCGGCACGAAGGTGTTGGGCAGCCCGTTCTCCCCCATGCTGATCTCGGCATCCCGTGTCAGGGCGGTATCAGAGAGGGCGCCGAGGCTGGCCAGGTCGATCGTGTGATCCTCTCCCAGCTTTTCTGCCCATGCGGGATTCTGGGCACTGATGCTCTGCCGCAGGGTGGTGCGGCACTCCAGCTCCACGGCGTGACGCTGCCCGTAGGCGAAGCCGACCGTCTCCACATGGTTGAAATGATGCAGGGCCCAGGCCAGACAGGTGGCGGAATCCTGCCCACCGGAGAAGAGGACGAGCGCACGGCGGTTCCGGGCGGCCTGATGGCTGGCGGAGGGGGAGGCGGGTGTCGTCATCAGGGGATTCCGATCAGTTTGTGGGTTTGCAGGCTCAGCCGCCATTGCGGGTGGGTCTGGCAGTAGCGCACGGCCTTTTCCGTATTGGCAGGGCGGTCCGGTCCATCCATGGGTTGTAGCCAGAAATGCTGGAAGTCGCACGCCGCAAACTGTTCCGGCGTCAGGGTGTCCTGTGGATAGACGAGCTTCAGCTCATGGCCATGTGTCTGTTTCAGCGGCTGGCCGGGTTTGGGGCTGACGCAGACCCAGTCGATTCCTTCAGGGGCAGGAAGACTGCCATTGGTTTCCACGGCGATGGTGAAACCACGGGCCCTTGTGGCGGCGATCAGGGCTGCATCAAGCTGGAGCAGGGGCTCCCCACCGGTGAAGACGACATAACGTCGGGTCCCGTCCGCAGTGTGGGCCAGCCAGCAGTCATCCAGCGCAGCGGCCAGAGCTTCAGCCGTGGCAAAGCGGCCTCCGCCGGGGCCGTCCGTCCCGATGAAGTCCGTGTCGCAGAAGGTGCACTGGGCCTTGTGGCGGTCTTCTTCCCGGCCGGACCAGAGATTGCAGCCGGTGAACCGGCAGAATATGGCCGCACGCCCGGAATGGGCACCCTCACCCTGCAATGTGGCGAATAGTTCCTTGACGATATAAGGCATGGGCAGAGATGTCGGGCAGCTGCGTTCAGGATGCAAGGATTTTCTTGCCTGAAAGGGCCGAAACGATCTTTCCGCAGCAGAAGGCGGATCATGATATCAAGGAGGAGAGGAGGGAATAAAAAACGCCACCCTTTTGAAAAAGAGTGGCGCGAGTGACGGGGCTCGAACCCGCGACCTCCGGCGTGACAGGCCGGCGCTCTAACCAACTGAGCTACACCCGCAGTCTTCAGCTTTTCTGGAAAAGCGTCGTTCCCTTGGGATGGCGTCTATCTAGCGGGATACGGTGTTGTTGGCAATAGAGAAATATCACTTTTTTACGTTTTTCTTCATGAAAATTCCATTTCAGGGGGCGTGTATGAAAACGGCCCCCTCCGGCCCTGCCGAGAGCCAGAGCTGATGATGGATCAGCCAGTCGGCTCCGAGGAGCATGTCGGCCTGTTCATGCAGGGAAGTGACGGTGAGGACCGGGTGCAGCTGGGTCTGCCCGCCAAGGGTGAGGCGGTTGAAACGGTGCCAGTGATAGCGGTGTTCCCTGTCGCCAATGCCTGCGCTGGTCCCGCCGGGGTCCCGGTCCAGCTGCTCTTTCGTGATGCCGAGCCTGTGGACGAAGTCCCGGCTGATGATGTGGGAGCGGGCCCCGCTGTCGATCAGCGCCAGCCCTTTCTGACCATCCAGCGTGAAGGGGATGAAGAACCGGTTGCGGATGCGTTGGGCGACAAGCCGCTGCCCCGGTGTGGACCAGAAAGGCGGCTGGCGGCAGAGGAGGGACCCGGTATGGATGTCCCACAGGCTGAGCCGGTGATGGGGCAGGTCGAGGTCCAGATCATAATGGCCGAGCAGGTCCATGCCGATCAGCCCCAGCACGGGGGGCTGTATGGCGGGGAATCCCGGCAGGGTGCCCAAAGGCAGGACAGGATGGTGATAGGTGAGCTGTCCAAGCGTGATGGTCGCCAGCTGGATGGTCGGCACTACATGCCCCCGTCCGTCCGGCCCGGAGATGATGGTGGCATCTTCCTCATTGGGGGTGAGATGCAGGTGGGTGATGGCATCTGGTGTCAGCAGGCTGCCCTCGGACCCTGTATCCACGATCATGGAGAGGGAGTGGCCATGAATCTGCGCCACGGTCGTCAGGTAATAGCCTGTTTCCTTGAGGGGCAGCGTGGTGATGTGGGTCTGGCGGCAGGCCGGTTCGAGGCTGGAGGCCAGAGCCGCAGAAGACGCCATGAAGGAACTGCCAAATGCCAGAATGATGCCGGTGAGGAAAGGGAGGAAACGGGAAGCGTGCGTCGTCATGGGATGATGGGTCTGTCCGAAGAGGTCGGCAATGAAAGGTCAGTCTGGATCAGGAAGGAGCTGTCAACGGTCGGCCCGGGGATGGGCCTTCTGCCAGACCTCCATGAGGTGATGTTCGTCTGCCAGCGTGTATATCTGTGTGCTGGACAGGCTGGCATGACCCAGAAGTTCCTGAATCGCCCGCAGGTCTGCTCCATTCTGGAGCAGGTGGGAGGCAAAGGCATGGCGCAGGGCGTGGGGGGTGGCAGAATCGGGCAGTCCTTCCATCAGGCGCCATTGCCGCATGGCCCGTTGGGCCACACCCGGATTGAGGCGTCCACCCCGTACGCCGCAGAAAAGCGGTGCACTGGCATGGGGTGAGGGATGGACGGCCAGCCAGCGTCCCAGAGCATCCCGGACGGCGGGCAGGACAGGCACGGCTCTTTCCTTCCCTCCCTTGCCTGTGACAAACAGAATGTCATCGCTGATCCGCTCCACGTCACCGACATTGAGGGACAGTCCCTCGCTGATGCGCAGGCCCGTGCCATATAGCAGGGTGAACAGGGCGGCATCCCGCAGGGCAAAATGGCCATCGGCTGTCTGGTCGGCAATACCGTCCGGGGCCGTGCGTGCGGTTTCCGGCGTCAGAGGGCGGGGGAGGCGGGTTTTCAGCCGGGGGCTGCGCAGGAGGGTGAGGGCCGGATTGGTGATGCGGTGTTCTTTTTCCAGATAGCGGTAAAAGGCCCGCAGAGCGGAGATGCGGCGGGCCCGGCTGCGGGCGTGGCCATCTGGCGTGTGACGGCTGCCGGGATGGAGGCGGGCCATCTTTTCGGCCCGGTTCGTTTCATGGGCCAGCCATGAGCGGAAATCAGCCAGTGTCAGCTTGTCCAGCGCTTCCAGCGGCAGGTCCCCACCAAAGTGGCGGCTGAAGAAACCGAGAGCGAGGGAGACATCGTGCAGATAGGCTGTCCGTGTGGCCTTGCTGGCTCTTTTCTCATGGGTCAGCCAGTCCTGCCAGGCCGTGAGGGCCTCATGGGCCGTATGAATGGTCATGGCGCTGGAGGGGGGGCTTCCAAATGGAAGGCGCATGGTATTTCCCTGCCGGAGAGGTTAGGATGAAGACATGGCAGAAAACAGCCTCCCTCCCCATAGCAGGAGAATGGAAGCCGGTCATCGTCTTTCCGTTCTGGTGCCCCGTCCCTTCGATGGCCCGCTGGATTATCGGTCCGACAGGCTTCTGGCACCGGGAACGCTGGTGCGTGTGCCGCTGGGGCGGCAGGAGCTGACAGGTTGTGTGTGGGACGGCGAGCCAGCCCATCTTCCTGTCGATTTCCGTCCGGTCTCCAGAGGGAAAACGTTCGCTTTTGCAAAACTGCGTCCCATCTCGGCCGTGCTGGAACATGTACCGCCCCTCCCGGATGATCTCCGCCAGTTCATCGACTGGGTGGCGGCCTATGGCCTGAGTGCGCCGGGCATGGTGCTGGCCATTGCCCTGCGGGTTCCGGCGCAGGCGGGCAGCATGAAACCCCTCATGGGCTGGATGCGGAAACCCGGCCCCCTGCCGGACACGCTGCGTCTGACCCCGGCCCGCAGGGCCGTTCTGGAGGCTCTGGAACAGGGTGGTCCCGGCACCACGGCGATGCTGGCGGCGCAGAGCGGGGCCAGTGCGGCGGTGATCCGGGGTCTGGCCAATGCAGGGGTGCTGGAAGAGTGCCTCATGGAGGTACCATCCCCTGCCGGACAGGCGGACCCGGACCATGCCCCGCCGACCCTTTCCGCAGAGCAGGCCGAGGCGGCGGAGGCTCTGGTGGCCGGCGTGGAGGAGCGGACCTTCAATGTCACGCTGCTGGAGGGGGTGACGGGGTCCGGCAAGACGGAGGTCTATTTCGAGGCTGTGGCAGCGTGCCTGAGGCAGGGCAGGCAGGTACTGGTGCTGCTGCCGGAGATCGTCCTGACGGCCCAGTGGACGGACCGTTTTGAACGGCGCTTCGGCATCCGGCCTGCCGTCTGGCATTCCGAGCTGGGGCAGAAGACACGGCGGGAGACATGGTGCGCCATTGCCGAGGGGCGGCAGCAGGTTGTCGTGGGGGCACGCTCTGCCCTGTTCCTGCCTTTTGCCCGTCTCGGGCTTGTGGTGGTCGATGAGGAACACGAGAACACCTACAAGCAGGAAGAAGGTGTTCTCTATCACGGGCGGGACATGGCCATCGTGCGGGCGAGGCTGGTGCAGGGGGCGGTCATTCTCGTCTCCGCCACACCGTCCATGGAGACGCTCGTCAATGTGCAGAAGGGGCGCTTCCGTCATGAGGTGCTGGAGGCCCGGCATGGAACGGCCCAGATGCCGGAGATCACCCTGATCGACATGAAGGAGCATGGCCCGGAGCGGGGGCAGTTTCTATCCCCTCTGCTCTGTGAGAGCATTGAAGAGCGGATGAAGGCCGGGGAGCAGAGCATGCTGTTTCTGAACCGGCGTGGCTATGCGCCGATGACGTTGTGCCGTGCCTGTGGGCACCGCCTGCAATGCCCTCATTGTTCGGCGTGGATGGTGGAGCACAGGCGCCGCCGGATTCTGGCCTGTCATCACTGTGAATACACCCAGCCACTTGTCAGTGCCTGTCCATCCTGCGGGGCGCAGGACAGTCTCGTGCCGATCGGCCCGGGGGTGGAGCGCATTCATGAGGAGGCACAGGCCCGCTTTCCGGATGCACGGCTGCTGAGCATGGCCTCCGACACGCTGACCTCGCCCACGGCCATGGAAGAGGCCGTGCGGAAAATTGCCAGCAGGGAGGTGGACCTCATCATTGGCACGCAGGTCGTGGCCAAGGGCTGGCACTTCCCGGACCTGACACTGGTCGGGGTGGTGGATGCGGACCTCGGGCTGGGTGGGGGTGACTTGCGGGCGGCGGAACGGACCATGCAGCTGCTTCATCAGGTGGCGGGGCGTGCAGGGCGTGGCACGAAGCCGGGGCAGGTGATGCTGCAAAGTTATGCGGGCGATCACCCGGTGATGAAGGCCCTGCTGGCCAATGACTTCATCAGCTTCATGGAGCAGGAGGCCGCCCAGCGTCGTCCGGGATTCTGGCCTCCTTACGGGCGTCTTGCTGCCGTGATCGTCAGTGCGCCGAAGGAGCGGCAGGCGGAGGAGCTGGCCCGCCTGCTGGCCATGCACGCCCCACGGGGGGAGGGGATTCAGGTTCTGGGGCCGGCTCCGGCCCCTCTGGCCCTGTTGCGGGACCGGTACCGGTACCGTCTTCTCCTGCGGACCCGGCGGGACATCGCCCTTCAGCCCCTGCTGAGGCGGTGGCTGGACGGTGCGCCCCGCAAGAATGATGCCCGCATCGACGTGGACGTGGACCCGGTGTCTTTCATGTAACCGGGAAAGGTCAGTCCGGGATGCCGTTGGCCTGCTGTTCCAGCTGCCGGTAGCGTTTCTGTCCGTCCGGGAGCAGGGGGGCGTGTGTCAGGGCCTCGGTATAGGCATGGAGGGCCTGATGGGGATGGTGGAGATGTTCCTGCGTGTGGGCCAGAATGTCCCAGCTCTGGGCATCGCCAGGGTCATGCACCAGCGCCACCTGAAGGTCCTGCACGGCTCCTGTCAGATCATTGCCGAGAAAGCGGACGGCAGCCCGCTGGCGGCGGAGGAAGGCGTTGTCGGGCTGGAGGGTCAGAGCCGCGGAGAGGTCTTTTTCAGCGTCACCTGTATGGCCCTGTTTGAGTTCATCCTGTGCCTCGCTGAGCAGGATGCGGCCACTGTTCTTGACACTGTAGAGGCGCAGCGTGTCAGCCTTTTTCATCAGGCTGTGGGCCTTCTGGTCATCCTGTTCGCTGGCAATGGCCTGCTCGGTCTGTTCCAGCTTTTCTTTCAGGCTCGGGCTGTGCGGCTTTGGGGGCGGTGGAACATGAAGGCTGTTTTTGGAGTCGGGTGCGGGTATTGCTGCATGGGGCTGGCCCTGCACTGGCTTGTGGGCCGGAGCGGTGGCTGCCATGGCCGCTGGCCCTGCACTGTAGAACAGACAGGCCGCCGCCATAAAAAAAGCCCCCAGCCGAAAAGCGGGAGGCTTCAGCCCCCCGGAGGGGGCTTCACGCTTCAGAGCATGAAAGACAGGGTGGCGCAGCGGAGCCGTGGACATGCCGCACCGTCCCATCCGTCTGTCAGCTCAGCCCTGACGGGCCTTCATGCGCGGGTTCTGCTTGTTGATGACATACACGCGGCCGCGACGACGCACGACACGGCAGTTCTTGTCACGAACCTTGGCGGACTTCAGGCTGTTACGGATCTTCATGATGTTCAGGCTCCCCGACAGAAAAGACAGGCCTGCCTGCCCTTCCGGACAGCGGCTCTCATAATGCAGGGCTGAGACGCCCGCGAAACTTGGCGTCCGCATACCCTGTCCTTTGGGGGTGAGTCAAGGTTGTGGCGGCCAAAACCCCATTTCTTCCTGATCCTTTTCAGATTATGCTGCCCGGCATGAGCCAGTTTCCATCTTTTCGTCCTTCATGTTTCCGCAAGCTCGTGCCGGTTCTTTTCCTGGGGAGCCTCTGTCTGGCCAGCCAGGCCTGGGCAGGGGGTGCGGCCCGAACGGATGATGACGACCCAGCCGTGAATGCCAAGGGCGTCGTGGTGAACAATATCCTTGCTGTTCTGCGCGTCAGCCCGAATTCGGCGGGCAACCAGTGCCTGAAGACCCTGGATGAGATGCGCAAGGTGCAGAAGCAGCTGGATGACGAGGAAACGGCCCAGCGCAGCTTCGATGTCGGTCTTCTACGGGATGTGCTGGAATCGGACATGGAGAGCGTGATTGCCAGCTGCGGCCGGGATGCCCGCACGGCCTGTGGGGGTGGGGTTGCCGGGCAGAATGCACGGCTGGGCAAGATATGTAACCAGCTCTCTGAACTCGATTCGGAAGATCAGGGCGACGATCTCCAGTAAGTGGGCGGGACCGCCAGAAAAAAGCCCCTGTTCCGTAAAAGGAGCAGGGGCTTTTCTTTCAGGAGGTCAGTTTTCTGCCTGTTTCAGGCTCCAGAGGGCGAAGGCCTGCACGAGAGCCACTTCCTTCAGGCGGGCAAAACGGCCTGAGGAGCCACCGTGTCCTGCCTCCATGTTGATCTGGCAGAGGAAGGGGCCCCCCCGTGCCTCTTCCCGCAGGCGGGCGATCCATTTGGCAGGCTCCCAGTAGGTCACCCGTGGGTCGGACAACCCTCCCAGGGCCAGGATGGCCGGGTAGGAGACGGGGCGGATATTGTCATAGGGAGAATAGCTGGCGATGAGGTCGTAAGCCTCCGGGTCCGTCAGCGGGTTACCCCATTCCGGCCATTCCGGCGGCGTAAGCGGCAGGGAGACGTCCGACATGGTGTTCAGCATGTCCACGAACGGTACCTGTGCGGCGATACCGGCAAACAGCTCCGGTGCCATGTTGGCAACGGCTCCCATCAGCAGCCCGCCTGCCGAGCCCCCATGCGCCACGATGCGGCGGGGGGCGGTGTAGCCTTCGGCAATCAGGTGCCGGGCACAGCTGATGAAGTCGGTGAAGCTGTTGGTCTTTTTGGTTGCCCGCCCTTCAAGGAACCAGTTCCAGCCTTTTTCACTGCCACCCCGCACGTGGGCCGTGGCATGGATCACGCCACGGTCCACGAGGCTGAGGGCGGTGGTGGAGAAGCTGGCCTCCATGGAGATGCCGTAGGAACCATAGCCGTACAGCAGCATGGGATTCTGCCCATCCAGCTTCGTCCCCTTCTTCATCAGGAGGGTGACGGGCACCATGGCGCCATCATCAGCCCGGGCGAACAGGCGGCGTGTTTCATAGGCGGCAGGGTCGTGGCCCGAGGGAACCTCCCGCACCTTGCGGAGGTTTTTCTCCCCTGTCCGCATGTCATAATCATACCAGTGCGCCGGGGTCGTGGGGGACTGGTAGATGTAGCGCAGGAAGGGCTGGTCATATTCCAGCACGCCCAGCAGGCTGAGCGTATAGGCGGGTTCGTCCATGCTGATATGGCGGGCATGGCGGCGGATGTCGCCCCTGTCGGCGTCCTCACGGCTGAGGGTGAAGATTTCCGTATTGCCGTTGCGCCGCTCCAGCCAGGCCAGATGGTCCTTCCCGGCACTGACACCGAGGAGGAAATGGCCTTCCTCATGGGGCAGGAACTCCCGCCAGTGGGCACGGTCCGGCGTGGCTTCCGGGGCCGTCATCAGCTTGAAGTCCACGGCCCCGCCTGCGTTGGTCAGGACGATGAAGCGGTCCTGCCAGTGGGTCAGGCTGTAGCGTTCCCCCCGCACCAGCGGTGCAGCGACTTTGGGCATGGCCGTCGGGTCTGAGGCGGGGATGAGCAGGGTCTCGTTCGTGTCATGGTCACCCCTTTCAATGGCGATCCATTTCCGGGAGGCACTGACACCGATGCTGAGGAAGAAGCCGGGGTCGGTTTCGTCAAAGATGAGCGTGTCCTCACCACCCAGAAGCGGGCGGCGATAGATGCGGGAGGGGCGACCATTGTCGTCCCGGTAGATCCAGAAGAGATGCTGGCTGTCCGGGGAGAGGGTGAAGCTGCCCGTGCTGCTTTCCACGGCGGGGGCGCAGAGTTCACCCGTGGCAAGGTCCCTGACCTGAATCCGGTAGACTTCCGACCCCTGCACGTCCTCGGCATAGACGTAATAACGGTGGTCCTCTGTGTGGGCGGCCTGGGCGAGGCTGTAGAAGCTGTGCCGGGCGGCCAGTTCGTTCACGTCCAGCAGGATTTCTTCCGGTCCGTCGGCCTCGCTGGCCCCGGCCTTGCGGGGGCGGCGGACATGGAGCGGGTACTGGGCATCCTTCTCGAAGCGCAGGCCGTACAGCCACGGCCCGTCAGGCAGCGGCACGGACTCTTCTGCCGGAGGAATGCGGCCGACCATCTCCTTGAAGAGGTCTTCCTGAAGCGGCACCGTTCCGGCGAGGACGGCCTCCGTATAGGCGTTTTCCTGTTTCAGATGGGAGCGTATGTCATCCCGCAGGACGGACGGGTCCCGCAGGACCTTCTGCCAGTTTTCGTCCTTCATCCATGCGTAGGAATCCGTACGGGTGCGGCCGAGCTGTTCCAGCACGACGGGATTGCGCCGGGCCACGGGGGCCTTGGGCAGGGAGGGAGCGGTGTGTTTGTCAGCAGTCATGGGGGAAATGTGGCGGTTGATCGGGAGGGATTCAATGGTCCAGATGGAGACGTCATGAGGCGTCATAAAGAAAATGCCGCAGCCGGCCCGTCTGTTCCGGCTGAAGTGGCAGCGCCTGCGTCCCTATGGCGGCGACCGGGGTCAGGCTCAGGGCCGTGATGAGCCAGGCCCCCTGGAACTTGGGAATGTCGGCTTCCGTCAGGAGGCGTTCCGTGCAGAGACCGGCAGAGAGCAGGCGGCCCCGGGAGATTCCGGGCAGGATTCCGGCGGAGAGGGGTGGCGTGACGATCTGCCCATCCAGCAGGGCCAGAAAGCTGGCGGCTGTGGCTTCGGCAATCTCACCCTCGTGGGTGAGCCAGAGGGCATCATCGGCCCCTTTTTCCCGTGCTTCCATGCGGGCAAGGATGGCGGGCAGGGCGTTGAGGGACTTCACCCGGTTCAGCACGGCCTGCCTGTCCCGTCGCTGCGTGCTGACATGCAGCCGGACGGGGGGGGCGGACTGTTCTGACGGCGGGGCTGTCGTGATGAGCAGTGTGGTGTGTGGTCTGACAGGCGGAGCCAGCCCTCTTGGGCCGGGGCCTCGTGTGAGGGTCAGGCGGGCGGAACCATCCGTCAGGCTGTTGGCAGCCATCAGGTGGGGCAGGGCCTGCCGGATCGTGTCCCGTCCGGGAAAGGGCAGGCGCAGGGTATGGCAGCCATCTTCCAGCCGTGCCAGATGGGCTTCCAGCCGGGGGGCAGCCCCGTGGCGAAGCTGCATGGTTTCAAAAAGCCCATCACCCAGCAGAAAACCACGATCCTGTGCCATGATGGCTGGACTGTCCGCCGGGAGCAGCTGGTCATTGAGCCAGAGAAAGGGGCAGGGTGTGGGTGCCATGCATCAGGCTCCATGGTCACGCAGGACGGCCAGCAGGGGAGCGGCCTTGAGGCACATTTCCTCATATTCCCGCTCTGGATGTGAAGGGTAGGTGATGCCCCCACCGGCTCCTACCTGCAAATGGCTGGCTGTGGCGCTGATGCTGCGGATGATGACGGAACTGTCCAGCGCACCATCCCAGCCCAGCCGGAAAAGCGTGCCGCAATAGGCTCCTCTGGCAGAAGACTCGACCTCATCAATGATCTGCATGGCCCGGTATTTCGGGGCTCCGGTGACGGAACCGGGGGGAATCGTGGCTGCCAGAAGGTCGGCGGCATCATGGTCCCTTTGAAGCTGCCCCGTCACGCTGGAGACGAGATGGTGAACGTGAGCGAACCGTTCCACGGCAAAAAGCTGCGGAACATCCACACTGCCCAGCTGACAGACCCTGCCGATGTCGTGGCGCATGAGGTCGGTGATCATCAGGTTCTCGGCCAGCTCTTTCTCATCCCTGTGGAGGGTCTCTTTCAGGGCGCCATTCTGCTGGGGATCATCACTGACGGGGCAGGTGCCCTTGATGGGCCGTGTCTCGATGCGTCCCTGACGGTCCAGTGAAAGAAAGCGTTCGACCGAGGCACTGAGCAGCGTGAAGTCCGGCGTGTGGAACCAGGCCCCGAAGGGGGCCGGGCAGCGAGTGCGGAGCTGATTGTAGAGGGCGTGCAGATCAAGCGTCTCCGGGCGGGGGGCGACCCAGCGCATTGTCAGGTTGGCCTGAAAGATGTCTCCGGCCGCAATGTACTCCTGCACGGTCCGGACGGCAGCCTGCCACGTGGCGGCATCCTGTTCGGCCACGGGGGTGAGAGACGGCCCCGGGTGGTCCGGTCTGGCCGTGGTGGCGGGCTGGCCCGGTGGTGGGGTGCCGTCCGCACTGGCCCACCAGAGCCTCTGCTCCCGCCTGTCGAAAATGAACAGGTCCCGGCAGGCCAGTGCGGTGAAGGCGGGGCAGTCCGTTGCGTGGCGGGAGGTGAGGCCCTCACGGGCCATGCCGGCCTCATAGCTGAGCAGGCCGATCACGCCGCCGGTGAAGGGAAGTTCCGGCAGATGGGGGAAAGGGCGGCCCGCCGGTGCATGGGCGGCCAGAAAGGCCCGCAGATGCTGCGGGAGATGGTGCATCTCCGCCAGGGGCAGGGTGAGCCGTCCGGCCGGACGGGGACAGAGGAAGCTCCAGCGATGCCGTTCCTGTTCTGCCGGGCCGCCGCTATCGAGAAAGACGGATGCGCCTCCCTCCCGGCAGAGGGGGAAGAGCCGCTCCGGGGGGCACCATGGCAGTTCCGTGATGTGGGGGGCAGGAAGAGGAGGAGAAAAAGGCATGGGGGAGGGGCGGGGTATCCGGTCACGTTGCAGCAGGGCGGGTGGGGAGGAACTAGGCACCTGAGGTAGAATGGGTTATGCTCGATCACTGACCATTTACAGAAAACTGGTGGACCTGTCTTGAGCGAGCCGCACGATATTTTGCCTTCCGACCGCCTCCCGGTGACGATTGAAGAGGAAATGCGTTCCTCCTATCTGGCCTATGCGATGTCGGTGATTGTTTCCCGTGCGCTGCCAGATGTGCGTGACGGCCTCAAGCCCGTGCACCGGCGTATCCTGTACGCCATGCGGGAGAGTGGTTTCACGGCGGACAAGCCCTACCGCAAGTCGGCCCGTGCGGTCGGTGACGTGATGGGTAAATATCACCCGCATGGTGACAGTTCCATTTACGACGCCATGGTGCGCATGGCGCAGTCCTGGTCCATGCGTGTGCGGCTGGTGGATGGGCAGGGCAATTTCGGGTCTGTCGATGGCGACAGTCCGGCGGCCATGCGCTACACCGAGGCCCGGCTGGCCAAATCTGCCTCCTTCCTGCTGGATGACATTGACCGGGATACGGTCGCCTTCCAGCCCAACTATGACGAGAGCGAGCAGGAGCCGCAGGTTCTTCCGGCTGCCTTCCCGAATCTTCTGGTCAATGGGGCGTCCGGCATTGCGGTGGGCATGGCCACCAACATCCCGCCCCACAATCCGGGCGAGGTGATCGATGCCGTTCTGGCCCTGATCGCCAACCCGGACATGACGCTGGAAGAGCTGATGCAGATCGTCCCGGGGCCGGATTTCCCGACCGGCGGGATCATCATGGGCCGTCGGGGCATCCGGCAGGCCTATGAGACGGGCCGTGGCTCCATCCCTGTCCGTGCCCGTGCCGAGATCGAGGAGATCCGCAAGGACCGCTTCGCCATCGTGGTGACGGAGATTCCGTATCAGGTCAACAAGGCCACACTGCAGGAGAAGATTGCCGATCTCGTCCGCTCCAAGGACATTGAGGGCATTTCCGACATCCGGGATGAAAGTGACCGTTCCGGCATGCGGGTGGTGATCGAGCTGAAGCGTGACGCCACGCCGGAAGTGGTGCTGAACCAGCTTTACCGTTTCACCCAGCTTCAGACGAGCTTCAGCGTCAACATGCTGGCACTGGATGAAGGCCGTCCTCGCACCATGGGGCTGCGGGACGTGCTGGAGGCCTTCATCCGCTTCCGTGAGGATGTGATTCTCCGCCGTGCCCGTTTCGACCTGAACAAGGCGAGGGATCGGGGGCATCTGCTGGTCGGTCTGGTGCTGGCCGTGGCCAACATTGACGAGGTGATCGCCCTCATCCGTTCCGCCCCGGATGCCGCCACGGCCCGTGAGCAGCTCATGACACGCACATGGCCTGCCGCCGATGTGGAGCCGCTGCTGGAGCTGATCCATGATGAAGGCAATGTGATCGTCGATGGCCGTGTCCATCTGACAGAAGCGCAGGCCCGTGGGATTCTGGAGCTGCGCCTCCAGCGTCTGACCGGTCTGGAGCGTGAGAAGATTCAGGCGGAGCTGGCAGAGGTCAGTGCCCGCATCACGGAGCTTCTGGAGATCATTGGCAGCCATGTGCGCCGCATGGAGGTCATGCGGGACGAGCTTCAGGCCGCCCGTGCTGCTCTGGCTGACCCACGCTGCACGGAAATCTCCGATGCGTTGGGTGACCAGTCCGATGAGAGCCTGATCGAGCCGGGACAGATGGTGGTGACCATCACACGGGACGGTTTCATCAAGCGGACGCCGCTGGAGCTGTTCCGTTCGCAGAACCGTGGTGGCCGTGGCCGCACGGCAGCGGGGCGGCGAGGCGATGACATCGTCATCCGCAGCTTCAATGCCCATACCCACCAGTGGGTGCTGTTCTTCTCCTCGGGCGGGAAGGCCTACCGCATGAAGGTCTGGCACCTGCCGGAGGCGGCCCCGACGGCCAAGGGGCGGGCACTGGTCAACCTGCTGCCGGAGCTGGGCGAGGATACCATCACGGCCGTTCTGCCGCTGCCGCAGGATGAGGAGCTGTGGGATGACCTGCATCTCGTCTTTGCCACGGCGAGCGGGAACGTGCGGCGCAACCGCCTGAGCGACTTCCGCAACATCCGTTCTTCCGGTCTGATCGCCATGAAGCTGGATGAGAATGACCAGCTGATCGGCGTGGCAACATGCCGGGAGGGGCAGGACGTGTTCCTCGCCACCCGTAATGCCCGGGCCATCCGCTTCCAGATCACGGATGACGTGCTGCGTGTTTTCGCTGGCCGTGGCAGCACCGGTGTGCGGGGCATCCGCCTTGCTGACGGTGACCGGGTCGTTTCCCTAGCCGTGCTGAACCATGTCGAGGCCAGCGTGGAGGAGCGGGCTGCTTACCTCCGGGCTGCCAATGCCCATCGCCGTGTTCTGGCGGCCCAGCCCGGGGATGAGGGGCTGGAGGAAGAGATCGAGGATGGCAGCGAGCTGGCTTCCGATGAGGAAGGGCTTGAGGAGATTCTGGCTGACAGCCCGCTGAGCGAAGACCGTTATGCCGAGCTTGAGGCGCAGGAGCAGATCCTGCTCACCGTGACGGACACGGGCTTCGGGCGGCGGTCCTCGGCCTATGACTATCGTGTCTCCGGCCGTGGCGGGCAGGGCATCAACAACATGACCTTCTCCAACGCCCGCCGTGGGCGTGAGGTCGTGGGCACGCTCGTGACGCTGGATGGCACGGACGTGATGATGGTGACGGATACGGGCCGTCTCATCCGTCTGCCGGTCGAGCAGGTGCGTGTGATGTCCCGTCAGGCAGGGGGTGTGACGCTCTTCCGTGTGGATGGTGACGAGCGCATCATCAGCGTCTTCCCCGTGATGGAAGATGATGCGGACGATACCGCCGAGGGTGAGACCGAGGCTGATGGGGCGGACGGTGGAGACACCGGAGCTGCCCCGGCGGCTGATGCCGGTGGGACGGATGACTGACCGGCGCATCGGCTTCTATCCCGGCACGTTCGACCCGGTCACGTTCGGTCATCTGGACGTGATCGACCGGGCGGCGGCCCTGTTCGACCATGTCGTGGTCGGTGTGGCGATCAATGATGCCAAGGGGCCCCTTCTGGGTTTCGAGGAGCGACGGGAGCTGCTGGAGCAGGAAGTGGCCGCCCTGCCGCATAAGGACCGCATTTCCGTCACCGGGTTTGACACGCTTCTGGTGGATGCCGTGAGGCAGGCCGGGGCGGGCACGGTGATCCGTGGTCTGCGTTCTGCCGGGGATTTCGATTTCGAGACCCAGCTTTCCGGTGCGCTGCGGCGTCTGGCCCCGGAGATTGAAACGGTTTTTCTTCTGGCATCCGAGAGCCACCGTACGACGGCGAGCCGGATCGTGAAGGAAA
Source organism: Parasaccharibacter sp. TMW2.1890 (assembly GCF_023337645.1). Lineage (NCBI taxonomy): Bacteria > Pseudomonadati > Pseudomonadota > Alphaproteobacteria > Acetobacterales > Acetobacteraceae > Parasaccharibacter > Parasaccharibacter sp. TMW2.1890. The sequence goes on along the minus strand of NZ_NWUV01000004.1, from coordinate 108,624 downwards.
TTGCCCGTCTTGGGGGGGATATTTCCCCATTTGTCAGCCCCATGACTGCCCGTCTCGTGCGGGCAAAACTGACAGGAGAACAGACATGAGACGGCGACATTTCATGGCCGGTCTTGCAGCAGTTTCTGCCTTGACCGGTGGAACTCTGACACAGGCATGGGCCGGTGGTCAGGATGGTAACGATCAGCTCAGGGAGAGCACGACAATGACAGGTACGACAACAGGCAAGAAGCTGGTTCTGGAGCTGAAGGATGGCAAGGTGGTCATCGCCCTGCGTCCCGATCTGGCCCCCAAGGCTGTCGAGCGTCTGGAGACGCTGGCCAATGAGGGTTTCTATAACGGCGTGAAGTTCCATCGTGTGATCGAGGGCTTCATGGCACAGGGTGGTGACCCGACAGGCACGGGGACGGGCGGCAGCTCCTATCCTGACCTGCCGGCCGAGTTCAGCCAGACCGCCACCTTCGACCGTGGCACGCTGGGCATGGCCCGCACGATGGACCCGAACTCCGCCAACAGCCAGTTCTTCATCATGTTCGACCGTGTGCCGTCCCTGGATGGCCAGTACACCATTGCCGGTCAGGTGATCGAGGGCATGGAGCATGTGGACAAGATCAAGCGTGGCTCCGGGGCTTCTGGCATGGTCCAGAATCCGGATCATATCATCAAGGCTTACATCGAGAACTGACATAACTGTCTGAAACCTGATGATTCTCCGTCCGCATGGTGGCGTGCCGTCCGTGCGGATGAAGAAAATCGTGAGGGTGGTGTTTTCTGCGGCCTCCGGGGTTGACGCTCCCCGGGGGAGCAGGTAGATAGCCTCCTCAAGTGAACCGGTAGCTCAGTTGGTAGAGCATTCGACTTTTAATCGAATGGTCCTGGGTTCGAGTCCCAGCCGGTTCACCATGCTCGCAAGAGAGTGTGCCCAGATGGCGGAATTGGTAGACGCGCAGGCTTCAGGTGCCTGTGTCCGCAAGGACGTGGAAGTTCGAGTCTTCTTCTGGGCACCAGTCTTTTTTCCAGAAAATATAATATCCGGTAACAGAGTGCTTGATATGAAGCAGAATTACTGATGTGGGCTGTTGTGAATATTTAACAGCTGATAAAAGGGCGGCCCCTTTATTTCATGCCCCTGCCTGTGTGCTGGTAGCGTGTGGGGCGGAAACACAAGCTGTCAGGCCAGGTTCCACATTGTAAGAGATGGCCCGAAAATGGCAGGAAACTGGCAAAAAAAGATAATAAAGGTATCGTGAGAGGCTTGCGATAATAGTTTTCCTTGTATATATGCTAGGTTTCCTTTATGAGGAAGGGTTTCTCTGAAAAGAGTTAACTTATAAGAGTTATTAAAAATAACGATTTACTTGTTTTACCCCCCATCGATAATATAACTCCTGCGATGTGTAGTAGTGGCGTGTGGGACGGCTCCAATCGTGCTCCGGCTCGTTGTTGCTATACAATCTGTCGAGATCTTATCCATGAATGGGGAACTGATCAGGATGAAACTGAAGAATTTCGGGGCTGCTCTGCTGATCGCCAGCACGACCCTGACATCTTTCGCCTCTGCAGCCATGGCTGCCGATGTTCCGAGCCCGAACCAGTACTACTGGCCGAAGGGCATGAACCTGGCCAAGCTGCGTGCTCACGATTCAGAGTCTGATCCGTACGGTGCGGATTATTATACGAACTATCACAAGAAGTTTGAGCAGCTGAACCTTCAGGAAGTCCGCAAGGACATCGAGAAGGTCATGCTGACCTCTCAGCCCTGGTGGCCGGCTGACTACGGCAACTATGGTCCGTTCTTCATCCGTATGGCCTGGCACAATGCCGGTACGTACCGTGCCATCGATGGCCGTGGTGGTGAAGAGGGTGCCCAGCAGCGTTTCGCCCAGCTGAACGACTGGCCGGACAATGCCAGCCTCGACAAGGCCAAGCGCCTCCTGTGGCCCGTCAAGAAGAAGTACGGTGAGAAGCTCTCCTGGGGTGACCTTATCGTCCTGACCGGTGACGTCGCCCTGAACCAGATGGGCTTCAAGACCCTCGGCTTCGTCGGTGGTCGTCCGGATGACTGGCAGTCCGAGCTGATCTACTGGGGTCCGGGCACGACGTTCTTCCCGAACAAGAGCTCCTTCCAGGTCGGTCAGAACGGTACTCTGAAGCACCCGCTGGCTGCCACGCACATGGGCCTGATCTACGTGAACCCGGAAGGGCCGAACGGCGATCCTGATCCGGTCAAGTCCGCTGCCATGATCCGTCTGGCATTCGGCCGCATGGCCATGAATGATGAAGAAACCGTGGCCTTGATCGCCGGTGGTCATACCTTCGGCAAGGCTCATGGTGCCCATCCGAACTCCTGCCTGAGCGGCCCGCCGGTTGCCAACGGTGTGGAACATCAGGGTCTGGGCTGGGCCGACCACTGCATCAAGGGCAAGCAGACGGCTGACGATGCGTCCACCAGCGGTCTGGAAGGCTCCTGGTCTGCCGATCCGATCCACTTCACCACGCAGTACATTGACAACCTGCTGAACAATGACTGGGTGCTGGGCACAAGCCCGACCGGTGCTCACCAGTGGCACACCAAGACGGATGACAAGATTGCTCCGGATCCGGCAAACCCGAATGATCCGTCCAAGATGCGTCCGATCATGATGTTCACCACGGACATCGCCCTGAAGACCGATCCGGCCTACCACAAGATCCTTGCCCGCTGGGCCGAGCATCCGAACGAGTTCGCCGATGCCTTCGCCCGTGCATGGTTCAAGCTGGTCGTTCGTGACATGGGTCCGAAGAGCCGCTACTTCGGCAGCGAAGTTCCGAAGGAAACCTTCGTGTGGCAGGACCCGGTCAACATGCCGGCCAAGCCGATCAACCAGGCTGACGTCCGTGAGCTGCGCAAGCTGATCGCTGCAACCGGTCTGTCCGACCGTGAGCTGATCAAGACAGCATGGGCTGCTGCTTCTTCCCACCGCGTGACCGATCACCGTGGCGGTGCCAACGGTGGCCGTCTGGCCCTGATGCCGCAGAACGGCTGGGCCGTGAACGATCCGGAAGAGCTGAAGACCGTCCTGCCGAAGCTGGAGCAGGTCCGCGACAAGTTCAACGCTCACAGCGCCCGCAAGGTTGCTCTGGCTGACATCATCGTTCTCGGCGGTAGCGTCGGTATCGAGGATGCTGCCAGGAAGGCTGGTGTGAATATCCAGGTGCCGTTCGCTCCGGGCCGTGGCGATGCCACACAGGACCAGACGGACGTCAACTCCTTCAACCTGCTGGAGCCGACGGCTGATGCCTTCCGCAACTACTACCGTGCGGATGCGGACAACACGCCGCCTCTGAACGCTCTGGTGGACAAGGCTGACACGCTGGGTCTGACCATCCCTGAGATGACAGTCCTGCTGGGTGGTCTGCGTACTCTGGACATCAACACGGGTCACTCCGCCAACGGTGTGCTGACGAAGAACCCGGGTGTGCTGAGCACGGACTTCTTCACCAACGTGCTGACGATGGACACACGCTGGCAGAAGGTTGAGGGTCAGGAAGACCTTTACGAGGGCTTTGACCGTGCAACCGGGCAGAAGCAGTGGACAGCCACGGACGTGGACCTGGTCTTCGGTGCCAACCCTGAGCTGCGTGCCGTTGCTGAGGTTTACGCCTCCAACGATGGCAAGGCGAAGTTCTACAATGACTTCGTGAAGGTCTGGACGAAGGTGATGAACCTCGACCGCTTCGACCTGCAGCGCTAAGATCTGTCCCTTCCTGCGGGAAGATCAGACGATACATTCCGTCGGGGAGACATCTCCCCGACGGTCTGTCCAAACGTGGAGGATAGCATGTTGAAATTTGCTGGTGGTGCACTCGCCCTGTTTATGGCAACAGCCTTTTCTGCCACGGCGGCTACGGTTGATGTGCAGATGCTGAGCCGTGGCAGTCACGGTTTCTCTTTTGAGCCAGCTGTCGTTTACATCCATTCTGGTGACAGTGTTCATTTCATTCCGACGGACAAGGGTCATAACGCCCAGTCCATCCCCGGCATGACACCTGATGGCGCACAGCCCATCAATGTTCCTTTCAGCCAGGAAAAGACGGTACAGTTCACCAAGCCGGGTCTGTATGGCTATAAGTGCCTGCCCCATTTTGCGCTGGGCATGGTAGGGCTGGTTGTTGTCGATAATGCCAACAATGAAGCAGAGGCCCGCAAGGCGCCGCTTTATGGCGCTGCCAAGCGTCGCTTCAATGAGCTGTTCCAGGATGTGGACAGCAAGAAGGGCAAGTAAGAGGGGTCTGGCCCGAGGGCTGGAGACTGTTTACTGCTGGGTCGGCCCTGTTTCCGTTTTCAGGAACGGAGGGGCCGCTTTTTTTATTCCATGGTCTATGGAGACAGAGTGTGTCAGAGAAAGTGGAAACAGGAACCGGCAGACCGGAACGTTATGGTTCGGTGGCCATCATCCTGCATTGGGTGATTGCGGTATTGATCCTCTTCATGATCGGCTTGGGGCTGTATATGGATCATGTACCCCTCAATGATCCGACACCCCTGCATCAGCTGCACAAGTCTGTCGGCATCGTGACCATGCTGCTGATTGTGGTGCGTGTCCTCTGGCGCCTGACACACAGGGCCCCGGCCTTGCCGCAGGACCTGTCGGCAGGGCAGCGTGTGGTGGCAGGTGGGATGGAAGGGCTCCTCTACCTGTATCAGATCATCCTGCCCGTGACGGGCTGGCTCATGGTCTCTGCCATGGCCATGCCGATCGTGCTGTTCGGGCTGGTATCGTGGCCGCTGATCCCTCTGCCGCAGAGCGTGATGGATAGCGGCTATCTGGCGGAAATCATGCCAGATGTTCATAACTGGCTTGCATGGACTTTCGGTGGATTCATAGTCCTGCATGTGCTGGCAGCTCTTTATCACCGTTTCATCCGGAAAGATCAGGTGGTGGACCGCATCCTGCCCCGCCATGGGGGGGGACGGTAAGCGGTTCCTTTTTGCCGGGTCAGCCAGCAAGCACCCTCATCGGTCCGATGGGGGTGTTTTTTTATGTTGGCTGCCAATGGGGGGCACAGCTTTATCCGCTCTGGGGGATGTGGTATCAGTCGATGGATCAGGCAGGATATAAGGAAAACAACATATCCTTGTTCTGCTCTCCAGACTGGCTGCCCTGGTGCCGTATTGGCACTGTCCGGCAGTCCTGAAGCTGGGTGATGGATCATATACAGGCTAGGTACCTGCTGAAGGAAATTCCCAATGGCGTCAGATCACAAGAAGACCCATATTGGCAGCCACAAGCTGCATCCCGAGACACAGATGCTCAATTACGGTTATGACCCGGCCCTTTCGGAAGGAGCCGTGAAACCGCCCGTGTTTCTGACGTCGACCTTCGTTTTTCCCACGGCAGAAGATGGCCGGGATTTTTTTGATTATGTTTCCGGCCGGAAAGAACCGCCGGAAGGCAAGGGACAGGGGCTGGTCTATTCCCGCTTCAACCATCCGAACAGTGAGATTGTTGAAGACCGTCTGGCTGTTTACGAAGAAGCAGAGCGTGGGGTGCTGTTTTCTTCTGGCATGTCGGCCATTGCCACCACTCTGCTGGCCTATGCCCGCCCCGGTGATGTGATTCTTCATTCCCAGCCGCTCTATGGTGGGACGGAAACCCTGCTGACCAAGACCATGGCTTCCTTGGGAATCAAGTCCGTGGGGCTGGGAAGCTGCGGAGTGGATGAGGCCATCATGCGTGAGGCTGCCGAAAAGGCCATCGCAGAAGGGCGTGTCTCCCTGATTCTGATCGAGACACCGGCCAACCCGACCAATGGTCTGGTGGACCTGAAGCTGGTGCGCCGCATTGCCGAGGAGATCGAGGCCAGACAGGGCAGCCGTCCCATCATCGTCTGTGACAACACGCTGCTCGGGCCGCTTTATCAGCATCCGCTGAAGCATGGGGCCGATCTGTCACTGTATTCCCTGACAAAATATGTCGGCGGCCATTCCGATCTCGTGGCCGGGGCCGTTCTGGGCAGTGATGCCATGACACGCCCGGTGCGTCAGCTCCGTGGGGCCATTGGAACCCATCTGGACCCGCATAGCTGCTGGATGCTGGGCCGCTCTCTGGAGACGCTGGGGCTGCGCATGGAGCGTGCCACCCTCAATGCCCAGCGTGTGGCGGAGCTGCTGCGGGATCATGCCAAGGTGAACAAGGTGCATTTCCCACCGTTCTACGAGGCTGATTCGGCGGAGGGGAAAGTCTATGCCCGCCAGTGCAGTGGTGCCGGCTCGACCTTCTCCTTTGATATTGAAGGGGGTGAGGCTGCGGCTTTCCGCTTCCTTAATGCGCTGAAGATCATGAAGCTGGCTGTCAGCCTGGGAGGCACGGAGTCTCTGGCCAGCCATCCGGCGACGATGACACATTCCGGCGTGCCGAAAGAGGTACGGGAGCGCATTGGCGTCACGTCATCCACCGTGCGGCTCTCCATCGGTGTGGAGCATGTGGATGATCTGCTGGTGGACGTGAAGCAGGCGCTGGACGCCGCCTGAAGGTCACGGTGTCAGCCCTGATACGGAAAAGCCCGCCTCTCTGAAGGGGCGGGCTTTTTTTTAATGGCGATAGAAAGAAGGCGGATGCTTCAGTGTTTCAGCCAGCGGGCCAGACTGTTGCCGATGAGCTGCATCAGGCTGACCATGATGATGAGAACCACCACCACCCCGAACATGACGGTGGTGTTGAAACGCTGATACCCGTAACGGATGGCAAGGTCACCCAGGCCCCCCGCCCCGATGACGCCCGCCATGGCAGAGGCCCCGACCATGGTGATGAGCGTGACCGTCACGCCGGTGACAAGTCCCGGCAGGGCCTCGGCAATCAGGACGGAGCGGATGATGGTCATGCGTGTGCCACCCATGGCCCGGACGGCATCCACAAGGCCGGAATCAACCTCCCGCAGGGCCATCTCGGCAATGCGGGCAAAATAGGGAATCCCGGCGATGGATAGCGGCACGATGGCCGCTTCCGTCCCCAGAGACGTCCCGGCGATGAAGCGCGTGACAGGGATGAGCAGCACCAGCAGGATGATGAATGGCACGGCACGGACGGCATCCACCACCATGCCCATCAGTCGGGCGGCAAAAGGCAGCCGGTACAGCCCCTGCGGGCCGGTGGCGATCATGAACAGGGCCAGCGGCAGTCCGAACAGGACGGAAAGGGCCGTGGAGGCCACGACCATTTCCAGCGTCTGCCATGTGGAATGGAGGATCAGCTTAAGAATGAGAGGGGACATATCCCAGGACCTCCATGTTCTGCGCTGCCGTCTTCAGGTGATTCAGAGCCTGTTCCGTCCTGTCTCCTTCAAGGCTGAGGATCATGTCACCACTCAGATGGTCCCCGACGGTGGTCACGCCGCCCTGTAGCAGGGCCGTCTGCACGCCGAACCGTTCATGCAGTGCACTGAAGAGCGGCTCGCTGGCATCAGTCCCGCTGAGGACGAGCCGTACGATGGCCTTGTGTGGTCCTGCTGACGGTGTGGCAGCCATCGTCTGTGCCAGAAAGGCAGGGAGGGAGGGACGGATATCTGCCAGAAGGGTCTGGAGGGTCCGGTTGTTCTGTCCATCCCGGAGGAAGTCCAGCAGGGTTCCATCTTCGACGAGGCGGCCATGATCGAGGACCAGGATCCGCTGGGCAAAGCGGCGGACCACATCCATCTCATGGGTGATGAGAACGATGGTCAGCCCCAGCTTCCTGTTGATGTCGGCCAGCAGGTTGAGGATGGAGCTGGTGGATTCCGGGTCCAGAGCAGAGGTGGCCTCATCGCAGAGGAGCAGCGTCGGGTTGGCTGCCAGAGCACGGGCAATGCCGACACGCTGTTTCTGCCCGCCGGAAAGCTGGGAGGGGTATTTCTTTTCAAAGCCCTTCAGCCCGACAAGCTCCAGCAGTTCCGCAATGCGGTTGGCCTGTTCTTTGCGGGGGCACCCGGCGATCTGGAGGGGCAGGGCAATGTTGCCTGCCACGGTGCGGGAGGTCAGCAGGTTGAAATGCTGGAAGACCAGACCGATCTTGCGGCGGATGCGGACAAGCTGCCGCTCTGGTTGTGTGGTGAGGTCCACACCATCCAGCAGGATGTGGCCCTGCTGGGGGCGTTCCAGCGCACAGAGGCAGCGGAGCAGGGTGGACTTCCCTGCTCCAGAGCGGCCGATCAGCCCCACGACCTCCCCCTGCTTTACCGAGAAGGAGATGTCCTGAAGAGCCGTATGCTGCCCAAAACTGTGGGTGACGTGCTGGATGTCGAGAATGGGCTTCATGGCCACGCAGGTGTGACTGTGCCGTGATAGATGTCCAGAATGAGCTTGTGGACATTCGGCTGGTGATAGCTTTCCACCAGCGGCTTGACCCATTCAGCGTTGGCATCACCCTCATTGACGGAGATGAAATTGACGTACGGGTTGTTCTTCAGCCCCTCCACGCCAATGCGTTCCTGCTCGGTGATGCCTGCCTTGCGGGCCCAGTCCATGTTGACAACGGCAGCATCCAGATCAGGCAGGGAGCGGCCAACCACACCGGCATCCAGCTCTTCGATGGAGATGTTGCGGGGGTTGTCGGTGACATCCAGCGCCGTGGGGAAAAGGCCGGAATCAGCAGGCAGACGGATCAGCCCCAGTGTTTCCAGCACATGGAGGGCACGACCCTCGTTGCTGGGGTCGTTGGGGATGCCAATACGGGCATTCTGCGGAATTTCGGCCACGGAGTGCCATTTGTGGGAATACAGGCCAATCGGCTGGAAGTATGTGTCGCCGACAGGGACGATCCTGTAGCCGTGGGCCTTGATCTGGGCATCGAGGAAGGGCCGGTGCTGGAAGGCATTGGCGTCCACGTCATGCTCGGACAGGGCCTCATTGGGCGTGTTGTAGTCGGAGAATGGGATGATCTTCAGCGTCAGGCCACGCTGGGCAGCATTCTGGCTGACGAGCCGCCAGATATCCTCGTCCTCGCCAGACATGATGCCGATTTTCAGCGTACGGCCATCGGCACGGGCGATTCCCGGATGGGCCAGGCCAAGGGCGGCAGCACCAGCCAGCCCTGCTGAAAGGCCAAGAAAACGGCGCCGGGGAAGGTGGGAAAACCGGGACATGGTGGTACCTTTCAACATTAAGGGGTGGATCAGTACGGTATCATGGACAGTTCCACAGAGGTGGAAAAGTCTTGCCAAGGCTGCACCATTACATCCCGCTTGTGCGGAATGATTTTTCTGGCCGGGGAAGGCCGTGCGTAGAGAGTGTTTTTAGCGGGTCGCTCTATTCTGTCAAGGTAAAGAGATGACCATATGAACAGTTAATGATAAAGGAATATAAAGCCTGATGAATATGTGCGGGACTTTATGAAAGGCCTTTCACCGTGTCTGTTCGGGGGCAGGTGTTCCTGCCCCCTGTAGAGGAGGTCAGTCTTCCTGTACCACCAAACAGAGACCTGTTGTTGGTGCCTGTTTGGTGATGAGTCTGGCCTGTCCGGTTTCGAGAATGACTTCCCGGATGGATCCGCCAAGGTCACTGACAAAGGCCAGGGTACCTTCGGCATCGACCGCCAGACCGATGGCCTCATCCAGGTCCCGCAGGATGACCTGCTGGTCATGCAGCCCGTGTTCATCCACCCGGGCGACATTGAGGCTGTTGCCATCGGGCGCAGCGCCACGGTCCGTCCACCAGAGCTTGCCCAGAGCAGGCGAGACATGCAGGTCGATCGGCTCTGGCAGATGGTCGGCCAGAAGCTCGATGTCATGACGGTCTGCGGGGTCCGTACCGGCAGGGAGGTCCAGAGACATGCGGAAAATGCGGCCACGCCCCCCTTTGGGAGGGCCTTTCTGCGACCAGTAGAGATGGCCGTTGCTGGTATCAAGGGTGATGCCTACACAGTGGCGTGTGGCATCCTTCACGTGCTCCGGGTAGGTGCCGGTCTGAAGAAGCACCTCCACGTCGGAGCCATCACGGCGGCACCGCATGATGCGCATGCCTTCACGGTCGCACCAGTAGAGATGCTCGCCTCCCGGGGTGGATGTCAGCTGTTTGGGGGTGACGACCAGTCCGTTGGCCACAAGCACCTTGTGGTCGCTACCATCCAGTCGGGCGGATTCGATGGTGCCATCGGCATCACTGGGGTTGGCGCCCATGTTCGTCCAGTATATCCGGCCTTCCGTGGGGTCGATCCACACCCCGTCCGGGCAGCCCCAGCCGATGTCGATATGGGACAGTGGGCAGCCATCCTGTACGGAGAGGGCAGTGATCCGGGCAGGTTCGATCTCGAGTGAATGAAGAATGATGTTTCGGGTCATGAGGTGGCCTTGCTGTAATCATAGAAACCACGCCCGCTTTTCACGCCCAGCCTGTGTTCGGCAATCATCCTGCGGAGCAGCGTGCGGGGCGCTTCGGGCAGGTGGGGGAAGGCTGCGGCATAATGTTCCTCGATCTGGAGGACGATATCGAGTCCGACCTGGTCCATGAGGCGGAATGGCCCGGCAGTCGTGCCCTGTGTCTCGCAGTAGAGGCGGTCTATGGTTTCGGGGTCGGCCACACCTTCTGCGGCGACACAGAGGGCTTCACGCTTGATGGCGGCCCAGATGCGGTTCTCGATGAATCCGATGCTCTCTTTCCGGGCAATGTAGGGGGACAGTCCCACCTCGCTGAAATAGCGGGCCAGATCCTCCATGAGGGCCGTGTCAGTTTCTCCACAGGACATGAGTTCCACGGCCCGTTTTTCAGGTGGCATCATGAAGTGGGTGTTGAGGACCCGGTTCTTCTTCGTCACCTTGCCGACGATCTGGCTGGAAGGGAATGAGGAGGAGTTGGTGGCGAGGATGGCATCGGCAGGTGCCAGCTGGTCCAGCTGGCCAAAGATGTCTGTCTTGAGGTCCTGCTTTTCAGGCAGGGCCTCGATGACAAGCCAGGCGTCTTTCACGGCGTCTTCCAGTGTGGTGGCGATGTCCACATGGCCGGCTTTTCCACCTTCGACAGAGGCGACAACGTCAGGCAGGTGCTGCCCGACATAGGCGATGGCCTTCCGGGTGGTTTCTTCCTGCCTGTCAAAAAGGCGGACGGTGCCGCCGCGTGTTGCCAGCATCAGGGCGATACGGGAGCCCATCGTGCCAGCGCCAAGGATGGCGGCAGGGCGTTCAGGCACCTTTTCCGTCAGAAAATCTGCCATGGCATGTTCCTTTGCTGAAAGGGGCTGGCGGGGGCCAGACCTCACGGCTCATCTTATTGAATGAATGGCTAACATTTACTTTATCATTACGTGTCGCCTGCTGCGATCATCTTTGGATAACGGAGACGTCATCTGGCAGGCCATGCTCCTTGTGGCGTGGCCTGCCGGGCTCATGGTCAGCGGGTCTCTGTCAGTTCGGGGGCAAGTTGCGCCGTTCTGAACTCGGTGAAGTCGTATTGCCCCACGCCAGAGGTGATGAAAGGGTCTTCCGCCAGAAGGGTTTCAATTTCCTCTCTGGTGATCCCATCCCGGACAATGAGAATGCCCCCATCCCCCGATAGTTTGGGGCCGGATGCCAGCAGGATGCGCCGCTCGAAAAGCGTTGCAAGGAAGGCACGGTGTGCAGGGCGTTGGGCCTGAACCTCATCCGGGGAGGCGAGATAGGACACTGAGGCGATGATCATGGCAGACACTCTTCTGATTCATGGTGCCGTTTTGGGGGAGAGGAGCCCCCGGGGCGGGTGGAAGTTCCGGTTTTCTGGCAGTGTCATTCCAGCGGACAGAATAACACTTTCATAATAATGGCATTTTTTTTAAGGATGAAGGAGATGGTTTTCCGTACTGGGAACCCACTGTTTTTGCAGTCATGCCCGTATTGCATGGAGGAATAATCATGATTCGTATTCTGATCGCCTTTTTCGTCCCCTGGCTGACGTTCTTTACCATTGGCCGTCCGATTGCAGGAATCATCTGCCTGGTGTTGCAGATCACCATTCTGGGTTGGATTCCGGCAACCATCTGGGCGCTTCTGGCTCTGCGCTCCTATGATGAGGCTCGCTGAGCTTTCAGTCTGGCCGGAAAAAAGCCCCTGTCCGTAAAGGCAGGGGCTTTTCTGTATCAGCCCCCCTTGCCTGTCATGGCGGAAGGGGGGGGGAAGGGCAGAGGCCGGTCAGGCCTTGTTCTGCCCGGTGGTTGTATCGGGCACGCCCCTGCTGTTGATGAAATGCTCCAGCGCCGGGCCCTGGATGTCCACCACATCACGGGGATACTGGATGCCCGCCTGTTCGAACCGTTTTTTCATGCGGCGGTTGAATTCCCATTCCACCGTCCAGCGTCCGGCATTCGTGGTGGGATAGACACCCTTTACGGAGACGGAGGATGTGCCGATGGCAGACACGCCCCAAAGGTCGAAATCTGCCAGGATGAGGTCTCTGTAGGCCTCTTCATTCCGCATTTCCTTGCCAATTTCCACAAGGATGGCAGCGACCTGGTCCGTATCGCTGTCGATGTCCACCGTGGCGAGAATCATCGCACGGGAGAAGTCACGGTTGTAGTTGGTCACCTGGCTGAGCGAGCTGAACGAGAAAATGTTCATCGACCCGTCATTGGCCCGGACATGAACGGAGCGCAGGGAGAGCCGTTCGATCACGCCATAGGTGCCGTTCAGCGTTACGGAGTCGCCGACAGTCAGGGCATTTTCCAGCAGGAGGAAAATTCCGCTGATGAAGTCCTGCACCAGCTTCTGGGAGCCGAAACCCAGCGCCACACCAAAGATGGAAGCACTGGCGATGAGCGGGCCTGTATCAATTCCAAGCTGGGAGAGGACCGTCAGCCCGATGATGACAGCCAGAACCAGCAGGAACAGGATGCGGAACATCGGTGTCAGTGTCTGCAGGCGGGCAATGCGGATCTGCACATCCCGGCTGTCCTGTTCGCCCAGACGGCGGATATGATGCTCGATGGTCACATTGGCGACCTCCCAAGCCAGAATCCCGATGACCAGAGCCACCAGAATGGTCAAGGCTGCCTGGAAGATGCGGGGACCAAGCGTGTCATGGCCGAGCAGGATGTAAACCGGAGCGCCCCACGCCAGAGCAAGGGCCAGAATGGTCAGGACGGCCATGACGAGACGGATGACCGTCGTGGCAGCCGGGTAGTAACGGCGGATGCGGAACAGCGTCTCTTCATTGAGATTCCAGCTGTCCAGTGCCCGCATGAAGCGCTCCAGCCCGCCATAGGCCAGAATGCTGACAATGCGGACAGCCACCAGCGCCACCAGGGTACGGACGAATATCTGGAGGATGAGCTGGTATCCGCCATCAATGTCGGCTGCCCAGACAAGCCACAGGGCGAAGTCGAAGAACAGGGCCACAATCCACCAGCTGCCGGAGACCAGCGCCATGATGGACTGGAGGCGGCGGTTGGCTGCACCGATATGCTGGCAGGCATGCTGCACCCGCTTGCGGGAGCGGATGATCATGACGGCGAGGAAGAGGTGGACGGCCAGCAGCAGGAGCTTCTGGAGACCGCTGGAAACAGCCATAGGCATGGCCATGGCGTGCAGCATGGCCAGCAGTGAGAAGCCCCAGGCCAGAATGACACCAATCTGGCGGAAATAGCGGAAGATGAAGGTTGAGGAACTGTCCCGCAGGATGCTCAGCCGCAGCCATGGGGTCTGTGGGGCGAGGAAGATGCGCAGGACCAGGGTCCACACGCCCAGCCCGATGCCGATCAGCCAGGAGATGCTCCAGATTGCATGGGCCGCTTCGGTGGAAGGGGCAGGGTCCAGCACGCCCATCAGCAGGGCGATCAGGGGAAAGGTGCAGATGGTGATCAGCTCCAGCAGGGCGCAGGCCAGCGTATAGGGAGCGCGGCGCAGGCAGAGCATGAGCTGTGTCAGTGCCCCCTGATGGCGGAGACTGTCCTCAAGGCTGGCCTGGGTGGCGGCGGCCTCCTCTTTGGTCTGCTCATTATGGGTGGCTGCCGTGCGGGCTGTATCCGTGGCGGCTTCCGTTGCTTCGGCACGGGTCTTGTGCAGTTTTTCAGCTTCCTGCTGGAAAACCATGTGGTCGTGCTTTTTCGCCATGCTGCTGATGCGCCGGTAGAGAGGGCGCAGGATGATGCGCACGCCGAAGAAAAGCAGGTAGCTGCACACCAGCATGATGACCACACGCAGGGCGATGTGGCCGACACGGGCCTGTAGGGCCGGGTCATGCACAAGGGCCTGAACCCACGGGGCAATGGCGCCGAAATCGATGATGCTCTGATGCAGGATGTGCAGCTGCTGGAGGGCACGGTCACCGAAAAGGGCAATGTTTTCCCGGGCCAGATCAATGACGGAGGCATGTTTCGCCTGTGGCTCGGCCTGGGTCAGGTTCTGGAGGGTCGTCAGGAATTTCTGACGCTGGGCATCATCGCTCAGGACAGAAATGAGCTGGCGGGCCTGGTCAGCGGAGAGGCCTGTCGTGGTGGCTGGTGCCGGGGCGTCTGCGGCCAGTGCCCGGGCGGGCAGGGACCCGAACAGGGCCAGACAGGCCACCAGCAGGGCTGGCAACAGGCTGCGTACGAACAGACCGGTAAAATGCCGGTACGGAGCGGCCCCCGTGTTGGGGTGCGGTATTCTGTCAGTCATGTAGATACGCATCTCCTTTTTTGGTGTGAGGCGGCAGCATGCCTTCTGTCCGGGCCGTTTTCGCAGAACAGTGTCAGGATTTTAAGGCACGCTCTGGTGAAAGGAGGATTAATTTTCTGAAATCCCCTGTTTCAGGCAGGAGGGGTGCCGCCATCCCGTCCCGGTATCGGAGATGGAATGGCGGAGTATGCAAGGCCTTATGGCCCGTTTTTCAGTGGGATGGACGTGCGGAGAGCTGAACGGCCCATAGCTGGGCCAGATTGTTGGCAGTCCCCTCGCCATCCATGCTGCTGAAGAGCTGGAGGGCTTCTGTCCGGCGTCCGGCGTCCATCATGGCCATGCCCAGGGAGAGGCGGGCGAGGTCCGGCTGGTGGGGCTGTTTCCCCAGTCCCTGCTGCATGAGGGCCAGACCCTGATCCACCTGTCCGTTGAGGACAAGGTTGTATCCGGCTGTCAGGGAGGGGCCCGCCTCGGTGGAGGTTTTGGCTTTTTCTACCATGGCGGGGAGGCTGGTGCGGGCTTTTGCGGCACGTTGAGCCACGAAAGCCCGGAAATGCGCCTGGGCTTCTGCCCCGGTGCCAGTTCCCAGCAGGTGGCGGGCATAGCCTTCATCCAGAAGGTTCAGGGCCAGCTGGGGCAGCTCCATCTGCACGGCCCGCTCTGCCATGTCCTGAAACTCGGCCGGGCTGGTCAGCAGGCCAGTGGCCAGGCGCAGACGCTGGAGATTGAAGACCATGCGCGGCGTGAGGGAATGGTCGGTTGTCAGGTCATGGATCAGCATCTGCCAGTACTGGGGTCGGGCATGATATTTCACCAGTTTGACATAGATGCCTGTCTTGCCCGCCGTGTCATGCAGCTGGTCGTAAGCGGCGGCGAGCATCTGGAGCTGGTTTTCCGCCGGAATCTGTCCAGCCTTCCGGTCGGCGGCCAGCATGGCCCGGCCTGCCTCCACCGTGCCCTTCCAGTCCTGCTGGAGATAGTGGCACTGGAGGAGAAGGGTCTGCATCTGCTGGTTCGGGCCGACTTCCTTCAGATAACGGCTGGCTGCGTTGGCGGCACTGGCATAGTCACGGGCTCCATAGGCCAGACTGGCCTGCGCCATGAGCATCTGCTGCCGTGCGGCTGGAGTGGTGCGGCTGTTCCTGATGAGGGTTTCATAGGCCTTCAGTGCGACAGGGACATTGCCCGCCTGGCTGGCCGCCGCTGCCCGCATCTGGGCGATGACGTAGCTTTCATAGTCGCTCTTTCCTGCCACGGCATCAGCAGCATTGACGAACTCCAGGGCTTTGGCTGGCTGATGGCTGGACAGAGCCGACTGTGCATTCTGGAGCTGCGTGCCGACCTCCCGGCCCAGCTCATCCTCTGCCTGCGCTGCCCCGATGAGCAGGCGGGTGGGAGCCTGCCCGGAGATGGGGGACAGGCAGGAGAGGGCAGACAGGCCAAACATGCCAGCCAGCAGCCAGCCGTGCGGGTGTTTCGGGTTTGGCAGGCTCATGGGTTACTGTCCTTCCACAAACTGGTCCAGACCAACAATGCCCAGCTTCGTCACGCCAAGGCGCTGGGCGTCCGCCATCACATGGGCCACGGTCTTGTAGGTGGCAAGACGGTCGGGACGGATATGGATCTCCGGCTGCTCACCTGTCACGGGATGGACGGCCCCGTTCAGATGGGCCTGAAGGTCCTCCTCCGAGGTGATGGGCGTGTCATTCCAGCTCAGCGTATTGTCATAGCTGATGCCAATTGTTGCAACCTGTGGCTGTATTGCAGAGGGTGGTGGATCGCCCTGGGGGAGGTCGATCGCTACGGAATGGGTCTGAAGCGGGATGGTGATGATGAGCATGATGAGCAGCACCAGCATCACGTCGATCAACGGTGTCGTGTTGATGTCGACAATGGCTTCATCTTCATGAGTGCTGCCCGTACCAACGTTCATGGCCATGAGGAATCTCCAAAAACTGTCTGCCTCGGGCGTCATGCCCCGGTGAACCGGGCCGGGGAGAACCGGCAGGAAGGGCCCCCACCCGGCAGGGCAGGGGCCGGAAAGACCACAGGTCAGTCGTGCGGCTGCTCTGTGATGAAGTCAACGTGCTGGATGCCTGCCTCCTGGCAGGCCGCCACGATCTTGCCAATGGGCATGTACTGGGCCGAACCGTCCCCGCGGATCTGTATCTGCGGCTGGGGCTGCTGGCGTGCTGCTTCCATGAGACGGCCGACAAGCACCTTGTGGTCCCCGATGGGCTGTGTGTTCCAGTAGGTCTGCCCATCCGCCGTGACAGCCAGCACGATGTTGCCAGGCTTGGTCTGGGTTGGCTGGTTGCGGTCTACCGGCAGCTTGACCTTTACGGTGTGCGTGGCCACCGGGATGGTGATGAGGAAGATGATGAGCAGCACCAGCATGACGTCAACCAGCGGTGTCGTGTTGATGGCTGATACCACCTCGCCATCATCACCCATGTCTCCGGTGTTGAATGCCATGGTTCAGATCCGCTCGTTCGTGGTTGTCGTGGTCGGGCTGTTATCCTTCGTGCTGTTGAACACGGCGTCATGACGGTAACCGCCGATCAGGACGGAATGAAGGTCGGACCCGAAGTTGCGGACACGGTCCATCGCACCCTTGTTGCGACGGACGAGCAGGTTGTAGCCCAGCACGGCCGGCACGGCCGTGGCCAGACCGATGGCTGTCATGATCAGGGATTCACCGACAGGACCGGCCACCTTGTCGATGGAGGCCTGGCCGGCAATGCCAATGGCTGTCAGGGCATGATAGATACCCCAGACCGTACCGAACAGCCCGATGAAGGGGGAGGTGGAGCCGACCGTACCAAGGAAGGCCAGCCCGCCCTGAAGACGTGTGTTGATGGTCTCCAGCGCCCGTTGGATGGACATGCTCGTCCATGACTGGAGGTCGATGGAATCCCGCATGGAGCCTTCATGATGGCGTGCTGCCACGATGCCGGTCTCGGCAATGTAGCGGAAGGGGGAATCCGCCTTCAGTGTCTGTGCCCCTTCCTGGATGGTCTTCTGTGTCCAGAAGGTCTGGTTGACGGCCCTGGAGGCCCGGAAGAGGCGGGATTGTTCAAGGAATTTGCTGATCATGATGATCCATGTCCCCAGAGACATGATGGCCATGATGAGCAGGACGCCACGGGCGATGATGTCACCGTTTTTCCAGAGTGCACCCAGCCCGTAGGGGTTTTCCTTCGGTGCTTCCTCGGTCGGTTTTTCACTGACCGGCGTAGCGGTGACCGGGGTGCCGCTTTCAGCACCAGCTGGCGGAGCAGCGGGTGTGGCCCCTGCTGGTGCCGTGGCCGGTGCAGCCCCGGCGGGGGGAACTGCGGGTGTGGTGCCTGCGGGAGGCTGGGCTGCCATCGTGGTCCCGGCGGGCGGAGCGGCCGGGGCAGCGTCCTGCGCAAAAGCGGTGGAGGCCAGCGGCATGGCAGCCAGAGTCAGGGCCAGGGCCGTGCCATAGACAGCGTGCGCCCGGGGCGCAGCAACAGTTACGGGGAGGCGGAACAGTCTGGTCATGAATCCCATATCCTTGTCTAAAAAAGCACCAGTCTGGAGGTGCTGCACCGGTGGGAGAAACCTCCCGTATCGGTCTCCCTGTCATTCCTGCCATCCATGGCAGGTCGGGACAATGTGA
Source organism: Parasaccharibacter sp. TMW2.1890 (assembly GCF_023337645.1). Taxonomy (NCBI): domain Bacteria; kingdom Pseudomonadati; phylum Pseudomonadota; class Alphaproteobacteria; order Acetobacterales; family Acetobacteraceae; genus Parasaccharibacter; species Parasaccharibacter sp. TMW2.1890. The sequence continues at coordinate 90,407 of NZ_NWUV01000004.1, read as the reverse complement.
AAACGTCTGCTACCCTGCCCCCGCAGGGGTGGCCCGTTTGGGGCAGGGCAGCTTCATGCTGGTCTGTGCTGGCTCAGAATGGCTTCATTCATCACCAAGGGTAAAGTCCACATGCAGGACGTGGTTGTGTTCCACGACTGGCTGCCCACCCACCACGGCTGGCTGGTAGCGGACTGGTGAACGCTCGAGGAAGTCCAGCGCACTTTCGGCAAAATCGTGCCCGCCCTTGACGCTCAGCAGCTTGCAGTTGGCCGGTTTGCCGTTGGTAAGGATGTCGCAGGAGGCCGTCACGGAGCCCTCACGGCTTTCCTCCTGTGCTTCCTCTGGATATTCCGGCCGCACATTGTTGATGGGCATGGCACCAGCGGAGTGGTCACTTTCAGACGAGCTGTTGCTGGAGCTTGCCGATGGTGCCGCTGCTGAAGACTGGGCCGGGGCCGATGGTGCAGGCTGGGGTGCCGCCGCCTTCGGTTTGGGGGCTTTCTGGTGGCTGTGCTGGATCGGCGGTTTGGGGGGTGGTGCCACCCTGATCTTGGGAGGGGGGATATAAGGTGGCGGCGGTTGCACCATCACCGGCTGCGGTGGTGGTGGAGGCGGCGGCGGTGGGGGAGCCTCCGCAATGACACGTGTCTGGATGGGAGGATGTGCGGGTTCCTGCTTTTCCATCCTGGTAAGTGTCAAGGCATAGACCACCAGCCCGATGGCCAGAAAAGCCACGACAACAGCGACGATGTAATCCGTCGGTTTGCGTTGCTGGGCGGCATAGCTTCTCATTCCAAAACCTTCTTACCCTTTTCCACGCCGCAGGTCCGGCGCTTCTTCCCGGCAGGGCAGGCCTGCCAGCATGACTGGTACCCTCACAAGACGGGACGTGCCCGTACGGGGGAGGGGAAAAACCTTGTGCCGCATCACGGGCACGGCCCCATGCCGATTCCTTCTCCTCGTCCCTGGCGGTCAGGCCTTGCCCGGTAAGGGGAGACAGCAAAGCAGCACGGGAACGTTCCCGTATCGGTTCCTTTACCAATGGCCCAAGCCGCCCCTTTGATGCAAGGGCTCTCATGCGACTCTTTCGCAGGATCGCCTGTGCATAAACAGGGGCACATCTGTGGATATTTTTTGAGGAAACCGGAAAAACGGCAGTTTATGGACGATTTTGAAAGGTTTTTCGTGGTTGTGATGATGCCCGGCCTGTGAATTGTTTTGGTTGGTCCTTCTTATGAAAAAAACAGATTTTTTTTGATGATTGATATTAAATACGATATTTAATCGTTTTATTGGCGGAAAAAGCTACCATTAAGAGAGGGGACATGAACCAGAATGTCATGCCCCCTCTCTTGCGGTCTGCTCCGGGTGAGTGCCCCCGTGTCAGACGGGTTTACTGTGCCGTGGCGCTGGCCTCGGAGCGTGTGGCGCTCACACGCTGGGCCAGAGATGCTGCCATGAACTCATCCAGATCGCCATCGAGCACAGCATCAGGGTTGCCCTTCTCGATGTTGGTCCGCAGGTCCTTGACGAGCTGATACGGCGCCAGAACGTAGGACCGTATCTGGTGCCCCCAGCCGATGTCCGTCTTGGCGGCCTCGGCGGCGGAGGCCTCGGCCTCCCGCTTCTGAAGTTCGGCCTCATAGAGGCGGGCCTTCAGCATTTCCATGGCCGTAGCCCGGTTGCGGTGCTGGGACCGGTCCGTCTGGCAGGCCACGACGATACCTGTCGGGATGTGGGTGATGCGGATGGCGGAGTCCGTCTTGTTGACGTGCTGCCCACCAGCCCCGGAGGCCCGGAACGTATCCACACGCAGGTCGGAATCGATGATCTCGATTTCGATGGAATCATCCACAACAGGTGAGATGTAGATGGAGGCAAAGGAGGTCTGCCGCCGTGCAGCGGAGTCGAAGGGGGAGATGCGCACGAGGCGATGCACCCCGGCTTCCGTCTTCAGCCAACCATAGGCATTGGGACCGCTGACGAGGATCGTGGCAGATTTCAGCCCGGCCTGTTCCCCTTCACTGCTTTCCATCAGGGAGACCTTGTAGCCATGCTTTTCGGACCAGCGGGTATACATCCGCAGCAGCATCTCGGCCCAGTCCTGCGCTTCCGTACCGCCAGCACCGGCATTGACCTCAAGATAGCAGTCATTGCTATCGGCTTCACCGGAGAGGAGGCTTTCCGTCTCACGCTGCTGGGCCTGGGCGGCGAGGCTGCGCAGGGTGGCGAGGCCTTCCTGCACCACGGTGTCGTCATTTTCCATCTCGGCCAGCTCGACAAGGTCCAGCGTGTCCTGCACGTCGGCCTCCAGAGCCTCGACCCCTTCTATCTGGTTGGCGAGCATCGTGCGCTCACGCATCAGTTTCTGGGCGGCGTCCGGGTTGTTCCAGAGGTCCGGGTCTTCAGAGAGATGGTTCAGTTCGGCAAGGCGTGTTTTGGCGACATCCCAGTCAAAGATGCCTCCTCAGCAGTGCCACCGACTGCTTGATCTGTTCGGAGAGGGCTTCGGTCTCAGCCGACATCAGGCGTTCTCCTGCTTTCTTCAGGTTGATGTTGCTGCCTTAGTATAGACCACCGACGCCAATGTCACCTCCCTCTGCCGGGTTTGCTTTCTCCTGGGGCGGTGCTGCAGGTAGGGAAGCAGGGGCATGTGAGGGCATGGTTCCATCCAGCGGGTCGGTGATGGTACCACTGCTGGACGGGCTGGAGCTGGGCATGTCCGTCTCGGAATCAGGAATCATGTCCGCACCGGTGTCAGCAGCGGTAAGGGCCTGTGTCCCGGCTCCGAAACCATGCAGCGGCACGGAGGCTCCCGGAATCTGGTTCGGTTTGAAGGCATCCGTGGCACGGATGCGCCCTGTATCATATTCCGCCAGCGTGATGCCGTCCGGTGCGGGGAACTCCAGCCGGGGCCGGGTGGCGAAGACGGCCTTCATGATGCCGTTCCAGATCGGCCCGGCCAGATGGCCGCCTGTTTCATTCTTGCCCAGGCTGCGGGGCGCATCATAGCCGATCCACACCACGGTGACGGTGTCGGGAGAGAACCCGGCGAACCAGGCATCATGATAGTCCTGACTGGTACCGGTCTTCCCGGCGATGGGGCGGTCGATTCCCACGCCAGCCCGTACGCCCGTGCCCCGGGCGATGACATCCCGCATCATGGTGGTGATCTGGAAGGCACTCTGCGGCGAGGCCAGGACCGGGCGGCCATCATGGATGACGGGCATCCCGTTTTCTGTTGTCACGGTACGCCGGTTGGCCTGGTTGCGCCAGATGATGGTGCCATCAGGATTCTGGATGTAGTCGATCAGGCTGGGGGTGATGCTGTGGCCACCATTGGCGATGGCCGCATAGGCCCCGGCCTCCCGCAGGACGGTGGTCTCCACGGCCCCGAGGGCAGCGGGCAGGTAGGGTGGCATGTTGTCCACCATGCCGGACCGTACGGCCATGTCGCTGACGGCCTTCATGCCCAGATGGGCCGCCACACGGATGGTCACGAGGTTGCGGCTTTCCCGCAGGGCATCATGCAGGGTGGTGGGGCCCCAGTTGTCGTGTTCGTAATTCTGCGGCTTCCAGTCTCCGAAACTGATGGGAGAATCATCGAATGTTTCGGAGGGGGAAATGTCCCGTTCCATCGCTGCCAGATAGACCAGCGGCTTGAAAGAAGACCCCGGCTGGCGCTGCGCCTGCGTGACACGGTTGAACTGGCTCTGCTGGAAGGACCAGCCCCCCACGAGGGCCAGGACACGCCCCGTATGGGCATCCAGCGTAACGGTCGCCCCTTCCACCTGCGGAATCTGCTCCAGGGCGGCGGAGCCGTCATCCTGCGGCTCGATCATCACGAGGTCACCCGTCTGAAGCGGATGGGTGCGGCGGCTCCATGTTTCGTCTGTCTTGCGAAGCGTGGCAGTGTGGGCCTCATGCGCCTTCACCCAGCCGATACGGGGTGCTGGTGTTGTGGAGAGGACGACGGCCAGACGCCATGTGGACAGCATGCCAGCCGGATTTTTCTGCCGGGCCATGCTGCCCTGCCAGTCTGCCATGGCGTCACCGTCCAGATGGCCGACAGCCCCGTGCCAGCCCTCATGGGTGCGGGCATAGGCCATCAGCCCTTCCCGCAGCAGTTTCGTGCTGACCTGCTGGAGGTGCGGGTCGAGGCTGGTATGGACGTCCAGCCCGCCTTCCGTTGTCTGTTCCTCATTATAGAGGGATGTCAGCTGGCGGCGGACTTCCGCAGCGAACCATTCGGACCCTGCAAGCGGACCGAAGCGTACCTGCCCTTGCGGCACGAGCGGGTCCTGCTTGGCCTGCTGGGCTTCATCGGCAGGGATGGCGTGGGTTTCGCCCATCCGGTCCAGCACCCAGTTGCGCCGCCACATGGCCGCTTTGGGGTGGAGGAACGGATTATAGTTGCTGGGGGATTTGGGCATGCTGGCGAGCATCGCCGCCTCGGCATCGCTCAGCTGGTCCAGCGTCTTGTTGAAGTAGGTCTGCGCTGCCGCCTCGACCCCGTAGGCTCCGTTCCCCAGATAGATGCCGTTCAGGTAGATTTCCAGAATCCGGTCCTTGGAAAGCGTGTGCTCGATCCGCATGGCGAGCAGGGCTTCCCGCACCTTCCGTTCGATGGTCAGGCTGTTGTTGTTCAGCAGCATGACCTTGGCCACCTGCTGGGTGATGGTCGAGGCCCCCAGAGGCCGTTTGCCCTGATGGGTGAGGATGCTGACGATGTCCGTCACGCCCGCCCGCAGCATGGCCAGCGGGTCCACGCCGCCATGGGAATAGAAATTCTGGTCCTCCGCCGCAATGAAGGCATTGCGGACGAGCGGGGGAATGGCCCGGATGGGCACATAGATGCGCCGTTCGTGGGACAGCTCCGCCATGAGCTGGTCATCGGCCGTGTACAGTCGGCTGACCACGGGCGGCTTGTAATGCTGGAGAGCGTCCACGCTGGGCAGATTGGCGCTGAGATGGGCATACAGTCCCACCCCTGTGAGAATGACGGCAGAAACGCCAAACGTACCGATGCCAAGGGCAGCCCCCAGCAGAAACCGCCAGCGGCGGAAACGGGGCTTCTGGGATGGTGAGGGCGGGCTGTCTGGCAGCATGGGGGAACGCTTCATGCCCTCCCTATAACATGGCCTGCAAAAGAACGGGAAGAAGCAGAGTGTTGCCTGTTTTTTATGGGTGGGTATGGCCGAGGGGACGGGGGCTGCCTATGGTGGTGCCCTGTCATGGGGTGGCTGGTCCAGTCCCGCCCATGTGGATTTTCTGAAGAGATTCGAGGAAGCTGTTTCATGTTCGAACGTCCCTCCGGCCGTACTGACGACGCCCTTCGCCCGGTTACCATCGAGACCGGTTTTTCCACTCATGCGGAAGGGTCCGCCCTGATCCGCGTCGGCGGGACGGAGGTGCTCTGCACCGCTTCCGTCGAGACACGGGTGCCGCCGTTCCTGCGGGGGCAGGGCCAGGGCTGGGTCACGGCGGAATATGGGATGCTGCCCCGTGCCACCCACACCCGTGGTTCCCGCGAGGCCGCCCGTGGCAAGCAGTCCGGCCGCACGCAGGAGATCCAGCGTCTCATCGGCCGTTCCCTGCGGGCCTGTGTGGACCTCAAGGCTCTGGGCGAGTGCATGATCACGCTGGACTGTGACGTGCTGAACGCCGATGGCGGCACACGCTGTGCCTCCATTACCGGGGCGTGGGTGGCTCTGGCCATCGCTCTGGAAGGCATGGGCAAGTCGAAGGCGCTGACGGGGCAGGTGGCTGCCGTGTCCTGCGGGCTGACGGATGCCGGGCCGGTGCTGGACCTTGATTATGCGGAAGACAGCACGGCACAGGCTGATACCAATTTCGTTCTGACCGCTGATGGCGGCATCGTGGAAATTCAGGGTACGGCAGAAGAACGACCCTTCCGGCCTGAAGAATTCCAGATTCTGTTTGGTCTGGCCCAGAAAGGTGCAAAGGAGCTGTTCGCCGTGCAGAAAGAGGCTCTGGCCCGCAGGAAGGAAGGTGCATGATGAGCGGGCAGGATTCTGGCCGCCGTCTGGAGCGTGGCAGCGAGATTGTTCTGGCAAGTCACAATGAAGGCAAGCTGCGGGAATTTTCTCTCCTGCTGGCAGAGAGCGGCATCACGGTCCGCTCGGCTGCCGAACTGAACCTGCCAGAGCCTGAAGAGACGGCTGCCGACTTTGAGGGCAATGCGCTCATCAAGGCGGAAGCCGCTGCCAGGGCAACGGGCCTGCCGACACTGGCCGATGATTCCGGCTTCTGCGTGGCGGCATTGGATGGCAGACCGGGCGTCTATTCTGCCCGCTGGGCAGGCCCGCAGCGGGACATGACACTGGCGATGAACCGTGTGCATGAGGAGATGCAGGCCAGCGGGTCGGCTGACAAGGCAGCGTCGTTTGTGGTGGTGCTGTGTCTGGCATGGCCGGATGGGACGCATCGCTTCGTACGGGGTGAGTGTCGGGGGCAGGTCTCATGGCCACCGAGGGGGACGCATGGGCATGGTTATGACCCCATCTTCATTCCTGAAGGAGAAAGCCGCACGTTTGCCGAGATGGCCGAAACGGAGAAAAACCGCTTCAGCCATCGTGGGCAGGCGATGCAGCAGTTTCTGAAAGAGTGCGTAGCCTGACTGTAATAGTGGCTGTGTAGGGGATGGGTACGGCACCATTGATGGCTGTGCCCATCTTTTTTTGGCCATGGGAAACGTGATGGATGAGAGAAAAGTTAATTCACGTCTTAACATGGGTAATAAAATGGGATTTAATAAAAATAACTATTATTTAAAGTAATAAGTGAGCCGCTCATGCAGACAGGCAGGCCATCGTGGCGAGTGACGATGCAGGAAAGACCGGACCTGTCTCTGAGGTGTGTCAGCCTGTTGGGGCGGACGGGCAGGTTTTTGCGGTCCCCGGTAGTTCTTGCCGTACTGTCTGTTGCTGCAGGGCTGGGACAGGCGGAAGCGCAGGTTACTGAAAATGTTCCCCCTGCCGTGGAGACCATGCCGGGAGCCGGGGTGATCGGCCAGCCACGCCGTGTCACGCTGGAGGAGAACCGGTCCCGCAAGCGGCATCAGGGAGACTGGGGAGCCTTCAACTGGGGGAATGGTGAATTTGCCGGGTTCGGGCCAGTTGGTGTCTACGGGGTCGCCCCCTGGGCCGAGGACTGGAGCAGCAAGAAAGACCCCAGGAATTACACGGATTTTCTTGATCCCCTGAAGGCCATCCGCCTCAATGAGTCGGGCAGCATCTGGCTGTCGCTTTCCGGTGAATCCCGGATACGCAACTGGTATGAGTCGAGCCCCATGCTGGGGACGGTGAACAGGCGTCATTCCGGCCGGTTTACGGTACGCAACCTGCTGGGGGCGGACCTTCACCTTGGCCCGCACTGGCGGATATTCGGGCAGCTGAACAATGGTGAGGCGGCCGGATGGAACTATTACGGCTATAATGCGACATGGCGGCGCAGGCTGGGAGTGCAGCAGCTCTTTGTCGGGTATGAGCGTAAACTGTTCGGTGCAAAGACCGGCGTGATGGTCGGGCGGCAGCAGTTCCTCGATGCCCCTTCGTGGCTCGTCTACATGCGGGAAACTCCCAACGTCCCGCTTTCGTGGAATGGTGTCCGTGGCTATGCGCTGTGGAACCGGATCAGGCTGGACCTGTACAATTTTGTCGCCACACAGGTGACGAGGGATACCATCATGGGGGGCGGGTTTGATGATGGCACCCGCCTTTATGGGGGGAATGTCGGGATCGCCCTGCGGCCCTTTTCCATTGGGGGGGAGCAGGTCCATTCCTTTCTGGACCTCTTCTGGATGGGTTTCCGTGATGAGGGGAAAACGGCAGCCGTGGCCCGTTACAAAGGGTCGGAGGCGGGAACGCAGACACGACAGAATGGTGGCTTCCGCTGGTATGGTTCGGCACCGTCCTTCGAATATGAGCTGGGGGGCGTGTATCAGGGGGGACGGTTCCATCCCGGCACGTCATCCATTGCCAGCCGTCCCGTGAGTGCCTGGGCCGTGCGGGGCGTGCTGGGCTGGCGTCATTCCTCATCCTTTCTGCATCCCTTTCTGGGCGTGCAGGCGGAGGCTTACAGCGGAGGAGACAATCGCCGGAAAGAGGGAACCGTGGGCACGTTCTCGGCCCCGTTCTCACCCCGTAATGGAACGTTCGACCTGACACGCACCATTGCGAGGGCCAACATCGTGAGTGCCGGCCCGCTGGCCAGCATCGCACCCCGGCCTTTCATGAACATCCGCATCCGGGTGCCTTACCTCTGGAGGGAGAGCATGAATGACGGGCTGTATAATTCATCATCGCCTTTTTCTTTCCTTTCAGGGCCGAAGCTGCGGCAGGCCGGGCGGGCCGTGGGGTTGCAGCCGCAGGGGCAGGTGCAGTTCCAGCTTCAGCAGCACGTCAACTGGCAGATTGATGGGGGAGCGATTCTGCTGACACATCGCATGAGGCAGGCCGGGGGGAAGAACGGGACCTACATGCTCTCGACCCTCACGCTGCGTTTCTGAGCCTTCTGATAAATACGATTTTGTATTGTGAAAAAGAATGGCGGTCTCAGAGGCGATTTTCTGCCGTTTCCTGCCGGAGGTCAGGCTTCCTGATTCTCTGGTAAGCTCATAATGACATTCTTATATCCTGAAAAATTGATGATTTATCAAAAATCATCATTGAAGCCCGTTAAATATGTAATTAGTTTCTTTCTTATCGTATTTTCCGAAGGGAGCAGATCACATGGCAATATCGGACGATGAGTTCCAGGCCCTGCCCCGGCAGGAAGACGTGGCTGCCTCGGAGGAGGAAACGGGCCGTGTGCTGTCCTCCGTTCTGGCCCGTTTTCCGGGCCGTGTGGCGGTGATTTCTTCCTTCGGTGCCGAGTCTGCCGTGCTGCTGGCGCAGGTGGCGGCACAGGACAGAGCCGTGCCTGTCTTTTTTCTCGATACGGAGCGGCATTTCCCGGAAACGCTGGCCTATCGGGATGAGCTGACCCGTCATCTGGGGCTGGAGGATGTCCGCACCCTGCGCCCTGCCCGTGCCGAGGTGGAGTATCGGGACCCGGAGGGTCAGCTTGTGGCTTTCGACCCCGATGCCTGCTGCGCCCTGCGGAAGGTGGAACCGCTGGAGGTGGTTCTGCCGGAGTTCGACATCTGGGTGACAGGCCGCAAGCGGATGCAGGCGGCCACCCGGGCGGCCCTGCCCGTGGCGGAACGGCAGGAGGATGGCAGTGTGAAGCTGAATCCTCTGGCTGGCTGGAGCGAGGCGCAGATCGCCCGTTTCATGGAGGAGAAAGCCCTCCCGCCGCATCCGCTGGTGGCGCAGGGTTACCGCTCCATCGGCTGTGAACCCTGTACGAGGCCCGTGGGAGCGGGAGAGGACAGCCGTGCCGGACGTTGGGCCGGACTGGCCAAGACGGAATGTGGCCTGCATCGGCCTGTTTCCACACCGCCCGACGCCAATGTGGAAGAAATCTCAGCTGCTGCCCTGATTGCAGAGCGGCCCGCACGATAAGACCGGGCCGCATGGCCCATCAGGAAGGAAAGGGAGCAGTCATGGCTCTGGAAGACGCACATATCATGGATGGTCTGGACCAGCTTGAGGCCCAGAGCATTTTCATCCTGCGGGAGGCCTACCGCAAGCTGAAGCCCCTGGCCCTGCTCTGGTCACTGGGCAAGGACAGCAACGTGATGGTCTGGCTGGCCCGCAAGGCCTTCATGGGGCATGTGCCTTTTCCTGTCATGCATGTGGACACGGGCAAGAAATTTCCGGAGATGTATGCCTTCCGGGATGAGTACGTCAAAAAGTGGAATCTGGACCTTGTTCTCGGGGAGTGTCCCCCGGTCGAGGACATGGACCCCTCCCTGCCACCGGCGGCCCGGTCTGCGGCCCGCAAGACGGCTGGTCTGGCAAACCTGATCGACCAGCACAAATTCCGGGGTGTTGTTGCGGGCATCCGGCGTGATGAGCAGGCCACCCGTGCCAAGGAGCGTGTCTTCAGTCCCCGTGGTGCCGGTCACCAGTGGGATGTCCGCAACCAGCCACCGGAATTCTGGGACCAGTACGCCACTCCTTACGAGGAGGGGATGCATGTCCGTGTCCATCCGCTGCTGGCGTGGCGGGAGCTGGACATCTGGCGGTACATCGAGCGTGAGAAGATTCCGCTCGTGGACCTCTATTTTGCAAAGGATGGCAAGCGTTATCGCTCACTGGGCGATCAGGACATCACCAGCCCGATCGAGAGCAATGCCTCCACCGTGGCGGAAGTGATTGCCGAGCTGGAGACAAGCCGTACCTCCGAGCGTGCGGGCCGTGCCATGGATCATGAATCGGAAGATGCCTTCGAGCGTCTCCGTGTTGCCGGTTATCTGTGAGGGGACTTTTTCGATGACACAGACTCATTCACCATCATCGCAGGTCCGTCACGGTGTCAGCACGCCGATCGTGATCGTGGGCCATGTGGATCACGGCAAATCCACCCTGATTGGCCGCCTTCTGTATGATACGGACAGCCTGCCGGATGGCCGCCTCGTCCAGATCGTGGAAAGCAGCCGGAAGCGTGGTCTGGCCGTGGAGTGGAGCTTCCTGCTCGATTCCCTCCAGATCGAGCGGGATCAGGGTGTGACGGTGGATTCCACCCGCATTCCGTTCCAGCTGGATGGCCGGGATTTCGTCATCGTGGATGCGCCGGGCCATCGGCAGTTCCTGCGCAACATGATTACCGGTGCTGCCGACGCCGAGGCCGCCGTGCTGGTGGTGGATGCCGCCGAGGGTGTGCGGGAGCAGACACGCCGCCACGCCATGCTGCTGCGGCTCATCGGCATCAATCATGTGATCGTCCTGCTGAACAAGGCCGACAGCATCGGGTTTGATGAAGCCAGACTGAAGCAGGTGGAAGGTGACATCCGCCAGCTGCTGGGGCGGCTGGAGATCAACGTCAACCAGGTCATTCCGGCCTCGGCACGGGATGGCGACAATATCGCCACACGTTCTGAAAAGGCCGACTGGTACAGGGGGCCGACCCTGCTGGAGGCCCTGTCTCTCATCCAGCCTCCGGCATCCCGTCATGCCCTGCCATTCCGTATGCCGGTGCAGGACGTGTATCGTTTCGAGGGCATCCGCTATGTGGCGGGACGCATCGAGCGTGGCACGGTGCGGGAAGGAGACCGGCTGGAAATTGGCGGGCAGGGGCAGGAGGCCACCGTGGCCGAGGTCTGCCGCTGGCATGCTCCGCATCATCCTGTGGCCGGAGCTGGTGAATCCATCGCCCTGCGGCTGGAGCCTGATCTGGTGCCGGATCGTGGGGACCTGCTGTTCCCTGCCGGTGATGAAGCCGCAGCCCCGCTGAAGGCCGCCCGTCTCAGGACACGGCTGTTCTGGCTGCGTGGTGAGCCGCTGCGTGTGGGGGAGAGTTTCCGGCTGCGTCTGGCTACGGCAGAACATGATGTCACCGTGGCTTCCATTGATGCCGTGGTGGACCTTGATGATCTCAGCCTGAGTCCGGCGGATGAGGTGCCACCGGACGGCTTTGCCGAGATCACCCTCGCCGTGGCCCGCAACATCCTCTTCGATCCCTTTGCGCCGGGAATGCCGGACGGGCGTGGTGTTCTGGTGGACCGCCATCAGAAGATCGTTGGCGGTGCCCCGCTGATCGGTCCGGCGGCCCTGCCGGAGGGAGCCAAGGCCATCCATCCGACAGCCAGCGGCGTGAGCGATGCCGTCCGGGCTGGCCTGCGGGGGCATGGTCGGGCCGTGTTCTGGATGACCGGTCTGCCCGGTGCCGGAAAGAGCACCATCGCCCGCCATGCCGAGGAGGCCCTCAGCCGTGAGGGGCTGCATGTCACCGTGCTGGATGGCGATACGGTTCGCTCCGGCCTGTGCAGCGATCTTGGCTTCTCGCCGGAAGACCGGCGGGAGAATATCCGCCGTGTGGCCCATGTGGCCCGTATTCTGGCGGATGCCGGACAGATCGTGCTGGTGGCTCTGGTCTCTCCGCTCATCCGGGACCGGGCGATGGCCAAGGCGATCATCGGGGAAGGCTGGCACGAGGTCTTTGTGGATACGGCCCCCGAACTGTGCCGCCGCCGTGACCCGAAGGGCCTGTATGCTCAGGCGGAAGAAGGCCGGATTGCCGAGTTTACGGGTGTGTCTTCGGCTTATGAAGCACCGGAAAAGCCGGATGTTGTCGTCCCCGGTGATGGTGACGTGGCCCGGAGCGTACGGCACCTGACGGACGCCGTTCATAAGGTCGTGCGCTGACAGACGGTTCTGCCGGGCCTTCCTCCATGAGGTGAGGCCCGGCGGGCCCCGGTTTCTGAAAGAACATGGAACAGGAACCCGGTTTTTCCAGCAGGAAAATGCCGGTGGGGGAGGCTTTATCTGAAAAAGGCTCTTTCCGTTCTGGGAGAAGGATAAGGTGATGGGGCATCTGGCTTATGTCATCTCCGGCGCACTGGTCGGGTTTCTGGTCGGCATGACAGGCGTGGGTGGCGGATCGCTGATGACGCCGCTGCTCATCCTGCTGTGTGGGATCCACCCCAAGGCTGCCGTGGGGACGGACCTCGTCTATGCCGCCGTGACGAAACTGTTCGGGACAGTCCTGCACAGGCGGTGCGGGCCGGTACGCTGGTCCATCGTGCTGTGGATGATGGCAGGCAGCCTCCCCGGTGTGGCGGTGGCTCTGCTCTGGCTGCGGCATCTGGGGTCGCCGCAGGAGATGGCGCATGTCATCCGCCTGTCGCTGGGCATCTGCCTGCTGGTGACGGCCCCGGCCATCCTGTTCCGTCCGACGCTTAAAGCGTGGGTGCTGCGGCATCAGCTGGGGGGACCGGTACAGTCACGGGTGCTGACGGTCGTGCTGGGTTTCGTGCTGGGCTGCATGGTCAGCCTGTCCTCCGTCGGGGCCGGGGCGATCGGCATGGCCGTGCTGGTGATGCTGTATCCGACCCTTCCCCTGCGTGAACTCGTGGCCATCGACATTGCCCATGCCATCCCCCTGACACTGATTGCCGGGGCAGGGCACTGGATGGAAGGGGACGTCATGGTGCCCACCCTGCTGCTCCTGCTGAGTGGCTCCCTGCCGGGCATCTGGCTTGGCACCCACTGCGCCGGGCGATGCCCGGAACGCTGGCAGCGGCTCATTCTGGGAACTCTGTTGTTGCTGATTGGCGTGAAGATGATCTGAGGAAAGGCCGGGACATGTCCCGGCCTTTTTTATGGGCACCGGAAAAGAATGGCTTCACATATGTTATGTTATAACATAACTTGCGATGAACAATCAGACCAGCATGACGAGGACTGGAGAACATCATGGTGATGATGGGACGGGGTGGAGCCATTTATGCGGTGTTGGCCCTGGTGGCGTCTGGCACGCTGTCTCAGGCAGCCCAGGCTGGTGATGTGGAGACGGGCGGGAAGCCGTCAGTCACATCCACGGGAGACCAGCCCCAGAATGGGGGGGATGGGTCTGTCCGTAAGGCGGACAGCAGGGAGGAGCATATTCACGTCACGGCCCGGCGGCTGGATCAGGCCCGTGCGGCTCTTCAGCCTGCCATCGGGGCCACGCAGACGAATTTTTCCCGCAAGGCCATCGAGGCCAATCCCGGTGCCGACAATGCCCCGCTGAACAGCATCCTGTTGCAGGCTCCCGGCGTGGCGCAGGACAGTTACGGGCAGATTCACATCCGGGGAGATCATAATGATGTCCAGTTTCGGCTGGATGGTGTGGCCCTGCCGGAAGGTGTGAGTGTTTTCGGGCAGGCTCTGATGACCCGCTTTGCCCATTCCATGAGCCTGACGACCGGTGTCCTGCCAGCGGAGTACGGCTTCCGGCAGGCCGGTGTGATCGACATCCAGACGAAGAACGGCGTGTCGGATGAAGGCGGAACCCTCTCCGGTTATGGTGGCGTGCGGGACTATGTGCAGCCTGCCATCCAGTATGGCGGGCATTGGGGGCAGTGGGATGGCTTCATCACGGCAGATGCCGTTCACAATCGGGTGGGGATCGAGAACACGACCCCCAGTTACAATGCCATTCACGACCTCTCCAACCAGTATCATGTTCTGGGGCATCTGCGGTATACTCTCCGGCCAGAGACACGCTTCAGCCTGACGGCGGGGCTTTCCAATGCCTGGTATCAGCTGCCCAACAATCCCGGCCAGCAGCACCAGTTTGCCACGCCGCTTTTCAAGGCGGACAATCGGCCTGTGCAGGAGGATGCGCCAGACAGCAGCCATCTGGATGAACACCAGCAGCAGATCACGGATTTCGCCATCCTCTCCTGGCAGGAAGACCATGAGAAGGTCAGTGCACAGACATCCGCCATCCTGCGGTACAGTTCCATGCGCTACTCACCCGACTGGGTGGGGGACCTTGTCTATAATGGTCTTGCCCAGCAGGCAGCCCGGTCGGTGTTTTCCAGCGGTGTGCAGAGTGATGTGACATGGCACGTCAATCGCACGCATACCGTGCGGGGAGGTGTGCAGGCTTATGGCGAGCGTGCTGTGAGCAAGAGCAGCTCACTGGTCTACCCAGTTGATGAAGAAGGGACTGTCAGCCCCCAGACCGTGAAAGTGCATGATTCATCGGGCAAGACGGGTGCTTTGTACGGGGTCTATCTCCAGGATGAATGGCACCTTGCACGGTCTCTTGTCTTCAATGGAGGGGTACGGTTTGATGGTGTGGAGGAATATGTTCATGCCCACCAGCTCAGCCCCCGTGTGTCGCTGGTCTGGACACCATGGCATGGCGGGCGGTTTCATGTGGGATATGCACGTTATCTGACACCTCCGCCTTTCGAGACGATTGGCACGACATCTCTGGACCGTTTTGAGGGGACATCCGCCGCACCGGCCAACTATCAGAATGATCGTGTGAAGGCGGAGCGGGCCAATTATTATGATGTCGGCTTCATGCAGCAGCTGACACGCCATTGGCATGTCGGGCTGGATGCGTACTGGAAGCAGGCGAAAAACCTGATTGATGAAGGGCAGTTCGGCGCCCCTGTCATTCTGACAGCGTTCAATTATCACCGGGGCCGTGTCCGTGGTGTGGAGCTGACGACTGATTACAGCACAGGCCCCCTGACCCTCTACGGCAATCTGGCGGTGTCACGGGCTACGGGCAAGGAGATTACGTCAGCCCAGTGGAATTTTGACAGTGACGACCTCCACTACATGAGGAATCACTGGGTCCATCTGGATCATGACCAGCTGATCACGGCCTCTGCCGGTGGCTCCTATGCTTTTTTCCACGGGACGAATCATCCCCTCCAGTTTTCGGGCACCATGATTTATGGCAGCGGCCTGCGGAAGGACAGGGAAACAGCCGAAGGTACCATCCCCAATGGGGCGCATGTGCCGCAATATGTCACCTTCAATCTGGGGCTGGTGCAGGCTTTACGGCATATGCCCTGGCTGGGCGGACACACCATGCAGCTGCGGCTGGATGTCATCAACCTGTTCGACCGGCGATACATGTTGCGTGATGGCAGTGGGGTCGGTGTTGGTGCCCCGCAATATGGTCTGCGGCGCAGCGTGATGGGGGGCGTTGCCTTGTCCCTGTGACGATGGAACATCATCACAGGGCTGCCATCCTGTAGAGATATGGTTGGGTGGTTTCTTTTTGGTGGGTTAGCCCTTACCCTTGGCATGACGCCATAGCGGCCGGAGTGTCAGGGACAGGGATTGCATGAGGAAGATACTTTTTACATCGGGCATCGTACTGGCCTTTCTGGGGTATGCGTTTTTTTCCATCAGTGATGCCTGTTCCAAGGGGTTGGCCGGGCGGCTGGACCCGTTCGAGGTAGCGTTTTTCGGCGGTGTGTTCGGCCTGTTGATCGTTCCGCTGCTGAAGCGCCCGAATGAGTCTTATCGGGCGCTGGTGTTGTCCAGTCATCCGTGGCTCTGGCTCGTGCGGGCGGCGGCGGTCTTCGTGGCCACGGCAGGAAGTGTGGAGGCCTTCATGCTTCTGCCCATGCCAGAAGCCCTCTCCCTGATGTTCCTGATGCCGTTTTTCGTCACCATCGTCTCCGTGCTGTTCCTCAAGGAACAGGTGACGGGATGGGCGTGGCTGTCTGTCCTGCTGGGTTTTGCAGGTGTGATGATCGTGCTGCGCCCCGGTGTGAAGGCGCTTCAGTTCGGGCATCTCTGTGCCATTGTGGTGGCCATGGCTTCGGCTGTCAGCGTGATTGCCTACCGTTTTGCGGGCAAGGAAACATCCCGCCTGACGCTGTACGGCTCCAGCCTGTGCGGGCCGCTGGTGGGGGATGGCATCCTGATGGTGCAGCATTTTGTCGTGCCACATGGGGTGAATGAATGGCTGCTGCTGTTTGGCTACGGGTTTCTGGCCGCAGCCGGGCAGCTGCTGCTCATGCTGGCCGCCTCCATTGCCCCGGCCAATCGTGTGGCCCTGCCGCAATACAGCCAGATGGCCTGGATCGTGGCTTTCAGCTACTTCATTTTCAACCAGCCCGTGGACATGTGGGATGGTATAGGCATTGCCGTCGTCACCCTGTCCGGAATGTTGAACTGGCTGCGGCAGAAGATCCGTTTCGAGAAGATGCTGCATCGTGGCTGGTGGTGGCGGCGCAAGCCTACACCGGAGGTCATTGCCGCCACTCCTGCCGCCGTCATCACCCCGCCGCTTGAGGACAAGCCCCACGAGTGAGGGGAAGCGGGGCCTCGTGACAGGCCCCGGTGACCGGGATTACTCGTGGAAGGTATCCAGGTCTCCAAAGCGGGTGAATTCACCTTCAAAGTAGAGATGGACAGTGCCGGTCGGCCCGTGGCGCTGCTTCTCCAGAATCAGCTCGGCCTTGTTGTGGACGAGCGACATCTTCCGCTGCCATTCTTCCAGGGCGATCTGGTATTTGTCCGGACTGGGGAAGGAGGCTTCCTTGGGTTTGCGCTGTTGCAGGTAATATTCGTCACGATAGACGAACATGACAGCATCGGCATCCTGCTCGATGGAGCCGGATTCACGCAGGTCGGAGAGCATCGGGCGCTTGTCGTCACGGGATTCGACCTGACGGGAGAGCTGGGAGAGCGCAATGACGGGCACTTCCAGCTCTTTGGCGATGGCTTTGAGGCCCTGCGTGATCATCGAGATTTCCAGCACGCGACTGTCCGGTCTTGTGCCAATGGCCGGGCGCATGAGCTGGAGATAGTCCACCACCACGAGGTTCAGCCCATGTGTGCGGGCCAGCCGGCGGCAGCGTGTCCGCATGGCGGAGAGGGAGATGGCTGGTGTGTCGTCAATATGCAGGGGCAGGCGTTGCAGCTCCGTGGCAACACGGACGAACCGGTCGAACTCCTTCGGCCCCACATCGCCACGGCGGATGCGCTCGCCTGAGACCTCGGCCTGTTCGGAGAGGATACGGGCGGCCAGCTGTTCGGAGGACATTTCCAGTGAGAAAATGGCCACACTGCCACGGGGTGGCTCACCTTTTTCTTCTGCCTCCCGCAAGAGGGACTGTGCTGCGGAGAAGGCGATTTTCGTAGCAAGGGCGGTCTTGCCCATGGCAGGACGGCCAGCGAGGATCAGCAGGTCGGACGGGTGCAGGCCACCGGTTTTCTTGTCGAAATCCCGCAGGCCAGAGGTCAGCCCGACAATGTCGCCCGTATGCTGGTAGGCCTGGTCGGCAATGTCGAGAGCCTTCTTCAGGGCCTGGGAAAATACGAGAAAGCCGCCTTCCTGTCCCTTGTCCGTTGCCAGGTTGAAGAGGGCTTCTTCCGAAGCGGAAATCTGTTCCGGCCCGTCCAGATCAGGTCGGGCACCGTGAGCGTTATTGACGATGTCCGTGCCGATGCCGATCAGCTGGCGGCGGACCCAGCAGTCATGGATGACCTTGCCATAATCACGGGCATTGACGATGCCCACCATGGCATTGAGCAGTTTGGCCACATAGTCGGCCCCTCCGGCTGCAGCCAGAATGGGGCTGGCCTCGAAGTCGCCCCGCATCGTGATGATGTCGACGCCTCCCTTGCCGCCATTACGCTCGATGCGTTGCGTGATCATCTCATAGATGTGGGCATTGACGGCATCGGCAAAATGGGAGGGGTGCAGGAAGTCCGAGACGCTCTCATAAGCCTTGTTGTTGGTCAGGATGGCCCCCAGAAGGGCCTGCTCCGCTGGCAGGTTGGCAGGTGGAACACGCTGGAGCATTTCATGGAGGCTTCCGCCGGGTTCCGCTGCGGGGCTGGGCTGGGGGGCAGGGGACTGGTCGCTCATGCTGGTCCGTTTCGCTCTGTCATTGGGGTGTGTCCACACAGTGGCAGGGTGCGGACGGGGAAGGGGGAAAGTGTGATCCCCTTTCAGTGCGGGGAGGCGCCATCCAGCGCCAGGGCGCAGCCTGCCAGATAGAGGCTGCCGCAGATCAGGACTCGGGCTGGTCTGTCCGTGGGGCTGGCGCTGTCACGCAGGCGTTTCAGGGCGGTGCGTATGTCCGGCCCGGGCAGGGCTGTGCCGCCTGCCGCCGCTGCGGCTTCCAGAATGGTCTGGACAGGCATGGCCAGGTGCTGTCCGTCTTCCGCCACAGCCTGTATGGAGGTGGCATGGGGGATCAGGGGGCGCAGGAACCCCTGCACGTCCTTGCTGTCCTTCAGCCCGACGATGAGATGCAGGGGCCGGTCCTGCCATGTTTTGAGAACATCGGCCAGAACGGTACCGGCCCCGGGGTTGTGGCCACCATCCAGCAGCAGTTCCCAGCCTGGGGGCATGTCATGGGTAAGGGTGCCATGCAGCGTCTGGAGGCGGGCAGGCCAGCATGTGCTGGCAATACCGGCAAAGGCCGTGTCTGGCAGGTTCAGGCCGGCATGGCGGAGGGCTGCCACGGCCAGGGCCGAATTCTGTGCCTGATGGGGACCATGCAGGGCTGGAGCAGGCAGTGTCAGCTTTCCGGCCTCGTCCTGATAGAGCAGGCCGTCCTGTCGCGGCGTGATGGTGAATTCATGGCCCAGCCGGTAAAGTGGGGCTTCGTGGGTTCTGGCAATCTCTGCGATGGCTGCCATGACATCATCCGGCTGTGGAGCCACGAAGACCGGCACGCCCCGCTTGATGATTCCGGCCTTTTCCCGGGCAATGCCTGCCAGATCATCGCCCAGAAAGGCCTGATGGTCCAGGCTGATGGAGGTAATGATGCAGGCCCGGGCCGTGGGGATCACGTTCGTGGCATCAAACCGGCCACCAAGCCCGACCTCCAGAACCAGAAGGTCAGCCGGAACACGGGAAAAGAGGAGGAACCCGGCGGCTGTCAGTACCTCGAAGACGGTGATGGGGGCTCCATCATTGACCTGTTCAATTTCTTCCAGAGTGGCCACGAGCTGATCTTCACTGACAAGCTGTCCGGCCAGACGGAAGCGCTCCGTCACGTCCAGCAGGTGCGGGCTGGTCATGACATGGACCTTCAGTCCCGCAGCTTCTCCAATGGCTCGCAGATTGGCACAGGTGCTGCCTTTGCCGTTGGTCCCGGCAACATGGATGGTCGGTGGCAGGGACCGTTCAGGATGGCCGAGGCGGGCGAGCAGGACTTCCAGCCGGTCCAGAGAGAGGTCGATCAGCTTGGGGTGCAGTTCCTGGAGGCGGCGTACTACCGCCCCGGTCCGCCCGTGGAATTCACTTTGCGGGGTGCTGGTCTGCTGGCCTGTTGCCATGATTGCGTAATCCGGTTGTCTCAGGGGGGGACGGCAGGAGAGAGGCATCGTCCCGCCCTGCTGTCAGCCGCAGGGCAGCAGGGCAGGGACACGTTCAGGAAGCCCGGGCAGCCTTGGCGTCCCCGTTGGCGGCGGGGGACAGCATCCCGATCAGACGCCCCAGAAGGGCGGGGAGTTCGGCACGGCTGGCAATGATGTCCACCATGCCGTGGTCTTTCAGATATTCGGAACGCTGGAAGCCTTCCGGCAGTTCCTCACGCACCGTGTCACGGATGACACGGGGGCCGGCGAAGGCGATCAGGGCATTGGGTTCAGCGATGTGGATGTCGCCCAGCATGGCGAAGGAGGCGGACACGCCACCCGTCGTCGGGTTGGTGAGGACTACCAGATAGGGCAGCCCGGCCTCACGCAGCATTTCCACGCCGATGGTGGTGCGGGGCATCTGCATCAGGCTGACAACCCCCTCCTGCATCCGGGCCCCACCGGAGGCCGTGAAGATGATGAGCGGTGCCTTGCGCTGGATGGCCTCCCGGCAGGCTGTCAGGAAAGCCTCCCCAAGGGCGCTGCCCATCGTCCCTGCCATGAACTCGAAGGCCATGACGGCCACGACGGCTTCCCGCCCGTCGATCCTGCCATGGGCGACAAGCAGGGAATCATCAAGACCCGCCTTGGAGCGGGCAGTTTTCAGGCGGTCCGTATAGCGTTTGGAGTCCCGGAAATGCAGCGGGTCGGCCGGGACGGCGGGCAGGTCGATGGTGGTATACTGGCCATCATCGAAGGTCCATTTCATCCGCTCATGGGCTGTGGCACGCATATGGTGCCCGCAATGGGGGCAGACCTTCTTCTTGCGGACCAGCTCCTTGGTGAGCATCATCTGCGAGCATGATTCACAGTTGGTCCAGAGATTGTCTGGCACATCCCTCTGTAACAGGCTCCGCAGTTTGGGACGGACATGTTCGGTCAGCCAGCTCATGGTGTTCTGTTCACTCTCCAGCAGTGGTGCATCATCAGGCGGACCCGGGCCTGCCGGAGGGCCATCGGAGTGGTGCATCCCGGTACGGGGGCACCATGGCACTGGCCGGAAGGGGGGCTTCATGGTCGGGCGACTTTATCCGGGCTTGCCTGAAGATGCCAGCTTTCTCTTCACCGGCTGCGTGACTTCCTGCCCAGCGGGAGGGTTTTCAGGGCTGGAATGGCGGTAGAGGGCTGTCTGTCTTCAGGGGGCGGAGGGCGATGTAGGATTTCACGTGGCCGATCGTGTCATGCGCCAGCAACTGGTCTGTAACGAAAGTGGAGAGGCTCGGCAGGTCTTTCGTCACGACCTTGAGGATGTAATCGGCATCACCGCTGACGGCATGGGCTTCCTGGATCATGGAGGTACTGTTTATGAGGGCCTGGAAGCGTTCGAAGGCCCCGGCAGCATGGCCCTTCATGATGACCTGGACGAAGGCCATCACGCCCAGCCCCATGGCCTGCTGGTCCAGCGTGACACTGTACCCCCGGATGACACCGGCCTTCTCCAGCAGGAGTCGGCGGCGGGAACACTGGGACGGTGAGAGGCCGATGGCCTCGCCCAGCTCCCGGTTGGTCAGACGCCCGTTGCGGTGCAGGGCGGACAGGAGCTTCCAGTCAAGATGGTCCATGATGTGCGCTTTCATGCGTGATCCGTGCGGAGAAGGGGGCATGATAGATCATATTTGCACACAGATTGCATATATATTGCAGTATGATCGAGGGCCGAACGGGGTTTCGTGCGAGGCGGGTATTCTGCCTGTACGGGAGTACGCCCTCTTCACAGGTTTTAGGAATTTGTTCATGCGCATGCAGATCGGGGCCTATCTGGCCCGCCGCCTCGTCGAGGCAGGAATCAGCCATCTTTTCGGTGTTCCGGGGGATTTCAACCTTTCTTTTCTGGAGCAGGTGGAGGCTGATGCGTCCCTGACCTTCGTGGGGAACTGCAACGAGCTGAATGCCGCCTATGCCGCCGATGGCTATGCCCGCACCTCCGGCCTGTGCGGCCTGGTGACGACCTTTGGCGTGGGTGACCTCGGGGCCATCAGTGGCATTGCCGGGGCCTATGCCGAGCGTGTTCCGTTCGTGCACATCACCGGGATTCCACCGCTTCATGCGGTCGAGGGGCGTGCCCTGCTGCATCATACGCTGGGTGATGGCGGGTATGGCAACATCGGGCGGTGCATGGCGGAATATACGGTCGCCCAGGCCCGCCTGACGCCGGAAAATGCCGTGGAAGAAATCGACCGTGTCCTCCAGACCTGCTGGCGGGAGCGGCGGCCTGTCCATCTCCAGCTGCCATCCGACATCACCCATCTGAACATCGAGGTGCCCGAAGAGCCGTTCCGTTTTGCCCTTCCGCAGGGTGATGCGGAACAGGTGGCCCTGGCGGCCGGGCACATCGCCACACGTCTGGCTGCGGCCCGCTCGCCGGTGATGATTCTCGATTCCGATGCCGACCGCTTCGGCGTGGCCGGGCAGATTGCCGTGCTGGCGGAACGCTGTGCAATCCCCTGTGTGGCGGCGGCTCCGGCCAAGGCCGTGCTGGATGAGACAGCCCCCTACTATCTGGGTGGTTATGTGGGTGGGGCCAGCCGCCCGGACATCAGGGAGCTGGTCAGCCAGTCAGACTGCGTGATCGGGGTCGGCCTGCGTTTCACGGAGCTCAACACGGGCTTCTTCACGCATGAGATCCGCCCGGAGGCGTTCATCAATCTTCAGGCCCATGATGTGAGCCTTGCAGGCCGGTCCATTCCGGCTGCCCCTGTCGGGGCCGTGCTGGAGGCCCTGCTGGCGCAGGTGACGCCGTCTTCCCGCACGCTGCCTGCCCGTCCGGCGGATTCTGCTGCGTCCCTGCCTGGTGAGGCGGCGGACCGGCTGACCCATGCGGCCCTCTGGCCCCGTGTGGCCCGTTTCCTGAAGGAAGGGGATGTCGTGGTTGGTGAGGCGGGGACGAGCAACACCGCCCTGCTGGGCACGCCTTTCCCCCGGAACAGCCATTACATTTCCCAGCCCATCTGGGGGGCCATCGGCTATACCCTGCCAGCCCTGTTCGGCTCCCAGCTTGGCAGCCCGGACCGGCGGCACCTGCTCTTCATCGGTGATGGCTCCTTCCAGCTGACAGCGCAGGAACTCTCCACCATCCTGCGGCATGACCAGAAGCCCATCATCTTCCTGCTCAACAACCGGGGCTATACGATCGAGCGTCTGATTCTGGGGGAACGCTCCCGGTACAACGACATTGCCAACTGGCGTTATGCTGATCTGCCAAAGGCGTTCGACCGTGAGGACAGGGCACTGTCCCTCGTGGTGGAAACGGTCGGCGATCTGGAGCAGGCCCTGAAACAGGCGGAGCAGGCCGACCGTGCCGTGTTCATCGAGGTCCTTCTGCCGGAGATGGATGCTCCGGATGCCCTGAAGAGATTTGGCATGGTCGTGGCGGATTATGATTACGGCCCGCAGGGCCCGCGTAATGCCAGCATGAAGACCAGTGCGAAAAAAGGATGAAGCAGTCCATGTTCCAGTCTGTTGAACTGTCTCCGGGAGATCCCATCCTGTCGCTGGTGGAGGACTTCAAGCGGGATGACCGGGTGAAGAAGGTCAATCTCAGCATTGGCCTGTATTATGATGAGGCAGGTCATGTCCCGCAGCTGGCCTGCATCCGCAAGGCGCATGAAAGGCTGGCCACCCAGCAGGACAGGCCGGACCTCTACCTGCCGATGGAAGGTCTGGCTTCCTACAGGCAGGCTGTCCAGCACCTGCTGTTTGGCTGTGGCAGCGAGCCGGTGCAGACCGGCCGCATCGCCACGGTCCAGAGTCTTGGTGGGTCTGGCGCACTGAAGGTCGGGGCAGATTTCCTGCACCGCTATTTTCCGCAGGCCGAACTGTGGGTCAGTGATCCGACATGGGAAAATCACATTTCCATTTTTGCCGGAGCCGGTTTCAGGACACAGGCCTATCCCTATTTTGACCCGGCAACGGGTGGTGTGAATTTTGAGGCCATGATGGCCTGCATCCGCCAGATTCCGGAACATCATGTCGTCCTGCTTCATCCCTGCTGCCATAATCCGACAGGGGCCGATCTGACGGCTGACCAGTGGGATGAGCTGATCCCTGTCCTGAAGGACCGGAAGCTGATCCCGTTTCTGGACCTTGCCTATCAGGGGCTGGGTCATGGGCTGGAGGCAGACGTGTATGCCGTGCGGGCCATGGTGGATGCGGGGCTGGAGTTCCTGCTCAGCAATTCGTTCTCCAAGATATTTTCCCTGTATGGGGACCGCATCGGGGCCCTGTCGGTCGTCTGTCGGGATGGTGATGTGGCAGAGCGGGTGCTGAGCCAGCTCAAGGTCACGGTGCGGCGGAACTATTCCAGTCCGCCCGTCCGTGGGGCGCAGCTTGTGGACGCCGTTCTGGGAGATCAGGCCTTGGCGCAGCTCTGGCGGGAGGAAGTGGCAGCCATGGGGGCCCGCATCCGTGTGATGCGCCAGAGGCTTCATGAGCAGCTTTCCGCCCGTCTGCCGGGGCAGGATTTCCGGTACCTGCTGAAGCAGCGTGGCATGTTCAGCATGATGAAGCTGTCACCCGCTCAGGTGGACCGTCTGCGGGAGGAGCATGGTGTCTATGTTCTTCGCAGTGGCCGTGTCTGCATGGCGGGGCTGAATGAGCACAACCTGCCGCCTGTTGTGGAGGCTCTGGCCGCCGTTCTGGCTGGTGTGTGAGGAGGAGAGGCCGGGGGCAGGGCATGAAGGCCCGCCCCCGGCCAGGGTCTCAGACTTCCGTGCTGGTCTCGGTTTCCACGACCGTGCGAAGGCGTCGCAGCCGTAGCGTGTTGCAGAGCACGAAGATGCTGGAGAGCGCCATGGCCCCTGCGGCGAAAGGGGGGGACAGCAGCGTGCCAGTGAATGGGTAGAGCACCCCTGCGGCAATCGGCAGCAGCACGATGTTGTAGGCGAAAGCCCAGAAGAGATTCTGCCGTATGATGGTCATCGTGGCCCGGGACAGGGCAAGGGCATTGGGCACGGTCATCAGGCTCTCGCCCGTCAGGACGAGGTCTGCGGCCTCTATGGCGATATCTGTTCCATGGCTGATGGCAAGCCCGGTGTCAGCCTGTGCCAATGCCGGGGCGTCATTGATGCCATCGCCCACGAAGGCCACGGAACCGTGTGTCTTCTGAAGGGTCCGTATGGCCTCACCTTTTTCATGCGGCAGGACCTGGGCGATGACTTCCTCGATTCCGGCTAGGCGGGCGATATGCCGGGCTGTAGGTTCGATGTCCCCGGTAATCATGGCTGTCCGTATATTCTGGGCCCGCAGGGCTGCAACAGCTTTCATGGCGGAGGGGCGGATGGGGTCCGCCACGCCCATGAGGGCCACGATCTGCCCCCCATGGGCCATGAAGAGGGGGGACGTGCCTTTCTGGCTCAGCTCTGCAGCAAGTCGGTTGGCTTCTGCATTATGGAAGCCCAGAGCCCTCATGCAGGCCTGGCTGCCAAGATGGATGCTCTGCCCGTCTTCATCCTGCGCTTCTATGCCCAGTCCGGGCATGATGCGGGCATGACGGGTCTTTACGGAAGGCAGGTCCCGTTCCTGCGCAGCTGTGACGATGGCCCGGCTGACAGGGTGGTCGGACTGCGTTTCGACCGAGGCGGCAAGGGCCAGCAGGGTGTTCTCGGCCTGCTCAGGATGGTCGGAGGTGTTCTTGTCCAGCAGGTAGAATTCTGTCATCCGGGGCTGGCCGGCCGTCAGGGTGCCGGTCTTGTCGAAGGCAACCAGAGTGGTGGATTCCAGCGTCTGGAGGGCTTCGCCCTTGCGGAAGAGGATGCCCATTTCCGCCGCTTTGCCCGTACCGACCATGATGGCTGTTGGCGTGGCGAGGCCCATGGCACAGGGACAGGCGGCGATCAGTACGGCAATGGCATTGACGAGAGCATGGCCCAGCGCCGGGGCAGGGCCCAGAAACAGCCAGATGAGGAATGTCAGCACGGCCAGCAGAATGATGGCTGGGACAAACCACAGGGTCACTTTGTCCACGAGGGACTGGATGGGCAGTTTGCCACCCTGGGCCTGTGCGACCATGCTGATGATGCGGGCCAGCATGGTGTCGGCTCCAGTGGCCGTGGCCTGGACCGTCAGTGTTCCTTCCTGGTTGATGGTCCCGCCGATGACGGTATCGCCGACCTGCCGGAGGGCTGGCATGGGCTCGCCTGTCAGCAGGGATTCATCCAGATGGCTTTCCCCTTCCAGTACGATTCCATCCAGTGGAACCCGCTCGCCGGGGCGGACAAGAAGCCTGTCGCCCGTCTGTATCTGGGCGACAGGGACAATGCGGCATGTTCCTTCAGTCAGCAGATGGGCATGCTGCGGTTGCAGATGGGTCAGTTTTTCCAGCGCTGCGGATGTGCGGCCTTTTGCTCTGGCCTCCATCATGCGTCCCAGAAGAACGAGCGTCAGGATGGCTAGGATGGTGTCAAAGTAGAGATGCTGTGTACCGGCTGGCATCAGGGTGGGGCAGAACACCACGAGGCTGGAGTACAGATAGGCGGCTCCGGTCCCCAGTGCGACCAGTGAGTTCATGTTTGGTGCCCGGTGCAGCAGGGCCGGTATCCCGGCCTGGTAGAAGCGCCGGCCCGGCCCCAGCAGGGCGACACTGGCCAGTGCCCATTGCAGCAGGGGCTGTATGGCAGGTGGAATGAGACCAAACCCGTGTCCCATTGTCATGAACAGGATGGCCAGCCACAGCAGGGCAGACATCATCAGGTCCCGCCACTGGGTTTTCATGGCCTGCTTCATGCGTTGTTTCTGTGTCAGGGCATTTTCCAGCCCTGTCTCTCCCTCCAGCAGCGAGGCGGCGAATCCCATTTTCTGGATGGCGCTGATGAGCGCCTGATGTGTGGCTGTCCCGGTTACCTGTGCGGTGGCGGTTGCCAGATTGACGCTGGCCATCCTGACGCCAATGACGTCCTGAAGGCTCTTCTCCACCCGTGTGGAACAGGCAGCGCAGCTCATCCCTTCAATGCGTAATGTGATGGGCGGGGACGGGACATCATACCCGGCCTGTTCGACAGCCTGGATGAGAGCCGTGCGGGAGGCCGTGCCTGTGACATGGGCCGTGGCAGTTGCCAGATTGACGCTGGCCTGTTCAACGCCTGGAACGGCCCGGAGGGCTTTCTCCACCCGTGCGGAGCAGGAGGCGCAGCTCATCCCTTCTATGGGAAGCGTCTGGGATGATGGTGAAGCAGGCATGGGGCTCCCCTGTATGGTGGTGTCAGGCTGGTATATCGTGCAGTAGCATGTGGAACAAAAGTAGCATTTGCTGGGCATGGGTGAAGAAAAAACGTTTTTCTGCATGGGAGTTAGACAGACATATGCAGAAAAGACGAGGCTCCCATGAGAGAAATTTGCTGAATGGTAAAATGATCAGTGGTATGTTTACCGGCAGTCAGTAATTTTCTGGCGCAAATGCAAGATTTGATCCGCCAGACCGGTTGTTCCGGTACAGTGGCGGATTCAGGGAGGAATATCCATGGCGGACGCTATCAATGTTGATGAGCTCAAGTCCAAGGCTGAGGAAATCGTCAACCCCGATGAACTGAAAGCCAAGGCTGAGGAATATGCCAGCCGTGCCCAGGAGGCATTCCAGTCCATCAGCAAGGACCTGAAGCCCAAGAGCCGTTGCCAGTGTGTTGGTCAGACGCTGCTGTGGAGTGGTGCCATTGTGGCCGCTCTGGCTGGCCTGTGTGCCATTGGCCGCTGGCTGAAGAAGTAAGCCTTCAGAGCCAGTTCTGCAAAAAGATGCAATCGAAAAACCCCCAGTCCTGCGGCTGGGGGTTTTTCGTGTCCGGTTTCAGTTGCGCACCGCCCTGGCAAGGGAGCGGATTTTCTCCAGTGCCGTGGGGATGCTTCTGGCTGTGGCGTGGCCGTGTTCATCATAGGTGGCGGCCATCTCCTTGATGATGGCGGATGCCACGACGGCCCCGTCGCTGATGCGGGAGGCCGTGCGGGCCTGCTCCGGCGTGCTGATGCCAAAACCGGCCACGACGGGAAGGTCCGTGGCGGCCCGAAGGCGGGTCATGGCGGCTTTCAGCTGCTCTTCCGTGGCGCTGCGTGTGCCTGTGATGCCCGTGATGCTCACATGATAGACGAACCCGCTGGCCTTCCTGAGGATGGTTTTCAGCCGGTCATCCGGGGTGGTGGGGGCGGTCAGGGTGATCATGTCCAGCCCTTCCGCTCTGGCGTGGGGGGCCAGCTCCTCGGACTCCTCAGGCGGCAGGTCCACCACGATCAGCCCATCCACACCGGCGGAGCGGGCATCCTTGCAGAATCGCTCCACACCGTAACTGTCGATCGGGTTGTAATAGCCCATCAGGATGATCGGCGTATGGTCATTCTCCTTGCGGAAGTCCCGGATGAGCTCCAGCGTTCCCTTCAGGGTGGCCCCGGCCTTCAGGCCACGCCGTGCGGCTAGCTGGATGGTCGGGCCATCGGCGGAGGGGTCGGAGAAGGGCACGCCGACCTCGATGAGATCGGCCCCGGCCTCGGGCATCTGGCGCAGCAGGGCCAGGGATGTCTCCCTGTCCGGGTCGAAGGCTTCCAGATAGGGCAGCAGGGCACCACGGCCCTCTTTTTTCAGGCGGTCGAAACAGGTCTTGATGCGGCTCATGGTGGCTCTCCTTACAGTTTCACGCCCAGATGGGCCGCAACGGTGGGTACGTCCTTGTCACCTCGGCCGGACAGGTTGACGATGATGGTCTGGTCTCTGGTCATGGTCGGGGCCATGACGATGGCATGGGCCACGGCATGGGCACTTTCCAGCGCCGGGATGATGCCCTCCAGCCTCGTGAGGGTCTGGAAGGCGTTGAGGGCCTGATCGTCCGTGGCGCTGACGTAGTTCACCCGGCCAATATCCTTGAGCCATGAATGTTCCGGCCCGATGCCGGGATAGTCCAGCCCCGCACTGATGGAGTGGGCCTCCGTGATCTGCCCGTGTTCGTCCTGTAGCAGGTAGGTGCGGTTGCCATGCAGGACGCCGGGCCTGCCACGGGCGATGGACGCTGCCGTCTTGCCGCTGTCCAGCCCCAGCCCGGCGGCCTCCACGCCGTAAAGCGGGACATCGGCATCATCGAGGAAGGGGTGAAAAATCCCCATGGCGTTGGACCCGCCCCCGATGGCGGCGATGACGGCATCCGGCAGGCGGCCTGTCTGTTCCTGTATCTGCTCACGGGCTTCCGTCCCGATGACGGACTGGAAGTCCCGCACCATGGCCGGGTAAGGATGTGGCCCTGCCACCGTGCCGACAAGGAAGTAGGTGTTCTCCACATTGGCCACCCAGTCCCGCATGGCCTCGTTCATGGCATCCTTCAGCGTGCCGGCTCCCGCCGTGACGGGATGGACCTTGGCTCCCAGCAGGTGCATGCGGAAGACATTGGGCTTCTGCCGCTCCACATCGGTGGCCCCCATGTAGATTTCGCAGTCCAGCCCGAAGAGGGCACAGACGGTGGCCGTGGCCACGCCGTGCTGTCCGGCCCCGGTCTCGGCCACGATGCGGGTCTTGCCCATGCGGCGGGCCAGAAGAATCTGGCCCATCACGTTGTTCAGCTTGTGGGAGCCCGTGTGGTTCAGCTCTTCCCGCTTGAGGTAGATCTGCGCTCCGCCGAGCGTCTCGCTCAGCCGTCTGGCGTGCCAGAGCGGGCTGGGACGGCCCACATAGTGGCGGAGGTAATAATCCAGCTCTTCCTGAAACTGCGGGTCAGTCTTGGCGTGGTTGTAGGCTTTTTCCAGTTCCAGCATCAGGGGCATGAGGGTTTCGGCCACGAAACGCCCGCCGTGGATTCCGAAATGCCCCCGTTCATCCGGTCCGGTGCGAAGGGAATTGAGCTGGCTGGTGATGGGTTTGTCTACTGGCATGATGTGTGTCTTTACGTCTTGAATGAAGGATCAGTCGATGGATGGGGAGGCGGCCTCCAGCCCCAAGGCCTGCCGGATGAGCGTTTCCTGCTCGGCCTGGTGGATGCCGGGCAGCCCGGTGGCGGGTGAGGCGGAGGCCTTGCGCCCGGCATAATGCGGGCGGGTGCAGGCATGGCCGATCTCCCGCAGGCAGGCTTCGATGCGCCGGTCCACGAACTGCCAGGCCCCGCCATTTTCCGGCTCTTCCTGACACCAGATGACGTCTTCTGCCTGGGGGTGATGACCCAGCTCTTCGGCCAGGGCATGATGGGGGAAAGGATAGAGCTGCTCCAGCCGGATGATGGCGCAGTGTTTCAGTCCGGCGTCTTCCCTTTGTTGGAGGAGGTCGTAATAGACCTTGCCACTGCACAGGATGACCCGCCGTGCGCCACCGGCGCAGGTGGCATCGGCGATGACGGGCGCAAAGCGTGTCTGCGGTCCCATCTCGCTGAGCAGGGAGACGGCCTGCTTGTGCCGCAGGAGCGACTTGGGGCTGAACACGACCAGCGGCTTGCGGCAGCGGCGGGCGATCTGCCGCCGGAGCAGATGGAAGAAGCTCGCCGGGCTGGAGGGCGTGCAGACCCGCATGTTGTTCTCGGCACAGAGCTGGAGGAAGCGCTCCGGGCGGGCGGAGGAATGTTCCGGCCCGGCTCCCTCATAGCCGTGGGGCAGGAGCAGGGTCAGGCCGGATGTCCGCAGCCATTTTGTCTCTCCGGCTGCAAGGAACTGGTCGATGATGATCTGCGCCCCGTTGGCGAAGTCGCCAAACTGGCCTTCCCACAGCACCAGCGCATCCGGGTTGCCCAGAGAATAGCCATACTCGAACCCCATCACGCCATATTCGGAGAGGGGGGAGTTCCACACGTTCACGGGAGCCTGCCGGGGGGCGATATGGGCCAGCGGCGTGTAGTGATGGCCCGTATGCTGGTCCGTCAGCACGGCATGGCGCTGGCTGAAGGTTCCCCGGCCGCAATCCTGCCCGGAGAGGCGTATGGCGTGGCCATCAAGGGCCAGCGTGCCAAAGGCAAGGGCCTCTGCCGTGGCCCAGTCCACCGGGCCGCCCTCGGCCAGCGTGGCCTGCTTCGCCCGAAGCTGCCGGGCCAGACGGGGATGGACGGTGAAATCCGCCGGAATGGCTGTCATCGCTTCCCCAACCTGCTGGAGCCGGGGCAGGGGTACGCCCGTCATGGGCTGGATGCGTTCGGGCGTGTCCAGCAGGCGGGTGGGGTCCTGCGGGCTGTAATCCAGCCAGTCGGTCGGGTCCGGCTGGTAGGTGTCGGCATCCTCGAAGGCCTGATGGAGCTGGGCCTGCACATCATCCCACAGGGCCTCCACCTCGGCAGGGTGGATGTCCGTCTCGGCCAGAACCTTCTCGGCATAGAGGCGGCGGAGTGTCGGGTGCTGGCTGATGGTCTGCACCATCGCAGGCTGCGTGAAGGCGGGGTCGTCCGTCTCGTTATGGCCGTGGCGGCGGTAGCTGATGATGTCCACCACGATGTCGCTGGCAAAGGTCTTCCGCCATTCATGGGCAAGGGCGGCACAGCGGGCCACGGCCTCGGGGTTGTCGCCATTCACGTGCAGGATGGGGGCCTGCACGGTCTTGGCGATGTCGGTGTTCCAGATGCCGGAATGGGCCGAGTCCGGGCTGGTGGTGAAGCCCACCTGATTGTTGATGATGAGATGCACCGTGCCGCCGGTACGGTATCCTTCCAGCCGGGACAGCTGGAGTGTTTCATACACCACGCCCTGCCCGGCGAAGGCGGCGTCCCCGTGGACGAGAATTCCCAGATGCTTCTGGCGGTCCTCATCCCTGTCCCTGTCCTGGTCGGCCCGGACACGGCCCAGCACGACCGGGTCCACCGCCTCCAGATGGGACGGGTTGGGGAGGAGGGAGATGCGGATCTCGTGGCGGCCCTGCCGGATGGTGGTCGTGGTGCCCAGATGGTACTTCACGTCCCCGGAGACCCGGATGCCTTCCGGGTAGAAGGCCTTGCCTGCGAATTCGCTGAAGATGGCGGCATAAGGCTTGCGCAGGATGTTGGCCATGACATTCAGCCGCCCCCGATGGGGCATGCCGAGCGAGATGGAGCGCACGCCGTCCCGTGCCGCCTCATTCAGCAGGGCCTGAAGGGCGACGATGAGGCTTTCTCCGCCTTCAAGGCCGAAACGGCGCATCCCGGTGAAACGCTGCTGGCAGAAGGTCTCGAAGCCTTCGGCACGGGTGAGCAGGCTCAGGATGCGCTCCTGCGAGAGGGGCAGGGCGGTGGCCGGTTTTTCTTCCAGATGGTCGATCCACCACTGCCGCTGCTGGCTGTCCTGAAGATGCATGAACTCCGCCCCGATCGGCCCGCAATAGGTCCGTTTCAGGCGGGCCAGCAGGGCAGGGTCGGTCTGGCTGTCGGGGGTGAGGGCATCGATCTGGCGGGCAGGGCGCAGGCCCAGCGGGTCCAGCTCTGCCTGGAGATGCCCGCAGAGGCGGAAGGCTTCCTTCAGCCGTTCATCTCGCAGGCTGACGTCCGGGACCGTGGCGTGCGGGCCTGTCTCATGTCTGGCAGGGTCGCCCATGGTGGCGAACAGCGTGTCATAGTCGGAAGGGACGGAGGCCGGGTCCTCCAGCCACTGGGTGTACAGCTCACCGAGATAGGCGATGTTTTCGCCATTGATCGCATTCTGGTGGTTCGGTGAGCCCGTCATGATGGCATCTTTCCTTCTTGCCTCGCTGGGAGGGTATTTTTAACCGATCGTGCCGGGAAGGCAAAATCTTCCCTCACCTTGTCGTCAGAGGGGCCGGGACGGCTTGCCTGCCCTGCCGGAGGGCGGTAGCGTGACTGTCACCATGAGTACGATTTCTATCAATTACGAGGCTGTCAGGCGGGCCGTGGTCAGCCGGGTGCCATGTCCGCACATTGTGGTGCCGGATTTCCTTGCGGGGCCGTCGCTGGCCCGGGCCGTGTCCCTGCTGCCGGAGATACGGGCGGGCGGGTCTTTCCCCATCGGGGCGCTGGAGCTCCATCCCGAGCTCAGGGCCATGATGGAAGACTTTGCCGGGCCCCGGCTGAAAGAGATCGTCTCTGAGAAATTCGGGCTGGATGTCCGTTCTGCGCCCAGCATGGTGACCATGCGGGGCCAGACACGGGCCAAGGATGGCCGCATACACAGGGACAGTGCCTCCAAGCGTGTGACCATCCTGCTCTATCTCAATGACCCGGAAAAGGATTGGGATCACAAGGGGGGGTGCCTGCGTTTTCTCAACGGGCCTGACGATGTGGAGGATTATGCCAGCGAGATTCCGCCTGTTGGTGGCACGCTGGTCATTTTCCCCAATGGGCCGGACACATGGCACGGCCACCGCCCCTATGTGGGGGCACGCCACACGGTCCAGCTCAATTACATGGCGCGGGATGGCCGTGCCCGGTATGAGCTGGTGCGCCATCATGTGTCCGCCTTCTGCAAGCGGTTGCCTTTTTTCGGGTAGAGACAGCTCTTATAATGAGGCCCGGATGGGTTTCTGAATGAAACGGGGCGGGGTTGGGCCCTGCCCGAGGGAGAATGAGAGAATGGGTTACAGGGTTGCCGTCGTTGGAGCGACAGGGGCTGTTGGGCGTGAGATTCTGAAGACACTGGCGGAACGTCAGTTCCCGGTGGATGACATCGTGGCACTGGCCTCCGCCCGGTCTGCCGGGCGTGAGGTGTCCTTTGGTGAGAAGAAGGTCCTGAAGGTCCAGAATCTGGAGACGTTCGATTTCACGGGCTGGGATATTGCCCTGTTTTCTCCCGGTGGGGCGGTATCTGCAAAGTATGCCCCCAAGGCTGCGGCAGCGAAATGTCTGGTCGTGGACAACACGTCCCATTTCCGCATGGAGCCGGGCGTGCCGCTCGTGGTGCCGGAGGTCAATGCAGCTGCCCTGAAGAAGGCCCGCAAGGGCATCATCGCCAACCCCAACTGCTCCACCGCCCAGATGATGGTGGCCCTGAAGCCGCTGCATGACCTGTTCCGCATCAGGCGTGTGGTGGTGTCCACCTATCAGGCCGTGTCGGGAGCCGGGAAGTCTGGCATGGATGAGCTGTTCAGCCAGACGAAGGGCAGCTTCGTGAATGACGCACCGACCATTGCCCAGTTCACCAAGCAGATCGCCTTCAACCTGATCCCGCATATCGACCGCTTCATGGAGGATGGTTCCACCAAGGAAGAATGGAAGATGGCGGTCGAGACCCGCAAGATTCTGGACCCGGACATCAAGGTTCTGGCCACCTGCGTGCGTGTGCCGGTCTTCATCGGTCATTCCGAGGCCATCAGCATCGAGTGTGAGAAGCCGGTCGATCTGGAGAAGGCCCGTGCCGCCCTGCGGAAGGCTCCGGGCGTCGTGCTGCGGGACGAGCGGGAAGATGGCGGTTACGTCACCCCGATCGAATGTGTGGGTGAGGATGACACCTATGTGTCCCGCCTGCGCATTGACCCGACCGTGGAGAATGGTCTGGCCTTCTGGTGCGTGTCGGACAATCTCCGCAAGGGAGCAGCCCTCAATGCCGTGCAGATTGCCGAAAGCCTGCATGAGCAGCATCTGATCGGCAAGAACTCGCCGCTCTGGCAGCCGGTTCCCCGCCCGGAAGAGCCGGCGTAAAAGGCGTTACTTTCTGGAAAAGGTTCTGTCTTTCTGGTGGAACCTTTTCATAAGTTACGCCTGTAAAAGAGTGTAAGTGAAATCCTCTTCCCAAAAGGTGGTGCTGTCTCCATAGTGGATGGGCTATGTCTTATTTCACTTACACGCCTCCTCGCACGCCTGTTCCCTCCGGGGGGCGGGTTGGTGTTCTTCTCGTCAATCTCGGCACGCCGGATGATACGGGGTATTTCTCCGTCCGCCGCTATCTGAGGGAGTTTCTTTCAGACAGGCGGGTGATTGAGGCCCATCCCCTCATCTGGCAGCCGATCCTCAACACGCTGGTGCTGGCCCGTCGGCCCTCGGCCAGTGGGGCCAACTATGCCCGCATCTGGGACAGGGAGGAGAATGCCTCCCCTCTGCGTGTCTTCACCCGCAAGCAGGCGGAAGGGCTGGCCGAGCGTCTGGCCCCGGATGGAATCCCGGTGGCCTGGGGGATGCGCTATGGCCAGCCCTCTGTGAAGCAGGCCGTGGCGGAGCTGATGGACCAGGGTTGTGACCGTATCGTCAGCATTCCTCTCTATCCGCAATATTCCGCCACGACGACCGCAACGGCCAATGACCAGCTGTTCCGTGCCCTGATGCGCCTGCGGCGTCAGCCTTCCGTGCTGACGGTTCCTTCCTTCCCGGATCATCCACAGTTCATTGAGGCCCTGGTGGCTTCCGTGCGCCGGGTTTATGAGGGACTGTCTTTTACGCCGCAGCGTCTGGTGGCCTCCTATCATGGCCTGCCGAAAGAGTTCGTGGAGAAGGGCGACTCCTACCGGGATGAATGTGTCCGCACGACGAAAGCTCTGGCGGCGGCTCTGGGTCTGAGCGAGGAGGAGGTTCCGCTGACCTTCCAGTCACGCTTCGGCCCCATGGAATGGTTGCAGCCTTATACGGCCCCTTACATCTCGGCCCTGCCGAAACAGGGGATCACGAAGATTGCCGTCATCATGCCCGGTTTCATGGCGGACTGCATCGAAACGCTGGATGAAATTGGTCGTGAGGTGCGTGAGGAATTCATGGAAGCAGGTGGTGAGGAATTTGCTTTCATTCCCTGCCTGAATGATGCGCCAGAGGCTGTCACGTTGCTGGAGACCCTCTCCCGGCAGGCCATGAAAGGGTTCCAGTTCTGACTGGGTGAAGGAACATTCCGTTCAGGCATGAAAAAACCCGGCCATTTCTGGCCGGGTTTTTCTGTTCACACAGGAACGGTCAGGCATCAGTGAGCCGCAGGCTGTGCGTTACTTTCCGGATGTTCGGCATCGTACCACTGGGCCTTCTGGTTTGTCGCAGCAGCAGAATGGTTGTTCTGCCACCAGCCGGAACCATTCTGCTTGCTGTCGACAGGATGTTCCTTCTCCCACAGGGCAGCTTTCTCGGCGATGCTCTTGCGGTATTTGTGGCGCTGATACATGCCGACGGCGCAGCCGCCTACAGCACCGATTACGCCATGCTTATGGGCAACATGGCCAGCTACGGCCCCGGCGGCACCATATTTCAGGCAACCACCCGGCTCGGCCATGGCTGGAGCAGCAGAACCGGCCAGCACGGCAGCAGCGATGAGAGAGTAAATCTTGCGGGTCATGATCTGATCCTTGCAGAAAAATGAGACTGGCCTGTTGGTCATGGATGAGTGGCGTCCGGTTTCGGCCATCATGATGAAAGGCACGCCCTCTTATTGCTCATAATGGAGAGAGCGTCCATTGCCCCTTCATGATATGGGGAGAGGGACAGGGCTGGAAAGGATGCTAAAGGTTAATCTTTACTTTAATGATACGATCACACTATGGGGAGCGCCAACATGACAAAGGGACCACGCCGGGAAAGACAACCTGCCTGGCCAACGAAAGAAAATGGAATTGTCAGGGGATGAAATGGTCGGAGTGAGAGGATTCGAACCTCCGGCCCCTGCGTCCCGAACACAGTGCTCTACCAGGCTGAGCTACACTCCGACTTTGTGGGGCTATTCCTACCCTTCATCAGGGAAAGGCGCAAGGGGCAAACGGACTGTTTTTATAGAAAAATGAAGCCTTCTTTACAGAAATGGGCATGACACGCAAAAAAACCCGCCTCCCAGAAGGAAGAGCGGGTTTTTGCAAAGAACCGGGCAAAGGGGCGTGTCTGCCTCGCCTGCCGGGTGCCTCAGAGGGCTTTTTCCAGAGCGGGGAGAAGCTCGAAGAGATCCCCGATCATGCCATAATCGGCCACTTTGAAGATCGGTGCTTCAGGGTCGATGTTGATGGCAACGATCACACGGCTGTCCTTCATCCCGGCGAGATGCTGGATGGCCCCAGAGAGGCCGGTGGCGATATAGAGTTCGGGAGCCACGACCTTGCCGGTCTGTCCGACCTGCATCTCATTGGGCGCAAAGCCGGAATCAACAGCCGCACGGGAGGCCCCGATGGCAGCGCCCAGCTTGTCGGCCACTGGTTCCAGCAGGGTATGGAAGTTGCTGGCATCCTTGAGGCCTTTGCCGCCAGAGATGACCACACGGGCCACTTCCAGCTCCGGCCGGTCAGACTGGCTCTGCTCCAGTTTTACGAAGCCGCTTTTGCCGTCATCTGCCGGAGCGTCCAGCACGTCGATGGGGGCACTGCCACCTTCTTCTTCCACGGGGTCGAAGCTGGAGGAGCGGACAGTCATGATTTTGATGCTGTCGCTGGACTGCACGGTAGCCAGTGCATTGCCCGCATAGATGGGCCGCACAAAGGTGGCATCATCCTTGATGGCCACGACGTCGGAGATCGGCTGGGCGTCCAGCAGACCAGCGAGGCGGGGCAGGATGTTTTTGCCAGTGGAGGACGCTGCGGAGAGGATATGGCTGTAAGACTCTGCCAGGCTGGCCAGCAGGGCAGCCGCAGGTTCGGCCAGAGCATGGTCCAGTGCGGGGACATGCAGGACCTTGCGGATGCCCGGCAGTTTGCTGGCGGCCTCTGTTCCTGCCTTGCCCAGAAGCAGGGCATCGACATCGCCAAAGCGGGAGGCAGCGGCAACGGCGGAGCGGGAGCCCTGACGGATCCTGCCGTTTTCGGCTTCAATCAGAACAAGTGCGGTCATCAGATCACCTTCGCTTCCGTCTTGAGCTTTTCGACCAGCTCTTCCACCGTTTCCACAATGACACCGGCCTTGCGTTCCGGCGGCTCCGCCACGCTGACGATCTTCAGGTGCGGCGTCAGGTCCACGCCGAGGGAACCGGCCTCGATCGTTTCCAGCGGTTTCTTGCGGGCCTTCATGATGTTGGGCAGGGAAGCATAGCGTGGCTCGTTGAGGCGCAGGTCCGCCGTGATGACGGCTGGCAGGCTCAGGGAGACGGTTTCCGTTCCGCCATCGACCTCACGGGCGACCTCGACCCTGCCATCGGCAATTTCCACCTTGCTGGCGAAGGTCCCCTGCGGCCAGCCCAGACGGGCGGCCAGCATCTGGCCTGTGGCGTTCATGTCGTCATCAATGGCCTGTTTGCCCATGGAGACAAGACCCGGCTGTTCTTTCTCCACAACGGCCTTGAGAAGGCTGGAGACGGCACGGGGTTCGACTTCGGCATCGGTCTGGATGAGGATGGCCCTGTCGGCACCCATGGCCATGGCCGTGCGCAGAACATCCTGAGCGACCTGTGCCCCGATGGTAACAGCAACCACCTCGTCAGCCTGGCCTTTCTCACGAAGGCGGAGGGCCTCCTCCAGTGCAATTTCGTCGAACGGATTCATGGACATTTTCACGCCCTGCGTTTCGACACCACTACCATCAGCCGCGACACGCGGCTTGATGTTGTAATCAACAACCCTTTTGACGGGGACAAGAACCTTCATGGTCATCCTTTGTTGCTGTCGCGGCTCAAAGTGAAACTGTCTTCAGACTATCCCCTTTTGTCTCAAAAGTCACATCCCGGAAGGATAGTTGGGCCCGCTGCTGCCCTCTGGCGTGCACCAGGTGATGTTCTGGTCCGGGTCTTTGATGTCGCAGCTCTTGCAGTGCACACAGTTCTGGGCATTGATGACCAGCTCGTCCGTTTCGCTGGTCTCATAGACACCAGCCGGGCAGTAGCGGCTCTCCGGTGCGGCGAAGCGGGTCAGGTTGACCTCTTTCCATGTGGCCATGTCCTGCACTTTCAGGTGTACGGGCTGGTCCTCATCATGGCTCAGATTGCTGAGGAAGACGGACTCGGCCCGGTTGAAGGTCAGTGTCCCGTCCGCCTTGGGGTAGCTGATTTTTGGGGCCTTTTCTGCCGGGATCATCGTCTCGTTGTCGGCATGGCGATGGCGCAGCGTCCACGGGGCCTGCCCGCGGAAGATCATGCTGTCGATTCCGCTATAGAGGGCCCCGCCCAGCATCCCCCAGTGCGAGAAGGCCGGACGGATGTTGCGGGCGGTGTGCAGTTCCTTCCACAGCCACGAGCTTTTGAGGCGGTCCATGTAGGAAGACGCTTCGGCCTGCTCATTCTGGATGGCGTCCATCACCGCCTCGGCAGCGATGATGCCGGATTTCATGGAGGTATGGATGCCCTTGATCTTGGGCATGTTGAGGAAGCCGGCACAATCGCCTGTCAGCACCCCTCCGGGGAAGACCGGGTGGGGCAGGGACTGCACGCCTCCCTCAGAGATGGCCCGTGCCCCGTAGATGATGCGCCGGCCACCCTCGAAATGCTCCCGGAAGGCCGGGTGCTGCTTGGTGCGCTGCATTTCCTCGAACGGTGACAGCCACGGGTTGCGGTAATCTAGGGCCGTGATGAAGCCGTAGGAGACGAGATTTTTCCCGAAATGGTAGAGGAAGGCCCCGCCGTAGGTGTGTGTGTCCAGCGGCCAGCCGAAGCTGTGCTGCACGAAGCCGGGGCGGTGTTTTTCTGCCGGAATTTCCCAGACTTCCTTGATGCCAAGGCCGAAGGTCTGTGGGTCGGCCCCCTTGCGGAGGTCGAAGGTGTTCATGGCCTTCTTGCTCAGGGAGCCACGGGCACCTTCGGCCAGAATGGTCTGGCTGGCCCGCAGGATCATGCCCGGCATGTAGTCCGGTTTTTCTTCTCCCTTCCGGTTCACGCCCATGTCCCCGGTGATGATACCGCAGACCCTGCCATTCTCGATGAAGAGGTCAGCTCCGGCGAAACCGGGATAGATTTCGACTCCCAGAGCCTCGGCCTGTTCTCCCAGCCAGCGGCAGAAGGCTCCGAGAGAGATGACGTAATTTCCCCGGTTGTCCATCTGCGGCATGAGCAGATGCAGGGCCGGGACGGGGAGAGCGGCCTTTCTGGTCAGGAACAGCAGCTTTTCACTGCTGACGGGTGTATCCAGCGGGGCCCCCCGTTCTTTCCAGTCCGGGAAGAGTTCGGCCAGCGTTGTGGGCTCCAGTACGGCGCCAGAGACGATATGGGCGCCGACTTCGCTGCCCTTTTCCAGCAGACAGACGGAGAGGTCCGGATTTTCCTGTTTCAGCCGGATGGCCGCCGTCAGTCCGGCAGGCCCCCCACCCACGATGACAACATCAAAAGCCATTTCTTCCCGTTCAATGGCGGTGTTATCGCTCTGTGGCTGCGTCATGGCGTACTCCTGCTGGCTGCCTGAAACATGAAGCTGTACGGGGGACGTATCTCACCCTTTCCGTGTGAAGGTCCAGTAAAAAGGCTGCCGTCCTTCACGGAAGGCCTTGGCCTCATAACGGGTGGGGGACCAGCCCTCAGGCCGTTCCAGTGCAGGGGCTGGAGCCTCGAAGAGGTCCTGCTGGCCCATCACCTCCGTGACCCACTCCTGATAGACGGGATGGTCGCTGGCCACTCGCCAGTGGGCACCGGGCTTGAGGAGTCTGGCCATCTGCCGGATGTTTTCGGGATGGATGAAACGCCGTTTGGCATGGCGTGCTTTCGGCCACGGGTCCGGGAACATGAGGTAGGCCCGGTCCAGGCAGCCATCGGGCAGGCCCTTCAGCAGCTGGCGGCCATCTTCCGCCCAGAGGCGCAGGTTGTCAGGACCGGTGGCCGTGGCCTCTTCGCCTTCGGGAATGATGCGGGAGAGGAGGGAGCAGACGCCGTTATCGAACACTTCCGAGGCGATGTAGCCTGTCTCGGGGTTCCGGGCCGCCTGATCGAAGGCATGTTCACCGCCACCGAATCCGATTTCCAGATAGAGCTTTGAAACCGGCTTCCCGAAGCCCTTCAGCGGGTCGGCCATGTTGCGGAAATGCACACGGGGCAGGGCCTCATCCAGCAGGCGCTGCTGGCGGGGGCGGAGAGGATGGCCACGCTGGCGGCCATAGAGACGTTCGGGCTGGGGTTTGATGTCGTCAGGCAACGGTCGATACACAGTCTGAAAATGGCAAAAAGCCCCCACCCTCAACGCATGGTCCATGCGGGTCGGGAGAAGGGGCCTGAAGGGTGGAGGGGGACAGCCCCCTCCATGGAGACAGACTCAGCGGTTGAGCGCGCTCTTGAGCTGCTCGGCCAGGTCGGTGTTCTCCCATGTGAAGTTGTCCAGAGTGGGGTCTGGAATACGGCCAAAATGCCCGTAGGCGGCCGTCTTGGCGTAGATGGGGCGGTTCAGGCGCAGGCGCTCACGGATGCCACGTGGGGAAAGGTCCACCATCTCGTTCAGCAGGGAGCCGAGGCGGACCTCATCCACATCCTTGCCGGAGCCGTCGAGATCGACATAGACGGAAAGCGGACGGGAGACGCCGATGGCGTAGCTGAGCTGGATGGTGCAGCGGTCGGCCAGACCGGCCGCCACCACGTTCTTGGCGAGGTAGCGGGCGGCATAGGCGGCGGAACGGTCCACCTTGGTGGGGTCCTTGCCGGAGAAAGCCCCGCCACCGTGAGGGGCGGCACCGCCATAGGTGTCCACGATGATCTTGCGGCCTGTCAGACCGGCATCACCATCCGGCCCACCGATGACGAAGTTGCCCGTCGGGTTGACGTAGAATTCGTGTTCCGGGCACATCCAGCCTTCCGGCAGGACTTCACGCACGGTCTCACGCACCATCTCACGGATGGTGTTCTGCCGCATTCCTTCGACATGCTGCGTGGAAACGACGACGGAAGTTGCGCCGACCGGCTTGCCATCCACATAGCGCAGCGTGACCTGGCTCTTGGCATCTGGCAGCAGGCCAACGCCACGGGCATCACCCTGCTTGCGGTAGTCCCGGATGCGCTCGAGGATGTTCTGGGCATAGAACAGGGGAGCAGGCATCAGCTCTTCTGTTTCACGTGTAGCGAAACCGAACATGATGCCCTGGTCACCGGCCCCTTCATCCTTGTCGCCTGCGCTGTCCACGCCGACGGCAATGTCAGCGGACTGGGCATGAAGGAAGGAGGTGATCTCGGCCTTTTTCCAGGAGAAGCCTTCCTGGTCGTAGCCGATGTCCTTGATGGCCTGACGGGCACGGTCGATCAGGGTGTCCTCCACGGCCTTGGGGCCACGGACTTCACCGGCCAGAATGACACGGTTGGTGGTAACCAGCGTTTCACAGGCTACACGGGCTTCCGGGTCGGCTTCAAGGTAAGCATCGAGGACGGTATCGGAGATACGGTCTGCCACCTTGTCGGGATGACCTTCGGAAACGGATTCAGACGTAAAGAGAAAATCGCCGTGATTGCGCACTCAGGGACCTCACAGGGAATGAGTGGTGAAAAGAGGCTGCCCCTGCCCCCCGAAAGGCACAAGTGACAGGAAGTAAGAGTTCTACCGCTTGGCTGAAAATACCCTCGAGGTCAAGAGCGGGCTTACTGCATGGCCGGGATGTGCTGTATGGGAGGGGCATGATGAATATGAGAGGATAGGTTTCAGAGTGACTGGATGTGCAGGGGAAAATGAAATCCTGTTTCGGGAAGAAGAGGATTTTCTCAGAACCCAGCTGATTACCTATCTGGGAAATAAAAGGGCGCTTCTGGATTTCATCGAGGCAGCCATCGTCGATGTGAAAACAAGGCTTGGCAAGGATCACATTGATTTTCTTGACCTTTTTTCAGGAACAGGCGTCGTGGCCCGCATGGCCAGACGCCATGCCAGATGTATCCACTGCAATGATCTTGAAGAGTACAGCTTCGTTACGAATACCTGCTACCAGACGAACAGGGGGGCTCTTGATATTCATGAGCTGGATCATGAAATCCGGCGGATCAGACGGGATGTTGAAACGAATTTCGAGCCGGGCTTCATTGCGGAATTATATGCTCCGCAGGATGATCGCACCATAAAATACGGAGAAAGAGTTTTTTACACGAGACGGAATGCCATTTTTCTGGACAGTTTTTGTAGAGCCCTTGCCCAGACACCGGATCATCTGAAACCGTATGTTCTTGCTCCGGTCATTGCCCAAGCTTCCGTGCACACGAATACATCTGGTGTTTTCAAGGGATTTTACAAGAATCGGGCCGGATTTGGTCAGTTTGGAGGAGATTCCCGCAATGCCTTGTCCCGCATCATGCGGAATATTGAGGTGGTTGCGCCGGTTCTGAGCCATTTTTCCTGTGAGTCGTTCATTCATAAGGGCGATGCGAATGACGTTGTAAGGGATGTTGGGAAGGTGGACATTGCCTATTTTGATCCCCCTTACAATCAGCATCCTTATGGATCGAACTATTTCATGCTGAATATCTTATGTGATTACAGGAGACCGCTTGATATCAGTCGGGTTTCCGGCATCCCGAAGGAGTGGAACAGATCTTTCTACAACAAGGCACGACATGCAGAGACACGTCTCTTTGATGCCATTGACAATGTGAAAGCCGATTTCGTGCTTATTTCCTATAATTCCGAAGGGTTCATCAAGCGTGACCGTTTCATATCGGAACTCTGGTCCTTGGGGAAGGTGAGTGTCATGGATACGTGTTACAACACGTTCCGTGGCTGCCGGAATCTGTCTGACAGGGACAGATATGTAACAGAGAATCTGTATCTGGTGGACAAAAGGTAAGGATACACGACCAGAAAGGACGGGATGGCATGCGGGACCTGCCTGTTGGCAGCTCCCACATGATGCAGGGGGCTCAGGGTGTGTTCAGTACGTCCTGCATCCCGTAAAGGCCGGGGGTGCGGCGGGGATCAGCCAGCCAGAGGGCGGCTTTCAGTGCCCCACGGGCGAAGACACGGCGGTCCAGCGCCCGGTGGGAGAGGGAGATTTCCTCATCAGCGGCAAAGAAGCGCAGATCATGCTCGCCAACAACCTGCCCGCCCCGCAGGGAGGCAAAGCCGATGGCACCATCAGGCCGTTTCCCGTTCTGATCCAGCCGCCTGACAGCCTCGAAGTCATCATCCCGGCCTGCGGCTACGGCTCGACCGATGGCCAGCGCCGTGCCAGAAGGTGCATCCAGCTTCTGGCGGTGATGGACTTCCAGAATTTCAGCATCGTAGTCCGGCAGG
Source organism: Parasaccharibacter sp. TMW2.1890 (assembly GCF_023337645.1). NCBI lineage: Bacteria > Pseudomonadati > Pseudomonadota > Alphaproteobacteria > Acetobacterales > Acetobacteraceae > Parasaccharibacter > Parasaccharibacter sp. TMW2.1890. Next base: position 46,826 of record NZ_NWUV01000004.1, on the reverse strand, counting down.
GCGGCGCCGAGTTGACGGGCCAGGGAAAGCAGCATCGTCAGGGCCGGGGAGAAATTGGCCGCCTGTAGAACGGCTACCTGTCCGGCGGCTTCATGCACGGCCTGCTGGGCTGCTCCGTCCAGCCCTGTTGTGCCCAGAACCCAGGCACAGCCTGCCGCAGCGAAGGCTTTGGCATGGGCGGGGACAAGACTGGCATGGCTGACATCAATGATGACATCGCATCGGCTGGCCAGTTCTGATGCGCTGGAGACGATGTTGCGGGCAGGGTCTGCCGTGCGGGACAGGCCGCCAGCCAGAAGGGCCCCGGCCTCCTCGGCGCAGAGATGGCCAAGACGCCCTGTGATGCCAGCAATGCCGATGCGGGGGGAGGTGTTGCTCATCGTTGGTGTCCTTTACCGGTGGTCAAGGAGCTTTTTGACACGGGCAAAGAAGCCGGTATGTTCCGGGCTGCCTTTGCTGTGGTCACCGCTTTCGGCCTCAAACTCCTCCAGCAGCTCACGCTGGCGCTTGGTCAGATGGCTGGGTGTTTCCACGGTGATGCGGATATACATGTCACCTCGTGCCTTGGAGTGCAGGACGGAGAAGCCCTTGCCACGAAGGCGGAAATTGTCGCCTGTCTGTGTCCCGGCAGGGATTTTCACCATTGTCCGGCCACCATCAATCAGCGGCACTTCGATCTCGTCGCCCAGAGCGGCCTGTGTCATGCGCAGGGGCACACGGCAGTGGATATTGGCTCCTTCACGCTCGAAGATGCTGTGACTGTCCACTGTGACCAGAACATAAAGGTCCCCGGGCTGGACACCTTCACCTCCGGCTTCGCCCTTGCCTGCCACACGGATGCGGGTGCCATCTTCGATCCCAGCCGGGATGTCGATTTTTACGGTCTCTCTGGCGGCTTCCGTACCGCTGCCGTGGCAGCTGTGGCATGGATTGCTGACAGTCTGGCCTGCGCCGTTACAGGTGGGGCAGGGGCGCTCCACCACGAAGAAGCCCTGCTGTACCCGCACGGCACCCTGCCCGTGACAGGTCTGGCAGGTCTGCCGGCTGGCGTTGGGATCGGCCGAACCTGAACCATGACAGCTGGAACATGCCTTGCGTGTGGCGATCTCGATCTCCCTGCTGATGCCTGAGAAGGCTTCCGTCAGGGAAATGTCGACCTGGACCTGTACATCCTCGGCCTGACGCTGCTGGCGGCCACGACGTCCGCCCATATTGAACATTTGCTCGAAAATGTCGCCCAGACCGCCAGCATCAAAACCGCCGAAGCCGCCACCAAAACCACCGGCTCCACCGCTGCCGCCCATACCGTTCTGGAAGGCATCATGGCCGAAACGGTCATAGGCGGCCCGTTTCTGGTCGTCTTTCAGCACTTCGTAAGCGGCATTGACTTCCTTGAATTTCAGCTCGGCCTTTTCGTCCCCCGGATTGCGGTCGGGATGGTAGCGCATGGCCAGCTTGCGATAGGCCTTTTTGATCTCTTCACCGCTTGCGGAGCGGGAGACACTGAGTGTCTCGTAATAATCCATCTGTGTAGCCATAGTGATCCTCAGTCACGCAGGAGAGCGGACACCCGGACAAGGCGTGCGGGGTGTGGCCTGCCGGAGCCGGACAGGTGCAAGGCCCTCAATGTAAAAAGGGCGCCTGTTCCCCGCAGAGAGAGGGAAACAAGACGCCAACCGCAGGAAGGGAGCCCGGCCTGCCGGCACGGACTCCGTCCCTTTTCAGCGATTATTTCTTTTTCTTGTCGTCAACATCTTCGAATTCAGCATCGACGACATCTTCGTCAGTCTTGCCACCGGCCTGATGTTCCTCACCGGCGGAGGCACCGGCCTGATGGACGGCCTGACCAACCTTCATGGCAACCTGTGTCAGATGCTCGCTGGCGCTCTTGATGGTCTCGGCATTGTCGCCTTCCAGAGCCTCGCGGGCCTTCTTGATGGCTTCCTCGGCTTCGGTTTTGTCAGCGGCCGGAACCTTGTCACCATTTTCGGAGAGGGTCTTCTCCGTCTGATGGATCATGGCTTCGGTGCTGTTACGCAGGTCCACCAGCTCACGGCGGGCCTTGTCAGCAGAGGCGTTCTCCTCAGCTTCCTTGACCATGCGATCAATGTCGGCATCGGAGAGACCACCATCGCTCTTGATGGAGATGTTCTGCTCCTTGCCTGTGGCCTTGTCCTTGGCGGAGACGTTCACGATACCGTTGGCGTCAATGTCGAAGGTCACTTCAATCTGCGGCACACCACGGGGAGCCGGAGCGATGCCTGTCAGGTCGAAGTTGCCGAGCAGCTTGTTGTCCGCAGCCATTTCGCGCTCACCCTGGAAGACCTTGATGGTCACGGCAGGCTGGTTGTCTTCGGCTGTGGAGAAGGTCTGGCTCTTCTTGGTCGGGATCGTCGTGTTGCGGTCGATCAGACGGGTGAAGACACCACCCAGCGTCTCGATACCGAGGGACAGCGGGGTCACGTCCAGCAGCAGCACGTCCTTCACGTCACCCTGGAGCACGCCACCCTGCACGGCGGCACCGATGGCAACCACTTCGTCCGGGTTCACGTTGCGGGCGGGTTCCTTGCCGAAGAACTCCTTCACGCTTTCCACGACCTTCGGCATACGGGTCTGGCCACCGACAAGGATGACTTCCTTGATGTCAGCCGGTGTCAGATCAGCATCCTTGAGGGCCTTGCGGCAGGGCTCCAGAGAGCGCTTGATGAGGTCTTCAACGAGGCTTTCCAGCTTCGCACGGGTCACCTTGACGACCAGATGCTTCGGACCGGAGGCATCTGCCGTGATGAAGGGCAGGTTGACTTCCGTTTCCTTGGCGGAGGACAGCTCGATCTTGGCCTTCTCGGCGGCTTCCTTCAGGCGCTGGAGGGCCATCTTGTCCGTGCGCAGGTCCAGACCCTGCTCACGCTTGAACTCGTCAGCCAGATAGTCGATCAGCTTGTTGTCGAAGTCTTCACCGCCGAGGAAGGTATCACCATTGGTGGACTTCACCTCGATCACGCCATCGGAGATTTCGAGGATGGAGATGTCGAACGTACCACCACCAAGGTCATACACGGCCACGTTGCCGGAATCGCCCTTCTCGAGCCCGTAAGCGAGAGCGGCGGCGGTCGGCTCGTTGATGATGCGCTTGACGTCCAGACCAGCGATGCGGCCCGCATCACGGGTGGCCTGACGCTGTGCATCGTTGAAGTAGGCCGGAACGGTGATGACGGCCTCGGTCACCTTCTCGCCCAGATAGGCCTCTGCCGTCTCTTTCATCTTGCCGAGAACGAAGGCGGAAATCTGGGACGGAGCGTAGTTCTCACCACGGGCACGCACCCATGCATCGCCGTTGTCACCCTTCACGATTTCGTAGGGAACGGTCTTCTGGTCCTTGGCGACGGTCGGGTCATCGTAGCGGCGACCGATCAGACGCTTGACGGCATAAAGCGTGTTGGTGGGGTTGGTGACGGCCTGACGCTTGGCGGCCTGACCGACCAGACGCTCACCGCTATCTGTAAAGGCAACGACAGACGGCGTGGTGCGGGCACCTTCGCTGTTCTCGATCACCCTGTTCTCGTTACCCTCGCGGACTGCAACGCAGGAGTTGGTGGTCCCGAGGTCAATACCAATAATCTTGCCCATGGATATCTGTCCCTTTTCAGCGGCTTCCCACAACCCCTCAAGGCATTGGGAGAAGCCCTATTGCGACGTTATCAGGTCTGGGGGCAGGCCAAGGCCTGCAACACCCTTGCTGTTCGATCTGGGGAGGGGTGTCTTGTGTTTCAAGAGCAGGAATGGAAAAGATTTACAGTGTCCTGCTGGAGGTGTGAGGAGTTTCTTTTTGGTCAAGGTCTTCTTTTTCGGGTAAGGTCCCACCTTTACCCTGCAACCGGTTTCATCCGTGGGAGCCTGTCTTCTGTCCTGTCTGTTTTCCCTGTTCCGCAAGGCGGGCCGTCTTCTGCCCCTGTTTTCCGAGCCGGGGCGGGGCCCGACCTGGTGTTCGGTTCTTTTTCTGCCGTCTGCTGCTTTTCTGCTGCTGTGTGCCTGCCAGCCCATAGGGCCGGAACATCTCCAGAATGATCAGCTGGCTTATTCCCGGGCACTGGGGGAAGTGCAGAAGCGTGAGATGCTGCTCAATATCGTGCGGCTGCGTTATGGCGAGCCGCCTGCGTTTCTTGACACGACACAGGTGATTGCCGGTTACAACTTCTCCCGCAGTGTTTCGGGGGGGTACTATGGCTATCCGGCTTCTGCTGTCAGCAATTACCTGTTTGGAACGGGGACACTTTCCCAGGCGGAAAATCCGACCATCACCTATCAGCCTCTGACAGGTGAGCAGTATGCGGAAAATGTGGTGCGTCCCATTTCGCCCACGGCCATCATGCCGCTCAGTCTTGGTGGCATGGCCATCGACACTCTCCTGCGGCTGACGGCACAGTCCATTGATGGATTGTCCAATGTGCGGGGTGTCGGGCCATTCGGGGGTGGGTCCGTGCGGTTCTACCTGCTTCTGCATGACCTGCGCCAGCTTCAGCTGGCCGGGGCGATGACGGTACGTATTTCTACCGATGACCCGGCTGCCTCCGGCAAGGGGGGGAAATCGGGTACTGGCAGTGCAACCGGTCAGGGGAATGGCAATGCCGGGCCCGGCAATGGTGGCGGGGGATCAGGCAATACGTCTGGCGAGCATATCTATCTTGTGCTGACAACCACGGCGGACAGCAATCTTCAGGCCATACAGGGGGAGGTACGCCGCCTGCTGCATCTGGAGCCCAATACGGCGGAGGCGGAGATCGTCTATGGGCCATATCCGAAGAAACAGGGGCAGATCGCCATTCTCACACGGTCCATGCTCGCCATGCTGACCCAGCTTTCCTACGAGATGGAAGTGCCGGAGAAGGATGTCCGCTCTGGCAGGACCCTGCCGACCATCGGGCAGGTTGGCATCGAGAGCCGCCCTGAGGTTGCCATTCATTCCGGCAGGAATGAACCTGGGGAAAGCTATGTTTCCGTTTTCTATAAAAAGTGCTGGTACTGGATTTCCGATACGGATTTCCGTAGCAAGGAGGCATTCACCATGGTGCAGGTCCTCAGTACCCTTGCGGCAACCAGTCATGGCGGCGGTGCCGTCGTGACGATTCCGGCAGGGTGACCGGGCACGGGATGGGTGTGGACATAGCGGAAAAATGGTCATGAAGCAGAAACCGGTGATCCTTCAGATTCTGCCGGCATTGGGTATTGGCGGCCTTGAGCGTGGCGCCATCGACATGGCCGAAGCCATAAGTCAGGCCGGTGGCCGGGCGCTCGTGGCGGCGGAGAGTGGAGCTCTGCTGTCCCGTCTGCGGTATGTCGGTGGTGAGCATGTGGAGCTGGCGTTTCGCAAGAGGATGTCCCTGCGGTATTTTTTCAGCCGGGTGAAGGCCTTGCAGACGCTGATCCGGCAGGAGGGGGTCGATCTTGTCCATGCCCGGTCCCGGTATCCGGCTCTTGTGGCGGTTGTGGCCTGCCGCCGGGAGAAAGTGCCGTTGGTGACGACCTGGCACGGTGACCACCAGACGAATTTCTGGCTCAAGAAGTTCTATAATTCCGCTCTGGTACGGGGGCAGCGTGTCATTGCCGTTTCCGAGCATATCGGCGAGAGACTGCGGCATGATTACAGGGTTGGGGAGGACAGGCTGCGCATCATCCCCCGTGGCAGTGATCCGGAGATTTTTTCCCCGGGGGCGGTGAAAGGCCTCCAGATGCAGACGCTGCTGGAGCGCTGGCGGATTGGTGAGGAAAGCCGCATCATTCTCATGCCCGGCCGCATGACCCGCTGGAAAGGACAGGAATGTCTGATCGAGGCTCTTGGCTATCTGGCCACCCATCATCCGGGGCTGGACTGGGTCTGCGTCATGGTCGGGCCAGGGGAGGACAGCAGCTATGCCCGGATGCTGCACAGGATGGCCGAGGAGCGGGGCATAGCGACTCGTCTGCGTTTTGCTGGTCCCTGCCGGGACATGGCAGCGGCCTACCGGCTGGCGCATGTTGTGACGGTGCCTTCTCTCCGACCTGAGCCCTTCGGGCGGGTGCCGGTGGAAGCACAGATGATGGGCTGCTGGGTGATCGGCTCGGCCCGTGGCGGCCTGAAGGAAACCATACAGCATGGTGAAAGCGGGACGCTTGTTCCGGCGGGGGACCATCGGGCGCTGGCCGGTGCCCTGAGGGAAGTGCTGGACGTGCCACCAGAACTTATGGCAGAGCGGCAGGACGAGATCCGTGCCCATGCTCTTGCCCATTATACCAAGCAGCACATGCAGCGGGCGACGCTGGGCGTGTATGATGAGCTGCTTCCTGCTGGCTTGCGGGAAGCGTTTGTGCGCTTTCATGAGGAGAGGGATGCAGGTTCATGAAGCCTGAACAGGAGAAAAAGACCGGCGAAGCCCCCATGACAGCACGGCAGGAGCGCCAGCTGCGGGAAGCCCAGGCCCTGCGGGCCAACCTTCTGCGTCGCAAACAGCAGCAGCGCAGCCGTCCGGCCGTGTCTGGGCGTGTAACAGCCTCTGCCAGCCAGGGGGATCGCTGAGTGACCAGCCCGCGTCTGCCACTGCCATCGCGGCAGGAGGTTGCCCTCGGTATCATCACGGTGTTGTGGGGGGGGACCTACTACATCATCCAGATGGCGCTGAAGACTAGCGGTCCTCTGTTTTTCATCGGGGTCCGGTTCCTCATCGCTGCCCTGTTTGTGGTCTGTTTTGTCGGGCGCAAGCATATCATGCAGGGGATTCCACGTTCGGAGATATGGCGTGGCGGGCTGATCGGTATCGTGCTGGCTTTCGGTTACATCTGTCAGACGATCGGGCTGATGAGCATCACCAGCAGCCGTTCTGCCTTTCTGACAGCTCTCTATGTGCCGTTGGTGCCACTGCTTCAGTGGATCATCCTGCGCAAGGCTCCGAGCAGGAGTGGGATTGCCGGTATTTTTCTTGCCTTCGTTGGGCTGGTTCTGCTGGCCGAGCCGTGGAAGACCGGCCTGACCATGAGCACGGGTGACGGCCTGACCCTGCTGGGGACTTTTTCTTACGCTTTTGAGATCATCTGCGTCGGGCTGTTCGCTCTTCACACGGATAGCCGCCGCATGGCGTTTGTCCAGCTTGTGGCGGGTGGACTTTTTGCTTTCTGTGCCATGCCGGTAATGGGAGAGCATGTGCCCGCCTTCAGCTGGGGCTGGATGGGGTGTGCGCTGGTGATGGGCATTGTGAGTGCGGCTACCCAGCTGGTGCTCAACTGGGCGCAGAAAACGGTCTCTCCCACCAAGGCGACCCTCATCTATTCCAGTGAGCCGATCTGGGGGGGGCTGGTTGGCTGGGTGACGGGTGACGTGTTGACGATGACCACGCTCATTGGGGCTGGTTTCATTGTGGCTGGTGTGCTGGCCAGTGAGGTCAAACCCCGCTGGCCCCGCTTCCGTCGGACGTTGCGTGGTGGTGCTGTGCGTGAACTGCCTTCGGAGAGGAAGCGTCGCCGTCGGCTCAGCATGTCTGAGCTGGTGATCCGTGGTTCATCGGGGGATTGACCCCCCTCCGGGCCGTTCCTCCGCTTTGCGCCGGGGCAGACAGATGATATGACAGGGCAGGCCCGGCTGGTCGGGTCTGTCTCTGTCCGGGGGCGGTCTGTCCCTGTCAGGTTTTTGTCGATTTTCAGTAAGACATCACCATCCACAAGGGAGAACGGCCATGTCGATCATGCCTGACCACTGGATACGCCACATGGCGCAGGAACACGGCATGATAGAGCCGTTTGTCGAGGCGCAGAAGCGTGAGAAGGTCATTTCCTACGGGTTGTCCTCCTATGGGTATGATGCTCGTGTCGCTGATGAATTTCACATCTTCACAGATGTTGACAGTGCCGTGGTGGACCCCAAGAATTTCTCTGCTGACAGTTTCGTGACACGCCGCGGGGACATCATCATCCCGCCCAACAGTTTTGCACTGGCCCATACGGTGGAATATTTCCGCATCCCCCGTGATACGCTGGTCGTGTGCCTTGGCAAGTCCACCTATGCCCGCTGTGGGATCATCGTCAATGTCACACCGCTGGAGCCGGAATGGGAGGGGCAGGTGACCATCGAGATCAGCAATACCACCCCCCTGCCAGCCCGTATCTATGCCAATGAGGGCATCTGCCAGTTTCTGTTTTTTCAGGGAGCCAGTCCTTGTGAAGTCAGCTATGCTGACCGTGCCGGAAAGTATATGCGCCAGTCCGGTGTAACGCCCCCGCGGCTTTAAAATTCAGACAAGCAGAGAACCTCATCCAGCCTGTGAGGCACGGTGATGGGATGAGGTATGGAGAGAGACAGATGGATTATTTCCTGATCGAAGGTGGCCACCGTCTTGAGGGGCGCATTTCTGTTGGTGGGGCCAAGAATTCGGGCCTGAAACTGATGGTGGCCGCCCTGCTTTCCGAAGGGCCTCTCATTCTTTCCAATATTCCCGATATTGCGGATATCCGTACCATGCGGACCCTGCTGGGGCAGCTGGGTTATGACGTGGTGGAGATTGATGGTCCCCGGCAGCTCAGCCTTGGTGGAACCATCCAGTCGGTAGAGGCTCCTTACGACATCGTGTCCCGGATGCGGGCCTCCATTCTTGTTCTGGGACCTCTGCTGACCCGTATGGGAGAAGCCCGTGTCTCCCTGCCGGGTGGGTGTGCCATCGGGACACGCCCGGTGGACCTTCATCTCAAAGGACTGGAGGCCCTGGGCGCCGAGATCACGCTGGAGGGGGGTTACATCAATGCCAGAGCGCCCAATGGCCTGAAGGGCGGGCGTGTCGTGCTGCCATTCCCCAGTGTGGGGGCGACGGAGAATGTTCTCATGGCAGCCACGCTGGCCCGTGGCACGACGGAGATCGTCAATGCTGCCCGGGAGCCGGAAATTCTGGACCTTGCCAACTGCCTCAATGCCATGGGGGCGAAGATCACCGGGGCACATTCCGGCACCATCATGGTAGAGGGGGTGGAGCAGCTTCATGGTGCTCGTTACTCCGTCATGCCAGACCGCATCGAGTGTGGCACCTATGCCTGCGCCGTGGGCATGACGGGTGGGGATGTCCTGCTGGAAGGTGGCCGCATGGTAGATCAGGAAGCGGTTGTCTATGCGCTCCAGCAGGTTGGCGTGGATGTTACGGAAGAGGCTGATGGCTTGCGGATACGGAGTGAGGGAAAGCTGCGGGGGCTGGACCTGACAACCGAACCTTACCCCGGTTTCCCGACCGACATGCAGGCGCAGTTCATGGCCATGCTCTCTGTAGCGGAGGGAGCGTCCATGATCACGGAAACGATCTTCGAGAACCGTTTCATGCATGTGCCGGAACTGAACCGCATGGGGGCCAACATCACCATCCAGGGGCGGTCAGCCGTGATCCGTGGGGTGGAACGCCTCTCTGGTGCCAAGGTGATGGCCACGGATCTGAGGGCATCTTTTTCACTGATCCTGGCTGGCCTCGTGGCCGAGGGTGAGACGGAACTGAGCCGTGTCTATCATCTCGACCGTGGGTATGAGCATGTGGAGAAGAAGCTCTCCGCCTGCGGGGCCAAGATCAGGCGTGTGAAGGTTTCTTCAGACGCCGCATGACGCTGGGCACGTCCGTTACGACCTCGTAGAGGTTTTCTGCCCCTGCATCGGCGAAACCCTGTGCCTGCGTGGCCTGCAGCAGGGCGATGAGCGGGTCGGCCCAGCCATTGGTGTTGAGAATGATGATGGGCCGCTGGCTCAGCCCCAGCTGGCGGTTCACGAGAACCTCCATGAATTCGTCGAATGTGCCAAACCCTCCGGGGAGGATGACATAAGCGTCAGCTTCTTCGAATAGCCGGGCTTTCCGGCTGGGCATGTCTTCTGTCACTTCCAGGTCTGTGACGCCTTCATGCAGGATTTCCTGCGCTTCCAGAAAGCGGGGAATGATGCCTTTTACGGTACCGCCGGCCAGCAGGGTAGCATCGGCCACGGCGCCCATCAGGCCAGCAGTCCCGCCCCCATAGACGAGAGTGAAACCCGCTTCCCCCAAGGCTGTTCCGAGGGCACGGGCTACCTGCATGTGGGCCGGATCGTGCCCGGGGCGTGACCCGCAGAAGACGGAGCAGGAGCGGATGGTCATGATGGACTGTTTCCTCCGAACAGAAAAATGCCGGGCAGAGAAGACTGTGCCCGGCATTCTGGCAACTGGCAGCCCCGCTGGGGAGGAACCGGGAAAGGCCCCCACCCAGCAGGTGGCTGTTGGTCAGGCAGCGTTTTTCGGCACACCACATCCCGGAATACGGGAGAAGATGGCACTGAAGGCGATACCACTGATGCAGAGCACACCAGCCACGGCAAACATGACACCCCAGCCCATGTGGTCACGCAGACCGCCCATGAACCAGCTGGAAATCACGATGGTCAGGTCGGTGAAGATGGAGTAGGCGGCGATCAGGATACCGTGGAACTCCGGCCCATCGGTACGGACGGCCATGGTGCCCATGGCGGGGAAGAGCAGGGAGAAGCCCGCACCCGTCAGTGCAGCACCGATCAGGCCACCCGTGGGGTTGTGCACCAGGCAGAAGACGGCCATGGCAATGGCTTCCGTCACCAGGGACATGTAAGCGATCGGCACACCGCCATGCTTGTCGATCTGGCCGGAGACGAAAATACGCATGAAGATGAAGCAGGCAGCGAAAACGCCGAAGGCCACACCCAGGCCAGTCCAGTGGTTATCCGTGTAATACAGGGCCAGGAAGCTGTTGACCGTACCAAAGCCGACAGACCCGGCAGCCAGAGCGGCACCATACGGCAGCACTTTCTTGACGGCGAGGGCGAAGGACATCGGCTTGCCTTTGCTCGGCAGCGGCTTGATGGCTTTGTAGAAGGTCAGCAGGATGATGCCGCCAATACCCAGCAGGGTGGCAAAAATGCCGACGGGCAGCAGCCGGATGTTCGGCAGGATGCCGCTGAGGAACTGGCCGACGGTCACGCCAACAGCGATACCACCGTAGGAGGTGACACCGTTCCAGGAAATGGCGACGGAGGAGTGCGCAGGGCCGACGCGGCGCAGGTTCCATGTCGTGACGGAGGTGGAGGTGCAGCTCTCGGACCAGCCGATGAAGAGACGGCTGATGAGGGCAATGCCCAGGGCCACATAGCGGGACGTGTCATTCAGGCCCATGAAGCTGGGGATCAGAGCCGCAAGGCACATCAGCAGGCCGGAGATGGTGCAGAAGATGAGACCATACCGCAGAATGGCCTTGGGGCCATGCACGTCAATGCGATGACCGACGATCACACGCCCCATGGCGGTACCGATGTACTGCAGGGAGATGGTGCTGGCGGCAATGGCTGTGCTGAAACCCAGCGTGTTGTGCACGAACTGGGCACCAATGATGGCATTGGGCAGCCCGATGACAAAATAGACAAGGAGGTTGAACAGGACTACGGGCATGACCCGCATGGTCGGCGAGCACGTATAGGTTGCGTCTTCATCAGACATGGGCGTCCCCTTTGCAGTTTCCGCAAGCCGTGCCCACCTGGTAACTGTAACCGGCACAGCCTTTCTTGGTTATCGACCATAGGTGAGAAAGCCTTTTGCGTCACGGGGCAATGATTTGCCCAGCTTGCATAGTTATGAATGGCTGCCATGCAGGGATGTCAGTAGGATGATATCTGGCTGGTTGGGGTAAAGCGTTTCACTTTTTCTTCTTCACCATGATACAGGGCGGCCTGATCACGATGATGAGCGACCGGCCATTGCTGCGAAGGAGCCGATGATGATTGATGATGCGGTAAAGAAAGCCTGTGAGGATGCAGGCTACCAGATTCTTTCTTCCGAGATGGTTTATGAAAACCCATGGACTGCGGTGCGGGAAGACAGGATCATCCATCCTGGTGGCAGGAAGGGTCTGTACGGCGTTGTCGAACGGGGGACGTTTGCCGTCATCATGCCCATGCATGCTGATGGTCGCCTGACACTGGTCCAGCAGTTCCGCTACCCGGTGGGAAAGCGGCTCTGGGAGTTTCCCATGGGCATGTGGGAGACACGGCCGGATGCAGATGCCACGGAGCTTGCCCTTGGTGAGCTGCGGGAGGAAACGGGCCTGCGTGCCGGTGAGTTGATCCATGCAGGGACACTGTATCAGGGAGCTGGATACTCCACGCAGATGGGGCATGTTTTTCTGGCCCGGAATCTTGTCCGTGGTGAGGCCGAGCGGGAAGCGACGGAAGCCGACATGAAGGTGAAAGACATCCCGCTTGCCGAGTTTGAGCGCATGATCGTGGAAGGGGAGATGACCTGCATGGTTACGCTGGCCGCCTATGCCCAGATACGGGCCCGGGGTCTGCTCTGAGGAGTCCCGTTCCGTTGCGGGCGGCAGTCCGCCCCGCTCTTCTGGTCCTGCTTCTGGTGGGAGGGCCGCTGCTTTTGTGGCGGATTCCGGCCATCCAGCATGGGCTGGGACTGATGCGGGAGTGGGCCGGGCAGCCTTATGCGGCCCTGCGGGTCCTGCCGCTGGCCGTGCTGTATTGTGCTTTTGGTCTGCCCCGGCAGGCACTCTGTTTCGTGCTGGGAGCGGGGTTTGGCATTGGCATCGGGGTGGTGGAGGCCAGCCTGGCCTATGGGGCCGGTGCCCTGCTGGGCTATGGCTGGGGGCGGCTCTGGCGGTGGAAATGCCCGGTCAGGGCGGCTTCCGTGCCGTGGTTCATCCGGGCTGGACAGCGGGCTCCATTCCGCATGGTGGCCTGTGCCCGGCTGCTGCCGGTCGGGTCTGCCCTCCTGGTATCGGTCTCGTCTGGCATGGCGGGGCTTGCAGTTGGCCGGTTCCTGCTGGCGACCATGCTGGGAGGATTGCCCCAGAATCTGGTTTTTCTTCTGGCTGGCAGGGGTGTAGAACTACGCCATGGCTGGGCACTGGTTACCGCCGCCGTGCTGGCACTTCTTTCCGCCGTGTTGGGAGGCTGGGTATTACGCGGGTTTCACAAAGAGATGAGATGGGAAAGGCAGGATAGCGGAGCATGAAGACGTCACAGCATGGCTTTTTTGAACATGCCCTGATTGGCAAACCGCTTATCAAGGGTGGGAAGATGCCTTTCTGGCTGCCGATCCTTCTGGGAACGCTGACGGCGGTTGGCCCTGTCTCGACAGATATCTATCTGCCGGCCCTGCCAGAGATGGAGCAGCAGCTTGGTTCCGCACCGGGAACGGGCAGCCTGACGATGGCGGCCTGGGTGGCGGGGCTGGCCATCGGGCAGATCATTGTCGGGCCGGTGACGGACCGCTTTGGTCGTCGTCGTCCGCTGCTTGTGGGTACCCTGTTCTATGCTCTGGCCGCAGCAGGCTGTGCCCTTTCGACCTCCATGCCCATGCTCTGTTTCTTCCGGGCTTTTGCCGCCCTGATGGGGGCTGCCAGCCTCGTGGTGCCCAATGCCTGCGTCAGGGACCTGACAGTCGGTGACGCCACGGCGAAGATGATGTCCCGCCTTATTCTCATACAGGGTGTCGTGCCCATTCTGGCGCCGGCTCTGGGTGGTTTTGCTCTCCAGTTCATCAGCTGGCGGGACATTTTCTGGGCAACGTCCCTTTATGGTGTAGTGGGGCTGCTGGCGGTCTTCCTTTTCCTGCCAGAAACACTGGATGGTGAAGACCGTCATCCCATGCGTCTCTGGCCCATTATCGTCCGGTATGGGCAGACCCTGAAGGACAGGAACTACCGCTTCAATGCGCTCATCTGGATGGTGCAGGGATTCGTCATTTTCACCTATCTGACGGCTGCACCCTTCCTCTTCGAGAGCGTGTATGCGTTCACGCCGTTCCAGTATGGCGTGCTGTTTGGCGTGATGGCGGTGTGCATGATCGGTTCGTCCCAGATCAATGCCTGGCTGCTGAACTACTATCACAGCCGGACCCTGCTCCGGATCGGGCTGGGTGTCAGCTGTTTCGGGGCGGTTGTACTGCTGGGGCTGGCCATCTGGTCCGCACTGGATGTCGATGCGGCAGGGCATCTCAGGCACATCTATCTCTGGCCACTGTTCGGGGCGATGCTCTGTGCGCTGGGGCCGGGGGGATGCATTGGCCCCAATGCCATGGCCGGTGCCCTGCTGACACAGGGGCGCAATGCCGGTGTCGCTACCGCTCTGGCGGGGACGGGGCAGTATGTGTTCGGTATTCTGGCCAGTGTCATGTTCTCATGGCTGCCGGTGGGTACGGCGATCCCAATGGGGGGAATGCTGCTGGCGGCTTTCCTCCTCATGATCCTGTTTGCCCGCATGGCTCCCTGATGGCAGCAAGGAGAGCCTTCCCTTTCAAAAGGACGGCACAAGGGCCTATAAGGGGGGCTTCGTGCATATCATGACCTGCAATGTGAAGGCCTGCCATGTCCTTTGAAGACCCTGCTCCGCTGGATTTGAAACAGTATATCCGTGAAGCTCCGGATTTTCCGAAACCGGGCATCCTGTTTTATGACATTTCCACCCTGATCCGGAATCCGGAAGCGTGGCAGGTGGCTACGGGGCGTCTGGCGCAGGCGGTGGCCCGCTTCCAGCCAGACCTTCTGGCAGGGATCGAGAGCCGTGGCTTCCTCACGGCAGCTCCGCTGGCAACCCGCCTCGGCTGTGGTTTCACCATGCTGCGCAAGCCGGGCAAGCTGCCGGGCAAGACCATTTCCCACAGATACAGCCTCGAATATGGTGAGGATGAGCTGCACATCCAGGCGGATGCCGTCCGTCCCGGCCAGCGTGTGGTGGTGCTGGATGATCTTCTGGCAACCGGCGGTACGCTGGCTGCCTCCATCGACCTTCTGCGCAAGGCTGGGGCCGAGGTTGTCGGGGCTTCCGTGATGATCGAGCTGCTGGCTCTGGGAGGCCGTGGAAAGGTTGACGTGCCGGTCACGTCCCTTCTGACATACGAGGACTGAGCCGGGACAGGGCCTACAGGAGGCAGCATGATGTCGGATTCCCTGCCCGTGACGGCGGTCCTGCCGGCTTTGCTGGAGGCACTGGCCGCTGGCTCCAATGCTGTGCTTGTGGCGCCGCCGGGTGCCGGAAAGACTACGGCCGTGCCGCCTTTTCTGCTGGAGGCTGCGCCTGGCTGGCTGGGGGATGGCCGTATCCTGCTTGTGGAGCCACGGCGTGTGGCCGTACGGGGAGCGGCCCAGCGCATGGCGGCCTTGCGGGGTGAAGCCCCCGGCGGGGTGATCGGCTATCGCACCCGCATCGACAGTGCCGTTTCGGCCCGGACCCGCATTGAAGTCGTCACGGAGGGTCTGCTGGTCCGCCGTCTGCTGGCAGACCCCCTGCTGGATGGCGTATCTGTCGTCCTGTTTGACGAAGTGCATGAGCGGTCACTGGATGGCGACACGGCTCTGGGGTTCTGCCGGGACATGCAGCAGAGCCTGCGGCCGGAGCTGCGGCTCGTGGCCATGTCGGCCACGCTGGATGCGGGCATTTTCACGACCGCCCTTCAGGCCCCGCTGATCGAGAGTGACGGACGGCAGCACCCGGTGGAGGTCCGCTACCGGCGGGACATTGCCCATCTGCGTGATCTGCCGGAGAGCTGTGTCCAGGCCGTGGCGCAGGCCTGGCGGGAGGAAGAGGGCTCCATTCTGGCGTTCCTGCCCGGGGTGGGAGAAATCCGCAGGGCGCAGGCCAGTCTTCAGGGACTTCTTGGGGACCGGGTGCCTGTCTATCCTCTGTACGGGGAGCAGTCGGTGGAGGATCAGGCCCGTGCGCTGGCTCCGGAGTCCGGGCGGCGTATCGTGCTGGCGACATCCATTGCTGAAACGTCCGTGACGGTTCCCGGTGTGCGTGTGGTGGTGGATGGTGGCTGGCGGCGTCTGCCCCAGCGTGATGCCGGTACGGGCCTGCCCCGCCTTCATACACGGCGCATTTCCCGGGCAACGGCGGAACAGAGGGCAGGCCGTGCGGGGCGTCAGGCTCCCGGTATTGCCATCCGTCTCTGGTCTGAAATGACCCAGCGTAGCCTGATCGTGCAGGAAGTCCCCGCCATAAGGGAGGCGGACCTGTGTGATTTTGCCCTCGTGACGGCAGCCTGGCAGCAGGCGATGGGCACGGCCCCGGCGGCTCTGCCGCTCATCGAGCCAGCCCCGGAGGGGGGACTGGCCGCAGCGCAGTCCCTTCTCCAGTTTCTGGGGGCTCTGGATGGTCAGCGGGAGCTGACGGCTCTGGGGCAGCGGATGGTCGGGTTTGGTACGCATCCCCGGCTGGCTGCGATGCTCTGCGCTGCCCGGACGGTGGAGGAGATGGCCGTGGCGGCCTGTCTGGCGGCCCTTCTGGAAGAACGTGATCCGCTGGGCGGCCGTGGGGGCCGGGGAGGAGAGGCCTCCGCTGACCTCCGGCTGCGTCTGAAACTCTTCATGCAGGATGATGCCCGTGTTCCCAGGCATGTGTTGCGGCAGCTCCGCCATGCTGCGGGGCGGTTCCTGCGCCGGGCCGGGCAGGGGACAGGGCCGGATGGTCTTGCGGACCTCGTGAGCGATGGGCTGACGGGTCACGTCGCGGGACGTCTGGTGGCGGCGGGGTTCCCTGACCGTCTGGCACAGCGGACCAGTGCCGATGGACGGTACCGTCTGGCAGGAGGTGGCAGTGCCCGCTTGGGGGCGACAGACCCGCTGGTGCAGGAGGACCTTCTGGCTGGGGCGGCCTTCCATGTCCGCAAGGGGACGGACATGACCCTTGCGGCTCCGGTCACGCTGGAGACCCTGCCCGATTCCGTACAGGCCAGCCTGAAGGAACAGCGGGAACCGGCCCTTGATGGTACATCGGGCAAGGTTATTGTCCGGCAGAGGCTGCGGCTGGGCAATCTGGTGCTGAAGGATCGTAATGTCCCCCCCGAGGCGGAAGACATCACGGTGGCCCTTCTGGCGAAGGTGCGGTCTGATCTGGCCCGGCATCTGGACTGGTCGGCGGCGGCCCGCCAGTTTCAGGCCCGTGTCGCTCTGGCCCGGACGCATTATGCGCCCCATCTGCCTGATCTGTCTGACGAGGCTCTGGCCGAGGACATGGAGTGGCTGGAACCGTGGCTTGCGGGACTGGATCGGCTCACACAGATTCAGGAGCTGGACCTTGCGGCCATTCTGGCCAGCCGTCTGTCCTATGAGGACAGGCAGGAGCTGGACCGCCAGCTTCCGTCCCATGTGGCTCTGAAGGTCGGGCGCCGGCGCATTGATTACACGACGGTCGTGCCATCCCTTTCTGCCCGGGCGCAGGACTTTTATGGCACCACGGCCCTGCCGCAGCTGGCAGGTGGCCGGGTGCCGCTCCATGCTACCTTGCTGTCCCCTGCCGGACGGCCACAGGCCGTGACGGCGGACCTTGCCCAGTTCTGGACGTCAGGCTGGCTGGACATGCGGCGGGACATGCGGGGGCGCTACCCCAGACATAAATGGCCCGAAAATCCCGCCAAGGAGGCTTGAGGCCGTTCAGTCTCCGGTTTTCTGTCCCCGGTGGTTCGAGCATGTGCTGCTTCGGGGAGGAGAGGCCATCATATGGTATCGCCCACACGAGCGGACTGTATGACGAGGGGCAGGACCTGCTCGTGATATTGGTCCTTGCGGTAAATGTTCTTCACCATGTGGGGATTGAGGCCCTTCGCCAGAATGTTTTCCATCCTGATGTCGAATTTGTTCAGGTTGTTGAAGACGACTCTTGTGAACAGGATGGGGCCGGTCACTTTCAGTGTTGCCACGCTGCCCGTGCTGTGCAGGTTGGGCGTGTAAAGGAAGATGTTGGCGATCAGCTGGTTGATGACCTTGGCCATAAGAGGATGACCTGGCGCACAGATGAGACACCATATAGGGAATTCGCCCCCTTCAATGTGGGAAAGTTCGGCTTTTTTGCCCCACTCGAAGTATTGAGGCAGGCTCCAGTCCCATTGTGAAATGATGAACTGGTCGTCATCACGGATAATGGAGGATAATGGCCGGCTGCTGCCCGATTTCATGTCCAGATAGACGCCGCCATGCTGATACAGGCAGAGATATCTGAAAAAATCCGCCTGTGCTGCGCCATAGAGGCGGTTCAGCCGCAGATAGACACTCAGCACGTCCCATCCATAATGGGTATGGATGAAGTCAATGCGGTCTTTTTCTGAATAATACCGGTACTCCCAGTCCTTATTCATTGTTTTCAGGGACGTTATGTTTTCAAGATAGCCTGTTTCCGGGTGAAGGGCATTGTCTGTCTGGTGGATGATGTGCGGTATATGGGGAGAAAAAGGTTTTTCCTGAACGAATTTGAATGGAATGCTCGAGAGGCGTCTGAACTCTTCCCACCAGTTGGCCTTGTTGGCGAAGCCGAAGGTGCCTTCGGGGCGGGCGGACAGGAAATTGCCGTCTTTCAGCAGGACGAACGTATCATCCTTCGGGTTCAGGACGGTGATGCCATGTGCCGTCAGCTGTTCATGGGTGGGGAGGCAGGCCCTGTAATGTTCGATGTCGCAGAAATCGACATGCCTGAACTCATCATTCTGGATGATGAGAACCGTAAAGAAATACGTCACGAAAATCGGGTGATGCAGGACAATTGCATTACGTTCGCTGTGGGCTGTCATGTATCGGTCCTTCTGGCGCATCCGGCATGTCTTTTTCAGGTCTTCAGGAGGTGGGGGGCATGGTTGTTTTCAGCCCGTGCTGTCTGAATGCTGGGTCTTTCCTGACCTGCCCTACCTGCCCTGAAAATGAAAGAAAAGTAAACTGCCACGGAGACCGGGTCCCTGCAAGTATTTTGCAAGGTGGAGACGGGGTGTTTTCTGCTGGGGCGGGCTGATATGTGGTACAGCCTGAAGGTCAGGAAGGTGCTTTCAAACGGGATGGAGTGTGGTAGGGAGTGGAAGACTTGAAGAGACATTGCGGCAGCCGTGCCGCAGTGAGGGGAGCGCATGTGAATGCAGCCGGTTATGAGGCACTTGGTCTGGTCTGTCCTGCTGCCGGCGGCCGTGGGGAGCATGGTGGCTGCGGGCGTATGCCTGTGGTGGGTGCCTGGTGGGGAAAAAGTTCCCGAGCCGATAAAGAATACGAGCCTGTATAAGGCGGTCCGTCATCCGCCTGTTCCGGTATCGTCTCCGCTTGTGCTGCCGCCTGCTGCCACGCCGGTGGGGGCCCTGCCCGTGGGTGTGAACCATGAAGCGCCCGCTTTGCGGGAGGCGTTGAATCTGCCCAGTTTTGCGCCTCTGGTCCATCAGGTCATTCCGGCGGTGGTGAATATTTCAATCTCTCATGCGTCATCCTCGGCGGATGAGGATGATGAGGGAGAGCCTGATACGGCCTCTCCGCCTGCCAGCCAGGAGCAGCGCCGCGCTTCACCGGCCCCCCGGAAGAAGCATCGTCTCCGGCATCATGTGACGGGCAAGGGGCATCACATGCTGCATCCGGCTGATGACGAGCTGACAGGGGCGGGATCCGGTTTCGTGGTGGATGCTTCTGGCATCATCGTGACGAACCGGCATGTCATCGGCCACGCCACGAGGATCATGGTGTCCCTGTCTGACGGCCGCTCCCTGCCCGCTCACAGCCTAGGGGATGACCCGATGACGGATATTGCCGTCATCAAGGTGGATAGCCCGACACCGCTGCCCTGCGTTTCCTGGGGGGACAGCCGGCAGGTGGAAATCGGGGACTGGATACTTGTGGCAGGCAATCCGTTCGGGTTCGGGTCGTCAGTGACGGCGGGCATTGTTTCTGCTGTCGGACGTGATCTGGGCAGTGGGGCGCTGGATGACTTCATGCAGCTGGATGCCCCCATCAATCCGGGCAATTCTGGTGGGCCTGCTTTCAATCTCCAGGGGCAGGTCGTGGCAATGAACGCCGCCATTGCGTCCCCCAGTGATGGTTCCGTGGGGATTGGCTTTGGCATTCCGTCGGAAATCGTGGCGCCTGTCGTGGAGGCCATCCGCCAGACGGGCCATGTGGAACATGGCTGGCTGGGTGTGACGCTCAACGATTCCAGTTTCCCCATGTGGGTGGAGGATGTGGATCCTCACGGAGCGGCATGGCGGGGAGGCCTGCGGAAGAAGGATGCCATCCTGGCGATTGGCAACATCCCGGTGCATGATGCCCGGACGGTGTTGCGCAGTGTTGCGGCAGCCCATCCCGGGACGGTTTTCAATTTCACCATAAGGCGGGAGGGCAAGATCATCACCCTCCCGGTTGCGCTGGGCAAGCGCCCCACGACGGTTTTCTAGGGCTGGCTGCCCCTCCATCAGGGTGCAGTCGGGGGTTCCCTGTCTGCCAGACGGGCCTGGGCGCTGACGGTGACACGGACGGTCTGCATTTCTGCCGTGCTCTCCGGTGCTGCGGCAGCGCTGCGGGCTTCGGCCATCATGAGCATTGGGCCTGCGGGGTGGAGCGGTTCAAAGCCATCTGCGCCGTGGCTCCCGATACGCACACGTTCCAGACCAATCAGGGTCTGGCCCAGAGCGGCGGCATCTTCCTCGGCCTGCTGGCGGAGTTTTTTCAGGGCCCCCAGACGGGCCTGCTTTTCCAGCTTTTCACGGGTCTCGGGGTTGAGAGTCCATTGCATGTCCTCAAGGCCCAGCCCCAGTTTCTGAAGTTTTTCGGCCAGAGCAAGCAGGCCGTCACGGTTCTGGCTGCTCAGGGTCAGGCTCTGGCGGGCAACCCAGCTGCGTTTGTCATGAGGACCATATTCCTGCCCGACCGTGTAAGTCTCCGCCGTACTTTTCACGTCCGGCTGATCTTTCAGGATGGCCATGGCACTGCTGACAAGCTGGTTGAGGTGCTGCTGGGTGCCGGTGGGAGAACTGCCCTCCGTTCTGGCTGAAAAGCGTATGGAGAGCGTATCTGCCTTTGCCTGTGCTTCATCAGAAACGGCAAAGGCGAGCAGCGTACCATGTGGGTGTGGCGGCTCTGGCGGGATCATGGCAGGGGGTTCGCCATCGGGGCTGGTTGGTGCCGGGGGAGCTGCCATGGCCACGCTGCCTAGCAGACATCCGGTGGCCAGTGCAGTCAGGCCCGTGAATTTCAGCGAACGATGGAGGGTCATTGGTGGGAGCCTTCCTGATTTTTCAGCAGAACAAGTGCGCGCCGCAGGCGGCCTATGCCCGCCCGTATGTGGTTCTGCTGGCAGAGTTCCTGCCCTTCTTCCTGAAGATGCCGTGCATCATCCATGGCCCCGACGGGAACATCATGAGGCATGCGCATCTTTTCTGCCAGATGCTCGCTGAGCTGGGCGCAGTAAGCCTGGCTGTCGCTGGTGATGACAAGGTCCTGCGCAGGGGTGGAGGGTTCTTCTTCCGGCAGTAGTGACCCCCAGGCGTGCCCCGGCCGGAGCGGCATCTGGGCCAGCAGGAGAAGGACAGTGAGGAAGAAAACGGTGCGCATGGTCATCAGACTATCACAGCTTGTTTGCCCGGAAGATGGGCGAGGAATGAAGATTTGGTAACAGGCCTGACGGGACGGTGTCTCATGGTGTGGTTTCCGCCGGAGTGGTGCTTCTGCCGGTCCGTTCTGCTTCTGGCAGAAGGGGCAGGAAGAGTGTGACTTTCAGGCCGGGATTGGCCTGGGTAAGGGTCAGACGGCCATGATGCAGGCTGGTGACGGCCTGTACCAGAGAGAGGCCAAGGCCGGAGCCTGGCGTGTTGCGGGCGCTTTCAGCCCGGAAGAAGCGCTCGTGGGCGCGCAGTATGTCGGCATCATTCATTCCCGGCCCCTGATCCCGGACGCTGATCTCGAGTCCCTGTGGTTTTTTTTCTGCGCCGCTGCCCGGGGCTGTTCCGGCCATGACGGGATGGGCGCTGAGGGTCAGCGTACTGTTTGGTGGGGAGAATTTTATGGCATTGTCCAGCAGGTTGGCCAGTGCCTGCTGGAGCATTCTTTCATCACCAAACAGGGAGGGCAGAGGGGTGACATCCAGTGCCAGGCTCAGCCCGGCATCCTCGGCCGAGGCTTCGTAGAGTTCAGCCATGTTGGACAGGAGCTGGTTGAGGTTGACGGTCGTGAAGGCCGAGCGGCGTGCTCCTGCTTCTATCTGGGCGATCCGGAGGAGGGCCTCGAAGATGCCGGTAATGTGGTCCAGGTCCCCGATGGCCCTGTCCACGGCCGTGCGCAGTTCATCGGGTGAGGTGGCAGAGAAGAAAGCTTCTTCCAGCTGGTTGCGGGCCCGGGTTATGGGGGTGCGCAGGTCATGCGCAATGGCGTTGGAGACCTGGCGGACGCCCTCCATCAGCCGGTTGATCCTGTCCAGCATGGTATTGACCGTTTCGGCGACGAGATCGGTTTCACTGCCTGTCAGGGCGATGCGGTGGTTGAGGTCGCCATTGGCTACGGCAGAGGCTGTACGGGCGATGGAGCCAACCATGCGGCGGAAGAGGTCCCGTACCACCAGGGCGCCGCCCACGGCCAGCAGGGAGATCATGACGGCACACCAGATGAGCGTGCGGGTGATGACAGTGCTGAGGAGGGTGCGGCCCCGTATGTCGTGCCCGACAATCAGCTTGAAGCCATGCGGCAGGGTATAGGCCTTGAACTGGGCAGGCGTCGTGAAGGTGTAGCGGCGGATGGTCAGCTCGTAAAAGTGGTTCATCTTTTTGACGGCCACCGGCCAGCCCGGCAGGTTGCCCGCCATTCGCCGCCCATGGCGGTCTATCAGCAGATAGAGGGCGTCATCATCAATGTTCTGTTCCAGCCTGTCATTGATGGCTTCACTCAGGGCGGGGGCCCCGCCGTGCCCCCAGCGGTGCCGGAGTTCCTGCGCATCCGTCTCGATGAAGGCACGGACATGGTCGTTCAGCAGGTTTGTGCTGCTCCACCAGATGAAGGAGAGAAACAGCGTGGCCGAAATGAGAAACAGGACACCATAGCCCAGAGCAAAATTGATGCCCGCCGAGCGGATGGGCCAGCGCCGTTTTCCGTTCCGGCTGTGGAGGAGAGGGAGTCGGAACAGGTGGCGGCGGGACAGACGGCGGTATAGGGGTGTCCTTTCCTCTGCCATGGTGTTGGCTGTCAGTCCTGCGTGGGGCGGAGGATATAGCCTGCATTGCGGACCGTGTGGATGATGGCCGTCTCAAACGGCTTGTCCACTTTCTGGCGCAGGCGGGAGACATGGACATCAATCACGTTCGTCTGCGGGTCGAAGTGATAGTCCCAGACTTTCTCCAGCAGCATCGTCCGGGTGACAACCTGCCCCGCATGGCGGACGAGAAACTCCAGAAGGCGGAATTCACGGGGCTGGAGATCGATTTTCTGCCCATCACGGCGGACTTCGCGGGAGAGGAGGTCCAGCGTCAGGTCGCCTACGGTCAGGGATGTTTCCGGGGCGGATTCATTGTGGCCCCGGCGCCCCAGGGCTTCCACACGGGCCAGAAGCTCGGAGAAGGCGAAAGGCTTCGTGACATAATCATCCCCGCCGGCCCGCAGCCCATCCACCCTGTCATCCACGTCGGAAAGAGCGGAGAGCAGCAGCACGGGGGTGTTGTTCTTCTGGCCACGCAGGGTTTCAAGGATGTTCAGCCCATCAATGCCACCGGGGAGCATCCTGTCGAGGATGATGATGTCGTATTTCTCGCCAATGGCCAGATACAGCCCATCCTTGCCGTTGTCGGCCTGGTCCACGTTATGGCCAGCTTCTTTCAGCCCCTTGAGGACAAAGGAGCGGACAGTCGGATCATCCTCAACCAGTAGAATACGCATTGGTCCTGCCTGTTTTCCTGATATGCTGCGTAGTGTATCGTTGTGGGGCAGGATAGCGGCAAGCCGGGGCAAAAGGGAAGCAGGCCCTTGCCTGGTGGTCGGGCCCTACATTACGGGCATGTCAGGATGCCCGCCATATAGTGACCATGACAGGAAGGAATGCCCATGCAGTACAGAACACTGGGACGGACTGGCCTGAAGGTGAGTGAGCTCTGCCTTGGCACCATGACGTTCGGCCAGCAGAATACCGAGGCAGAGGGTCATGCCCAGCTCGATATGGCGCTTGAACATGGCGTAAATTTCATCGACACGGCTGAACTTTATTCGATTCCACCGCGTGCGGAGACGCAGGGTTCGACCGAGCGGATCGTGGGAAGCTGGCTGAAGGCCCGTGGCAACCGGGACAAGGTCATCCTTGCCAGCAAGGTTGTTGGACGCAGCCAGAATGACTGGTTTCGCCCCGATGGTGAAAAGCCACGTCTGACACCGGCACAGATACGTTATGCCATTGATGAGTCCCTGAAGCGGCTGAACACTGATTATCTGGACCTTTACCAGCTGCACTGGCCGGACCGGGTGGTGAACATCTTTGGTGAGGGCGGCACGACCTTCCGCACGCTCTCCGATGCTGATGAGGTACCGATTGCCGAGACACTGGGCGCTCTGGGTGAGCTGGTGAAGGAAGGCAAGGTCCGTCATGTCGGTCTCTCCAATGAGACCGCTTGGGGCGTGTCCGAGTTCCTGCGTGTTTCCCGGGAGGAAAAGCAGCCTCGCATTGCTTCCATCCAGAATGCCTACAATCTGCTGAACCGGACCTATGAGATCGGTCTGGCCGAGATGGGTCTGCGGGAAGATGTCGGCCTGCTGGCCTATTCCCCTCTGGCGCAGGGCTATCTGACCGGCAAATATCTGGATGGTGCCCGCCCGCCGGGAGCCCGGACGACCCTGTTCAACCGGGGCCAGCGTTATGAAAAGCCGGGTGTGGATGATGCCATCCGGGCCTATCAGGCTCTGGCGAAGGAATCCGGGCTTGATTTCGCCCAGATGGCCATTGCGTTCGTCACGTCACGCCCGTTCGTGACATCCAACATCATCGGTGCCACGACGATGGAACAGCTTGAGACGGCTCTGACCTCCATTCAGGTGGAGATCACGCCGGAGCTGGAAGAGAAGATCAACGCCATCCACCAGCTGAACGCCAACCCGGCTCCCTGAGGCCGGATGTCGTTCCGAGGTTGGCCCCGTCCCGGTTTCTGGGGCGGGGCTTTTCCGTTTCAGGCTTCTTTTTTCAGCAGCCGCCAGAGCGCAAGCAGTATTCCGCCCAGCAGGGCGAGATAGAGCAGGACGGCCGTGCCGATGAAATGGCGGGTGCTGCGGTGGGAATCATCAGCCCACTGGAGAAAGGCCGTCACGTCGCTGGCCATCTGGGGAATGGTGGCCTGTGTACCGTCCGGGAAGGCGATCATGCCCTCATGCAGTGGGGGGCGCATCTTGAACCTGTGATGATGCGTCAGGGCGATGGGGTTGTAATAGGTATTCGGTGCCAGGGTGACGCCGGGCGGAACGGGGCGGTAACCTGCCAGCATCTGGCGGATATAGTCCGGGCCGCCCCGGATGGTGCGGGCAATGTGGGAGAGGTCCGGTGGATAGTCCCCGCCATTATTGGCCTTGCCTACAGCCACACTGGGATAGGGGGAGGCGATGGGGCTTTCCAGCCCGGCATGACGCTGCTGTGCCCAGTGTTGCAGGGCCGTGACGGAGGGCTGGAGGTCAATCATGTCCCCATAATGGGCACGCTCCATGCTGTGGCAGGAGCTGCATACCTGCTGGAAGATCATCAGTCCCCGTTCTTCCGGGCGCATGGTGGTTGGCGGGACTGTCGCAGGGGCCGCCACCTGCGCAGCGGCAGGGGCCTGTGTTGGGGCAGGGTCATCCGCTCTGGCCGTGGCGGGGAGATGGGCCAGGGACAGGGCGGCCAGAAAGACCATGCCCGTTGGGCGGAGGCATGAACGCATCATGGTGCATCTCCCTGTGTGGAGGCGTCACTGGCTCGCCGTTCCCTGTAGGCTGCCAGAGGGAGCAGCCCCAGAAAGGTGAGGAACCAGACCAGCATGGCGCCCCGGCTGAGCCAGACCCAGAGGGGGGTAGCTCTGTTCATTCCTGCCAGAATGAGGATGATGAAGGCGATGAAGAACAGTCCCAGCCCTATCCGGGCCAGCGGGCGGTAGGTAGCGTTATGGCGGGGGGACTGGTCCAGCCAGGGCAGGATGAAGAGGAGAAGCAGGCTGGTGGCTGCTGCAATCAGCCCGCCCAGACGGGAAGGGACAGCCCGCAGCATGGCAAACCACGGGGCCAGATACCATTCCGGTGTGATGTCTGTCGGTGTTTTGAGGGGATTGGCTGGGATGATGTTGTCCAACTTGCCCAGTAGCCCCGGCAGGAAAAAGATCAGCCCGGCAAACAGGGCCAGAAACACGCAGACGGCCAGACAGTCCTTCACCACATAAAATGGAGCAAAGGGGCGGGTTGTGCGGTCCGGGTGGGGGCTGTCCAGCGTGGGGTTGCTGGAGCCCGTACCATGCAGGCAGAGTATATGGAGCCCGACCACCGCAGCGATGATGAAGCCAAGGGTGAAATGCAGGATGAAGAAGCGGTGCAGGGCCACACCGCCCAGCGTGTCTTCTCCCAGAAGATAGACGAGCAGCCCGTGACCGATGCCGGGTATGGCCTCCACGGCATGGGTGATGACGGTGGCCCCCCAATAGGACATCTGCCCCCATGGCAGGACATAACCTGCAAAGGCGGTCGTCATGAACAGAAGCATCAGGAACAGGCCGGAGAGCCAGACAAGTTCCCGTGGGGCCTTGTAAGACCCGTACCAGAGGCCTCGGCCGACATGGAGATAGAGCGCAGCAAAGAGCAGGCTGACCCCGCCTGTATGGATGCTGCGGATGAGCCAGCCGGAGGGGACCCGCCGTTCCATGGCTTCCACACTGTCGAAAGCCTGGGCGAGATCGGGTTGGTAATGCAGGGAGAGGAACAGACCGCTTACGACCATCAGCCCGAAAGCAACCATCAGACAGGCACCAAGTGTCCAGAGCAGATTGACCGGCGGCATGGGGAAGCGGGTCATGTGCTGGCAGAAAGGCCGCAGGAAGGGCAGGCGGGAGTCGAGCCAGCTTCTGGTCGGGTGTGTGTTGTCGTTCATCGTGTGGACCGTCCCTCAGAGCTGCTGGATGCTGTTCATGCCGTAATGGGGTGAGAGAAGGCTTTCTCCCAGCCTGATTGTATGGTCATCCACGAAATGGAGTGGGGGAACCGGGAGATTGTAGGGGGCGGGCATGTTGCGAAGGACCCGGCCAGCTCCATCAAACTGCGACCCATGGCAGGGGCAGAAGAATCCGCCAGAGGCGGGCAGGCTGGTGATGTTCTGATAGTCCGGTACGCAGCCCAGATGGGTGCAGATGGTGACATACACGCCATAGTCGGGCCGGAGGGACCGGTGGGCATTTTCAGCCTCACGGGGCTGCTGCCGGATGCGGGATTGCGGGTCCAGCAGCTGGGCGAGCAGGGCGGGGTCCTCCAGCGCACGGATCATCTCTGGTGTGCGGCGCTGGATGGCAACGGGCATCCCCTGCCAGACGACGATCTTGTGCGCACCGGGCTCCAGGTCCTGTACGGAAATATCCAGGACTGTTTCTTCCTGTGTGCTGGCAGCAGAGCTTGCCCGGGTGCGGCGGAGACTGTCCAGAAAGGGTACGGCCAGCGTACAGGCCCCGGCCCCTCCCAGCGCCACGGACCCAGCCGTCAGGACCGTGCGGCGTGTCGGGCGGGGCAGGAGGGACTCTTCATCAAGGGATGGATGGGGCGTGCTGGCATCATGGTTCCGGGTCATGGGCGGGCGTTCTCCTCAGGCCCTTTTTATAGAAAGAGCCGCAGCGCGGTGCAATTGGCCCGTGGAGGGTCCGGCTGACCGTTTTTTCCTGTCGGGTTCATAAGGGGCAGGCTTACAGGGCGGCCCGGACCCGCCTCATCAGGGACAGACTGTGGTGTTTCAGCTTTTCCATCAGCAGATAGACAGCTGGTGTGGTGTAGAAGGTGAGCAGCTGGCTGATGGCCATGCCGCCCAGAATGGCCACGCCCAGAGGGCGGCGCAGTTCGCAGCCATACCCCTGGCTCATCAGCAGCGGGATACCGCCGAGGGCTGCGGCCAGTGTTGTCATAAGGATGGGGCGGAAGCGGGTGACAGAGGCATGGCGGATGGTCTCCTCGGCTGTCATGTCTGGATGATGGTGGTGGATGTGCAGGGCAAAGTCGATCACCAAGATGGCATTCTTCTTCACGAGGCCCGTCAGCAGGATGACGCCGATGATGGCCACAAGGCTGAACTGCTCACCGGAGGCCCACAGCCCCAGCACGCCCCCCACGCCAGCGGACGGCAGGGTGGAAAGGATGGTGATGGGGTGGAGGAGACTTTCGTAGAGGACGCCGAGGGCAATGTACATGATGGTGATGGCTGCCAGGAAGGCCAGCAGGGCATTGAGCATGAGGTCCGTCGTCTCTCCGGTTGTCCCCGTGAACTCCCCATGAATGCTGTCCGAAGCATGAAGGTTCACCAGTGCCCTGTGTATCAGCGAGATGGCATCATCATAGCTGGTGCCTTCGGCCAGATCGAAGGAGAGTGTCGTGGCATAATAGCCATTATGGTGGGTGATGCTGAGCGGCATGGGCGTTTTGACAATGCTGGCAACATTGTCCAGCGGGATCATCGTTTCCTGGGATGAGGAGACGGCGGCCCCGTTCGAGCTGTTGCCCGAGAGCTTGTTGGCCAGGGAGTTGGTGACGGAATCCCGGGAGAGGGAGGCCTGGGTACTGAGCGTGCCTTTGGTCCTGACCCGGATGAGGTTGGAGGCAATGCCCCCTGCTGCCGTACCAGCCGAGGTGGACAGCCAGAGATGGTGCAGTGTGTTGGAATATTCCCGGAACGGTTCCGCCACCACCATGACCACCCGGTGATTGGTCAGGGGAAGGTGGATGGTGGAGACGATGCTCTGCCCGTAGGCATCGAAGAGCGCATTCTGCACGAGCTGGGGCGTGATGTTGTAGCGGGCTTCCAGGTCACGGTGGATGAGGACATTGGCAAAAAAGCTCAGATCCTCTGCATCGGTGGAGAGGTTGCGGAACTTCCCGCTGGCCCGCAGCTGGGCCAGCAGGGGAGGCATGGTGGCGTAAAGGGGGCCGTTGCTGTCGCTCTGGAGAACATAACGGTAATTGCCCGTGGTGTTGCTGTCGCCCCCTCCCTGGCGGCCATTGTTCAGAGCCCAGAAAAAGGCCTCCGCCCCGGCCTGCTGGGGAATGGCCTTGCGCAGCCGGGCCAGGATGACGGGGATGCTGTCACGCATGCTCTTGGCCTTGAGCGTGACGAAGATGCGCCCCGTATGGCTCGTGCGGTTGAAGGTCACGACGGTCTGCACGGCCGGGTCTTTCTGGATGATGCTTTCCACCTGATGCATCCGGCGTGTCAGGGCCTTGAAGGAGAGGCTTGGTTCGCCATTGATGCTGCCCTGAAGAATGGCAAGGTCCATGGAGGGTATGGCCGTCTTGGGCATGAGAATGATGATGCCGACCATGAGCAGGAAGCTTCCCGGCAGGGTCAGCCCGATGATGATGGGGTGGCGGAGGCTCCAGTGCATTGAACGGTCATAGAGCGACGTCAGGTGGTAAAGTCCCGTTTCCACGGCGCGGACAGTCCTCATGGCACCATAGAGAAGCCAGGAGACAGGGTCTGCCAGGGGAGAATAGCGGGGCCTTTCGGGAATGGCCGGCGTGCTGCCTGCTGGTTCTATCGTCAGGAAATGGGCGCAGAGCATGGGCGTCAGGGTCAGGGACAGGACCATGGAGATGGCAATGGTCGCAGCCATTGTCAGCGCAAATTCATGAAGGGCCGAACCAAGCGTACCGGGGATGCAGAGCAGCGGGATGAAAACGGCGATGAGGGACAGGCTGATGGAGATGATGGTGAAGGCGATCTCGGAGGTGCCGACGATGCTGGCCTGATAGCGGTTCATCCCGTTTTCCATGTGGCGGGCGATGTTCTCCAGCACGACAATGGCATCATCAATGACAAACCCGACTGCAATGGTCAGAGCCATGAGGGAAAGGATGTTCAGCGAGAAATTGAACCACGCCATGGCTGTCAGCGTCCCCGAGAGAGCGACAGGGATGGTGATGGCCGGGATGAGCGTGCTGGCCATGTGGCGGAAGAAGAGGGCAATGACCAGCACGACCAGAAAGATGGAAATGACCAGTGTCTGTTTGGCATCCGCCAGCGAGGCCCGGATGGTCAGGGACAGGTCCAGGCCGGTGCGGAGTTCCGCACTGGCAGGCAGGGCCTGCTGGAGCCGGGGAAGACGCCTGACGATGTCGTTGACAATCTCCACCGCATTGGCGTGTGGCTGAGGGATGACAGCGATTGTGATGGCTGTTTTCCCGTTCAGTGTACTGTTCTGGTACACGTCCTGCACGTCATCCCGCACGGTGGCGATGTCTTTGAGGTAGATGGGATTTTTCCCGTTGCGGTAGGCCACGATGAGGTCCCTGTAATGGGCGGCCTCGGTAGCCTGGTCATTCGTCTGGAGCTGGATGCGCTGGTTGCCCGACGTGATGAAGCCCTTTGGCGTGAAGGCATTGGCCGAGGCCAGCGCCGCCCGGACATCCTCGGGGTTCAGCCCCCAGCGGTAGAGAGGATAGGGGTTCAGTTCGACCCGGACAGCCGGGTTGGAGGCCCCGAACAGCTCGACACGCCCCACACCGGCTATCTGTGCCAGTATGGGGCGGACCCTTATGGTGGCGAGGTCATAAAGCTGTGCCCTGGGGAGCTGGTCTGATGTCAGATGGAGCAGATAGATCGGTTTGTCGCCATCCAGCTTGAAGGCCTGCGGGTCTGCTTCCAGCGTGCTGGTGGGCAGGTCGCTTCGGGCGGCATGGAGGGCTGCTTGCACATCCCGCAGGGCGCCATTGATGTTGCGGGATGAGGAAAAATCCAGAAAGATGGACGTCTGCCCTCTGGTCGTGACGGATTCCAGCGTCTGGATGTCTGCAATGGTCGCCAGCCGCCGCTCCAGTGGAGTGGAGACGGAGGTGGCCATCTGCTGCGGGTCCGACCCCGGCTGGTTGGCGATCACCATGATGGAGGTCGCCGTCATGTCCGGCATGGTGGAAATGGGCAGGAAAGGCAGGGCAATCATGCCGGACAGAAAGATGGCGAGTGCCAGAAGTGTTGTCGCCACGGGGCGGTCAATGAAAAGACGACAGAAGACCATCCCTGACTATTAACTCTTTCTTATCGTGTTATTGCAGAACCTGTGCCTCCATAGAGATATTATCCCACTCAAATCAACCAGTTTTTACTGGTTATTCAAGTAATACCAGTTTGGGAAGAAAAGGTTAAAATCCTCCCTTTTCGTCTGGCCTGCTCAGGGCGTCACGGGCTGGGGCTGCGCCGGAACATAGCCATAGCCCTGTACGTATGTGGTCGTCTGGGCGACATATCCCTGACCGGGCTGAAAATGGGTGTAGCCGGGCACGGGGTAGGGGTAGCCGGGTACAGGCGGAGGAGCTGCAGGCTGCTGGATGACGATGACATTCGTGCTCTGTGGTGGCGGTGGCGGCGGGGCATAGCTCGGGGCCATGTAGGGCATGGCGTAGCCACCATCGTAATAGCCGCCTCCGCCATAGCCGTTGAAGACACGGTCAACCACGTTGTACCCCACACCGGACCCTACGCCGAAGCCAAGCCCCCGGGCGAAGCTGTGGCCGAAACTGTGGTGATGGTGTGCCTCGGCTGGCGTGATGGCCAGACCGCAGGCCAGAGCTGCCAGAGCAAGGCCTGTGGCTGCCCGCTTCATCAGTAGTCCGGAGACATGGATCATCTTGCGTTTCCTTGTACCAGTTCTGTCAGGCTGCCTGCCTGTCCAGCCTCTCTCATGTGGGGCTGTCCGCATGGGAAGATACAGGAGCAGGGTGATAAAATGTTAGTGAAATCACTGTCATGAAATGGTCATGTCTGTGGGGGGGTGAAGACCGGTCATTCGGCAATGCTGGCAAAAATCCCCTGCGTCACCATCTGCACATCCTGGGGTGTCAGGCAGGCCAGAAATCCCCGGTCCCCGGCATTGATCCAGATTGTCCTGTGTTTCTGTGCGCTGCGGTCGATGACGGTGGGCAGGGTTTCACGGGAGCCGAAAGGCGTTGTTCCACCCGAGACGAATCCCGTGCGGTCATGGGCCTCATCGGGCTGCATCATCTTGGCATTCCGGCCACCCAGAGCCGCTGCCAGTGCCTTGAAGTTGACCCGTCTGTCCACCGGGATGACTGCAAAAGCGGGCTGCTTCCTGTCGATCTTGACGGCAAGGGTTTTGAAGACGGCGGAAGGCTCTGCCCCAATGGCGCTGGCGGCCTGCTCGCCGATATGGCCTTTCTGTGGGGCATAGTCGTAGCGGCATGTTCTGTATGAAATGGCGGCACTGTCGAGAAACCGGGTGGCGGCGGTATCCTGCCTGTCTGTCATGGGGTGTCTCCTGTTGGATATGCAGGGGTGGATGATGCTCCAGTCAGGAAACCTTGCGACTCTCCGTCTGGCAAGCCGTCATGATACAGCCCTGCCCTGCTTTGGCCTCACGGCCGGGATGGTTGCGTCTGGTTCGGTTGCGGGCCATTCTGCCAGAAGGGTGGGTCGGTCTTCATCCATCCGTCATGCAGGAGACGTTCCATGTGCGGACCACTTGTCGTTCTGGCAGAATTCGAGGCCAGAGAAGATACTCTGGAGGCATTCCTTGAGGTCTGCCGTCATGATGCGGCCCGTTCCAGGGCTGATGAGCCAGGCTGTCTGGAATTTACCATTCAGTGCAGTGAGGATGATCCCATGCTTGTTGTGCTGCACGAGGTGTATGAGAGCCGGGCTGCCTTCCGGGCGCATGAGGCTGCTCCGCATTTTGCCGTTTTTTCCAGAGCGTTGCAGGATCTGAAGATTGTCACGAGGCAGATACGGTTCTTTCATCGGCAATGAGAGGGGAGTGACTGGCCCTTGATGGATGATCTTTTCCCGGAGACCCGGGAGCAGCTTGTCCTGTCGCCCGGGGCGGTTCTGCTGGGTGGCTTTGCCCGTGCGGAGGCGCAGGTGCTGCTTCAGGCTGTGGAATCCATCAGCCAGAAGGCTCCTTTCCGTCATTACAGGACGGCTGGTGGAGGGGTGATGGCAGCGGGCATGACGGCCTGTGGTCCATATGGTTGGGTGAGTGACGGGCAGGGCTACCGTTACATGCAGACCGACCCGCTGACGGGCCAGCCCTGGCCGGCCATGCCTGCCCTTTTTGCAGATATGGCAGGGCGTGCTGCACGGGCGGCAGGTTACGAGGGGTTTGTCCCACAATGCGGGCTTGTCAATCGGTATGCCGTCGGAGCGGGAATGGGGCTGCATCAGGATCGTGACGAACGCACCATGCAGGCCCCCGTCGTTTCGGTCTCGCTGGGGCTTTCAGCCCTGTTCCTGTGGGGTGGTGCCCTGCGGGGTTCCCCCTGCCGCAAGGTGCCGCTGCATCATGGGGATGTGGTGGTCTGGGGTGGCCCAAGCCGATGTCATTTTCACGGTGTGGCACCGATACGGGCCGCACCAGCCGTCGCCGGGCTGGACTGTCGGTACAACCTTACCTTCCGGGTGGTGGACCGCCCCTTCAGCGGGACGGGGCTACATCATCCAGATTGATGAGGCTTGTTGCAGGCTGGAACCGCCGGGGAGAATGGGCGGCCTTGTCCATGTTGTTTTCTTCTGCCGTTACGGGGGGCACGTGTGTAAAGCTCAGCTTTACCGTGACGGCCCGGTTGTGCAGGAAGACATTCCCGACTGTTTCATCCTGTGCCCGGCTGATGCCATGGGCAGGCTGGGTCCCCCGCCATGGAACGATGAGACGGGATGACCAAGCGTCTTCACTGGACACGGCATCAGGCTGGTCGGTCTGCTCATCCGAGAAATAGGGCGTTAGCTGGCTGTCGGAGAAACAGGCATGGCCCATGTAGGCAGCTACGGCCTCCCGGTAGGGGCGGGTGCCATGATGGCGGGGCATGTAAAATCCGTTCCATCTGGAGTCGTATCGGCACGCCTTGGCCCGCCAGAGATCGTCCTGCCCTTTTTCCATGCTGCACTGCACACGGACATGCAGCGAGTCGTCACTGCCTGTGGAGGCATAGGTGAGAGGTGTACTGGCCAGCGTCTGGCAGGGAAGGGTGGGAATGAGAAGAGCCGGTGCTGCAGGGCGCTTGTCCACAGGGAGAGGATCACCCGGCTCTGCCCGGGCGGTGGACACGACCGCCATCATGGAGGCGGCAAGCAGAAGAGCGGGCATGTGATGGAGTGTCATGAGGCAAGGATACCGCAGCACGGGGAGAAAAAGGACTCACGATATCGTATGAGCTGTGGTGTGTTCAGGCAAGCGGTTCCAGCAACCATCAGCAGGCCGGGACGTTGACAGCCAGACCGCCCAGGGCGGTTTCCTTGTAACGGTGGTTCATGTCACGTCCGGTTTCGGCCATGGTCTTGATGACGTGGTCCAGCGAGACATAATGCGCCCCGCTGTCATCACTCATGGCCAGAGATGAAGCATTGATGGCCTTGACGGCTCCAAAGGCGTTTCTCTCGATGCAGGGGATCTGCACAAGCCCGGCCACCGGGTCGCATGTCATGCCCAGATGGTGTTCCATGGCGATTTCCGCAGCATGTTCGCACTGTTCCGGCGTACCACCCAGGGCGGCCGTCAGCCCTGCTGCTGCCATGGATGACGCCACGCCGACCTCGCCCTGGCAGCCTACTTCCGCCCCGGAAATGGAGGCATTGAGCTTGAACAGCCCGCCAATGGCTGCTGCTGTCAGGAGGAAGGTCCGCAGCCCGTTGGTCGTATATTCGGGGCAGAAGTCCCGATAATAGCGCATGACAGCCGGGATGACGCCCGCAGCGCCATTCGTGGGGGCGGTCACGACCCGTCCACCAGCAGCATTTTCCTCGTTGACGGCAATGGCGAAGAGGCTGATCCAGTTCATCACGCCATGGGGGGACGGGGCAGCATTGGTCTTGGCCTGGAGGCGTGCATACAGTTTGGCCGCCCGTCGCTGGACTTTCAGGGGACCGGGCAGGGTGTCTGTATTGTGCAGCCCGGCTTCAATACAGGCCAGCATCGTGTCGGCAATCCTGTCCATGCCGCGTTCCACGTCCCAGAGAGGGCGGGTGGCGGTCTCGTTGGCCATCATGATGCTGGCAATATCGGTGTTCTGTCGTTTTGTGTGGGCGAGGAGGTCTGCACCACTGCGGAAAGGGAAGGGGACATCCGGCAGGGAGTAGGACATCGTCCGTGCCTGTTCCTCTGGTGTAATGAATCCCCCGCCAACGGAGCAGAAACGCTGGCGGGTTATCAGCGTGCCATCCCGCCCGAAGGCTTCAAACTGCATGGTGTTGGGATGGATGGGCGGGATGGTGGCCGTGTCCAGGCAGATGTCGGTCTGATAATCAAAGGAAAAGCTCGTGCCATTGAGGTTCAGCAGATGCGTGCTTTCAATGTGCTGGACCAGCTTTTTTGCTGCGTCAGGGTCGACATGTTCCGGTGTTTCGCCAGCAAGGCCAAGCAGGACGGCCTTTATGGTGCCGTGTCCTTCGGCTGTCAGGGCCAGGGAGCCATAAAGGGTGACGACAATGCGGGCCGGACTTTTTTCCAGCGGGCCGTCAGGCAGGTCCGCCAGGACATCGGCAAAGCGTTGTGCCGCCCGCATGGGGCCGACCGTATGGGACGACGAGGGACCGATCCCGATCTTGAACAGGTCAAACAGGCTGAGCATGGAAACGGACCCTCATTGCGTAAGACACTCCATCTTTATGGGATAGAATTGTGCCGGAGATAAGCCTTAAAAAATAAATTATTCTGATTATGAAACAAATATCAGACGCTGTTATGAAGGAAACTGTCCGGGGTGCCTGCCATGCACACAGGGTCACGGCAGGAGGGTCTTCCCATGGCCTTTATGGCAGGCTCATCCGGCGCCAGGATGGGTCCAGATATGCTCCAGTGCGGCCCGGCACTGGGTGATCAGGGCAGAGAGGTCGCCTTCATAGAGGCTGTCCGGCACGTCGGAAGAGAAAATCTCCACGGCACAGGCGCCCCGGAATCCGGCATCCCATGTGGCGTGGAGAAGCTCATGGAGGGGGATGCATCCTTTGCCGGGTATGCGCCTGTCTGCGGCAGAACGTGGCGTGCGCCAGTCGCTTATCTGTACGACATTGATGAGTGCTCCTGCACGGCGGATGGCGGCACAGGCCTCTGGCTGCTGCCAGATGTTCCAGTAATCCAGACACAGCCCCAGAGCGGGATGGTCCACGGTCTTGATGATGTCCAGAGCCTGATCGATGGTCCAGATGGCCGTCTCGTAATTGATGGAGGTCGGGTTCAGTGGCTCCAGTGAGAGGGTGATGCCCAGTTCCGCTGCCAGAGGGCAGAGGCGGCGCAGGGCATCGATCGTGCGGGTGATGCACCCTAGAACATCGCCATTCTCAGGGGCCCCGGTATTGACGACAAACGGCACCCCCTGGGTGTAGGGAGCGTAACGGCGCATGCTTTCTTCCAGCCGGGCAAGGCGGCGCCCAGGCTCCTGGGGGTAGGGCATCATTTTGCTGGCCCCAAAGGTACGGACG
Source organism: Parasaccharibacter sp. TMW2.1890 (assembly GCF_023337645.1). Lineage (NCBI taxonomy): Bacteria > Pseudomonadati > Pseudomonadota > Alphaproteobacteria > Acetobacterales > Acetobacteraceae > Parasaccharibacter > Parasaccharibacter sp. TMW2.1890. Next base: position 10,453 of record NZ_NWUV01000004.1, on the reverse strand, counting down.
GCAGGCTGGAAGGAGCTGACCTTCAGGCCGCTTGTTTTCAGCAGCGCCATCTGTTCGTCCACCCGCTGCGGATCCAGCTTGCTTTCACACAGCTCAAGCGTCTCCACGCCCAAGGCGGCATAGCGCTGGATGTCTTCCTCAAAGGGCCATGGCTGGGTTGTGAATTCGTTCATTCCGAAGGCGAAGGGGAAACCACTCATGCTGCTGCTCCTTCTTTCATGAAGGTGAGAACCGTCTGATTGAATTTTTCCGTCTCATCGAGAAAGACCATGTGGGAGCTGTTTTCAAACTCCACGGCCTGACAGTGCGGCATGTGCTCGGCGACCCAGCGGGGCCCCGCAGCCGGAAGAACCTTGTCTTTGCCGGCAATCATCATCAGGCAGGGCAGGTCAAGATGGGGCAGGACGTCTCGCCAGTCCTGGGTCGTGTGGTCGGCCATCATGAGAGAGGCTGCCTGGCTGGGACATTTGGCCATTTCTTCCAGAAGCATGGCCTTTTCGTCTTCGGGCAGACTGGTGCTGAGGCAGTCCGAGAGGTTCTGCCTGTCGAAAGCGGACCGGTTGAAAACCAGCTGCTGCTGGAGGAAGGTCAGCCCGGCCCCGTCGTAGCAGGTGGCGTGGCCCAGCTTCCAGTCCGGGGCGAAGAACTGCTTTGGTGTTTGCTGCACGAAGATGGCGCTGCGGAGCCGGTGTCGGCCGAACAGCTCCAGATAGGACCATATGATGGGGGAGCCGATGGACCAGCCCAGCACGGTGGCGTCTTCAATCTCCAGTGCTTCCAGCAGGTCCCGGAGGTCTGCTGCCAGACGGGCGATACGGTAGCCGTGGTCCGGTTTCCCGGATTCTCCATGCCCTCGCAGGTCCAGCGTGATGACACGATACTGTTTTGCGAATGACCCGACATTGCGGTGGAAGAAGCGGCTGGAAAAGGTCCAGCCATGGATCATGACCAGGGGGCGTCCCTGGCCGTGATCCTCGTAATGCAGTTTCACACGGTCGCTGGTAGTGATGTAGGGCACGCAGGGTCTCCCTGTTTCATTGGCCTGTGCAGGCGGTTGCTGCCTTGTCTTCCAACTTGGGGCTGGCCAGCGTCTGTCTGCAAGGGGGGCTGTCATTTTCCTGCTGCCTGGTCCTGTGGGAGTGGGGCGGCCGGGAGCCAGACGTGGCAGGTTGTTCCCTGCCCAACCGTGCTGGTGAAGTGCAGTTGCCCACCATGTCTCTCCAGAATCTGTCGGACGATGGCCAGCCCCAGCCCCGTACCCTGTCCGGCCTCCGCATGGCTGGAGTCGGATGGCGGCGTGATGCGGTAGAAGCGTTCTGTAAGGCGGGGGAGATGGTGGGCGGCAATGCCAGGGCCGTTATCTTCCACCGTGATCAGGAGTCCCGGCAGGGAGGAGGTCGGTCCTTCGGCTGGGGTGGCCCGTCTGGCGTGAAGGCGGACGTGCAGGGTCCGTTCCGGCATTGTGCCGTACCGGATGGCATTTTCGATGAGGTTGAGGAGAACCTGCACCATTTCATCCCGGTTGGCCAGCAGGGTCAGGCTGTCTTCCTGCGTTACGGTCAGCCTGCGGCTGTCGTGCTGGAAACGTGGGGTGACTTCGCCCAGCACAAGGGCGAACAGTTCTTCTGCTTCCAGCTCTTCCCGGGGGTGGTGGTGGCCTTTCATCTCAAGCTGGGACAGATAGAGCAGCCGGTCGATCAGCCGCTGCATCCGTGTTGCCTGCTGGCTCATGATCTCCAGATACAGGGTGCGGGATGTCTGATCGGTCTGGTCGCCTCCCTCTTTCATCAGGTCGATGAAGCCAGTGAGGGAGGCCAGAGGTGTGCGGAGCTCGTGGCTGGCGTGGGCCACGAAGTCGGCTCTCATGCGGTCTACAGCCTGAATGAGACTGCGGTCATGCAGCAGGACGAGGACAAGGCTGTTCCGTCCTGCTGCACCGGGCAGTCTGCGCATGGCGAGATGGACGGAGCATTTTACGGGAACATCCAGCCTGATGGTGGTTGAACAGGGTGCAGGAAGGCCATCATCCATTGGGGGAGCATGAAGGGCGCTATGCAGGGTGCTGTGTGCCGTGGGGTGGCGAAGGAGCGCCCCGAGGCTGTTGCCATAATGGGTCCGTGCCGCCTCGTTGCAGGCCATGATCTGTCCGACGGAGCCGAGAATGAGGGCCATGCCCGGGATGGTATCTACCAGCAGGGTGGCCTCATGGAAGGGCAGAACGCTGCCCGGGGGTGGGGCAGATGGTCTGGGGCTGTCGGGGCGGGTGGTGCCGTGGGGGCGCCGGGACAGGTGCCAGATCATGGCCCAGCCCGTCAGGGCAAGGCAGGCACAGATTGCCGTGATGATCTCTGGCAGGAGCGGAGAGGCCATGAGGCGGATCAGCCGGAGGATGGGCCGTGCTGGCTGATGGTGCCATCATCCAGCGCATAACCGGCGGCCCGTACGGTCCTGATGAGGTCGGTTTCCCCCGTTTCATTCAGCGCCTTGCGGAGGCGGCGGATATGAACGTCCACCGTGCGTATCTCCACATGGACGTTGGGGCCCCACAGACGTTCCAGCAGGGTTTCCCGGGAGAAGACCTTGCGGGGATGGTGGATGAAGAGTTCCAGCAGGCGGTATTCGGTTGGCCCCAGGGCGATGGGACGCCCGGCCCGTGTGACCTGATGATTCTCCGGTTCCAGCGTAAGGGGGCCGAATGTCACGATGTCCTGTACGGGGCGTGTGCGGCGAAGCAGGGCCCGCAGGCGGGCATCCAGCCTGTCGGTACTGCATGGTTTGGTCAGATAGTCATCAGCGCCGTTGTCCAGCCCGGCGATGACGTCCTGCTCGTCCGTCCGGGCCGTGAGGAAGAGGACGGGCAGGTCCTTCAGCCCCGGTTTCTGCCGGATGATGCGGCAGAGTTCCAGCCCGGAGAGACCGGGCATCATCCAGTCCAGCAGGGCGACGTCCGGTCGTTCTGTTTCGAGGAAGGCCAGTGCCTGTTCGCCATCCATGACGGTGCTGACCTGATAGCCCCGCTGCCTCAGGCTGTGTTCCAGAAGGACCCGCAGGGTGGGTTCATCCTCCACGACAAGAACAGAGCCTTTCTGGGGGCTGGCAGGGGGTTTCATGGGCTGGGGGACTCCTGTCCGGGTGGGAGTGGCTGGCTGTCATGGCCATGCGGGCGGGTCGGGGGCAGCGTAGCCCCCGTGACCATGAAGACCACACGTTCGGCCATGTTGGTGGTGTGGTCGCCGATCCGTTCCAGATTCCTGATGATGAAAAGCAGGGAGATATGGAGGCGGATGGTATGGGGATGACGGGTCATCTGTTCCAGGGAATCTGCCGTCATGGCTTCACAGTATTTGTCCACGAGCTGGTCGGCGGCCCAGATGGCATGGGCGGCACTGTCATCCTTGTGGGCCAGGGCATCCATGATGCGGCGGAGATGCTCCAGCACCAGCCGTCCCATTTCGCTCAGGGCGAGGCGGGCGGGGCGGGGAAGGGGCTGTTCCATCTGGCTGAGGCGCCGGGCGATGGAGCTGGCATAATCGCCCATGCGTTCCAGGGCGCCAGCCATGGGGATGCAGGCGACGATCTCCCGCAGATCTGCCGCCATGGGGCTGCGCAGGGCCAGCAGACGGATGGCGAGTGTTTCCACCTTTTGTTCCAGTGCATCCACTTCATCATCCTGCCGTGCTGCCTGAAGGGCTGTCCGGCCATCATTCTCGGCAATGCCTGCAAGGATGAGGGAGAGCTGATGCTCTACCAGTCCCCCCATCTGCTCCATCAGGGACCGTAAATGGAGCAGCTCATCTTCATAACGCTGCACGATATGCTGCTTCTGGCGCATCATGTGTCTGTCCCCTTTCAGGCGGGCTAACCTACCGTAATTCACGGGGAGCGGAAACAGCACCGCCAATCGGGTCACAAGCGGCGGAAGAGTAGGGTTTTTGCCGGGTTCAGGAGAGGTTTCAGCTCTCTTTTACGGAGATGTCATGAATATTTCATGTTTCCGCACGGTGGGGGTGCAGGTAGGGTTTCCGTGTCGTCGTCAGAAGGAAAAGAGGCCGATAGATGAGCACCCGCCGCCAGTTTCTGCAAGGCTGTTCCGCTCTTTCCCTGGCGGTCTCTGCGGGAGGGGGCAGGCGTGGTCTGGCCCGAGGGACATGCCCTGTGAAGGCCATGCTGCATGATGAGTCTGGCTTTTATCCTCTCTGGCCGGAGGTTGGTACCATGGAGCAGCCCCGTGTTGCGCGGGGAGGGCGTGTTTACGGTATTCATGTGCCGGGTCTGCATGTCATGCGGCCCGTCCATCCGAATGGATCGGCTGTCATCATCGCAGCAGGTGGTGGTTATGGGCATATTGCCGTAGGGCATGAAGCCTTGCCTGCGGCCCGGTGGCTGGTCTCGTTGGGTGTGACTGTTGCCATTCTTCTGTATCGTCTGCCAGGTGAGGGATGGGCTGAAGGCATGGGGGCCCCACTGGCGGATGCCAGACAGGCCCTGCATCTGTTACGGTCCGGGCAGGTTGGTGGAAGTGGTAATGTGCGGCGTGTGGGTTTCATGGGTTTTTCTGCCGGGGGGCACCTGCTGGGTCTGACAGCTTTGCAGGACCATGATGCGCCACCGGTCCTGCTGATGCTGCTTTATCCGGTTGTCAGTGTTGCGCCCCCTTTTACCGGGAGTCGTACCAGTCGGGTGTGTCTGGGGGATAATCCGACAGTGGAACGGGCTGTCCGCTGGTCTCTGCCATCGCATGTCCGGGATGATGCGCCGCCTTTGTTCATGGCTCATGCGCTGGATGACCCGATCGTGTCACCTGAGCAGGAGACGTTGCTGTTGCAGGCCTATCAGCGGCATGGGCGACCTTGTGAAGACCACTGTTTTGCAACTGGGGGTCATGGCTTTGGTCTGGGGCGCAGGAATGGATCAACAGGGCAGTGGCCCATTCTGGCCGCATTCTGGATGAGACGGCAGGGGTTCCTGTGAACAGCCATACCGTCCCGTTGGGGCTGGTGACATTCCTGCGCAGGGTTTCGAATTTGTGCTGCCGTTATCTGTGAGGAGGGAATGGTGTTGCTTTCTTCATGGGGCCGGCAACCTCATCGGGAATCGTATGATTTTTGTCCGGAGTGGCCCCCGTGCAGGATTCGGGTGGCTGTTGGCAACATTGACCAGCTGGCGTCAGGAGAGACTGAATCGCTTCGGGCCGATGGTTCAGAAGACTGTATGTGGAGACTTTTTGGGTGTTGAAGAGGAGAGCATGACAATGGTCTGCTGTTTCTTCATCTTTTTCATGAGCGTGTATGAACAGTCATATAGATTAAAATTCATTAATTGTAGGGTGTGATGCGGGTCTGTTTATTGGATGTTCCAAGGAATTTTAGCAAAATTTTTCATAATTTAACTTTAATTTTTTGTATTTTAATTTTAATTATTAAAATAAAATGTATATAAATACGAATATATGATCAAAATGTTAAAAAAAATACAAAGTAAAATTATAAAATAAATTGTGCATTTAAAGTTATTACAAAGTTAAACTGGAAGAATTCATCATTTTCCTGTTGACTGTATTTCGTGAATATGGATTTATAACCTTGGAAGACGCATATGGGGCTTCCAACTCCTTAATAGAAAGTGTGTGGAGACTTGACATGAGAGCTCTCAGCAACCGCGAGCTGGACAGCGTTTCTGGTGGTTTTGGTCTGGGCAACCTGATTGGTGGTCTGGTTGGTGGTCTTGGTGGTCTTGGTGGCGGCGCACAGAACCCGCTGGCCGCTCTGGCCCCGGCTGCCAATACCAATACGATCCCGGCCGTTAGCTACCCGCAGGGGGCTGCTGCTCCTGCTGCCGGTTTCAATCTTGGTGGCCTTGGTGGGCTTGGGCAGCTGCTGTCTCCTATCCAGGGCTTTACCTCTGCTTTTAGCAATTTCCTGCAGCATCCTCTGCGTACGATCCTGTCTCTCGTAGGGACGGGCATTCAGCAGGCTGTGAACTTCGTCACACGTCTGATCTGATCCCTGTCATCCCGCAAGGGATGGCCGTGGGTAGGGTCTCTGTCCAGTCAGGGCAGGCTCTCTGTGAGGGGATGGTCCGTATGGGCCATCCCCTTATGTGTTTTCAGGCAAGAGCATAGGGGCCTGCACTGAGTATCTCGAGCTTCAGCAGGCAGCCATTCTGCTGTTTCATGTCAGGCAGTGGCAGATGGGCTGCCCCGGTGGTCCAGCGGCATGGAACAGGCTCTGTAACATCCCATCCTGTGTTCGGGGCGGCTGTCAGGTGTGATGTCAGGGGGATGTCGGTTCCATCAGGCTGAACGAGCGTTATCTCGCCGACAAGAACGCCCAGGGTTCGTCTGTCATCCACGAAAGGGCCAATCTGTCTGTCCGGCCGGCTTGTCCGGGACCTGATGGTGAGAAAGGATGGACTGTTTTTCAGCCAGAACAGGTAGTGTCCGCCATTGCGCTGATACAGGGCGAGTTCGGTCCCCTGTGGGTCCAGCAGGGTCAGGGCCGGGTCGTCCGTGGTGGCTGGTCTGGCGGTTTCCGGTGGGAATCCCAGCCGGGTTGCCCGTTCTGCCAGTGCAGCATGCAGGGGCTCGACAAAGGCCCGATCCACGTTCAGCGGGGCGGCGGCGTCCTGTTGCCAGTCTTTGGGGCGGGAGTGGAAGGACGCTGGGGAGGAAATGGACAGGGCTGCTTCAGGCGTCGTGAAACTGTGGCGGTTGCCCGTGTCCAGATATGTTTCGGACAGGACACCATTGGCACTGATGATGCGATGCTCATAGGTCTCGATGTGGTAAATGTCGTAGCTGTCCCGTTCTTCCCGCAGGATCGTCCTGCCATTGACGAGCATACGGGCGGGAATGAAGCTGCCTTTCAGCAGCAGGCAGTGCTCTTCGGTAATGTAGAGGTCACGGAAGGGGCAGTTCTCCCCGAATGTGTGGCGTCTGATGCGTATTGGCCAGTCGTCAGACGAGGTGGGTGTGACGGATTTCCAGCCACTCCAGCGGAGATGTTCGATGTGTTTGTGACCATTCCGGAAGACATGGATGGCATCACCGGCCCTCAGCTCCTCAATGGGTCTGGGGCCCTGGGGGGTGTCTATCAATGTGCCTGCGAGGTAGCAGACAACATCCGCACTGGTTTGTGGTGGTGCCGGAGGTGTGAACGGGGACCAGCGTCCATCCTGCGGGAGACCATATGGATTGCCGGGAATGAAGATGTTTGCATGGACCGTGCTGTAGAAGCTGTAATCCTCGTTCATCTGGATGATGGTCTGGTTGGCCGAGGCATCGTAGCGCTGCCGTGTTGTCGTTCTGGATGTCGTCTGGCCGGAAAATGTGAACTGGAATGTGAAGCCGGATGGTGGTGGGCTGACCAGATGGAGGTCCAGGGAAAGATTGGTCTGGAGGGAGGCGCCGCTCAGCCCTCCGTAATCAAGAGCAAGCTGTCCACCTGTTCCGGGGTCTATGGTCAGGGAATGGGGGGCAGCCATGAGAGAAGAGCTGACGGTGCCATTCCATGATGCCGGTGAGATGACCAGTGACCCTCCCTGAAAGGCGAAAAACGTATCCTCCTGTGGCAACGACAGGTTGTCAGGCATGAAAAGCGTGGTGTTGATGACAGCTTTACGGGATTGGGGAGTGTACGTGATGGTCTGGTTCTGTGCGACAATCATGAGCAGCTATCTTGGGCGGTATCCGGTTTTTTCGTGGAAACCGTCTGAAGATAGGGGCTGTTCCCTTATCAGAGATTAAGCCAGTCCTTCATAATTACCTGCACAGGTCCAGTCTGTTGCGGTCTGTTCTGTACTGTGGGCAGGCGTATCCCCAGGGGGCAGCTGGTAGGAGCCACACCCAACAAAAAGGGCGGACCATGGTGGTCCGCCCTTTTCTGTCTGCGATACCGGAGATACGGGATCAGAACTTCATCTTGAAGGTTCCCGTTGCACCGCTTTCGGTCGACTGGTTGCCGTACTGGCCAATGTAGGACAGATCCAGATCAATACGATCAGTCAGGCGGGCCGTCATGCCAGCATTCACGACAGCCGCATTGCTGGAGAGCAGAACACCGGCGACGTCCATGTCGCTGGTCCCGCCTGTCGTGGCAAAGGCCGCATGCTGGCGGGACCCCAGGCGACCGAAGCCATGGCGGTAGGCTGCCGTGAGGTGCGGCATGAAGATCGTCCGGCCGATATTCAGCGTCGTGGCGGCACGGAAACCGAAGGTTGAGAAGGTGACCCCCGTATCCGTCCCACGGCTGCGCAGGGCGGCCTCGTTGCCATGCTCATGATAGCTGTTGGTCTGCATGTTCACATACGCCACGTTCATGAACGGCTCGAAGACGCCGCGCCCGGTGCGCATCTTGTAGCCCAGTTCAGCGAATGTCTGTGCAGTTCCACCCAGATAGCCACTGCTGAGGCGCCCGCCATAATCACCAACGGCGACATGCCGACGGGTGTTGATGACATTCCAGCTATAGGCAGCGCCCAGCCGTAGGTTCAGGCGGCCCCAGTGTGTCCCGGCATAGGCCCCAACAGTGATGTTGTTGCTGTTGCCGGAGGAGGAGCGCCCCCGCTGGATGTTGAACTGGGAGTGACCATAGGACAGCAGCCCGCCGACACGCCAGTTGCTGCGGTTGATCGGCGCATCCGCCCCCATGATGAACCCGGCCGTGTTGTGGTGCATGAGGGCAGCATTGCCATCTCCGCTGTTATGGCCGAGGGCTCCGTAAGCCTGCCCCCACAGGACAGCATGGTCGGAATAGCAGGCGCCATTCTTTTTATGCGTCTTCAGGTCATAGAGGCTCTGGCCATTATGGCCATAATCGCAGTCGCTGTTTGCCAGACGGTCCATCACCGCATTGCGGATGTAGAAGCTGTCCTGAATCAGCGCCGTACGGATGGAGGCGTGCAGCTCACCGGAGAGATTGTCCAGCGCCCGCCGTGCCTGGTCCCGTGTCAGGCCTGTCATGGCCTGGCTGAGCGCCGAGCTGGGAGCGAGATGGTCCAGCCCCTGGCCGGTGGTAATCTGGTTGCGGGTTTCACCTACCGTGCTGAACGAGCTGGCATTGCGGCGCAGGACGATGTCAACAGCATCGGCACTGTAGGCAAAGGCTGGGTCCAGATAGGCATACTGGGGTGCCAGATTGCTCGACAGTTTTTCGTCAAACTGGCCGTTGACACCGCCAGATGCCGTCAGGACACGGTAAGCCTGCCCATATGTCAGGCCCGCGCCTGCATTCTTCAGCTGGAGGTCCAGAGTCCCGCCCTGCAGATAAGCCGTGCCCGTGACAGCCAGACGGTCGGAGGTGAGTTCATGGAACCCGTTGCCTTTTGCCGTGTCAATGGTCTGGCCCGTCGTATCGCTCGTCCCGCGGATCCGCAGGACAGAGCCCTTGGCCATGGTCAGGTTACCACTGACATGCAGGGTGGAGAGCGCATCAGAGCCGATCGCACCGGGGGCGACTGTAGCACCGGAGACAGCCTGGGTTGAGCCGACGGTGCCGGTACCACGCAGGGTTGCGCCATTGCCGACGGAAACCGGGCTGGAACCATTACGACCATCCACTTCCAGAGTTGCCTGGTTCTGGATCATCGTCGGGCCTGAATAGGTGCTGTCACCTGTCAGGATTTCCGTCCCGCCATCGATGGTCAGGCCACCATTGCCGGAAAGAGACCCGGCGTAGGTGTCACTGGCCTTTGTCAGGGTGAGCGTGCCATCCAGCGTGCCGTTGCTGTTTCCTGCGAGGGACCCGGCGGAGGCATTGTTGCTGGTGACGGTCAGGTTCTGGCCATCATGGGTGAGGGTACCGCCGATGGTGCTTCCATCGAGTGTCAGGGACCCGTTGCCCGTATTGGTGACAGCACCATCCGTTTTGTTGCCCCCGGCGAGGGTCATGACGCCGCTGTTTGTTGCGGAGGCCTGGGACCCGCCCGTGGCGCTGAAGGTGGCATTGGCAGCGTTTGTTACGGTCCCTGCGGATGTTCCGGCAAGGGCTGTCTGTCCACCATTGCTGCTGACGTCCCTGACGATGCTGTCATTCAGGGTGACGGTCCCCGCATTGGTAACGAGATTGGCCAGTCTGGCTCCGTTCGCCACCAGTGATCCATCATTGTTCGTGACCGTTCCGGTGACGGCTGAACCATCCTGGAGGGCGGAGTGGCCGTTGTTGACAAGTGCCCCGGAAAGGGAGCCTGTCAGGGTCAGGTCACCACTCTGCCCGACGGTTGTGTCACCGGTATAGGCCTGATGGTTCGTGAGGGTTTCTTTCCCCCCGTCAAGGGCCAGCCCGCCCTTGCCGGAGAGGATACCGTTATAGGTGTCATTGGCCTTTGTCAGGGTGAGCGTGCCATCCAGCGTGCCGTTGCTGTTTCCTGCGAGGGACCCGGCGGAGGCATTGTTGCTGGTGACGGTCAGGTTCTGGCCATCATGGGTGAGGGTACCGCCGATGGTGCTGTTGTCGAG
>NZ_NWUV01000003.1:0-283187 GCF_023337645.1 Parasaccharibacter sp. TMW2.1890 | reverse complement strand
AGCGTTCGCTCTGAGCCAGGATCAAACTCTCAGGTTCAATCCAGACCAACAGAATAAAACATCCAGCTTAATTCAACGCATCAAACTTAAAGTCAGATACATCAGCTTCCGTCTTCCATCAGCCTTCACTAACGAAAACGCCGCCAACATATCCCTTCCAGTCTCTACTTTATAACCCATATTCTCTTGTCAATGACCACCCCAGCCGCCCCAGAACTCCCGCTCCAGCGCCGCCGGTGAATGGGCTTATACGCACCCACCCCCATACGGTCAACACGATTCCCGAAACTTTCTCAAAGTTTCTTCACATAAACCCAAAAAACCCCAGAAAACCGCCACCCAACCCCAAAAACACAACCCCGGCGAATCACCCCACCAAAAAGAATCGACAACAGAAAAAAGACCGCCCCCTGCGGGGCGGCCTTCCATCACGCCATTCAGCTCTGGGCTGCCGAATGTCCATTTATGAGCAGTCCCTGATCATTGGCCGAGATGGTCACCTCATCTCCGTCATGGATGGTCCCTTCCAGCAGGAGACCGGCCAGAGGGTTCTGCAACTCACGCTGGATCACCCTCTTCAGCGGACGGGCACCATAGACCGGATCATACCCAGCCTCGGCCATCCACTCCCGTGCCTTCTCATCCAGAGACAGGGTGATCTTGCGATCAGCCAGAAGATGCCGCAGGCGGCCCAGCTGAATCTCCACGATCTGGCCCATGTCCGCCCGCTGGAGACGGGAGAAGAGAATGATCTCGTCCAGACGGTTCAGGAATTCCGGCCGGAAATGCGCCCGGACAACCTCCATCACCTCATTCCGCACGGCCTCGGTTGAGTCGCCATCCTTCTGATGAGCCAAAATCTCGGAACCGAGATTGCTGGTCAGTACAATGATCGTATTGCGGAAATCCACCACACGACCCTGCCCGTCCGTCAGGCGGCCATCATCCAGCACCTGAAGCAGGATGTTGAAGACATCCTCATGCGCCTTCTCCACCTCGTCAAAGAGGATGACCTGATAGGGACGACGCCGCACGGCCTCGGTCAGCACGCCACCCTCATCGTAACCGACATACCCCGGAGGGGCACCGATCAGACGGGAGACGGAGTGCTTCTCCATGAACTCGCTCATGTCGATCCGCAGCAGGGCACGTTCATCATCAAAGAGGAACTGCGCCAGTGTCTTGGCAAGCTCGGTCTTGCCCACACCGGTCGGACCAAGGAACAGGAAGGAACCGATCGGGCGGTTGGGGTCCTGCAACCCGGCACGGGCACGGCGCACGGCATTGGACACGGCCACCAGAGCCGATTCCTGCCCCACGACACGCTCACGCAGCACGGACTCCATCCGCATGAGCTTGGAACGCTCACCTTCCAGCATCCGGTCCACCGGCACGCCGGTCCAGCGGGACACGACAGCGGCGATTCCCTGATCCGTCACGGTATCAGCGAACAGCGTATTGCCATCAGACCGGGCTTCTGCCTGCTGGGCCTGTTCGATCTGACGTTCCAGCTCCGGAATACGGCTGTACATCAGCTCGGATGCCCGCTGGAGATTTCCCTGGCGCTGCGCCACCTCAACCTCGGACCGGGCGTGGTCAAGCTCTTCCTTGTATTTCTGCACGGCATTCATGCGGTCTTTCTCCGCATGCCAGGCCGCACTCATCGCATCAGACTTCTCCTGAAGGTCAGCCAGTTCAGCTTCCAGAGCTTCCAGACGCTCACGGGAGGCCGTGTCATCCTCCTTGCGGATGGCCTCACGCTCGATCTTCAGCTGGATGATGCGGCGGTCCAGCTCATCCAGAGCCTCAGGCTTGCTGTCGATCTGCATCCGCAGGCGGCTGGCGGCTTCGTCAATCAGATCGATGGCCTTGTCCGGCAGGAAGCGGTCCGTGATATACCGGTTGGACAGGGTCGCTGCGGAAACCAGTGCATTGTCGGTGATCCGCACCCCATGATGCAGCTCGTACTTCTCCTTGATCCCACGCAGGATGGAGATCGTGTCCGCAACGGACGGCTCACCCACAAAGACCGGCTGGAAGCGGCGGGCCAGCGCAGCGTCCTTCTCGATATATTTGCGGTACTCATCCAGAGTCGTGGCGCCAAGGCAGTGCAGCACACCCCGGGCCAGTTCCGGCTTGATGAGATTGGACGCATCCATCGCCCCGCTGGAACGCCCTGCGCCAACGAGCGTATGCATCTCATCGATGAAGAGGATGATCTGCCCCTCGGCACTCTCAATCTCCTTGAGGACAGCCTTCAGGCGTTCCTCAAACTCACCCTGATATTTCGCACCGGCAATCAGTGCCCCCATGTCGAGAGAAAGCAGCTTCTTGTTGCGCAGAGCCTCCGGTACATCGCCATTGACGATACGCAGGGCCAGCCCCTCCACGATGGCGGTCTTGCCAACACCGGGTTCACCAATCAGCACGGGATTGTTCTTGCTGCGGCGTGCCAGAACCTGAATGGCCCGGCGGATTTCCTCGTCACGCCCGATGACCGGGTCCAGCTTGCCTTCCTGCGCCTGAGCCGTCACGTCACGGGCATATTTCTTCAGCGCATCAAAATTGTTTTCTGCCGAGGCCGAATCCACGGTCCGCCCTTTGCGGACGGTCGCAATCGCCTTTTCCAGAGCCTGAGCAGACGCCCCGCCCTGCCGCAGGGCCTCACCGGCCGGTGTCCTGCTGGCCGCAATGCCTGCCAGCAGACGGTCCTGCGCCACGAAACTGTCACCAGCCGCCTTGGCAGCCGCCTCCGCACCATCCAGCACCCGCACGAAATCAGGCGTCGGCTGGGGCTGGGATGCTCCGCTGCCCTGCACAGCCGGCAGTTTGGCCAGGGCCGCATCATTGGCCTGCCGGACGACCTTCGGGTCCCCGCCTGCGGCACGGATCAGCCCTGTCGCCGCTCCCTGCTCGTCATCCAGCAGGGCCTTGAGCAGATGCTCCGGCGTCAGCTGCTGGTGATAGTCTCGCAGGGCAATGGTCTGGGCAGCCTGAATGAACCCCTGGCTCCGCTCCGTAAATTTCTGAATATCCATGATATTTGCCTCTCCTTCTCGCCCCATCCTTGGCAGCGATGACTGTTCAGCCTGCCCCGATATGGCGACAGACCGTGCCTAAAATTTAGGCACGATCACATCGGTTTCAAGAGGGCGTTTCTGGATTCACCCACAAAAACGCCTGTCTGCAAGGAGATTCCGGGACCTTTCAGACTGGTAAAGTCTGAGACCAAAACAGAAGGCAGGCAATAGAAAGGCAGCCCCGCAGAAACCTTATGCCTCCCCCACTGAAGCCGTAAGTGAGGACGGTTCCAGCCCTACACTCTCCAGCGCACGCTGCCATTTTGTGGAGGGATCCGCTCCAAAGACAATATCTTCATCAGCCGGAACAACATACCAGGCATTGCCATGGAGAATCTCTTCTTCAAGCTGCCCGGCGGCCCATGCGGCATGGCCAAGCAGCAGCATGGCCTGCCGTGGCCCCCGGCCTGCCGCCAGCTCCCGGATCATCTCGATGCTGGCACTGACTTCTGCCACGGGCGGCTCATCCGGCAGGACGGTCATGCGGCTGCCTGTCCTGCCACGCCCAAGGCCTCCACCTTCCGGCGAATGGAGAACAAAACCCCGCCCCGGCTCCACCGGCCCGCCAACACCCACACCAAAAAGACGCTGCGGCGGGTTGGGCGATACATCCAGATGGCGCAGCAACGCACTGATGTCCGGGTGGGTCAGCCGACGATTGACAATCATCCCCATGGCTCCATCCTCGGCGGAATGGGCGCAGAGATAGATGACCGTCTGGGCAAATTCGGTCCCTGCCAGAACAGGGGTGGCAACCAGCAAACGGCCCGTCAATGTCTCGATCGGCTCAAGAATCGGCATGAACACCTCTTACAAACAGGGGATGCGTCCAGCATAACAGAAGACAGTTCTGTTTTTCATTCTTCATACACGGAGTTCCCACAATGACCCAGCCACAGACCATCCTCGTGACGGGCGCCACATCTGGGTTCGGCAGAAGCATCGCCACACGGCTGGTCCGGGAGGGGCACCGTGTCATCGCCACGGGGCGCCGGAGTGAACGGCTGAGCAGCCTGCATGAGACACTCGGCACCAGCCTCCTCCCCCTCACACTGGACATGAGCGACCGGGACGCCCTGCGCGCCCTGCCCGAAACCCTGCCAGAGGGCTGGCGCCATGTGGATGTTCTCATCAACAATGCCGGGCTGGCACTGGGCGTCACACCCGCACAGGACTCCAGCGTGGATGACTGGGAAACCATGATCGACACAAACATCTCCGGCCTCGTGGAGATCACCCACGCCCTGCTCCCCGGCATGATAGAACGGGAGCGCGGTTACATCCTCTCCATCGGCAGTACGGCGGGTCATTACGCCTATCGGGGCGGGAATGTCTATGGGGCGACGAAAGCCTTCGTCTCCCAGTTCATGAAGAATCTGCGGACAGACCTGCTGGGCACGCCACTGCGTGTCACGACCATCGAACCCGGCCTTGTGGGTGGCAGTGAGTTCAGCAACGTACGGCTGCGTGATGATGCAAAGGCACGTGCCGTCTATGAGAACACCACGCCCCTGATGCCTGCCGATATTGCAGAAACCGTCTCATGGCTGATTGGCCTGCCGGCCCACATGAACGTGAACCATCTGGAGATCATGCCCGTCTGTCAGGCATCTGGCGGGCTGGCCGTCATGAAAAAGGAGGGGTAACCCCCTCCCTCTCCACTTCAACGGCGATGGAATCAGCTCCGGCGGCGGGTGGATTTCTCGCCGCTGCGGGCCGGGCCGGAACGACGTTTGAAGGATGACGGGCCACGGCCCCCTTCCCGACCTTCACGCCCCTCACGACGTCCCCCGCCAGCGGGGCCACCAAAACGCCCTTTCGGTGCACCAAAGCGACGCCCACCCGGCGGGCCACCACGACCCCGGCGGGGACCGGCCCCACCGGCAGGAGCCTCGGCTGGCTCAATGGTCACCTCGTCCTGCTCTGCTCCTGCCCGACAGGCATTGAAGCGGGCCAGCTTTTCATCAGAAATCTGGAAGAGCGTGTCATCCTGCTGGATGCAGATATTGCCAATATCCCGCTTCTGCACGCCACCAAGACGGCAGATGAGCGGAATCAGCCATTTGGGATCGGCCTTTTCACTACGCCCTACGCCAAGGCGGAACCACGAACCAGCCATCTCATACCCACGTCCCCCTTCACGGGCAGCACCACGGGCTGGTGGCTCGACAGACACAGGACGGATATCTTCCACACGGGGCAGATGCGCCTTGTGGAACCCTACCAGAGCCCGGGCCAGCTGCGTGGCATCGAAACGTTCTGTCAGCTTGGCCACGATCTCTTCCGGCACGGCAACGGAGGCTTCCCCGGTCAGGATCGGATCTTCCAGCAGACGCTGTGCATCCTGCCCGGCAATGGCCTCTGCCGTTGGTACCGGCTCCCACTCAGCCTTCACACGGGCCTGCGCCAGAACACGCTCCGCCTTGCGCCGCTGGTTGAATGGTACCATCAGCACGCTCACGCCCTTGCGCCCTGCACGACCTGTCCGGCCGGAACGATGCAGGAACGTGTCGGAAGAAGACGGCACACTGGCATGGACAACCAGGCCGAGGGCCGGGACATCAATGCCACGGGCCGCCACATCGGTGGCCACGCAGACACGGGCCGCACCGGAGCGCAGGCTCTCGATGGCACGAGACCGCTCATTCTGCCCCATCTCACCGGAAATGGCGACGGAGGCAAAGCCCCGCTCCAGCAGGGCTGCCTGAACCTGATTCACCAGCAGGCGGGTGTTGCAGAACACCATGGCTGTCTGGCTTTCATAATACCGCAGCACATTGACAAGCGACCGCTCCACTTCCTGCGGGGCCGTCACCACGCAGCGATGGGTGATGTCGGCATGCTGCTTCTGGCCGGAGACCGTATCAATCCGCTTGGCGTCCTGCTGATAGCGCCGTGCCAGAGAGGCGATTTCCCGAGCGATGGTAGCGGAAAACAGCAGAGTGCGGCGTTCCTTCGGGGATGCATCCAGCAGCTGTTCCAGCTCCTCACGGAAGCCCATGTCCAGCATCTCGTCAGCTTCATCCAGCACAACGGCACGCAAGCCCGTCAGGTCCAGCTTGCCACGGGAGAGATGGTCACACAGACGGCCCGGCGTACCAACCACGATATGAGCACCACGCTCCAGAGAGCGGGCCTCACGGCGGGCATCGGTCCCACCGATGCAGCTGGCGATACGGGCCCCGGTCTCGGCATAAAGCCATGAAAGTTCTGTCTGAACCTGCATGGCAAGCTCACGGGTCGGGGCAATCACCAGTGCCAGCGGGGAGCGGGTCGGGGCCATCCTGTCCCCTTCCGTCAGCAGATCGGTCGCAAAGGCGAGGCCAAAGGCCACTGTCTTGCCAGAGCCCGTCTGCGCAGAGACGAGCAGATCACGCCCTTCCAGCCCCGGCTCCAGCACGGCCTCCTGTACAGGCGTTGGCTGTTCATAGCCACGTGCAGCCAAAGCACGGGTCAGGGCGGGATGGGTATCGGGAAAAGGCATCGTCAACGAACACTCGGTCATACACATGCTGCCACGAACCAGTTTGTGGCAGCCAGAAAAACGGTGAATACCCCTTTCTGCCCTGCAAGGCCAGAGACGATCCACCACCATATTGAAAAGCTGGATTACAGCTCAACCTGCCACAGGACGGCGGCCAATGACAGCCCGAACCGTATCCTGCCATGCTGTAAGGTCTTCCGGCGGGACAACCTCACCGGTATCCAGCTCCGCAAAACCGGCCCGCTGCATGAGGGCACTGGTGAAACGGACCCGGTCTTCCGGCTCCAGCGCCTGCCAGATGGCCACGGCCTTGGCCGGTACGAATCTGTCGGAAAAACTGATGATCAGCGGCGCACCGGGCCGCAGAACACGGAACAGCTCTTCGATGACCTGCTGCGGCTTTGTCAGATAGGCCAGCCCATCACAAAGGAGAGCCCCATCAAAACTCGCCTCATCAAACGGCAGGACAGGCGTGCTGTTGAGGTCCTGTTCCACAGCGCTGCTCAGGGCCTGATTGGCCTTGAGAGCCGCCTTGCTGACATCCAGCCCGATGAATTCCTGAAAGGTGGCATCCTCCGGCAAATGGCTCATGGCCCCGCACATCAGGTCCAGCGTCCGCCCCCCCACGGGCAGGGCGGTACGGTAAAGAGCGGTAATGGCCGTGCGGGCTCCCATATCCATCAGGGAATCCAGCTCCTGCCGGGCCCAGAAAGCCTCATCCGGCTCTGAAGATGCCTGTGTGAATGCTTTTTCGTGTAGGCCCTGCACGCCTTCCCCTTTTCGGCTTGTTCCTTGCTGTCGTCTCTTAATATAGGGCAGCTGGATTCCTGAACAATGCCTGCCCCGGCAGGAAAAACAGACCGGCAGCAGGAAGGCTTCATTTTACCCCGGCCATGCAACATTATAGAAAGAGGCGGTTTCATCACGTCTCAGAGGGGCATCATGGGCGTTTCCTTCACGAAAATGCATGGGTTGGGGAATGATTTTGTCATTCTGGATGGCAGAACGACACCACTATCCCCCTCCACCACACTCATCAGCCGCCTCTGCGACCGCCGCACGGGCATCGGCTGCGACCAGCTTGTGACACTTTCCGCCCCAACACGGGATGGTGCGGACGTGCGGGTCCGCTTCTTCAACCCGGACGGCTCAGAGGCCGGCGCCTGCGGCAATGCCTCCCGCTGCGTTGCGGCCCTGCTGGGCGGCAGCCCAACCCTTCAGACACAGAATGGCCTGCTCCCCACATCGCAGAAAAACGGGCTGATTTCCGTCCTCATGGGCACGCCCCACCTGGACTGGCAGACCATCCCTCTCGCCCGGGAATGCGACACGGCCCGTCTCCCCCTTCACGACGGAGCAGCCTGCTCCATGGGCAATCCCCATCTCACACTGTTCCGCTGCATTGAAGATGCCGCCGCTCTGGGACCAGTTCTGGAAACCGATCCCCTTTTCCCGGAACGGGCCAATATCGGCTTTGCGGAAATTCTCTCCCCCACCCACATCCGCCTGCGGGTCTGGGAGCGGGGTGCCGGGCTGACCCTTGCCTGCGGATCAGGCGCCTGCGCAGCGGTCGTCAATGCAGCACGGCGTGGCCTTGTGGAACGGACATGCCGTGTCACCATGGAATGTGGCTCCCTGACCATCACATGGCAGGATGATGGCTCCGTCCTGATGACCGGCCCGGCCCAGACCGTTTTCACCGGCACGCTGGATGAGAGCTGGCTGGAAAAAGGACAGACCACCACACCATGAGCGTCACCCTTCTCACCTTCGGCTGCCGCCTGAACGCCCATGAAAGCGATGCCATGGAGCATCTGGCCCGCCTGGGGCAGATGCGGGACGAAGAGACCATCATCGTCAATACCTGCACGGTGACGGCAGAGGCCGAGCGGCAGGCCCGCCAGACCATCCGCCGTGCACACCGGGAAAATCCGGCAGCCCGCATCATCGTGACAGGCTGCGCCTCCGAGCGGGCCGCAGATGCATGGGCTGCCCTGCCCGGTGTCAGCCGGGTGATTCCCAATACGGAAAAGACGCTCCCTGCCACATGGGGCCTGCCTGATGAGGCAGGGCAGGCTCCCCCACCATCCCGCTACATCCGGGCCCTTCTCCAGGTTCAGCAGGGCTGCGACAATGACTGCACATTCTGCGTCATTCCGGCGGGCCGGGGGCAGTCCACCTCCATGCCTCCCGGGGAGATCATCCCCAAGGCCCGGGCTCTTGCAGAAGCGGGACATTGTGAAATTGTCCTGACAGGCGTGGACATTGCCTCATGGCAGCAGAAGGATATGGGGCTGGGCCAGCTCTGCCGCCATCTGCTGGATGAAGTGCCGGAAATTGCCCGCCTGCGTCTCTCCTCCATCGACCCCATGATTCTCACGCCAGATACAGGGGACAAGGCCCTCTGGGACCTGATCGCTGATGAGCCCCGCTTCATGCCGCATCTGCATCTTTCCCTTCAGGCGGGCTCCGACCTGATCCTGAAACGCATGAAACGCCGCCATAATACAGCTGACGTAGCCGGACTGATCGCACAGGTCCGCCATCTGCGGCCTGATACCGGCTTCGGAGCTGATGTGATTGCCGGCTTCCCCACCGAGACGGATGCCCTCTTTCAGGAAACGTACGATTTTCTGGCAGAGCAGGCCATTCCCTTCCTCCATGTCTTCCCTTACAGCGAACGCCCCGGAACACCGGCGGCCCGTATGCCCGCCATGCCGAAAGCCACAAGGCAGGAACGGGCCGCCAGACTGCGGGCACTGGGCCAGACCATACGGGACCGTTTCCTGAACCGCTTTGTCGGGCAGGAAAAAACCGTCCTCATGGAAAGCCCGACAACCGGCCATACACCCGAATTTGCCGCCTTCACACTTCCGCAAGCGCAACCATCCCACCGGGGACGGCTGGAGCGCATCCGCATCACAGCTGTGCAGGATGGTATGCTCATGGCAGAAATCCCCTGAACAGGGCTTGACGGCTCCCCCCTTCTCACACCAATTCGACAGTCATGGCTGGATTTTTTTCTCGACTCAAACAGGGTCTGTCCCGTTCAAGCGCACGCCTCAATGCGGTGTTTGTCAAACGGCAACTTGATGATGAAACGCTGGAAGAGCTTGAAGACGAGCTGATCGCTGCCGATCTCGGTCCTGCCGTGGCCGGACGGATCATCGAACAGTTCCGTGAGAAGAGCTTCGGGGAGCACATCACCCCGGAGGAAATCCGCCAGACACTGGCCGCCGAGATTTCCCGGGTTCTGGAACCCGTAGCCCAGCCTTTCAAACTGGACGACAGCAAAAAACCGCATGTCGTTCTGGTGGTGGGCGTCAATGGTGTGGGCAAGACCACGACCATCGGCAAGATCGCCCATCAGTATCACCAGCAGGGCAGGTCCGTCATGATGGTGGCGGGCGATACCTTCCGGGCGGCAGCAGTCGAACAGCTCCAGATATGGGGGGAGCGCACAGGCTCCCCGGTAATCTCCGGCAAACCGGGAGGCGATGCCGCCGGACTGGCCTATGACGGACTGAAACGGGCCACGGAGGAAAAGGCCGATCTGCTCCTCGTGGACACGGCGGGCCGCCTGCATAACCGACAGGCCCTGATGGATGAACTGGCCAAGATCATCCGTGTGATGCAGAAATTCGACCCCTCTGCGCCCCATAGCGTCCTGCTGGTGCTGGATGCCACAACCGGGCAGAATGCCATTGAGCAGGTGCGGGTCTTCCGGGAGCTTGTGAATGTCAGTGGACTGGTCGTGACCAAGCTGGATGGTTCCGCCCGTGGTGGAATCGTGGTGGCTCTGGCCGAACAGTTCAAACTGCCTGTCCACCTTGTCGGCGTTGGCGAACAGGCCGAGGATTTACGGCCATTCTCTGCCGAAGATTATGCCCGTGGGCTGGTCGGCGATGCCAAAACGGCGTAACCTGTCCCCGTCACGATATGACCATCTGCCCAGAAGGAGGCATTTTCTCATGTTCAGAGCACTTTTGAGATTTGCGGTCGAAACAGTCATGACTGTCGTTGTCGGAAAGGTTTTGAAGAAACTGCTGGACAGGCTGTTTCCCGACAACAAGGCCTGAACGGCAGTCAGGCTCTCCTCAACAGGACATCAGACAGAAAAGGGAGTGCCCAGAAACTGGACACTCCTTTTTTTTATCTCTTCCCGCCTGAAGAAAGCTGTCATTCGATCAAAATAAAAAGGCCAGCCTCTACAGGGCTGGCCTTCATCCAACATGACCTGACGACTGATCAGCCCTCGAAAGGGTCCGTCACAAGGATGGTGTCCTCACGTTCCGGGCTGGTGGACAGCAGAGTGACCGGCGTGCCGATCAGCTCCTCAATGCGGCGGACATACTTGATGGCCTGCGCCGGCAGTTCTGCCCAGGAACGGGCACCACCGGTTGTCTCATTCCAGCCCGGCATGGTCTCCAGAATGGGCTTCACACGGGCCTGGGCCCCCGGTGCGGAGGGGAAACTGTCAATCTTCTGGCCGTCCAGCTCATAACCGACGCAGATGGACACTTCCTTCATGCCATCCAGAATGTCCAGCTTCGTCAGGGCCACGCCACTCACGCCACCAACACGCACGGCCCGGCGGACCATGGCCGCATCGAACCAGCCACAGCGGCGGGGACGACCCGTTACGGTCCCGAACTCACGCCCACGTTCGGCCATGCCCTTTCCGACCTCATCAAACAGCTCGGAAGGGAAAGGCCCTTCACCAACACGGGTTGTGTAAGCCTTGGCAATGCCCAGCACGAACCCGACGGATTTCGGGCTCATGCCGCTGCCGGAAGCCGCAATGGCCGCCACCGTGTTGGAGCTTGTCACGAAAGGATAGGTCCCGTGGTCCACATCCAGCATGACAGCCTGTGCCCCCTCGAAGAGGATGCGCTTGCCAGCCCGGTCCGCCTCGGCCAGACGGTCCCACGCACAGCAGGCATAGGGCAGGAGACGGGGCGTGATCTCCTTCAGGAAGTCCAGAATCTGCTGCTTGGTGAAGGTTTCCGCTCCCAGACCGGCCAGAAGCGTGTTGTGGTGGAGCAGCAGCTCGTCGATCTTCCAGTCCAGCGTTTCAGGCTCGGACAGATCGCAGATGCGGATGGCCCGGCGGGCCACCTTGTCCTCATAGGCCGGACCAATGCCACGGCCTGTCGTGCCGATCTTGTGGTTGCCACGGGCAACCTCACGGGCACGGTCCAGCGCACCATGCAGGGGCAGGATGAGAGGGGCCGTCTCGGCGATCCAGAGCGTTTCCGGCGTGACGGTCAGTCCCTGTTCCGTCACACGGTCGATCTCGCTCATCAGGGCCTTGGGGTCCACCACCACGCCATTGCCGATGACGCCAATCTTCCCGCCAACCAGACCGGAAGGAAGCAGGGAAAGCTTGTAGACCTGATCGTTCACGACCAGCGTATGGCCGGCATTGTGCCCGCCCTGAAAGCGGACAACGATATCGGCCCGGCTGGCCAGCCAGTCAACGATCTTGCCTTTACCCTCATCGCCCCACTGGGTTCCGATTACGGTAACATTGGCCATAAGAATGTCTTCCCTCAACGTCTCACGATGGCGGCCCCTGCCTGCACCTCAGCGTGCCAGTACGACGGGTTTTCCATCTTTCCAGATATGGCTGCACCGCAGATGATGCGCCTCCTGCTCCATCTCGCCTGATTCCCCAAGCGATGCGATCGTGGCATAGCCTGCCTCATGCAGGCTGGACAAGTCTTTCTGCGCCATTACGGGCGGAACGAGGCAGCGCTGCCGCCGCTTCGGCTTTTCCGCAACCCGCAAAAAGGCATGGGGGTTGAGGGTCAGCCCGCAGGCGGGCTCCTCCCCGGCCAGATAGCGGCCGCCACGTCCCAGCTCCTCACGGGAATGCATGGCAAAAACCGTCACGCAGACCCCCGTATGGTACCGCCAGCCCCGGAAATCCACCGGGTCCACTGTCAGGCGGGCATCCGGCAGACGGGCCAGAATCGCCGCCACATCAGCCTTCAGCCGTTCGACATGAGGTTTCAGCATGTCGGGGAAGTCCAGCATCGCCAGCTTTTCCAGAGCGATGGCGGCAGGGCCAACAGCCGCCATCATGCCCAGAAGAAGCTCCGCCCACGGGCCGCCACAGTCCCGCACGGCGGCTGCATCCCGCCTGTCCAGAGCATGAATGATGCTGTCCCGCTCGACGCCAGAGAAACTGTCCTCAATCAGGCTCCAGATCATGACAGGCATGGAAAGGTCGAAGGACACATTGGCAATACCCAGACGGGCCAGAGCCTCTGCTCCGAGGGCGATCACCTCGGCATCCGCCTCGGCCCTGTCCGGGCCAATCAGCTCAATCCCGGCCTGCGATATCTGCCGCTGTCCCTCACGACCGAGCGTGCCGATCACCACACAATCCCCCGCATAGGAGAGACGCAGCGGGCGGGGACTATCCTGCATCCGCACCGCAGCAATGCGGGCAATCTGGGTCGTCATGTCCGGCCGCAGGGCCATCATCCGATGAGAGGACGGGTCCAGCAGACGGAAACTCTGCTCCGCCAGGGCTTCACCGGCCCCGCTCAGCAGGGAGCCTTCAAACTCCAGCAGAGGCGGACGGACACGCTCATACCCATGGCACGAAAACACATCCATCACTTCAGCAAGGCCACGGGCCTCCGCCTCTGCCTCGGCAGGGAGAAGGTCCACGAACCCCATCGGCAGCAGGGCGGGACTGGATGTCTCGGGACCGTTGATCATGACGCAGCAAACTTCTCTTCAATACGGGCAAAAGCCCAGTCCAGCCAGGGCAGAAGGGCCTCAATATCCTCGGCTTCCACCGTGGCTCCGCCCCAGATGCGCAGACCGGCGGGCGCATCACGATAACCGGCCAGATCGTATCCGGCCTTTTCCTCCTCCAGCAGGCCCGTCATGGTCTTGATGACCTTGGACCGTGCCGCATCATCCAGTGCCTCGAACCACGGAGCGATGATCTTCAGGCAGATGGAGGTGCAGGACCGTGTCTCTTTCTTCTCACTGAGGAAAGCTACCCAGTCACGGGCCGCTACCCAGCGTTCCACGACGGACAGATTCTTGCGGGAACGGGCCTTCAGGGCCTCCAGTCCACCAACGGACTCAGCCCAGCGCAGACCATCCAGCGCATCCTCCACGCAAAGCATGGACGGCGTGTTGATGGTGTCCCCCCGGAAGATGGCCTCATTCAGCCCTTTTTTATTGGTCAGGCGGAAAATCTTGGGCAGCGGCCTCTGGCTGCCTTCTTCCAGCCGCCGGACCGCCTTCGGGCTGAGGGCCACCATGCCATGAGCTGCCTCACCGCCCAGGGCCTTCTGCCAGGACCATGTGACGACATCCAGCCGGTCCCACGGCAGGTCCATCGCAAAGGCCGCCGAGGTGGCATCACAGATCACGAGGCCATCATGCTGCGCCGGAACGCTCTCCACGGAGGGGATGCAGACACCTGATGTCGTGCCATTCCATGTCAGCACCACATCACGGGACCAGTCGATCTGCGCCATGTCAGGAAGCTCGCCATAGGGAGCCTCCAGAACACGCAGGTCTTCCAGCTTCAGGATGTCCTTCAGGTCCTGCGCCCACGTGCCAGAAAAGCTCTCAAAGGACAGGACATCCATGCCACGCTGGCCTGCCAGTGCCCAGAGAATCATCTCCACGGCCCCCGTGTCGGAGGCCGGCACGATGCCGACCTGCCAGTCCTCCGGTATGCCCAGCAGGGCCGCCGACCGGGTGATGACCTCATGGAGCCGTGCCCGTCCCTCTGCCGCACGATGGGACCGCCCGAGGAAGGCCCCCTTCAGGGCCTCTGGTGTCCAGCCCGGACGTTTGACACATGGGCCAGATGAAAAATAGGGCCGCTGAGGACGGTGTGAAGGCTTGGCTGCGGTCATGATTGGCAGGTCATCCATGATTCAGAAGGCGCAAGAAACCATACGTCCCCACCACAGGCAGGCGACAGCGGCCCCTCACGGCAAACGGTTACTTTTTTCCTAGGTGTCACAGGCACCAGAAGGGGTCAAGCCAGCCCATCCAGGCCAGGCCGCCACATCACTCTACTGTCATGCCCTGTAAAAATGGTGCGAAAGAGGGGACTCGAACCCCTATGCCTTGCGGCGGTCGATTTTGAGCCGACTGCGTCTACCAGTTCCGCCACTCTCGCCCATGATCTGCCTGCGCCCCATGGGGCGCAGAAAACGTCCTGCTTATAAGATATCCCGGCACAAAGGGCCAGAGAGCGGCCCGAAAAAAAATCGGATAGGCTACCCGACCCTTCAGGTGATGTCCTGCCCACTCATCAACAGGATGTTACGCATGGCCGCACCGGAAGCCCCCTTGCCAAGATTGTCCAGAGACGCTGTCAGAAGGGCCTGCCCGCTATGGCCACTCACACGCAGCTCCATGTCATCCCGGCCCGCCATGGCTTCAGCCACCAGCTTCGGCTCGGACTCCACGACACGGACGGTTTTCGCATCCCTGTAGAACTCTCTGAGAACAGCCGTGACGTCCTCGATCATCGGTACACCGGGGAGAGATACCAGATGCAGCGGAATGGACACGATCATCCCCTGCGGGAAATGCCCGACAGACGGCACGAACAGCGGGTTGCGGGTCAGGCCGCCATACTGCGTCATTTCCGGCAGGTGCTTGTGCTGAAGGTTCAGGCCGTAGAGGAAGAAAGCCGGACCACCCGCCTCCTCCTGCTGCTCGATCATCGTGCGGCCACCACCGCTATAACCGGACACCGCATTGATGGAGACATGGGCATCCACCGGCAGCAGCCCCGCCTGAACCAGCGGGCGAAGCAGGGCAATGGCCCCTGTAGCATAACAGCCGGGATTGCTGACGAACCGGGCCTTCCTGATCCGTTCCGGCTGGGTGGCATCCAGCTCCGGCAGGCCATAGACCCAGTCTGGATGCACACGATGGGCCGTGCTGGCATCCAGAAACCGTGTCCCGGTATCCTGGCCAAGGGCCACGGCCTCACGGGCGGCATCGTCCGGCAGACACAACACGGTGATATCAGCCTGCGCCATGAGGGCACGACGGGCCTGCGGATCCTTCCGCTGGGCAGGATCGATGCTCAGCAGCTTCAGGTCATGACGATCCGCCACGGCCTCGACACGGCGGCGAATCCCCAGGCCTGTCGTGCCTGCCTCACCATCAATGAATATGTGCGTCGTCATCGTCCCGGCTTCCCTGTTGCCTGCCCCTGACCGGGGCGGTGCCATTCACCACTGGAACAGCATCCGCCTCTTTTCATACAGAAGCATGATGTGCCCGTCCCGCTCGAACTGGTCAAGCAGACTCATGCCGATGCTACCCAGCACGATGCGGGAAGGCCGGTTATCCTCACGGGCGACGGCAACGACACGCTCCACCCCCGCATCCAGAACAAAGGTGAGGGCCGTACCAGCGGCCTCACGGGCGATGCCACGCCCGGCAGCCCATGGGAACAGGGCAAAACGCAGGCCGATTCCCCGGCCATCGGGGCGTTCATGCACGCCCGTCATGCCGACAAAACGCCCCTCCTCAAAAATGGAAAAGATGCCGATGCCCCGCTCGGCCCAGAAAGCCACATCCTCGGCCATCTCGGCTTCCGCCCGGACACGGGTCCGCACACCACCCAGCATGGCCCCGAACGCCCCGACATCCGCTTTCAGCCGTGCCATGTCCTCCATGTCCGGCCAGTTGACCGGGCGGAGGATCAGGCGGGCTGTCCGCAGCTCATTGCCTAGCACAACATGCCGCCCGGACGGCGATCAGCGGGCGATGGGGCGGTAACGGATGCGGCTCGGCTCCGTGGAATCAGGCCCCAGACGGCGGCGTTTGTCTTCCTCGTACTGCTGGAAGTTGCCTTCGAACCACTCCACGTGGCTGTCCCCCTCAAAAGCGAGGATATGCGTGGCCAGACGGTCGAGGAACCAGCGGTCATGGCTGATGACCACGGCGCAGCCTGCGAAGGATTCCAGAGCATCCTCCAGCGCACGGAGCGTATCGACATCCAGATCGTTGGTCGGTTCGTCGAGCAGCAGGACGTTGTTGTCCTCCTTGAGCATCTTGGCCAGATGGACACGGTTGCGCTCACCACCGGAGAGGACGCCCAGACGCTTCTGCTGGTCCGGCCCCTTGAAGTTGAAAGCCCCGACATAGGCACGGGACGGCACGGCCCGCTTGCCCAGATGGATGACGTCCGTTCCGCCGGAGATTTCTTCCCAGACGGTCTTGCTGTCGTCCAGATCATTACGGGACTGGTCAACATAGCCCAGCTTGACCGTATCGCCGATCTTCAGGGAGCCTGAATCAGGCTGTTCCTGCCCGGTAATCATCTTGAAGAGTGTGGACTTGCCAGCACCATTCGGCCCGATGACCCCCACGATGCCACCCGGCGGCAGCTTGAAATTGAGATTGTCGATCAGCTGGCGGTCACCAAAGCCCTTGCAGAGATTCTCGGCCTCGATGACCGTCTGCCCCAGACGGGGACCGGGCGTGATGACGATGTCCGCCGTGCCTCCAGCAGCTTCCTGCCCGGCAGCCAGCATTTCCTCATAACGGGTGATACGGGCCTTGCTCTTGGCCTGGCGGGCCTTGGGCGAGCTGGCGATCCACTGCTGTTCCGCTGCGAGGGCACGCTGGCGGGAGCTTTCCTCTTTCTCTTCCTGAGCCAGCCGCTTGCGCTTCTGCTCCAGCCAGGACGAGTAATTGCCCTCGAACGGATAGCCACGGCCACGCTCGATCTCGAGAATCCAGTTGGTGACGTTGTCGAGGAAGTAACGGTCATGGGTAATGACCATCACGGTGCCCTTGTACTCACGCAGGGTCTTTTCGAGCCATGCCACGCTCTCGGCGTCCAGATGGTTGGTCGGCTCATCGAGCAGCAGGATGTCGGGCTTCTCCAGCAGCAGGCGGCACAGGGCCACACGGCGCTTCTCACCACCGGAGAGCTTGTCCACCGGGCTGTCCGCCGGAGGGCAGCGCAGCGCATCCAGAGCGATCTCCAGATGACGGTCCAGCTCCCAGCCATCCTCGGCATCAATCTTTTCCTGAAGCTCGGCCTGCTCGGCGAGAAGGTCGTTCATCTCCTCATCGGACATGGGCTCGGCAAACTTCATGGAGATTTCATTGAAACGCTCCACGGCCTTCTTCAGCGCACCGAAGCCCTGTGCAGCGTTCTCGCCCACGGTCAGGTTCGGGTCCAGCTGCGGTTCCTGCTCCAGATAGCCGATGCGGACACCTTCGGCAGCCCAGGCCTCACCGCCGAATTCTTTCTCGATTCCAGCCATGATCTTCAGCAGGGTGGACTTACCTGCGCCGTTCACGCCGAGGATACCGATCTTCACCCCCGGCAGGAAGGAGAGCGTGATCCCCTTGAACACCTCACGGCCGCCCGGATAGGACTTTGTGACGTCCTTCATGACATAGACATACTGATAGGCGGCCATGGAACGGTCTCCTCTAGAACACACGAACGAAAAGGCAGGAAGCAGGACTGTGCCCCCTCTCGCCCGGGGCGTTTCCCAACAAATACAGGCGGCTCCACATGCATGGAGGCGTCACCTGCGCCCGGCAGGACTCGAACCCGCAACCTAGCCGTTATGAGCGGCCAGCTCTAACCAATTGAGCTACAGGCGCACAGACATTTCGCCACATCGCTCATACGCAGTTTTTTTTCAAGCCCCTGCGGGGCAAAAACACGCCTGACAGGGCAAATAATGCGCTTTCTTTTTCCCGACTTCACCGCAGCAGAGAGGCCGCAGGCAATACACATATACAACACCGGGCATATTCATTAATAATGCGCCCATCACATCACCCACAGACACGGATGGAGCAGACGATGGACGTTACCAAGATTTCCCCCGGCAAGGATGTGCCGCATGACATCAACGTCGTGATCGAGATTCCACAGGGGTCCCAGGTCAAGTACGAAGTGGACAAGGACAGCGGCGCCATCTTCGTGGACCGTTTCCTCTTCACGCCGATGGCCTATCCGGCAGCCTATGGCTTCATCCCCAACACGCTGGCCGCTGATGGTGACCCGGTGGATGCGCTAGTCCTGACCCCGGCTGATGTCCTCCCCGGCAGTGTCATCCGCTCCCGCCCGATCGGCGTGCTGAAGATGGAAGATGAAAGCGGACAGGACGAAAAGCTGATCTGCGTACCGCATGACAAGATTCATCCGCAGTTCAGCAAGATCGACTCTCTCGACCAGCTGCCGGAAATCACGCTGAAGGCCATCGCCCACTTCTTCGAGCGTTACAAGGACCTCGAGCCCAACAAATGGGTGAAGGTTTCCGGCTGGGGCGACAAGGCCGAGGCTGGCAAGGTCATCGAAGCCGCCATTGCTGCGGCAAAGAAGTAATCTTTACTGCTGCTGGAAAGTCGGGCAGTCCCTTCGGGGACTGTCCGTTTTTTGTGTCCATTCAGCAGGACCGGGAAAAACGGCAGACACAAAAAAACCACCTCACCCGATCCGGCAAAGTGGTTCTTCCGTCTTTCTGGAGCGGGCGAAGGGATTCGAACCCTCGACCCCAACCTTGGCAAGGTTGTGCTCTACCCCTGAGCTACGCCCGCATCACATTGTCACCAGCAGCTCTCCAGACCCTGAAATCTGGAGCGGGCGAAGGGATTCGAACCCTCGACCCCAACCTTGGCAAGGTTGTGCTCTACCCCTGAGCTACGCCCGCATGCTGTCGGTGGGAGGCTTATGCCTCAAAGAAGCTCCCGACGCAATCCCCCCCAACACATTTTTATTTTCCTTTTTTGAAGGTTCTGCCCCCCTTGCCTCCATGCCCTGTGGAAACAATTTTAACTGGAGCGATTGTGACAGACTCCACCGCCAGCTGACAGAGGTTGCCGACCATGACAGAAGCCCTTTTCCCCTCCAGCAGCCCCTCCCGAACCATGGAGGTGGACCAGTCAAACTTCATGGAACAGGTTGTCGAGGCCAGCAGGAACACGCCGGTTCTTGTGGAGTTCTGGGCGGCCTCATCCGCTTCCTGCAAAAAGCTCTCCCCCGTGCTGGAAAAACTCGTCCAGACCACGGAAGGCCGGGTGAAGCTGGTACGGCTGGATGTAACCGCCAACCGGCCGCTGGTCAGCCAGCTGGTGCAGATGGGCCTGCCCATACAGTCCATCCCGGTAGTGGTTGCCTTCTGGCAGGGGCAGGTACGGGACCTCCTGCAAGGTGTACAGCCGGAAAGCGGTATCCGGGCCTTCATTGAACAGCTCCTGAAGGACAGCGGGCAGGCCATGCCCGTTGCCGAACAGCTGAAAATGGCTGACTCCGCCCTCAAAGAAGGTGAGCTGGCTGAGGCCACCAACCTCTACGCCGCCGTGCTGGAAAGTGAACCGGAGCATCCGGCAGGGTGGGCTGGGCTGATCCGCTGCATGATCGCCATGGATGACCCGGAAGGCGCAGAAGAAGCAGCCTCCCAGATTCCCGAATCCATTGGCGGGGAGCCCCTGATCACCAGCGCCCTGAGCAGCCTGAAACTCTATCAGGAAGGCCGGGACAGCGCCGGAAGGATCGATGAAATCCGCCAGAAACTGGAGCAGTCCCCTGACGATGCCGCCCTTCAGACAGAGCTGGCCAAAGCACTGAATGGCACGGGCCAGCGGGAGGAAGCGGCCCAGCGCCTGCTGGACATCATCGCCCGGGACAGGGAAGGAGCCGGACAGGCTGCCAGGGCCGAACTTCTGAAATTTTTTGAAGCCTGGGGCATGGCAGACCCCGCCACCCTGGCGGCACGGCGCAAACTGTCCTCCCTGTTATTCTCATGACCGGATGATCCGGCACAGACACGACCATATGCAGGGAAATGGTCCATCCATGATGCAGTCCCTGCCTGCCCCGCTGGAGGAGACGCCCCATGCCTGATGCCCACCACCCAGCCCATGACACACCCTGCGGCTCCAGACGCCGGATCCCCGTCCTGACAGACATGACACTGGCGGACCTGCCACCCCGAATCGGTCTGCTGCCTCTGGGCAGCACGATTCTTCTGCCACAGGGGCAGCTTCCCCTGACCATCTTTGAACCCCGCTACCTGACCCTTCTGGAAGACTGCCTCGCCCAGCATCGGCTCATCGGCATCATCCAGCCCTCCGAGACGGCCCGTTACGGCGACATGGCCCCTCCACTGGAACATGTCGGCACCATAGGGCGGGTAACCTCCTTCATGGAGCAGGAAAGCGGGCAGTTCTTCATCACCCTTACAGGGGTCTGCCGCTTCCGCCTGCTACAGGACAGGCTGACTGACAGGGGCTGGCGGGAAGGGCGCATCAATGCCATGCCTTTCTCCCACGACCTGCTGGAGAACCCTTCCCTGAATCTCGACCGTGAAGATCTTTCCATCGTCCTGAAAAACTATGGCGAGCGCCATGCCATGGCCATCAACTGGGAAAATCTGAAGAAACTGGACGACAACACCCTGCTGACGATGCTGCCCATGCTGCTCCCCTTCTCCGCCGGGGTGAAACAGAAACTGCTGGAATGCCCGGACACGACGGAACGGGCCAGCCACCTTCTGGACGAACTGTCCCGCTAGGCGATGAGCATGCCATCATGTAAGGCTAGTTCCCTGTCTCAGGGTGCTTTCAGGTACCCTTCGCCCCCAACCGCATGGACTGAAAAATCATCATGACCCACACATCTCCATCCCCAGAACTGCTGGCCCGCCTCGTCTGCCCCGTCACGAAAGGCCCCGTACATTACGACCCGGCCAGCAACAGCATCATCAGTCCCCGGGCCGGACTGGCCTTTCCCGTACGGGATGGCATCCCCGTCATGCTGCCGGAACAGGCCACGAAACTGGAGGACTGATTCCTACCCGTCCCTGACGGATCGCCAATCTATTTCTGCCTAGGTGCAGGAGCCCCGTAAGACGCCTCGGTATGGGTCTGTGCAGGGAAATGCGGCAGATCATCACCACCAGCGCTGCCACCTTCAGCCGCATGAACAGTCCGACCGGAAATTTCATCTGGCGTGGGCTGTATGGCCTGCACCATGGGCACCATCCCGCCTGAATAAGGCGGCATGGGATGATGAAGCTCCCGGAACGGTTTTCTGGGATAGGCCTCCGTCATGTCCGCTTTGGGCAGGTGCCGGACAGGGGCATCATCTTCTTCCGTCGCACAGCCTGCCATCAGGGTACAGCCCAGCAGACAGGGCCACAGGACCCGGCATACCGGACGGACAGACAGGACAGGGAGAAAAGGCAGCCTCATGACCTTCACCCTATAGCACTTCTGCCCAATTGACGAAGACCCACAGGCGTGAAAAGAACAGGCATGTTCAAAGGTACCCTTTCCACCCCTGCACGGCGGCTGCGCGCCTGGCATGACGCCCTGTTTGTGGACCATGCCATCTTCCGGCTGGTCTGGACAAATCTGGCCCCTGTCGTGCCGGGACGTGTCTGGCGCAGCAACCATCCCACACCGGGCCGACTGCACCGCTGGCGCAGGACATTGGGGCTTGTCATGGTCATCAACCTGCGGGGACACCGGCAATGTGGTGCCGATGCCCTGGGGCGGGAGGCCTGCCAGAGACTGGACCTCCCCTATCTCGACATGGCCTTCGAGAGCCGCAATGCCCCCCACAAGGACCGTATTCTCCGCTTCCATGAGCTCTATGAAAAAGCCCGGTTCCCCCTGCTGCTACATTGCAAGTCCGGAGCGGACAGGGCCGGGCTTGCCAGCGGACTGGTGATCCTCTTTGAAGGTGGAACGGCCGAAAATGCCCTGAAGCATCTGCACTGGCGCTTCCTGCATTTCCGTCGGTCCCGCACGGGAATTCTGGATGCCTTTTTCCAGCTCTACCAGAAAACGGCAGAAGGTCGTCTGCCTTTCATCGACTGGGTGAAACAGGAATATGACGAAGAAGCGCTACGGAACGCCTACAGGGCCGGGCGCTTCAGCGCCTTTCTCAACGATGCCATCCTGCGGCGAGAGTAGCCCTCTCCGCTTCCACCCCCCTCATCTGGACCGTCTGGCCACATCCCGGATGAAATTCATGAGCTGCTGACGGATCTTCTCCTCCCGGATACTGTAATAGGCCTGTGCCAGTTCCATTGTTTCCGGCAACATGAGCAGCTCTATACCGCTCCCATTTTTCTCCTGGGGGGCCTCAGCCATTTTCTCCCCGCCCCCATCATCCTTCTGGAAGGGAGCCTGTTCTTCCTGAAGATTCCCCGGTCCTGCTGCGGGACTGGCGAAACCATCCAGCTCGTCAAAAAAGAAACCTACCGGCACTTCAAGAACCTGGGCCAGCTCGTACAGACGACCCGCCCCGACGCGGTTTGCCCCACGCTCATATTTCTGAACCTGCTGAAAAGTGATACCAAGTGCCTTGGCCAGTTTTTCCTGTGAAAATTTCCGCAGCCCCCGAAGAAGCCGGATACGTTTGCCAACATGTGCATCGACAAACGACGCTAGTTCTGTCATCAATCACGAACCTCAATAAAAATCAGGTCAAAAGGTTTCTACTCTTCATCGATAGTGGTTAACAATAAATTATATTTTCAATTTTTTCAGGCTACACCGATCTGCCCTCTTCATAAAACCACCGCCCGACGAGAGCGGCCCCCACAAACAGCAGAGACATCAGCGCCGGTATCCAGCGCCCCAGCAAAGCAAAAAATGTTTTTGCTTCCGGTCCCGGAAGAGGGCGTACAAGCACCTGTTCCCTGCCCCATTCCGTTCGCCCAACTTCCCTGCCACGGGCATCATAAATGGCAGACACACCACGGTTATTGACAAAAACAACCGGCAACCCTTCTTCCACGGCACGCAGCCGCCCTGTCGCCAGATGCTGCCTCGGCCCGGCACTGTTGCCATACCAGGCATCGTTGGAGATCGTCAGCAGCCAGTCTGGCCGCTGCCCCGGTGCCACAACACCACCAGAAAACACGATCTCATAACAGACCATGGGACCGACACGACCAACCTGTGGCAGGTTCCAGGTTATCAACCCCGGGCCCGGCACCACCTCGGCCGGCAGCAGGTGGAAGGGCAGTATCCAAGGGTCATACTCTCCAAACGGAACCAGACGGCTTTTGTCATAAATGGCCTCTATGTGTCCATCCGGGGCCAGAGCCATCAGGCTATTGTACCAGCGATCCACACCGGCGGCACGCCTGTCCGACCCGAGCAATACCGGTGCCCCGGAGGCAGCGGCGGCAATGGCCTGCCTTGCCCAGCCTTCCTCCTCCAGAAGACCGGGGAAAGCAGATTCCGGCCAGACGACAACAGCCGGGCGTCCCGGCACCAGGCGCTGCGCATCTCTCACGCCCTGCGCTGTCAGCTCCAGATAAGACCGAAACTGTGAAACCGCATCATCCCGCCCCAGCACCTCATCTTCTGTCACGTTGCCCTGCACAACCACGACAGCCGGATTGACATGCCCCGGCAGAACGGCCTCATGCCCAGCACGCCATGCCCCCCAGCCACACCAGAGACCTGCACAGGCGACCACGGCCAGCAGCCCCCGCCGTCCCTGCCATACGGCCAGTGAAGCCAGCACCAGCAGAAGCGTCAGCCCATCCACACCGATCAGGGACGCTGGCTGAATGAGCCAATCCCCCAGCCATCCTGGGACTTCCAGCGCACTGCCCAGAGGATTCCAGGGGAAACCGGAAAAATAGAAAACCCGGGCCATGTCGGCCAACGTCCAGCTCCCGGTGAACATCGCCACACGTGGCCAACCCGGCGGTACGGAGCGACAGAGCAGGGCCGGAACCATCACGAGAGGTGCAATGAGCAGCGCAACACCAGGCGCTGCAAAAGGCACCACCCACCAGAACTCATGCACCCGGGTCAGGATTGCATTGGTCAGCCAGTAAAGACCCGCCGTATGATACCCCATCCCGAAAAGGAATCCCCACAGGGCAGCCTGACGGTGCCCCGGTGCGGCACAGACAGCCTTGTAGAACAGCCCCAATGCCAAAGGCAGAATCGGAAAAAAACAGAGCGGTGGCAGAGCCAACGCTGCCACCGCCCCCAGAACCAACATGAAGACGGCGCCGCGCCACCCTCCCTGCTGTGGAAGGGAGCACAATGCCTTCACCACCATGAAAATCCCTTGTTAATCCAGCGCGTCCTTCAGACGACGCTCATAATGACGGTAATATTTGTCAGCCAGCAGCTCACTCTTGACGAGCACGGCCACATCCGTGGTGTTGAACTGTTCATCCACCACGGCACCATCACCAACATACCCACCAAGACGCAGATACCCCTTGATGAGGGGCGGCAGCTTGCTGAGGCAGGTGCGGCGGTCCAGCGTGGCAGGGTCTGTCCGGCACATGCTGACATAGCGCTCTGGCAGGGCCCGAACCCGCAGGGCGGGCGGCGCCAGATGGTTGTGATACAGCCATGTCAGCTCATCACTCATCATATCCGGTGATGTCCCATGCAGGCTGGCACAGCCAAACAGCACGTCAATCCTGTGCAGGAAGATATAGGAGGCTATGCCCCGCCAGAGCAGCTGCATGGCCGCACGACCACGGTAATCCCGTGCCACACAGGACCGCCCGACCTCCAGAAGGCGACCGGGGAAATCTGTCAGACAGGAAATATCATACTCATCCGCCGTATAGAAACGGCCACCTTCCCCCAGCGAATCGGAACGCAGCAGACGATACGTCCCCACCACGCTGTCTGCACCACCACCACGGGCATGGTCCACCACAAGAAGGTGATCTGCAATCTCGTCGAAGCGGTCAGAATCCAGACGGGTCCGCAGGGCCTCCTCACTGGGATGAGCCCCCATCTCGTCAAAGAACACACGATAACGCAGGGCCTGTGCC
The DNA here is from genome assembly GCF_023337645.1 of Parasaccharibacter sp. TMW2.1890. Classification (NCBI taxonomy): domain Bacteria; kingdom Pseudomonadati; phylum Pseudomonadota; class Alphaproteobacteria; order Acetobacterales; family Acetobacteraceae; genus Parasaccharibacter; species Parasaccharibacter sp. TMW2.1890. The sequence continues at coordinate 257,814 of NZ_NWUV01000003.1, read as the reverse complement.
GCACGGATCTCTTCTTCCGTCGTGGCAAGCCTGACACCCAAGCTGCCGCCACGCAGTTCCTGAAAACCGCCTTCACGGTTCAGGGCAAGAGTCGCCAGGGTATCCATCTGCCGCTGCGTTTTCTCGCTGCTGATGAATCCCCCCGCCTCCGGCTGCTCTGCATTACAGGAAGGGATGCATGCATCCCCAATGGTATCTGACGGCCTCTTCCCGGTCATACGAAATCAGTCACTCCTTATGCCCGGCCTGTTGGACTGGACCTGTTCCCATCCTCGGGAGCGGCATCTTTCTTCTTTTCGGGTGCCGTACGCCGTCCGAAAAGCTCCGCCCGGTGAGACATGAGATCAAACCCCAGTTCCGCAGCAATTTTCGCCAGCAGGCCGACCAGTTCATCATTCTCGAATTCGATGACGTTACCACTATCAATATCAATCAAATGATAATGATGCCCATTTTCACTGGCTTCGTAGCGGGCACGGCCCCCGCCAAAATCCCGGCGTTCCAGAATTCCTTTTTCTTCCAGCAGGCGGACTGTCCGATAAACGGTAGCAACGGAAATGCGGCTGTCCAGTTCCGAAGCACGGCGGTACAGCTCCTCCACATCCGGATGATCCTCCGCCTCCGAAAGGACACGGGCAATCACCCGCCGCTGTCCGGTCATCTTCAGACCATGCTTGACGCAGAGACGTGCAATGGGCGAATCACCCACAGTATCCCCGGACGCAGCACCCTCGCGCCCCATTTTTTTTGTGCTCATCACCATACTGATGATCTATCCGATTATGATACGGTTTGTCCAATCCACATCATAATACGAAACGCACCTCCTCCATCATGCAGACTCAACCGGGTCTGTCCTGAGAAACAGGACAGACCATCCTGATTACCCCTCGCTCCCTTCACGGCGGCGGCCAAGACCGATGCGCCGTGCAAGGGAAGAACGATGATTGGCATAGTTGGGAGCAACCATCGGATATTCCGGCGGCAGCCCCCAACGCTCACGATATTCCTGCGGTGTCATGTTGTAGGCTGTCTTGAGGTGACGACGCAGCAGCTTCAGCTTTTTACCGTCTTCCAGGCAAATGATATAATCGGGGAAGACCGACTTGCGGGGCGGTACGGCCGGTACCGGTTTTTCGGGCTCTGCCTCCACGGCAACACCGGCCCCTGCAAGGGCACCGTGCACCGAACGGACAAGGTCCGGCAGAGTTTCGGCAGCAACATCATGACTGCTCACATACGCCGTGACGATCTGTGCTGTCAGCTGACGCAGGGCCTGTGTTTCTGTCTCAGACGACGACATAAAAAACCTATCTCCCAAGAAATTTAGTTCGACCTATAACGGATTGTAGAAAAAGACAACAAGAAAAACCGTTTCTGTAATAGTAAACACTTGTTGATAAGATAAGAAAATCCACAAAATAGACAGAAATTCTTACAAAATCACGACATTACATAAGAGAACTTCTCCCTTCCGCCTGCGCCCAAATAGCACCATTTCTCACAGGGAAATACAGGCGCCCTACAAAGATCACGCTGTTTTATAAGGAATATTCATCATGAATGACATGACAAGTCTTATAGAAGGCTGTTACATGGAGCAGACAAGGAAAGACGTTACAAGAACATAACAGCTGCAAGATCATGTACATGACGACCTGCCATTACAGGCATACCACACAGCCTGACCGACCCTTGTTCAACAGCTATTCCAGCATTACACGGCCCATACGTCGTGCCATGCAAAAGAAGACAGGGTATGACCTGTCAGGGCGACCACCTCAAAAGACGGGCATCCTCACCATCGTCGTAATAACGACGCCGCACCGCTACCTGTTGAAAGCCGCACCGCCCATACAAGGCAAAAGCGGCTTCATTACTGAGCCGCACTTCCAGAAACAGGGTGGCTGCCTCCTGTCGGGCCCGATTGATGAGATGGGAGAGCAACCGATGCGCCAGACCCTGCCGCTGCCATTGTGGATGCACCCCCAGAGACAGGACCTCACCTTCATCCAGCACATGACGACTGATGATGAAACCCACAGGAACATCACTCACGCAAACCAGCCAGGCCTCCACACCCGGCAGGGCCAGAATCTGCCCGCAGGCTGTCTCATCCCAAGGGTCACGTCCCGAAAAGGCCGCATGATGCAGGGCCGACACGACACGGGCTGCCTCTGGCCCCACAGCCACCAGCTCAGGCCCCTGCACGTCCGACCGGACCTCCCTCTGGCCATCATGATCCGCCCTGTCCGGACAGCCCGTGCCAGACATCACTGCGGTGCCGGTCTCAGACCACCTGCCGGGGGTTTTGCCTCCGGGGGGTCCACATAAAGGGGTTCAAGCGGGTAGGCCTCGACCGTCCCATCATCCAGACTCTGGCAGGCGGCCCTGAAAATGCCTTCCGCCGTCGGAGCGGCATGAGGCAGGCGGACCACGTTATTCCCCAGAACACCACAGCCTGTCTGGCCACTCAGCTCCGGCAAGGCATCATCCCCATGGACGGCATCACCTGCCACGACCGGCCAGCTCCCCGGCTGAATCTCGCCTACCGGCAGGGCACAGGCCTCCCGCCCCGGCGCATCCACAAAAACCCGCCCCCGACGGGCAAGGCACAGGATAGTGGCCTCATCATGCTTCATGGTCGCCCGCAGTGCATCACCCAGCCGAACACCTACGCCCCGACAGGACCATCCCCGGACCAACCCGGCAGCAAGGGAAAGAGACGCTCTCAACCCCGTAAAAGAGCCCGGGCCAACCACAGCCACCACCATCTCCGGTGGTTCTTTCCAACCGGCCCGGGCCAACATGGCCTGCACGGCCGGAGCAAAACGTTCCGAAGCACCACGCCCGGACAGCACCTGTTCATCCACCACCTGGCCATATTCCAGCAGGGCGATCAGATTGCTCTGCCCCCGTCCGGCTCCCGCCCCGTTCATGACGAGACACCGCTCCGGCATCACAGCCACAAGCAGACTTCCTCATAAGGCAGACGGGGTGCCCGGGGAGAAGATACTTCCCCCCCGGGATAACCCAGTGCCACAAGGAAATTGGCCCGCCAGCCCTGCTTGCGGAAACATTCCTCCTCCACCATCACGGCATCAAAGCCGGACATGGGCCGCACAGCCAGCCCCAGCGCACGGGCTGCCATGATAAGATAGGCCCCCTGAAGGGTACCGTTGCGAAACGCCGTCTCGTCACTCAGCCCGACATCAGCCGCATACCAGTCCCGCAGGCCGGGCATGGGGTTGAGAGTCTCGAATTTCTCGAAAAACAGGGGATCATACCCGACAACAACCAGCACCGGCGCCGTCATGGCCATCTCCGCATTGCCCAGAGACAGGGCAGGCCGGATTTTCTGCCGGGCCTCTTCCGTCTTCAGGAAAGCGAAGCGGGCCGGTGAGCAGTTGCCCGATGTTGGCCCCATCCTGAGCAGATCGTAAAGACGATGCAGGACATCATCACCCACTGGCCGGTCAGAAAAACAGTCTGCCGTGCGGCAGCGTGTAAAAAGCTCCTCGGCCAGAACAGGGCTGGAGACCTCTCCTTCTGCCGGCTGCCCCTCCGGGGCTGGTGATGATGTCATCAACTTTTACTCCTCTACAGGTTCAACCGCCGTCACCTCCGGGATGTAGTGACGGAGCATGTTCTCCACGCCGTGCCGCAATGTAGCCTTGGAAGACGGACAGCCAGAGCAGGCGCCCTGCATGCTCAGATAGACGACACCTTCCCGATAACCACGGAAGACAATGTCCCCCCCATCGCTGGCCACGGCCGGACGGACCCGTGTATCCAGAAGCTCCTTCACCCGGGCCACGATCTCGCTGTCCTCGGGAAAGATGTCAGCCTCCGGGGCAGCGATGTCTTCTGCAAGGGCTGGCTTCCCGCTTTTGAAGAAATCTGTCAGGGCCACCAGCACCTGCGGACGCAGTGCATCCCAGTCGGCTCCATCATCCTTCGTGACAGAAACAAAATCACTTCCCAGGAAGACACGCTTCACCTCGGCCATGCCAAAAAGAACATCTGCCAGAGCAGAACGCCCCGCCACGACCCCGGCCTCTGCAAAATCGACAGGGGACCGGTCGCCCGTCACGTCACGACCCGGCAAAAATTTCAGTGTCGCCGGGTTGGGAGTATCTTCAGTTTCAATCATCATAAGATCATTCTGTGTCATGAACGCCTCTCTTATCAGATACCCGATGGAATGAGCACCCTCTAACGCAACTCTACCACTTTTGGACCTTTATAGTCCTATTTACAGACAGTATGTATATCAGACTGGCAGAACAGGCTACCTCTGCCACGTTCCCCCTTCTCCAGCTCCACCCAAGAGGATTCATGACACCCCCCTCCACCGCACTCCCTGCCAACAGCATGTCGGCCATTCCGCCGGGTGTGGCCACTGGCGGTGCATACCGTACCCTGCTCCGGGCCTGCCAGATGGGGGGCTATGCCCTTCCGGCTGTCAATGTCAGCAGTTCATCCACTGCCAATGCAGCTCTTGCCGCAGCACGGGCCAACAGGGCTGACATCATCATCCAGATTTCCGCCGGAGGGGCCCGCTTCTACGCTGGCCAGTCCCTGCCGGATGAGCAGCAGGCCCGGATTCTGGGGGCTGTGGCTCTGGCACGGCATGTCCATCTTCTGGCCCGCCATTACGGGGTAGCCGTCATCCTCCATACGGACCACGCCAACCGTCCCCTGCTGGGCTGGATTGACGGGCTCGTGGAAGAAAGCCGCCGCCACCACGAACAGACAGGCCAACCCCTGTTCTCCTCCCACATGCTCGACCTCTCGACAGAACCGGTCGCCGACAACATCGCCACGGCAGCGACCCTGATGAAAAAACTGTCCCCTCTGGGAATCGGCCTTGAGATCGAACTGGGAATCACGGGGGGAGAAGAAGACGGCATTGGCAACGAGCTGCATGGCACCGGACCGGCTGACCATCCCTCCCTCTATACAAGTCCGGAAGATGTTCTGACCGCATGGAAGACCCTGTCCCCTCTGGGGATGCTTTCCATCGCTGCCTCATTCGGGAATGTTCACGGGGTCTACGCCCCCGGCAATGTCCGCCTCCGCCCGGACATACTCCGCAGGTCCCAGGCTCTCGTGGCCGAGCGGCTCCAGACGGGCCCCAATCCTGTTCCTCTGGTCTTCCATGGCGGGTCTGGATCGGATGAAGACGCCATAAAACAGGCTGTCAGCTTCGGGGTCTTCAAATTCAACATCGATACAGACACCCAGTTCGCCTACGCACAAGGTGTGGCCCGTTACATGCAGGAACATGAAGAAGCCTTCGCCCATCAGGTCTCACCCGTAACGGGGCGGCCACTGAAAAAACAGTACGACATCCGTACCTGGATGAAGGCCGGAGAGGACAGTTTCATCCAACGGCTGACAGACAGTTTCCGTGTACTCGGGGCTCAGGGGCGCAGCACTGCCCGCCAGCCCTGACCGTCCGCTCCATCAGCGGGCAGATGGAACCGCAGCCGGTTTCTGACAGGAAACCGTCTCCACCGCCCCTTGCCCACAAACAGGCAGGGGGCCATGCCGCCCCGGCAGGGGCCAGAAAATCTCAATACCCAGAGAGACAAGCATGAGCAGGGCTGCCAGCAGCACCCATGGCAGAAAACGTGGCCTGTGACCCAGAAGAGGCGGGATACCCGTCTCCCGCTGGAACCGGCGCCCTTCCTCCAGCAAAGCCGCTGAATCCGGGACAGGACCAGCAGGCCGGTCTTCCTCTTCAGGGAAAAGGTCAGAGCTGGACACGTCTCAGCCCTCCAGAACAGCCTGCATCTCTGTCCACTCCCGCTTCGTCAGGCCGGATGTTTCCTGCGTGACACTCTCCCCGGCAAGGCGGCGGCGCAGCACCTTCAGCATCCCGGCAGAGAAGCTGTAAGCTCCGAGGCGATAATCCTCAAAAGCCTGTGCCGTATGCGGTACCCATGCCTTGAGAATCTCGATCATCTTCTGGGCATAGACACGGATTTCATACTGGGCATGTGGGTCGGACCGCAGCGCCAGAAAATGCATCAGATTATGGAGGTCAATCTTCCAGTACCACTGCGTGTAGGTGTTGAGTGTCAGATTGATGCGGGCCAGTTCCCGGGCCACACCCAGCCCCTCCGGGTCGAGCAGCTGCTCATAGTCGCCATAACATTGCAGGGCATCCCGCTGGAGAATGGACAGCACCTCTGCCGCTGTCTCTGCGCTGAGGGTCTCGCCCCGCCCCTGATTGTTGACCTTGCTCTGCGCAGCAATCTGTGTGGCATCGGGCAGATAGAACTCCCTGTCCAGTACGGAATACCGGGCAGAATATTCATTCACGCTGGCCATGCGGTGACGAATCCACTGCCGGGCGACAAAAAGTGGCAGTTTCACGTGAAACTTGATCTCGCACATTTCAAACGGTGTGGAGTGACGATGCCGCATCAGATAGCGGATGAGCCCGGCATCTTCCGACGTCTTCCGTGTCCCTTTGCCGTAGGACACACGGGCCGCCTGCACGACAGCCGAATCATCCCCCATATAGTCCACGACACGGATGAAACCATGATCCAGCAGCGGGAAAGGCTCAAAAAGAAGTGCCTCCATGGCCGGAACGGTCGGCCGCACCGTCTGGTTGGGGGCGGCACGCACGGCCTCTATTTCGGAACGCTGCTCGTCTGTCAGGGCCATGACTTCTCTCCCGCTCATCTGGCTGTGCCGGGCTATCCACGGAAGTGGATCAGCACGGCCATCCACCTCCCCCAGCTACTGAATGTAACCATAACGGTGACAGATGTAACCGCCCAGATGGCAGAAGGGAAGGCCCGTTTCACCTTGCCATACAGGACATAACTGCCTATATTTGTCCCTGCCGGAGGCTTCGGCCTTGGCTATGGCGATAAACGGTAGATGGAATAAGTGTTGTGGACCCGGGGGCAGTGCCCGGCGTCTCCACCATCAGCCTTCCGGGCTGGCGCTATGGGGACGAAACAGGCTCGACACGCATGGTAAAGATCTACTTTTTGCCCGGTATTGTTCCGCCGTCATCGGGCTGACTTTACAAGTGCCAACGATAACTCTGAGGTGCTCGCTGTTGCTGCATAAGCGATAAGCGCGGTCCGGGGGGTGCACCGGGCAACAGAAGCCCCCCCACCTGTTTCTTTTCTGAAACACCATCCCACGATAAAAGGTCGGGCTGGAAAATATGCAACCCGGCCCCTTGCGATTTCATGCCGCCTGTCGCACACCTGAGGTAACTTCCCAGATGCAACAGGTGATGGTGCTGTTCCATGAGTGATGATACCAACGGCTCCGACGGGCTCGGCCCTTCCATGCCAGCCAGCCTCCTCCCTTATGACCGCTGGATGGAGGATGCCCAGCGTATCGTCATGATCAAGGCGCTGGACCATGTCAGCGAACATGGCCTCCCTGGTGACCATCATTTCTACATGACATTCCGTACCGACATGCCGGGAGTGGACATCCCCTCCCGCCTCAAGGATCGCTACCCGGAAGAAATGACCATCGTCCTGCAACACCAGTTCCAGAACCTGACGGTGGACCATGACACCCGGACCTTCTCTGTCGGGCTGTCCTTTGGTGGCATCCCCAGCACCCTGCACATCCCTCTGGGAGCGGTCACGGCCTTTGCGGACCCTCACATCCATCTCGTCATGCATTTCACGCCCCAACAGCACATGGCAGATGCCGACACTCCGACAGACCCTGACCTCCACGGAGGGGACAAGGGCGGTCTGGCCGAGGTCCACACCTTCCACCCCTCGGCAGACGAACCGAAGGCACATGCCGGAACCAGTGCAGGCCATGACGGTGACTCCCATGACCAGGAAAATGAGGGGGCGAAGGTTGTCAGTCTGGCAGCCTTCCGCAAGAAACCCTCAGGCAATGATCCCTCTGGGACCCCTGATGACAGGGACCGCTGAGCAGGGACCGGGCGTGTGACCCTGTCCTCCCTCTCCTGGCGCTCCCATGGGTCACGATGGGCAGAGCTGGTCTTTTTTTCTGCCGTGATTTCCGGCCTCTTCATGCTGCTGCATCTGACAGCGGGCATGATGCTGGGCCCCATGGCGGCCGGCATCATCCTGTCGATCAGGAACCGTGGCATCACCATCAAACCCGTTTTCTTTACCATGGCACAGGCCATACTGGCCTGTGTGGTCGTCAACAGCCTGACAGGCTCTGTCCTCCACCACATCATGTCCCACTGGATACTGGTTCTTTTCAGTGTCCTCTCCGTCATCCTTGTCAGTTTTTCCACGGGGGCCTGTCTGGCCTGGTTCGGGGTCATGCCGGGGACGACGGCCCTCTGGGGCACATCACCGGGCGCAGCCTCCACCATGGTCATGCTCTGCGGGTCTTTCGGAGCTGATACAAGGCTGACAGCCTTCATGCTCTATTTCAGGGTCATCATGGTTGCCGTTGCCACGTCCCTGATTTCATGGATCGTCATACGCACGGGCCACGCCACTCCCACGCCCGCACCAATGCGAGGCAACCTGCTACCTACACTGCTGCTTGTCGCCATCAGTACGGTCATCGGCCTCAGGCTGCGTTCACCAGCGGCAACACTTCTGCTGACCATTCTGACAGGTGCCACAGCCCAGCTGAGTGGCCTGTTCCAGATCAGCGCCCCTTTCTGGATCCGCATCCCGGCCTATCTGACCATCGGCTGGTCCATCGGGCTGCGTTTCACCGCACCCGTCCTGCGTTACGCACTCCGCTCCATCCCAGCGGTCGCCCTCTCCTCCATGACACTCATTGCCAGCTGTGCCCTGCTGGCCCTGCCGGTAGCCCATTTCGCCCGGATTGACCTCCTCAGTGCCTACCTGGCCACAAGCCCGGGCGGGCTGGACACCATCATCGTCATCAGCGCCAACGTCCCGATTGCCCTGCCCTTCATCATTGCCATGCAGACAGCCCGGATGCTCGCCATCATCACGCTCGGGCCAGCCATTGCCCGTCCCCTTGGGCGATGGCTGGAACGCCATACCAGCCGCACGGCCGCCATGCCTGAGCAGATGGAGCAGCTGCCCCGCTCCCCTTCCACAAGCAAGTAACCCCGGAAGAGGGCACGGCCACGCCGCCTGCTGGCATGACGGCAAAGAAAAACCCTCCACGAAGGAGGGCTTTTCCATATTCCAGCACTGCCTGAATGGGTTGAACCCCCATTCTATCTCAGAGCATCAAACTCACTGACTGCGTCCGCCTGGTAAGACCGGCGGGCCTTTTCGAGATACTCTTCCCACTTCGGAACGTAATAGCCGTACCCAGCCGGATTCTGGAAGAACCAGTGACGCCAGGCATGGAAGACATGATCATGCTCACGATAGGCCGGATCATTCAGCAGATGCCGCGCAGCAGGTGGCTTGGCCGCATGAAAATGGACGATGGTAGCGTTGTCATCCACCCCCCAGTAAGGCTTCCAGTTGAAGCGGGCAGAAAGTGGGCTCCACTGTGCATTGTAGAAAATGCGCAGCAGCTCCTGATCATACCCAGCCACATGGTCCAGATTATCGCACAGGAAATCCACCATCGCTGGCAGGTCACGGCGCATACGCTCGAGGTTCATCACCATGACCCCCGAGTTCATGTCCACGTAGTAATCCTGCTTGCCGAACTGCCCGCAAGCCGCAAAGATTTCCGGCGTGCAGAACTCGACCTGCGGGTCCTTCAGGAACATCACGTCACAGTCGGTGTACAGGACGTACTGGTCATCCTGCTCCAGCAGGGGCAGCTCCAGCCGCATGAAGGCACCAGCCGCCGTAAAAATGTAATTGGGCCATTCCGGTTTGAGGCGACGCTGGGCCTCCAGCAGGCGGTCATAGAAATGCAGACGGTGAAAAATGACATTCACCCCGGCAGCCCGCATCTCCCGCGTGAAGTCACATTCGTTTCCATCAAACACCATGTGCGGGATCAGCGTCGTATTCTCACGGGCCGACTGTACGGCAGCCCGGATACAATCGATAAAACCATGATCAGGGTCGTTGGACAGTGTCTTCTCTGTAATCGCAAAAAACCACTTCATCCCTCAACGCTCCCTGACACCCAGTCTCTCAGAATCATATGATCATTCATTCGCCATGCCCCACTGACACGTCACCAGTTCCGGGAAATCAGCCAGAACTCTTCGGACGTCAGCGTCACCGTCCCCTGTCCTGCCGTATCTGCGGCGGCTCTGGCAAGAGCATGTATACGCTCGATCAGGATCGTTTTACGCTGATGCGCCTCAGAGGTCTCCCTCTCCCCGGCCAGCGTCTGCAGGGCCAGCTCGGCAGCACGGGCAACACGGCCTGCATCCAGCGCAGCGTAAGACATGATCTCGTCCTTCAATTCCTACCAATAAAACCATTCCCCCGCCTCGGGCAGGTACAGAACGGAGCAGCTCCCGCTGCCAGCCAATATAATCCCCTCTACAGTAGTCCCGTTTCCTTCCTTTTTTCAATCCCCTACCTTCCATTAAACCTCTTTTATAACGTGATCTTTACTTATAAAAACCAGGCTCCTCTCTGCCCTCCATCATTTCCATGATAGGGAGAGGAAGCTCACGCATGTCCCTGTTCAGGAAGCCCCCATGATACGCACTGCCCCGTCCTCTACCCTGCGTATGGTCCGCCTCTGCCTTGCCCTGCTCCTCCCTGCCCTTCTGGCAGCCTGCGCCACACGTCCCAGCGGCAACAGCCCGACCATGCCCGTGCTGGAGGAACAGGCAGACTATCAGGCCCATGCCCGCTCGCACTACACACCGCCCGGCCCGCCTGAAGACCCCTGGGGACCTTACATCAATGAAGCATCAAACCGTTTCGATGTGCCTGCTGAATGGATCAGGGCCGTCATGCATCAGGAGTCAGGGGGGCATCTGTATGACCGTTATGGCAACTTCATCACCTCCACGCCCGGCGCCATGGGGCTGATGCAGATCATGCCACCCGCTTATGACGACCTGCGGACCCAGTACAATCTGGGACCTGACCCCTACGACCCGCACGACAACATTCTCGCCGGAACAGCCTATATCCGCCAGATGTATGAAATATACGGCTCTCCCGGCTTTCTGGCTGCCTATAATTATGGCCCGGGCAGTCTGGACCACTACCTCCGCCAGAACAGGGCCCTCCCACGGGAGACGCGCAATTATGTGGCGGCCATTGCCCCCAAGATCATGGGCATCTGGCCGCATCAGCGCTCCCGCAATGACCTCATCGTGGCCCGCCATGACAGGACGGCGCAGGGGCCCGCCCGCATGGATACGGCCACACCTCTGGATGGTGGTGGGAGCTATGACGAAACCACCACGGCCGGACAGGCTGTCCAAACAGCCGAAACACAGGATATCCGGGCCGCATGGGCCGCCCGCGGTTTTTCCTCCCCTCAGCCGCAGCCAGCAGCTCCCATCGCCCGGCCCCATTCGCCTCCACCACGCTCCTTTCCGCCAGAACCACAGAGAAATACGCTGCGCATCCAGTCCATTCCCCTGGCTGATGCCCCAGCCAGACGGAGGGGAGCGACAGACATGCTGGCCGAATCAACCCATGACTGGGCCATCCAGCTGGGGAGCTATGCTGGTGAAAAACAGGCCCTCATGGTTGCCACACAACTACGCCCCCGCATTACCCCCATTGCCGGCGGGGCCTCCGTCCATGTCATGCCCGTTCGTACGGCCAGAGGTACACTCTACCGGGCCCGGCTCATCAACCTGACGCACAGCCAGGCTACCGGGGCGTGCAGGCATCTGCGGGGGACCATAGACTGCCTGACAATTCCCCCCAACGCTCCCTGACCATCATCGGAGGAACACACGGGACATGCCGCACACACCGCACCATGTCGGCACGGCCAGGCCACTCCGGCTCGCTGATGATGTCACCAGCACGGCCCTCCATGCCGGGCCGGGTGACTGTTACCGCTATACGCTCAGGCGTATCTGGAATGAGACAGGGCCCCTCATCATGTGGATCATGATGAATCCCTCTGTCGCCACGGAATATGGAGATGACCGTTCCGTGGCCAAATGCCAGCGTTACAGTCGGCAATGGGGTTATGGCGGCATGTTCGTGGGCAACAGCTTCGCCTATCGCTGCACGGACCAGAAACGCCTTCTCGAAGTTGCCGACCCCGTCGGCCCGGAGACCGACCACTACCTGCTGGACATGGCCGGACAGGCTGAACTCATCGTGCTGGCCTACGGCACCCCGCAGGCCAAGGAGCTGCGCTACCGGGGACCTGAGGTGGCACGGCTGCTGCTCCGGGCTGGTCACAGGGTCACGGCCCTGCGGCTGAGCCGCAAAGGCCATCGCCCCGAACACCCGCTCTATCTCCCGGCGGACCTTACACCCGTCCCCCTGACGGCAGACGATTTCTGATCCACCTCCCACCACGCAGACAGGGCTTTCCCGCAAGGGGAGGCCCGCCCATCTGGCTTCAGACGCTTTCTGCGACCCAATTTTTCTTCTTTGTCTGACGGCCAATGCCGGGATTCAAACAGTTGCAAGGATCGAGCGACCGGTAATGGGCGGCCATGCTCTGCGGAGCATGATAGAGGTGCCCCACATTATGCTCGGCCGGATAACGGGCTCCCCGTTTGTCCAGTATTGGCCACATCATGGTCGTCTCAACTTCCATGGGGTCCACACCAGGCCTGACAACATAATCCTGATGCATGACATGGCAGAGGAAGTGCCCGTAATAGAGCTTCAGCAGCAGCTGGCCGTCCACCTCCGGCGGAAGACGCTCCTGCCACTCCCAGTCATTGCGGCGCAGAGCGACATCCAGTGCCATCATGCCGCCCGTCTTCCTGCCATGAACAGCCACATACCGGTTTGCTGCCCCCGCCGCCGCAAACCGGTGCAGAAAAGCCAGCGTCCCCTCCTGCGCCGTACACTCAAAGAAGGCACCCTCCACCTCCTGCCCTTCGCTAAAGAAGCTCTCCAGCCATGGGCGGACCTGCCGGGCCAGCGTGCCAGATACACGCAGCATGAGGTGATGGTCATATCTCTCGTGATAGGCCCTCATGCGAGCTGGCACCTGCGAGGGCAGGAACCGGCTGCCAGACTGCATGAGCAGGTCGCTCAGCCCGTCCGGTACCCATGAGAAACGCCGGGCGAAGGCATCCACACGAGCCTTCAGACGGAACATGAGCGGCAGATGTTTCGTTCCCAGAAAACGGATCAGCGCCACGGTATCCCGCCCGTATTCATCCGCAATGGCAAAAGCATCCCGATGCATGTATTCACCCGCAACGGGCAGCTCCTCAAACGCCGTCAGAAGATGCCGCCGGACCTTTTCCAACGTATCGGTCCGGTTGGTGCCAAGATAGAAGACGGCCGTATCCTTCGCTGCCGGGAAGGTATCCAGCCGCACGGCAAAGACGATCAGCTTTCCCGCATTACCGGATGCCTCGAACAGACGGCCCGGGTCCGCATTGTAACGCCCCGGGGATGCCTCATCGACCTGGCGGATACGGTTGACGTAATCATCATCATGGGCCTTTCTCGTGCCCGACCAGTCCACATCATCCGGGCTGTAACGACCATGTTCCAGCGCATCCAGCACGGATTCTGCCACAGCTTCATCCGGGAAGCGGATGCCCAGATGATTGACCAGATTCAGCCTGCCCTCGGCATCCACCTGTCCATAGAGGGCCATTTCCGTATAAGCCGGACCACGCTGCACCAAGGCCCCGCCCGAGTTGTTGCTCACCCCCCCGAGGACAGAAGCCCCGATGCAGGAAGACCCGATGACCGAATGGGGTTCCCGCCCCAGCGGAGCCAGTTTTTCTTCCAGCTCGTAAAGATCCGCCCCCGGCAGGCAGACAACCTGTCGGCCTTCTCCCAGAAGCTGGATACCTTTCAGCCTGCGTGTGCTGATGAGAATGATCGGCCTGTCATAATCGTTGCCATCCGGTGTGGAGCCGCCCGTCAGCCCTGTATTGGCCGCCTGCATGAGAATGATGCGCCCTGATTCCACCGCCAGCTTCGAGACACGCCACAGCTCAACCAGAGAACCGGGAATAACGACGGCTTCCACCCGGCCATCACCAAACCGGAACCCCTTGCGGTACCCGTAGGTCGCACTTTCCGAGGTCAGGACATATCTGGTGCCAACAACAGATTTCAACTCGCCAACAAGATCGACCATTCCATCCTCTTTCCGCCCCTTTCCTTCAAGATCAACTCCGGGAAGGAAAGGGCACATCCATGAAACAAGATGTGACATTACCTCTTTCAATGCGATGAAAACCATAGAAAGGCCCTTTGGGCCCCCCTGTTTTCCTGTCAAAGAAATGTGAAATGCCTTTCGGCACCAGTATTACCTGGTCCGCCCGAAAAGTTTCTCCAGCCCGTCCTTGTCCAGCTTCAACCATGTCGGACGGCCATGAGGGCAGGTATTGGCCCGGGGATGCTGTTCCATGCCCCGCAACAGAGCATCCATTTCCTCCTGCTTGAGAATACGGCCGGCACGGATGCTGCCATGACAGGCCATCCGGGCCATGATGGCTTCAAACCGCCCATCCAGACTGTCTGTCTGCCGGGCTGGCAGGTCAGGCATCTGCACGAGTTCATCCGCCACATCCCGCAGAAGGCCCGCCACGTCACTACCGCTCAATGGGGCGGGCAGACTGCGGACCAGAACGCTCCCACTGCCAAAAGATTCTATCTCCAGACCAAAACGGGCCAGCTCCTCCGCACATCGTGACAGCGCCTCGGCCGCCCCATGCGGCAGATCAACCACCTCCGGCATCAGAAGGGCCTGCGCCTGCACGGCCCCTTCAGCAAAACGGGCACGCAGGCGCTCATGGGTCAGACGCTCATGGGCAGCATGCTGGTCTGTCAGGATCAGGTCACCATCCGGGGCAATCGAGAGAATATAGGTGGCATGAATCTGCCCGATCGGCACACCAAGTGGCTGCTCCGGCTGTCTGCCGCCAACAGACGGATGAGGCACCTCCTCCCCTCCGCCATCTTCCACCTGCGCAACCCGGCCTGACGTCACATAACCCTGCTGCGGCTCTGCAAGGCCAGGAGCAGACTGCCGCTCCATCACGGCAGACGAAGCAAAACGGCGAACGGACGTCCCCAGACCAAGATCGGCCGGAGGAACGGCCCGGGCGCCCGTATGATCATATGAATAGGACGTACCCGGCACATTCTGCCCAATGGAAGCTGCCCGGCGGCCAATGATGCCAAGATCGGCCTGTATGCCTCCACCGTCCCCGGCGCTACGGGCCAACGCACGCCCCACAGCCCCGATGACAAAAGCTCTCACCTCGGCCTCATCCGCAAACCGCAGCTCTGTCTTGGCAGGATGGACATTCACATCCACACGATCAAGCGGAAGGCGCAGATGCAGCAGGAGAACAGGGAAACGCCCTTTCTCGATCACGGGCCGATAGGCCACCCGTATGGCAGTCCGCAGGATGGGGTCCATCACAGGGCGATTATTGACCAGCATGAACTGGCCGCTGCCTGTCCGCCTGGTTTCACCCGGACCACAGATATACCCGCCCAGCCGCATGGGGCCACGCTGCTCATCAACCGTCAGAAGGCCATCTTCGGGCACATCAAGAATGCTGGCCACACGGGCACGGACATCCTGCGGCGGCAGATTGAATATCTCCCGCCCATCCATGATGAAACTGATGGCACAATCCGGCGCACTCAACGCCACACGCCGCATGACGGCTTCAGCGTGATTGCCCTCCACTCTGGCTGTCTTGAGAAATTTGCGGCGGGCCGGTGTCGCAAAGAACAGGTCCCGCACCACAACACGGGTCCCCACAGAACCAGCAGAAGGCACCGGCCCGCTGACAACACCCCCCTGCACGGAAAGCTCCCAGGCCGTTTCAGCCGTTTCTGTCCGTGATGTCAGGAAAAGGCGGGCACTGGCCCCGATGGATGGCAGCGCCTCCCCCCGAAACCCCAGTGTTTTTATGGCCGTCAGGTCATCATCCGGCAATTTGGAGGTACAGTGCCGCTCCACCGCCAGGGGCAGCTCCTCGGCTTCCATCCCCCGGCCATTATCCCGGACATCAATCAGCTCACAGCCGCCCCCCCGCAGGGTGACCTCAAGACGGGTCGCCCCGGCATCCAGCGCATTTTCCACCAGTTCCTTGAGCGCCGCCGCCGGGCGCTCCACCACCTCACCAGCGGCAATAAGATCCACAACATGGCTGGAAAGACGGCGGATGACAGGCCTCATCATGACTTCTCCTCAGACAGGAGGCAGAACAGGACGGAACACCAACCGCAAAAGGAGAGCCTGAAAGCTCTTATTTGCCACCCTTCCGCAGGGTCGGCGTGGCGCCTTCAGCAAAGCTCTGCCCCAGGGCCGCATTCTTCTGGATGCGGCGATTTTCCGCTTCGCCATCCACGACATTGCCAGCCCGGCCACCCCGCCAGAAAAGAAGACTGTCCACAAATCCAGCATCAGCATCGCCAAGTTCGGCATTGTTCGGACCACGGGCCGCCGATGTGGCCCGCTGGACAAGGGCCTCCTGCCCGACGCTCTCCGTCCCCTCATTGGGGTGAAGAGCGACATCCGGGGCGAGCGTCTCCAGCGCCTGCATACGGGGACTTTCATCCGGGCGGTTGGCACTGGCTGCCCCCGGAAGGGCCAGTTTCTCCGAGGGTGGCATGGAGAGTGGCGCACGGGTCGTCACGGCGTATTCATCCGGCAGGCTGCGCTGAAGGCCGAAGCCACGCGCCACATCACTGCCAGAGCACCCAGCCAACGCCAGCCCGAACGTGGCCAGAGCACCCAACCGGACTCCGTGACGTATAACTGAAGGAGCAAAAAGCCGCATGACAGGTTCCCGCACTGCACTCACAAAAAGATGCCCAATCCTATAGGGCCTGCCTGCAATGGGCAAGCCGGTTGTCACTTCAGCCATTCCGGCTCCGCCGCTCCGCCAGAAAGGAGTCCAGCAGCCACAGGCCAACACCACAGACAATGCCGGAATCCGCAATGTTGAAAACATACCAGGACCATCCCCCGACATGAAAATGCAGGAAATCCACTACAGCCCCGTAATGAAGACGGTCTATCACATTGCCAATGGCGCCCCCGATGATTCCGCCGCAGGCAAGACTGACCAGCCGACGGCGTGACCGCAGAAGAACGACCAGAAGCCCCAACACTGCCAGCAGGGAGATGGCAATGAACAGCCAGCGTCCGTGCCCGCCGAACATGCCGAACGTCACGGCGTGATTCCATACCATCGTGAAGCTGAGGCAGGGCATGACATCCATGGTCCCCCGTGCCGGCAGGTTCAGCCCGTAGAGAATCCATGCCTTGCTCGCTTGGTCCACGAACAGGACAGCAAGAGCCGTTACCAACCCGACCAGCCGCCACCGTGGCGACCCCGATACAGGGGCCGGGGATGCGCCGCTCCCTGTACCTTCAGCCCGGGCCGACCTCATGCACTCACCGCACCAAAACAGCGCAGGCAGAGATGGCTGTGGTCCTCATTCTGCCCGACATCAGGCAGGACACGCCAGCAACGGGCACATTTCTGCCCGTCCGCACGGCTGACCCTCACCTCATCCTCGGCCTGACCCGGCTGCACATGGACCTCGGACGCCAGGCAAAGCTCCGCCCAGTCGATCCCTTCGGACACGACCTGCTCATCGGCCGTCAGGGGCAGATGGACCTGGGCCTCCAGCGAGGAGCCGATCAACCCTTCCCGACGGGCGACTTCCAGAGCCGTGGTGACACGGCGGCGGACCTGACGCAGGGTCTCCCACCGTCCGGCCAGTTCAGGATCATGCCAGCCTTCTTCCGGCACGAAGAAGCGCTCCAGATGCACGCTGCCTTCCTGCCCGAAACGGGCCTGCCACGACTCTTCCGCCGTGAAGACCAGAGCCGGGGCCAGCCACGTCGTCAGGGCACGGTGCAGCACGTCCAGCACGGTGCGGGCCGCCCGGCGTGCATGGGAGTCCGTTGGATCGCAATAGAGGACGTCCTTGCGGATGTCGAAATAGAAGGCCGACAGCTCATTGTTGCAGAAATTGTGCAGCAGCGGATAGACGCCGTTCCACTGATGGGTCTTCACCGCCTCCTGCACACGCTGGTACAGCTCGTACAGACGGTGCAGAATGTACTGCTCCAGCAGCGGCAGGGCCTTGCGGGCCTTCACCGTTGCCTTGTGGCGGAGGGCACGGGCCGCCTCGTCCGGGACCAGCCTGTCCAGCATCACGTCCACCGGGGCGGACACGTCATCCCAGCCCAGCGGCAGGGCCTCGGCCTGCGTGAAGCCATCCAGTGCCCCCAGCAGCCAGCGCAGCGTGTTCCGCACACGGCGGTACAGCTCGCCCTGCTGCTTGAGAATCTCCTGACTGATGCGGAGGTCCTCATTGGTATCAGAGTTCAGGACCCACAGGCGCAGCACGTCCGCACCCAGCGTCTTCGTCACGTCATCAGGCACGATGGTGTTGCCGAGGGACTTGGACATCTTGCGCCCCTGCCCGTCCAGCACGAACCCGTTCGTCACGACCGTCCTGTAGGACGCCACGCCTTCGGCCCCCACGCTTTCCAGCAGGGAGGACTGGAACCAGCCGCGATGCTGGTCGGAGCCTTCCAGATACAGGTCAGCCGGGTAATTCACGCCCTCCTGATGCAGGACGAAACGGTGGCTGCATCCGCTCTCGAACCAGACGTCAACAATGTCGAAAACCTGATCATAGTCTTCCGGATTGCGGCCTTCACCGAGATAGACGGCAGGGTCCGTGTCATACCAGGCATCCGCCCCACGCTCCCGGAAGCTCTGCACGATGCGGGACATCACATCGGCATCCCGCAGCACCTCACCGGTGCGTTTCTCCACGAACACGGCGATCGGCACGCCCCAGGACCGCTGGCGGGAGATGCACCAGTCCGGCCGCTGCTCGATCATGCTCGTCAGGCGGCGGCGGGAGCTGGCCGGTACGAAGCTGATGTCATCAAGGGCCTTCAGGGCACGCTCACGCAGGCCGGGGCCACCCTCATCCCCTTCACGGGGCTCCATGGCGATGAACCACTGCGGCGTGGCCCGGAAAATCACCGGCTTCTTGGACCGCCACGAATGGGGATAGGAATGGACGATCTCCGCCCGTGCCATAAGGCCACGGGCCGGGGCACCGTCCTGCCGGGCCTGATCCCGCACCTGTGTCAGCAGATCACATACGGGCTGCGTGGCCTTGAAGACATGAACACCCCCAAGCTCCGGCATCCAGTCCACATAGGTTCCGTTGTCGCAGACCTCTTCCGTCACTTCCACGCCGTGGGCACGGCAGAGCATGAAGTCGTCATGACCATGCGCCGGGGCCATGTGCACCAGACCAGTACCGGCATCCGTCGTGACGAAATCACCAAGCAGCAGCGGCACGTCATAATCAAACCCACGCCCCCGCAGCGGATGGGCGAACACGGCTCCTTCCAGCGCACGGCCGGGAAGGGTGTGAAGGACCTCATGCCCGGTAACGCCTGCGCCGGAGAGGAAGTCTTCCAGACGGTCCACGGCCACGATCAGCTTCGCCCCGACCGGCACGAGACTGTCCTCGGCCACGCCGGTGACATGGATGACCGTGTAGGTGATATCCGGCCCGGCAGCGAGTGCCCGGTTGACGGGGATCGTCCACGGGGTCGTGGTCCAGATCACGGCCGAGGCACCGGAGAGCAGCTGCCCTTCCGTCGGGTCCTTCACATTGGGGAAAGCCACGAACAGGGTCGTGGAGGTGATGTCGTGATATTCGACTTCCGCCTCGGCCAGGGCCGTCTTCTCGACCGGGCTCCACATCACGGGGCGCAACCCACGATAGAGACGGCCATTGAGAAGGAACTTGCCGATTTCCTCGGCAATCTGCGCCTCGGAGGCGAAGTCCATCGTCACGTAGCGGTTGTCCCACTCCGCCTGGATGCCCAGACGCTTGAAGTCCTCCCGCTGGGCCTCCACCCACTTTGCGGCATATTCCCGACATTCCGCACGGAACTGGAGAACCGGCACGGCATCCTTGTCCTTGCCCTTCCGGCGATATTCCTCCTCGACCTTCCACTCGATCGGCAGGCCGTGGCAGTCCCATCCCGGCATGTAGCGCACCTGCGCCCCATTCATGCGCTGGGCACGGTTGATGACGTCCTTCATCACCTTGTTGAGGGCATGGCCGATATGGATATGCCCGTTGGCATAGGGCGGGCCATCATGCAGCGTGAAGATGCTGTCCGCCCGACGCCCGGCCTCCGCTATCTGGCCATCCAGCCCCGTCTCCGCCCAATGGGCCAGCATGTCCGGCTCCCGCTTTGGCAGGTTGCCCCGCATGGGGAAAGACGTCTTGGGCAGGAAGACCGTTCCCCGGTAACGCTCCTGCTGCTCACGGAAAACGGTATCGGTCTTTTCTACAGGCTCAGACATGGAATAGGTGCGCCAGCTCTCAGTACGGGATAAAAATAACTGTACTTATGGAGAGAGCCTGCCGTCCCGGTCAACCCCCTGTCTTGCCGAGCACCTGCTTCGCCTGTGCGGCATCTGCCGCAATATGGGCCTTCAGCTCATCAAGGGAGGAAAAGCGTTTCTCGTCCCGGAGCAGAGCAACCAGCTCCACCCCCAGAATCTGGCCGTACAGGTCCTCATCCACATCGAAAAGATGAGCCTCCAGCCGGCTCTCCCGCCCGTCATTGATGGTCGGGCGGCGGCCAAGATTGGCAACGCCGGGCACGAGCCGACCGTCCGGCATCTGCACCCTCACGGCATAGACACCCCTGGCAGGCTCCAGATGCTCCTTCAGCGCAATGTTGGCTGTCGGGAACCCCAGAAGGCGCCCCCGCTGATCCCCCTGGACCACCTCTCCCGTGATGGCCCAGTTGCGCCCCAGAAGCTCCGCTGCCTTCTCGGGATAACCCTCCTGAAGGAGACGGCGTATCCGGCTGGAAGACACCGGCCCTGCCACATCCGCCAGCTGCGGGACGATACTGACGCCCACGCCATGCTCCACCAGAAGCTGCTCCAGAAACGTGACATCACCCTCCCGCCGGTGCCCGAAGGCGAAGTCCGCCCCACAGGCCACATGAGCCACATGCAGCCCCTCGATCAGCACATCCCGCACGAAGGCCTCGGCACCCAGATGGGAAAAAGCCTCATCAAACTCTGCCTGCACGATGCAGCTTACGCCCTGTTCCTTCAGGGCGGCGGCACGCACCTCCGGCCGCATGAGACGGAAGGGTGGGTCCTGCGGACGGAAAAAAGACCGTGGATGTGGCTCGAAGGTCAGCACCCCCAACCGACAGCCGGGGCGAGCCATCTTCAGGCTCTGAAGCAAATGGACATGACCTCGATGCACGCCATCAAAATTGCCCAGAGCCACGGCCGCACCCCAGCAGGAGCGGGGCACGGCCCGCCAGTCTGTGCAGAAAGTCATATGGGTATCATCGGGTCTTCAGGTGCCGGAACTGTTCCGCAGAGCGGGATCAGCGGGAACGGTGGCTTTCATCATCAGCCATACGGGCATCCGGCTGCTGATGGGGCGCTGCCGTACCCTGCTGGGGCTGGGGCGGAGACAGACGTTCGTCGGCCTGCTGCGAGGCGGCGGTTCCCTCCCGGTCATCCTCGGCCATGCCCTTCTTGAAGGATTTGATCCCCTTGGCGAAATCGCCCATCAGGCTGCTGATCTTGCCGCCACCACCGAACAGCACCAGTACAATAACGGCAAGGATTATCCAGTGAATCGGACTCATGCTGCCCATAGGACCATACTCCCTGATAAGGTTGAGGCGTCCCTCATGTGGCAGGGGCGTACTGATTGTGCAACCCCCGGCCCATGGGCCCACCCATGTCGTGAAGGCATCCTAGCGCATTGGCAGGATAAAACCATAGGTGGGATATGCACGCCTGCCCATACTTCCTGCCGGGGCCCACCAGACCCGGACCAACGACCAGTCCCCCCTTGGGGAGATGTCCTCCACCGGCACACTGTGCTCAATACGCCCGCCAACCCAGTTGGCATGATCCACTTCAATCCGCCGCCTCGTCCGCAGGCGCCGCACGACCGACACATGCCCATCCGGAATACGGGAGCTTGCCCGGAACACCAGCACACTCCCCGGCTGTGGCCTGTGGCTACGCTGGTAATGGCCCCGGGCTTCCCACCACCAGCTGGCAGCCCGCCCCCGCAGGTTGACCCCACTCACCTGCCGCGCATAAGGCGCACACTGCACCGGCCCATGATAGGACCCGACCGAGCTGCATGCTCCGAGAGTGAGGCAGACACACAGGGCCAGCACCTCCTTCCGGCGGTCCCACATCTGCCATCCCTGCATGACAGCCCCGCTTTTCTGCATGGTCCACCTCACGCTCTGCCCATTCTCGCCAGACATCAGCCTAACCGGACATTGAGGCTGAATCTGGTTCCTGCCCAACGGAACATCACAGGGACCGGAATCCGATAATCAGATCTTCCGCATCCTCCCTGTCCATTCCAAGCGCCTTCTCCGCAACATCCTGCGAAAAACCGTTGCGGGCAAAAATGGCCAGTACCTTCATGTGTTCCTTCTCCGGCCTGTCGGGCCTGTGGAATGGCCCGACCGCCCTTTTGCGAGCCAGGATGAGTGCGGCGGCCAGTTCGGCCTGATGGGCCTGCTCCTCCCCTGCCTCTCCCAGGCTCTCATCCACCGCCTGCCGGACCGTCTCACCATCAACGCCCCTTGCCTGAAGATGGGCCTGCACAGCTCGGCGGGACCGCCCGGCACGAGCCAGATTGCGGGACCTGGAACGGGAAAAGGCCGCATCATCCACAGCTCCGAGGCGCCCCATCTCCTCCACGATCTGGTCGATAACCGGCAGGCAGACGGCCTCATGTGCAGCGACCTCCTCGGCAAACATGCCAGCCCGGGCAGCCCGTACCCCCCAGCGGCGAACACGCCGCTGCAACATCTGCCGCAAGCTTTGCCGGGTCGTGGCAAAGCGGGCCAGATGGGCCAGAGCTGCGTCTTTCAGGCTCTGATAATCTGGTGAAGGTGGGATAACATCCATGCGATCAGTCCATAACTTGCTCTTGCCCTGCCCGTCCAAAATCTTCATCACTGGTAACAGGCCTCTCCATAGTACCCGCCAGTGAGTTCTCATGCACGCACAACACTCCATCCTGCCCCGGACCGGGCGCCTGAAGGAAGAAATGCACGCCACGGCCACCCGTTATCCCGGCCCCGGTGGAGCTGTTGCCGTCCTGCATGAGGGGGAAGTGATCGCCCGGCACTGCTGGGGCTATGCCTCGCTGGAACGCCGCCTGCCTTTCACGCCCGCAAGCCTGTTCCGCATCTGTTCCATCACCAAGCAGTTCACCTGCACCACCCTGCTGGACCGTTACGAAAACCCGGAAACCCTGGCCCCATACATCCACAGGCGGCTGCCCCGGCTCCGCTCCGACCCGCCCACTGTCACACAGCTGGCTCACAACCAGTCCGGCCTGCGGGATTACTGGGCCGTGGCCATGCTGCATGGTGCCGCCATTGAAGGCACATTCAGCCCGGCGGATTCCGACAGGGTCATCACCGGGACACGGTCCCTCCAGTTTCTTCCCGGCACATCCTATTCCTACGTCAACCAGAATTTCCGTCTGATTTCCGAGGCGATGGAAGAAGAAAGCGGGCTGAGCTTTGCCGAGCTGCTCCAGCAGCATGTTTTCGACAGGGTCGGCATGAGGCGGGCCATCCTGGCGGCGGAAACCAGCGCCCTGCCCGATGGCACAACCGGCTATGAGGGGACACAGGAGGGCGGCTACTGGCCCGCCCGCAATCACATCTACTGGACAGGGGATGCCGGGATGGCAGCCTCGCTGGATGACATGATCGCCTGGGAACGTTTCATCGACCAGCAGCGTGATGACCCCGAAGGCCTCTATAACCGCATGAGCCGCCCCGTCCTGTTCGATAACGGGCACAAGGCGCCTTACGGCTTCGGGCTGCAGCATGGCACCATCGCAGGCCATGAGATCACAGCCCATGGCGGCGCCCTGCGGGGCTGGCGGTCCCACCGGCTGCACTGTGCCGCCTTGCGCCTCTCTGTCGTGGTCCTCTTCAACCACATGTCCCCGGCCCAGCAGGCCGCCGCCAACCTGTTCCGGGCCTTTCTGGGAGAAGAGGGAAAACCGGCTGCCCGACAGGCCCCCTCTGGCAGACAGGCTCCCCATGCACTGGAGGGCCTCTGGCTGGATGAGGAAACCGGCCTCTCCGCCCGCATCACCGCAGCAGCACCGGGCAAGCTTCAGCTCCGCTACCTCATGCTGCCGGAAACGCTGGACATCATCTCCCCCCAGCTTGCCGAGGCCGGGAACCTCCGTGTGCGGCATATACAGGGCGAACACATGCAGGCCAGCACACAGGAAATCCCCACGCCCCACATCATCATGGAACGGCCAGGGGAGAACCGGCATGCCCTGCTCCGCCCCTACCCTGCCAGCCCCCAGCCCGACCCGGAAGAACTTGCCGGAGACTATGAATGTGAGGAGCTGGACGGCTCCCGTTTCACCATCACCAGCCAGAGCGGGCTGCTGCATGGCGGGTTCTCCGGTTTTCTAGGAACAGGGCGGATGGAACGGCTGACCGGACTGGGACCGGACCTGTGGGCCTTCCCCTGCCCCCGGGCTCTGGATCACACCCCGCCCGGCGACTGGACCCTCCACTTCGAACGGCGGAACGGGCGCCTCCACCAGCTGCGTGTCAGCTGCTGGCTGGCACGGAATCTCATCTATCGGCGGCTGCCGGACTGAAGGCCATGCGTCCGGCTGCAAAGCCCTCCATGGCCTGCCTGCAAAACAGGGTTTGACGATTCCCCGTTCTGCAAGCAGTATGGTCGGGCAGCTCCCCCTGATCTGAAAACCGGACAGGGGTATTTTCCGTTGGAGGCATGGAACTGATGCGCCACCGGATACGGGCTGTATGTCGTTGATTTTTCAGACCGGGAACGCGTCCACCATGATCGCCTCCATCATGCCGAACTACAAACGCTTTGACCTTGCCTTTGAGCATGGCGAAGGCCTCTGGCTCACCGGCACGGATGGACGACGCTATCTGGACTTCGGAGCTGGCATTGCCGTGTCCTCCCTTGGCCACAGCCACCCGGCCCTCGTGAAGGCCATCACCGAACAGGCCAGCAAAGTCATCCACGTCTCAAACCTCTATCAGGTTCCACAGGCCAGGGCCCTGGCGGACATGCTGGTGGCGAACAGCTTTGCGGATTCAGTCCTCTTCTGCAATTCCGGTGCGGAGGCCAATGAGGGCCTCATCAAACTGATCCGGCGGGCCCAGTACAAAAATGGTCACCCTGAACGCACACGCATCATCTGTTTCAACAATGCCTTTCATGGACGGACACTGGCCACCATTTCCGCAACCGGCAACCCGGCCTATCTGGAAGGGTTCGGCACACCGGTGGAAGGGTTCGACCATGTGCCCTTCAACGACCTCAACGCCGTCCGGGCCGCCGTGACAGACCAGACAGCCGGCATCCTACTGGAACCCGTGCAGGGGGAAAGTGGCATCCGGGCAGCAGACCATGAATTCCTGCAGGGCCTCCGTGCCCTGTGCGATGAGAAAGGCCTCTATCTGGGCATTGATGAGGTACAGAGCGGCATGGGCCGTACCGGTACGCTCTTCGCCTTCGAGCAGGCAGGCATCACACCGGATGTCGTGTCCTCCGCCAAAGGCATTGGCGGGGGCGTACCGCTCGGGGCTGTACTGGCCCGTGAAGACTTGGCCCAGCACCTCACACCCGGCACGCATGGCACCACTTATGGCGGCAACCCACTGGCCTGCTCGGCCGGGCTGGCCGTGCTGAAAGAGATTCTGTCACCCGGCTTTCTGGAGCATGTCCGCAAGACCGGTGCCGCCTTTGGCACAATGCTTGAAGCCTGCGTGAGGGAATATCCCACCATTTTCGAGGAAGTCCGTGGTGTCGGACTGATGCGGGGCCTGCGCTGCCGCATCCCTGTCGGGGATGTTCTGGCCGCTGTCATGGCCGAGGGCCTTCTGGCCATAGGCGCAGGGGACAACGTGCTGCGTCTGGTTCCGCCCCTCATTGCAACCGAGGCTGACTGTCAGGAAGCCTGCACCCGCATCGGGCGTGCTGCTCACGCCCTTGCCAACAAGTAAGGAGACACCTGCGTGAGTACCACCAAGGCCTCATCGCCCCGTCACTTCCTAGACATCAAGGACCACTCCACCGAGACACTGCGGCACATCCTCACGCTCGCCGCACGGGTCAAGGCTCTCCAGCAGGGGCGCAGACATCCGCTCTGCCCCGGCCAGCCACTGGCCGGCCGTGCGCTGGGGCTGATGATGTCCCGCCCCTCCACCCGCACCCGTGTCTCCTTTGAAGTCGGGATGAAACAGCTTGGCGGGACCGTCAACGTGCTGGCTCCATCCGACATGCAACTGGGGCGTGGAGAAAGCATTGCCGATACGGCCCGTGTCCTCTCCCGTTTTCTGGATGTCGTCGTGCTGCGCACGGGCAAGGATGCCAACCTGCGTGAGCTGGCCCGCTGGAGCAGCGTGCCGGTCATCAACGGGCTGACACCGATCTCCCACCCTGTACAGATTCTGGCCGACATCCTTACCTTTGAGGAACACAGGGGGCCGATCACCGGCAAAAAACTGGCCTGGATCGGCGATGGCAACAATGTTGCCACCTCCATGATCGAGGCCGCAGCCCGACTGGGCTTCACCCTGCATCTGGCCACACCGGAAGGGGAGTTCACCCCGTCCGAAACCGCAGTGCAATGGGCCCGGGACAATGGCGGTGACATCCGCCTGACGCATGACCCCAAGGAGGCCGCAGCAGGAGCGGATGCCGTCATCACGGACACATGGGTCAGCATGGGGGATGAAGATGCGGAAAAACGCCTCAGGCTGTTCCGCCCTTACCATGTGGATGAAACCCTCATGGCGCTGGCCTCACCCCAGGCCCTGTTCATGCACTGCCTGCCTGCCCATATAGGGGAAGAAGTCAGCAAGGCCGTGTTCGAAAGCCCGGCCTCCATCGTGTTTGATGAAGCCGAAAACCGCCTGCATGCCCAGAAAGGGCTTCTGCTCTGGTGCATGGAGAAGGATGATCTTTCGGCCTATCAGGGCTAGACCCTTCCGCCTGATGCCTGCCCCGGAAGGGGTAGGGCATCAGGCCAGGCAGGCCCGACAGAGAGGATTGTGACCCCGGTGACAGAAACCACCACGCCCGCAGCAACGCCCCGCCCGCATGATGTCCCCGACCTCACGGTCGCCCATGCCATCACACCGTTCCATCTTGGCCATGTGCCAGTACGGGGGCGGCTGATCACACTTGGCCCGCTGGCCGGGGCCATCCTCTCCCGCCATGATGAACTGCCAGAACCGGTCCGCCTCCTTGGCGGACAGGCGCTCGCCCTCGTGGCAGCCATGGCGACGGCCCTCAAATTCAAAGGGTCCTTCTCCCTTCAGGTCAAAGGAGACGGACCTGTTTCCCTGTTCCTTGCAGACTGCACCGATACAGGCGAACTGCGCTTTACCGCCCGCATGGCTGAAGATTACACCCTCCCCCTGCCGGAAGATGCTTCCGGACTGCTGGGCAAGGGCTATATGGCCTTTACCGTGGATCAGGGGCCGGATACCGACCGTTATCAAGGCATTGTCGGGCTCGAAGGCCCCACTCTGGCTGACATGGCCGAACATTATTTCCAGACCAGTGAGCAGCATGACTGCGCCATCCACCTCTTCTCCCGCCATACGGAATCGGGCTGGCAGGCCGGAGCCCTGGTACTGGAACGCCTGCCAGACAGCACCCCGATTGCGGGCAATGATGACCACAGACCAGCCGATGCCACCATCCAGGACCTGTGGGAAACGGCCTGCACCTTTGGCCAGACCCTGACGGCAGAGGAGCTCTTCAACCCACAGCTCTCCCCCGGGGCGCTCATCAACCGTCTCTTCGGCACGCTGGATGTGGAGCTGGCCCCGGCCAGGCCTCTCTCCTTCGGCTGCCGGTGCAGCCGGGCCCGCCTCCAGGGTGTGCTGGAACGTTTCAGCGGGGAGGACCTCGACCACATGGCACAGGATGGCGTGATCTCCATGGAATGCCATTTCTGCAACACGGCTTTCACCTTCACCCGTGAAAGCCTGCCCGATGGCCAGA
This sequence comes from Parasaccharibacter sp. TMW2.1890, assembly GCF_023337645.1. Lineage (NCBI taxonomy): Bacteria > Pseudomonadati > Pseudomonadota > Alphaproteobacteria > Acetobacterales > Acetobacteraceae > Parasaccharibacter > Parasaccharibacter sp. TMW2.1890. The sequence continues at coordinate 229,679 of NZ_NWUV01000003.1, read as the reverse complement.
AAAACGGTGATGCTGGAGCGCCATGACAGCAGGGCTTCCAGTACCTCTCCAGCGGGACGGACAGCCCGTCGAACGGCTCTATCCGGGCTGGCAGTGCAACGGGCGTCATCCGGCCCCTGCCGGGATGGAGGTCCTGAGTCTCCAGCACAGGCACACAGGGCAGGAAGCCTGCTGGTGGCTCACACCTGAAGGGGATATCCTCGCCTGCCACGCCCTGGCGCTGGACAAACACTGGAGCCAGAAGATCAGGGAGGCCGTTGCCCCCGCCCTACAGCAACTCAGCACGACGCTGCTGGGCCGGGTAACGCCTCTGCCAGCCGAGGCCTGCTTCCCGCATGAGGCCATGGCCCCACTCACCAACCTGCCGCACACGGCCCGCCTCCAGCTGCTCGGCCTCTGGTTCCGCTCTGTCAGCAGGTCGCTTCTTGTCCTGTCTCCCGCCACACTGCTGGATGGTGAAGAGACCTCACTGGAGCTGGAGGCAGCGGATGCAACTGGCCAGCCCTTTGCGCCCCGGTTCATCCGGGCCATGCTGGAGACACGGCCCGCCGGCCCCCACACGCTGGCCTGCTCCCCTTTCAGTGGCCGCATCATCCGGGCCGAACTGACCATGCCGACAGACAGAGGTGTGGCCTGCCGCTTCAGTGACGAAAGAAACGGAGAAACCTTCTACCTCTTCTGGCCCGGCCCGGCAGGGCAGATAGACCCGCAAACAGCACAGCAGCCCCTTTTTTACCACCCGCAGGGTGAACTCCTGCTGGGAGATGGGCCGCTTACGCCACTGGTCCCCATCTTTCTCCTCTCATGGTTCATCAGCAACCCCAACTGCATTGAGGAACTGAAACATGCCCACCCCTTCCGGCTGGAAGATTATGGCGTGGGCAAGGCCTCGGCCCTGTGGAAGGACATCGCCCTGTCACCTTCGTCCTCCCAGACCGATACACAGGCCACCACACAGGAAGAGACTGGACAAAACCGGACATCTTTTCCATTTTCTTCCAGACACTGGGGGCAGTCTTTCTTTTTTGAGGCCGGTCGGACAGCAGGCCTGCCCGACCGGGACCGGCTCACCCCGCAGGACCACGAAAAAACAACAGGCGCCGGACATGAAAACCATGACGAACCATAGTGCCAGAACGCCTCATCTGGTCAGCCGCATGAAGCTGCGTTCCTCTCTCTTCAGCCTGGGAATGGGCTGTGCGCTGGCTCTGCTGGCAGGCTGTGCCTCCGGCGGTTCCGGAGAGGAAACATTCCCGTCACCGGATTACAGCTACCTGCCCCCCCTCAACCTGAATGTCAGCCAGGTTGATGTCAGCAACCAGGTCCAGCCCGACAGTGACGCCCTGTCCTCCCACAGCCCGACCAACCCCGCCGACGCTCTGGCCCTTATGGGGCGCCAGCGCCTGCACGCCATGGGGGCATCCGGTACAGCCAGCTTCACCATCACGAAAGCGGAGATGAGCAAGGCCCCGCACCATGCCCTCAGCGGGAGTTATACAGTCCAGCTGAACCTGAATGACGCCGCCAGCCATCACCACGGCTTCATCACGGCGCATGTCCAGCGCACGATTGATGCCCCGGGCAAGCTCGGGCTGGAGCACAACCTCCATACGCTCAACACGCAGCTCATGGATGACATGAATGTCGAGCTGGAATACCAGGTTCGCAGCCATCTGGCCTCATGGCTGACGGACGCAACAGGCACACCGCTGAATGCCGCCACCATCCAGAGCCAGGAGCTGAGCAGCACGGATCTGTCCGGCACACCCCCGGCTGCACCGCAGCCCCCGGCCAGCACGGTCGTGACCGGTGCCACCGCAACGGCAGACCGGGCCGTTGGCAATACTGCCAGCACTGCCGGCAGCTGGCAGAAACCGGCTGATACGGAAACAGGCCAGGCACCTTCCGCAGGCCGCATCCATTCTCCCCAGCCCCACATGCTCACCCTGCCCCAATAACGGACCTGGGCGCCCAATGCGGGAAAAAAGGCGGAAGAAAGCAGGCATGACAGCTGGTTAACTTGTCTTCTGCTGCCTTTTTTCCCATTCTGCCCCCTCTTCTGGACTTTCTCAAACCGGGCCGCCCTGTGCGATGACATCATCTTCCTCCCCTCCCTCCCACGATGCTCCTGCCCCGCTGTCCCGGCGTGGCTTCATGGGAGGGGCAGCCTCCCTCTCCAGCCTTCCCCTGCTCAGCCATGCCGCCCGGGCAGACGAAAAGGATGGGAAACAACAGCCCGCCCCCCCGGATGATGACCCCGCCCATTACAGGCCCGTCTTTTTCAGTGCGGAGGAATATCTCTTTCTCTGCCATGCGTGCGAGCGCATCTTTCCGCAGGATGAAAACGGGCCGGGAGCCCAGGCCCTCGGCGTACCCCGCTTCATCGACAGGCAGATGACCACCCCTTACGGCCGGGGTGACCTCTGGTACATGAAGGCCCCCTTCGTGAATGGGCCGCCAGAGCTGGGCTACCAGCTGCCCTACAGCCCACAGGACCTCTATCGTGGGGCCATCACGCCCATCAACACCCATTGCCTCATGCTGCATGATGCCGTTTTTGCAGCCCTCTCGCCACAATGGCAGGATGAGGTGCTGCATGCGCTGGAAGATAACAAGCTCCACCTCAATGACATTCCCGGTGCCGCCTTCTTCGAGCAGCTGCGGACCAATACACTGGAAGGAGCCTTCTCCGACCCTGCCTATGGCGGCAACCACAACATGGCTGGCTGGAAAATGATGGATTTTCCCGGTGCCAGGGCGGACTTCATGGACTGGATCAACCAGGACGGGGCCCGCTACCCCCTGGGCCCGGTCGGCATGCCTCCAAAACCGGACCCATACAGCGCCTCTTTCCAGAATGAGGAGGGATGAACCATGACAGACCAGACATTCCCTCCCGCGAAGCCGGATGTCGTTGTCATCGGCGCTGGCTGGGCCGGCAGCATCATGGCCAAGGAACTGACAGAGGCCGGACTGAACGTCACCATGCTGGAACGTGGGCACGACCACAGCACAGCCGTGGAAGGGACCTATCCCGGCTCCATTGACGAACTGCGGGGCGCCGTGCGCAAGCGCCTCTTCCAGAAACTGGCCCGCACCTCCCTGACCATCCGCAACCGCCCAGACCAGACTGCCCTGCCCTACCGCCAGCTGGCCGCCTTCCTCCCCGGCGAAGGCGTTGGTGGTGCCGGACTGCACTGGTCAGGCTGCCACTTCCGTGTCACGGAGGATGACCTCCGCCTGCGCAGCGCCACCATTGAGCGCTACGGGCAGAAATTCATCCCCAAAGACATGCACCTCCAGGATTACGGAATCAGCTACGGAGAACTGGAACCGTTTTTCGACAAGGCAGAGAAGGTCTTTGGAACTTCGGGGGAGGCATCCTCCGTGCAGGGGCAGAAAACAGGCCGTGGCAACGTCTTTGCCCTGGACCGCTCCAGCCATTTTCCCCTGCCGCCCATGGCAGACACCTTCTCTGCCAGCGTCTTCCGCCAGGCAGCCCGGGAGGCAGGCTTCCACCCTTACAGCATGCCTGCCGCCAATGCCTCCCAGCCCTATACCAATCCTTATGGCTGCCAGATGGGCCCCTGCAACTTCTGCGGTTATTGCAGTGGCTATGCCTGCTATCTCTATTCCAAAGCCTCCCCGAACGTGAACATCCTGCCCGCTCTGCGGCAGGACAAACGCTTCCGGCTCATCACACAGGCACAGGTGCTGGAAATCCTGCTGGATGACACCCGCAAGAGAGCCACCGGTGTGCGGTACATCGACCTCAAAACCGACTCCGAACAGGTCATTGAGGCGGATCTGGTCATCCTCAGCGCCTTCCAGCTGCACAATGTCCACCTCATGCTGACATCCGGCATTGGCAAACCCTATGACCCGGTCAGCCAGAGCGGGACCATCGGCCGCAATTTCACCTACCAGACCATCACCTCCTCCCGTGTCTGGCTGCCGGAAAACCGCTGCACAAACCAGTTTGTCGGCGCCGGCGGCGCTGGCGTGGCCATTGATGACTTCAACCAGCCCGGTTTCGACCGGGGGCGGGCCGGTTTCATTGGCGGGTCTCCTGTCTGGGTCAATCAGGCGGGCCTCAAGCCCATTGCTGCCGCACAGGGCAGTGGCGGAAAAGGATCACCCCGCTGGGGAGGTGCCTACAAGGCCGCCATGATCGACCAGTACAGGCATTCCTTCAGCATTGATGCCCATGGCAGCAACATGGCCTACCGGGATGTCTATCTCGACCTGGACCCCACATGGCGCAATGCCTATGGCCAGCCCATGCTGCGGATGACCTTCACATGGAAGGACAACGACATCCGCATGAACCAGTATGTCGTCAGGCAGATCGGCGACATTGCCCAGGCCATGGGGGCCACACGGACCAGCCTGAACAGCCTCCAGCCGGGCCAGCTTTTCGACAGCCGCATCTATCAGACAACACATCTCAGCGGTGGTGTCATTCTGGGCAGCAACCCGAAGACCAGCGCCCTGAACCGGTATCTCCAGAGCTGGGACGTCCCGAATCTCTTCGTCATCGGCTCCAGCGCCTTCCCGCAAGGAATGGGATACAACCCGACAGGCCTGGTGGCAGCACTGGCCTACTGGTCCGCTTACCATATCCGCCAGACCTATCTCCGCAATCCCGGCCCGATGGTACACGCCTGATGTCCCTGTTCCTCCGTTCCACCGGCACGAAACGCACATCCCCCCTTCGCCCCCTGCTGACGATGGGGCTGGGTCTGCTGGGCATCGTGGCTGCCACCCTGCCCACCCGTCCTGCACAGGCTGATGATGCTCCCCTGCCTGCCGGACTGATTGAAGAGGGCCATTATCAGGCCGTTCTGGGCGACTGTGCCGCCTGCCACACCCAGCCGGGGCGGCCACCCTACAGCGGGGGGATGCCCTTCAAGCTGCCCATAGGCACCATCTACTCCACCAACATCTCGCCAGACCCCGTCCACGGCATCGGCCACTATACCGAAGCCGAATTCGCCCGGGCCGTCCAGCTCGGCATCCGCAAGGATGGCAGCGCCCTCTATCCGGCCATGCCCTATCCCTCCTACGCACGGCTGAGCAAGGCGGACATCCACGCCCTCTATGTCTATTTCCAGAGGGGGGTGACACCGCAGCCTGTTGACCCGCCCGCCAATGGGCTGATCTGGCCACTTTCCATGCGCTGGCCCCTGCATATCTGGCGCTGGCTGTTCTCACCCTCCATCCAGTCTGCCCAGCTGCGCACCAACAACCAGTTCTCCGACCCCATACTTGCCCGTGGAGCCTATCTGGTGGAAGGACCCGGCCATTGCGGGGCCTGCCACAGCCCCCGCAGCATCACCCTCAATGAAAAAGCCCAGACAGCCAAGGACGGGCCGCTCTTCCTCTCTGGCGGGGGCGTGGTGGAACAATGGGTCGTCCCCTCCCTCCGGCAGGAAAACCGGACAGGACTGGGCCGCTGGAGCGAACAGGACATCGTGGATTTCCTCCGCACGGGGCGGTCCCGGACTGGTGCCAGCTTTGGCGGGATGACGCCTGTCATCGTCCATAGTGCCCATGCCTTCAAGGAGGCGGACCTGCACGCCATTGCCCGTTACCTCATGCAGCTGGCCCCGGCACGCAAGGAAACACCCTGGGTCTATGACCCCACGACGACCGACATGCTCCGCCGTGCCGACCTCTCCCAGCCCGGGGCACAGACCTACATGGACCGCTGCGCCGCCTGCCACCGCACCGATGGTGCCGGGTATGGAACGGTCTTCCCCCCACTGGCTGGCAACCCCATCGTGATGACGGATGATGCCACATCACTCATCCATATCATTCTGGCCGGCGACAGTATGCACGCCCTGCCTACGGCGGCCTCCGCCTTCACCATGCCGGGCTTTGCGGACACGCTCTCTGACAGGGAAGTAGCTGATGTTGTCAGCTTCATCCGGCAGAGCTGGGGCAATAACAGCAGCCCCGTGAAGGAAAGTACCGTGAAACACATCCGCCACTCCATCCCGCAGGCAGAAACACCGGACCAGCTTCCCAAAAACTGACACCATCGGCACGGAAGGAAGAAACACCCTTGGCGGTTTTTTCCCTCCGTACCCATACAGACGGAGCGCTGCATTCCGTGACATTCCTGTAACCTATGCTCCCGTCATCTCGTGACAGGATGAAGACTGCAGAACAGAAGCAGGGGCCTTTCTGCCTGCCCTACAGAGGAAGGTGCCGTACCTTACGGAGATGTCATAACTCAGACTAAAACAGTATTTAATTCGCCCTGTCGTCCTTTTTGCCTAGATTGTCCCGGCTTCCTTCTGCCTCTGGAATAAAACTGGAACAGTCCGACCCATGAATGCCATTGTCATCACCGCCCTGAAGCGGCCTCTGACCTTTGTGGTACTGTCCATCCTGATCGTGATGTTCGGGGTGATGTCAGTCTTCAAAACACCGACTGACGTCTTTCCGAATATCAAGATCCCGGTGGTCTCTGCCGTCTGGACCTATGGCGGGATGCTGCCTGAGGAATTTGCAGGCCGCATCATCTACAATTACGAGCTGATGGTGACCTCCACCGTGGAGGGCATCGAGCACATGGAGTCCAACTCCTATTACGGGCGGGGGATCGTGACGATCTTCTTCCAGCCCGGGTCTGAGATTGGCGAGGCAGAGGCGGAAGTCACCGCCATTTCCCAGACCGTCATCAAGCAGCTGCCGGTGAACATCCCGGCCCCGATGATCATGCGGCTGGATGCGTCTTCCGTTCCAGTCATCTCGCTACAGATCACCTCGGACAAGCAGACGCCGTCCGACCTCTACAAGCTGGCGATGATCCGTGTCCGTCCGCTTCTGGTCACCGTCGAGGGGGCCGTGGTGCCGCATCCCTATGGCGGGATGGACAGCTTCGTGATGGTCACGCTGAACCAGGACCAGCTGCGGGCGCACCATCTCTCGGCCATGGACGTGCAGAATGCCATGCATGACCAGAACATCGTCCTGCCCGCCGGTGACCAGAAGATCGACGCCGTGGACTGGATGGTGCAGACCAACGCCACCCCCAAGAGCATGAAGGCCATCGGCAACATTCCGGTCAAACGGGTGGGCAATGCGGTGATCTACGTTCACGACGTGGCGGACGTCTATCGTGGCGGCCATCCGCAGACAAACCTCGTGCTCGTGAAGGGACGTCAGGGCGTCGAGGTCGTCGTCATGAAGAGCGGCGAGGCCTCCACGCTGGACGTGGTGGATGGCGTGAAGAAGGCCCTCCCCCGCCTGCGGGCCGTGCTGCCGGATGACGTGAAGGTCAGCATCCTGACCGACGCCTCCATCTTCGTGAAGGACGCCATCAAGGACGTGGTGCGGGAGATGGTCACCGCTGCCTTCCTGACCGGCATCGTGGTGCTGCTCTTCCTCGGCTCGTGGCGGTCCACCGTCATCATCGCCACCTCCATCCCGCTGGCCATTCTCTGCTCGGTCATCGGGCTGAGCTGGGCCGGGGAATCCATCAACGTGATGACACTGGGCGGGCTGGCCCTGGCGGTCGGCATCCTCGTGGACGACGCCACGGTGATGATCGAGAACATCGACACCCATCTCGAGATGGGCAAGGAGCTTGAACCTGCCATCATCGATGCCGCCAACCAGATCGTGACGGCGACCTTCGTCTCCACCACCTGCATCTGCATCGTGTGGCTGCCCCTGTTCGAGCTGGACGGCGTGGCCGGTTACCTCTTCCGCCCGATGGCGGAAGCCATCATCTTCGCCATGATCGCCTCCTTCGTCCTCTCCCGGACGCTGGTCCCGACCATGGCAAAATACCTGCTGGCCAATCATGGTCACGGGCATGACATCCCGGACAGGGAGCAGCATACTGCCGATGCCAACGCTGCTGCCGTGGCAGCCGGTCACCCGGCCAACCGTGGCGACGGGACAGACAGCCACAATCACTCCGCTCCCCTGCCACCACGCAGCGGTGTCATGGGCTTCTTCATCCGCTTCCAGCGGGGCTTTGAGGAAAAGTTCAACAGCTTCCGGGACGGCTATTACGCCATTCTGGTCCGCTGTGTGGAGCAGCGCAAACTGTTTGTCGGCATCTTCCTCGGCCTTTCCGTCCTGTCATTGGGGCTTTACTTCACGGCCGGGCGGGACTTCTTCCCGGAGACGAAGTCCAACGCCCTCCAGATGCATATGCGGGCCCCGCTGGGTACCCGTATCGAGGTTGCGGGCCGCATTGCCGCTCTGGTCTCCGACCGCATCGAGCAGGACCTGCCCGGCCAGGTGGAAGAGATCGTCAGCAACTGCGGCCTGCCGGAAGGGGCGCACAACCAGGCCTTCATCCCGACACCGACCATCGGGACGCAGGACTGCGACCTGACCATCGCCCTGAAAAACGAGGCCTCCCCCGTGTGGGATTATCGTGCCCTGCTGCGCAAGGACCTCTCCGCCCGCTTCCCCGGGACGGTCTTCACCTTCCAGCCGGCGGACCTGACGGCGAAGATCCTCAATTTCGGCTCTCCCGCACCGATCGACATCCAGATCAACGGGCCGGACATTGCCGACAATTATGACTATGCCCGCAAGATCATGACCCGCCTGCGGCACATCCCGGGGGCTGCCGATGTCGTCATCCAGCAGACGATGAAGACACCAACACTGATGATCCGTGGCAACCGGACCTTCAGCCAGGCCACCGGCCTGACCGAGGCCGACCTCGCCAACAACCAGCTGATGACGCTCTCCGGTTCCAGCACGGTGGACCCGCAGTTCTGGCTCGACCCCAGCAACGACGTCACATTCCCGCTGAACACCTACGTCTCGCAGGACCAGCTGACGCATCTGAGCGACCTGCTGACCATTCCGGTGGACAAGGGCGACGGCAACCCGACCGGTACGGGCGACCAGCTTCTGGGCAGCATCAGCACCGTCGTGCCGACCGGCACGCCGGGTGAGGTGTCCCACTTCAACTCCATGCCGGAGGTGGACATCTACGTCTCCACCGAAGGACGGGACCTCGGGGCCGTGCTGACGGACGTCAAGAAGGTCATCAGCGACACGAAATCCCTGCTGCCCAAGACGGCCGCAACGGAGATTCATGGGGCCGCCGTGACCATGTACGGGGCCTATGGCCAGCTCATCATCGGGCTGATGGTTTCCATCGTGCTGATCTACCTGCTGATCGTCGTCAACTTCCAGTCCTGGATGGACCCGTTCATCATCATCACCGCCCTGCCCGGCGCACTGGCCGGGATCGCCTGGGCCCTGTTCCTGACCGGGACACGCCTGTCCGTCCCGGCCCTGACAGGGGCCATCATGTGCATGGGGACGGCCACGGCCAACTCCATCCTTGTGGTGTCCTTCGCCAGGGAGCGGATCGAGCTGCATGGTGATGCCCTCCGGGCAGCGACGGAAGCCGGACGGGAGCGCATCCGCCCCGTGCTGATGACGGCCCTTGCCATGGTGGTGGGGATGATCCCCATGGCCACCTCCAACTCCACCAATGCCCCACTGGGCCGGGCCGTGATTGGCGGGCTGATTGTCGCCACGCTGTCCACGCTGCTCTTCGTTCCCTGTGTCTATGCAATCATCCACAACCGTACTGCGCGTCATAAGGAGACCGTCTGATGGCCAGCATGTCCCGCAAACACAAATTACTGCTCGGCCTGATCGCCCTGGCGCTGGGCCTCTACATCATCGTGCTGCTGCTCGGCCGCATGGCCCACAACGCCCACCTGCATGACGTGGCGGAACAGAGTGCCGTGCCCAACGTGGCCATCATCCTGCCCCACAAGGCGGACAGCAAGGTGAGCCTCACGCTCCCCGGCACGATTGATGCCTGGTATCAGGCGCCGATCTATGCGCAGGTCTCCGGTTACGTGAAGATGTGGTACAAGGATTACGGTGCCGTCGTCCATCAGGGTGATGTGCTGGCCGAAATCAACGCCCCGGCACTGGATGCCCAGTACGCCCAGGCCCTGGCAGACCTTGATGCCCAGAAGGCCAAGTACAATCTGGCCTCCGTGACGGCCAACCGCTGGCGGGCCATGGGGCACTCCCAGGCCGTTTCCGGGCAGTCCGTCTCCGTCGCCACGGCGGATGAACAGGCCGCCTACGCCAAGATGGAAGCAGCCCAGCGCAATGTGGACCACTTCGCCGCCCTGGAGAAGTTCAAGCAGATCGTGGCTCCGTTCGATGGTGTCGTGACGGCCCGCTCCATCAATGTGGGTGACTATGTCAACAGCGGGGGCGGGCAGCTCAACGCCACTGGTGGGGCCTCCGAACTCTTCACCGTGGCGGACACGCACCGCCTGCGTCTCTTCATCTCCGTGCCGGAAATCTTCTCCTACATGCTGACGGACGGGCTGACGGCGGAGGTCCACGTGCCGCAGTATCCGGACCGCATCTTCACGGCCAAGTTCCTGACGGCATCCCTCGGCTATGACCCCAACACGAGAACGGCCGTCTCCGAATTCACGCTGGACAATGCCGACCACGCCCTCTGGCCGGGGACCTTCGCCTCTGTCTCGCTGAAAGCCAACAATAATGCCTCCCACCTGCTGAAGATTCCCACGGGGTCCCTCGTCTTTCAGGAAAAAGGAATGCAGGTGGCAACCGTGGACCAGAAGAACACCGTCCACTTCAAGAACATCCGTGTCGGCAAGATGGCGGACAGCTCCACCGAGGTTCAGGCAGGCATCACGGCGGATGACCGCATCATCAACAACCCGCCCGCCGACCTTCTGGAAGGCGACCCCGTCCACATCGTGACACCGGCCCGGGGCTATAACCAGAGCGGCTGGGAAGAATCCGGAGATGATGACTGATGACCACCATGATCTCTGACCGTTCTTCCTCCATGAAGAAGACCCGCCGCAGGCTGGGCCGTCTTGCCCGCCGGACTGCCCTTGGTGGCAGCCTGCTGGCCCTGACGGGCCTCGGTGCCTGCGACCTCGCCCCACACTACGAACCGCCGCATTTTGTCGTGCCGGACAGCTGGCAGGGGCAGGCCCCCTTCGCCGTGGCGCAGCCCGCCGATGCCACTCTCCCCAGCGACTGGTGGACGCTCTTTCATGATCCGCTGCTGAACGAGCTGGAAGACCGGGCCATTGCCGAGAATGGCGACCTCCAGGCCGCCGCCGAGCGTTTCCTTCAGGCCCGCTCCCTCGTGGCCAAAGCCCGGGCGGACCTGCTCCCGCATCTCAGCCTTGATGCAGGCGGGTCGGACAACAAGCAGTCGGCAGACAGGCTCTTCCGCAACGGGGCCACGCTGACCCAGACGCAGGAAGAATATGCCGGTCTGGCCTCGTGGGAGCCGGACATCTGGTCCGCCATCCGCAACCGTGTCCGCATGAACCGGCAGGCCGCCCAGCAGGAGGCCGCCCGCTTCGCCATGGCACGGCTGAGCCTGGAGGCCGAGCTGGCCACCGACTACATCCAGCTGCGTGGTTATGATGCGCAGATCGCCATCTACCAGCAGTCCATCGCCTATTATAACCGGGCACTGGATGTCACCCGCACCCAGCTGAAATACAAGGCGGCCCCCCGGCTGGACCTCGCCCGGGCAGAAGCCCAGCTCTACACCACGCAGGCCGCCCTGTATGACATCCAGGCCGCCCGTGAGGTGACGGAACATGCCATCGCCGTGCTGACCAACAGTGCGCCCTCCAGCTTCCACATCGACCCCGTCAAGGCGCTGGACTTCCACCAGCCCAACATTCCGGCGGGCGTGCCCTCGGGCCTGCTCCAGCGGCGGCCCGACATTGCCAGTGCGGAGCGTGAGATGGCCCAGGCCAACCGGGCCATCGGCATTGCCCGTGCCGCCTTCTACCCGCATTTCTCTCTCAATGCGGATGCCGGGTTCGAGGCCAACGGCTTCAAGCTGGCCAATCTGGCCAACTCGCTCTGGACCTACGGTGCCCGCATGAACATTCCGCTCTTTGATGGCGGCGTACATCGGGCGGAACTCCAACGGTCATGGTCCGCCTACCGGGAGACACGGGACCAGTACCGCACGACCGTCCTCTCCGCCTTCCGGGAAGTGGAGGATGGTCTCTCCCGCACCAACCGCCTGAATCTGGAAAACCAGGCTCTGGAAAAGGCCGTCAATGCCAATCTGGAAACCCAGAACATGACCATGACGCTCTATCAGGGCGGTGTGGGCACCTATCTGGATGCCATTTTCAGCCAGGAAAACACCCTCCGCAGCCGCATCACGCAGGTGGAGGTGGCCACAAGGCTGTATCAGGCTGATGTTTCGCTGATCCGCAGCCTTGGCGGCGGGTGGGACTCCAAGAACCTTCCCACGATGGCCGAGACGCTGTCGGTCGGTGCCTTCCAGTATGAGGGGCTGCACCACCCCAAGCAGGTTGGTGACGTCAATGCCTCCGAACATCCCGAGGCCCATGAGGACCTGACCCATGATGCCCCGGATGCCGTAGGCCGTGGCACCAATGCCCACCTCAAGCCGCTTCCCATCGGGGCGATGCCCTGAGAGGGACGGCAGCTCCACCCGCCCCATCCGGCGGGTGGAGACCCCTGGTGCGGCCCGTCCACTTTTCTTCCCGTCACTGGTAACATCTGATACAGCCTACGAATTAGTTTCGTCACCTGTTGAGGAGAGCATCCAATGGCGCATTCCCCCCGCAAGGGCAGTCCGGCCCGCTGGGCGGCTGTCATTCTGCCGCCACTCTGTCTGGGTGGCCTGCTGGCCTGGACGGCCGACATTTTCAGCCCGGCCGCCATATCTCCTTCCCACTTCATGCAGCGATTCCATAATGCTGGGGCTCCGGGTGATGGCTTCCGCCGTGCCCATGCCAAGGGCATGTGCGCCACCGGCTGGTTCGACCCCACACCGGAGGGCCGTGCCCTGTCCCGTTCCGGCATCTTCAGGGGCGAGCATCTGCCTGTCATGGGGCGTTTCTCACTGGCTCCGCCACTGCCGTATCTGCCGGACAATCCCGCCGTGGCCCGCAGCCTTTCCATGCAGATACGCTCCCCATCCGGTGATGACTGGCGGCTGGCGCTGGTGGATGCCCCTCTCCAGTCCATGCGGGATATTGCCGATGCTTACGCTTTCTTCGGGGCCGCAAAGCTGGACCCTGCCACCCACAGGCCCGACCCTGTGGCCGTTCAGGCCTATGCAGCCCAGCGCCCCTGGCTGAAAACGGCTTTTGAACAGGCAAAAGCCCACAAGCAGACATCCGACCTGACCAACGACACATACAACAGCCTCGACAGCTTCATCCTGACAGATGAAGCTGGAAAAAAGACAGCCGTCCGCTGGGCTGCCGTGGCGCAGGAACCCTTCAGCCCGGCTGACGGCAGTGGCGCCAATGATGGCAACTATCTCTTCAAACGGCTGGTCCAGACGCTGGATCAACGGCCCCTCCGCTGGGACATCGTTGCCACGGTGGCCCGTGAAGGAGACCCGGTCAACGACTCCAGCCAACCATGGGACAATGCGGACCAGAAGGTAACGGTCGGCACGGTGACCTTCACGAAGGCCTACAGCGAGGATGAAAGCCCCTGTGGCCCCATGGTGTTCGACCCCACCATCCTGCCTGACGGAATCAGCGCCTCGGACGACCCGCTGCTGGCCCTGCGCTCGTCAGTCTACATGAGGTCCTATGCAACCCGGTCTGCCGAGCACAAAGCACCCAGCATGGTCACGCCGGGCGATGTTGCCAGTCCGACCCTCACACAAGACGAGAAGGGCCAGTAACCCATGTCTTTTCCACAGAATACAGGCCATGCTACGCCCTTCCCCCGCCTCTCCATCCTGCTGCACTGGGTGATGGCAGTCCTCATCATCGTCATGCTCTTTGTCGGGCTGGTCATGGCGCATGACTCCACCATCCACTATGCCGGTCTCTTCACGCTGCATCGCACGGTGGGGTTCCTGCTCCTGCTGCTGGTGGTCATCCGGCTTGTCAACCGGTTTGCCAACCACACACCTGCCCTGCCAATGGACATGCCCGGCCCCATGAAGCTGGCCGCCCATTTCTCCCATATCCTGCTTTATGGCTTCATGATCGCCCTGCCGCTGGTCGGCTGGGCCATGCTCTCGGCTGGCGGATACCCGATCACCCTGTGGGGGGGCTGCCATATCCCGCCGCTCATGGGCTTCCATCCCCATCTGTGGGGTGCCCTGCGCTGCCTGCACAGTCTTCTGGCCTATGGGCTGATCCTGCTCATTCTCGCCCATATCGGAGCGGCCCTGCTGCACGGCATCATCCGGCGGGACGGTGTCATGGGCTCCATGCTGGGGCGATAAAAACCTCCAGACACGAAAAAAGGCGGCTCCATGATGGAGCCGCCTTTTTCATGACCAAAGATACGGGCCAGCCCGTTCTTCAGAACGGAGAGTCAATGTCCATGACATTGACGAGCTTGTGGTTCACGAATTCCTTGATCCCAAGGCTCATAAGTTCACGCCCATAACCGGAGCGGGCAATACCGCCGAAAGGCAGTTCCGCTTTGGTCGTGGTCGGGTGGTTGATGAACACCATGCCGGTACGGATCTTGGACGCCACACGAACTGCCCGGGCTTCATCCCTGGAGAAGATGGCGCCACCCAGACCATAAGGAGAGTCATTGGCAATGCGAACGGCATCATTCTCATCCTTGGCACGATAAAGCTGGGAAACCGGGCCAAAGAACTCCCAATGACGGGCCTCATTGTTCTCATCCAGTTCCGTCAGAACAACCGGCTGGAAAAACGCCCCCTGGTTAGGCACGGCTACAGGAATGGTCTCAGCCTTCGCTCCCTGCTTGACGGCTTTCTCCACCATTTCACGCAGATCATCCGCAGCCTGCTGGGAAGCAAGAGGAGCGAAATTGGTGTTCGGGTCCAAAGGATCCCCGGCCCTCAACTCGGCAATGCCCTTCTTGTACAGTTCCACAAAGCGGTCATAAAGGCTGTCCACCACAATGATGCGCTTGGCAGAGACACAGACCTGACCGGCATTCCAGTGGCGGCCGAACACGGCCCATTTAACGGTCTTCTCAAGGTCAGCATCATCCAGAACGATGAAGGCATCGCTGCCCCCCAGCTCCATGGTCGCCTTCTTGAGAGCCTTGCCAGCAGCACCAGCCACGATGGACCCGGCCCGCTCGGACCCTGTCAACGCCACACCACAGGTACGGGGATCATCCAGCACCATCTCCGTGAATTTGTGCGGCATGTAGATATTCTGGAACAGCCCCTTCGGTGCGCCCGCTTCTTCAACCAGCTCCTGGCAGGCAGCAGCACACTGCGGCAGGTTGCCTGCATGTTTCAGAAGGACCGCATTACCGGCAGAAAGCTGTGGCGCCACAATGCGCAGCACCTGATAATACGGGAAGTTCCAGGGTTCGATGGCCAGCACGATGCCCTGCGGCTCATACACCAGCTTGGCACGCCCCAGCTTGGGGTCGGAGAGCTTCAGGTCTTCCGGCTTCAGCAGCTCTGCCAGGTTCTCGGCATAATATTCGCAGATCTGGGCAGACAGGATGGCCTCGGCCTTCCCTTCGGCCAGAACCTTGCCCATCTCCAGCGCAGCCAGACGGGCCAGCTTCTCCGCATCACGGCGCAGCAGGGCACCGATGTTCTTCATGAGCTTGGCGCGCTCTTCAAAGCTGGTTTCCCGCCATGCTTCGTAAGCCTCATGTCCCCGGGCCAGGGCGGCCTGAACGTCCTGTTCCGTTGCTTCCGGAAACTCTTTGACAACTTCATTCGTATAAGGATTAACAGTGGCAAATGCCATGATACACCTCGTTCTTCCCGGGTCCCTGCAGCGGAACCTGGGTGTGATATGGACAGTGTTGAATCACTGCCCAAAGGTCGGCTGGGGAGCAACAACACGGACCATTGCCGCCCCCCAACCAGATATTGGAACCTTACAAACTTCTTTCCAGAACTTTGCGGCTGATTTCTGACGTAATGTCCTGATGTTCACCAAGAGTTGTCATGCCATGCTCTTCCAGCTGGGCAATGATGGGATCAATACCAGCACGGTCAATGTCGTAGGCAGAAAGACGGACCGGAATCTCCAGCCCTTCAAAGAAGGCTTCGATACGGGCGATGGCGGCATCGATGCGCTCATCCTCCGTGCCTTCCGTCAGCCCCAGAACACGGGCGGCATATTGCAGCAGCTTGGCACGCTTCTGCTCCCGACGCTCCTTCAGCATGGCCGGGAAGACGATGGCCAGCGTGCGGGCATGGTCGATCCCGTATTTCGCCGTCAGCTCATGGCCGATGGCATGGGTGGCCCAGTCCTGCTTCACGCCAGCCCCGATGAGACCATTCAGGGCCTGTGTTGCCACCCACATCAGGTTGGCACGCAGGTCGTAGTCATCAGCAGGAGCACTGGTGATGCGCTGGCCAATCTCATGCAGGCTCAGCAGCAGGCCCTCAGCGTAGCGGTCCTGCACCATCGCATCCTGCGGCAGGGTCATGTACGCTTCCATCACGTGGACGAAGGAATCCGCCACACCATTGGCCACCTGCCGGGGCGGCAGGCTGAAAGTGCGGGTCGGGTCCAGAATGGAAAAGACCGGGAAGACGTGCGGGTTCGAGAAAGCCAGCTTGTCGCCCGTCTCCTTGCGGGAGATCACGGCAATGCTGTTCATCTCCGACCCGGTAGCGGGCAGTGTCACGACCGTTCCCAGCGGCAGGGCCTGCTGGACCGTCTCACCCTGCTTCAGCAGGATTTCCCACGGTTCGCCCTGATACGGCACGGCAGCAGCAACGAATTTCGTGCCATCCATGACGGAACCGCCACCAACAGCCAGAAGGAAATTCACCTTCTCCTTGCGGGCGACCTCGACAGCCTTCATGAGCGTCTCGTAAGTCGGGTTGGCCTCAATCCCGCCGAATTCGCAGAATGTCCGCTGCCCCAATGCCTTGCGGACTTCACCCAGCGTACCGCTCTTCTCGGCGCTGGCACCACCATAGAGGACAAGAACCCGGGCCTGCTGGTCGATCTGCTCATCCAGCCTGGCAATCATCCCTTTGCCAAAAAGGATTTTTGTCGGGTTATAGAATTCAAAATTATCCATGCTGTCCTCCTTGCCGCTCTTTCAGGCCAGATCACATAATAGACCGGTCATCTTTAACGGCCATGTGAGATACCATTCTCTCCCTGGTCCCAAAGCCTTTAGGGAATCGGCCCTGAACCTTCATCGGGAACACTCAACAAATAGACCGGTCATCTCGAAAATGAAAGACCCTTCCCGAAAAAACTTTCCTTCTTCGAAAAAAGACGGGAAACCGGGATGACTCAGACTGTCACAAGATGACGGGTCGCCTCGAAAGCCTCCTCGAACGGAGCCTGCTGGTGCGTGACCTTGACCAGCAGAGTGGCTCCGAGCCACGTCTGATACACGGCAGACGCCAGATACCGGGCGGGCAGCGCCTTCGTGATGGAGCCATCCTTCTGCCCCTCCTCGACGATACGGGCCAGACAGTCCACGATCCGGGTCGTGCCTTCGGCAAGGATCAGCCGCATCCTCTCCGAAAGATCGGACACCTCCGCCGCCAGCTTGACGACAAGACATTTCTCATTGAGGCAGCCATCCTGCTGGGCATCCACCCAGCACTGGCAATACAGAGACAGTTTCTCAAACCCGGTCCTGCCCGTCTGCGCAATGAGAGCTTCCAGCTTGACCAGATACTGCTCGTTGTAAAGCTCCAGAAGGGCAGCCCCGAAATGCTCTTTCGACTCGAAATAATGATAGAACGAGCCTTTGGGGATACCAGCTGCCTCCAGAATCTGGCTCAGCCCCACGGCAGAAAACCCCCGCAGCCCAATGAGAGGGCGGGCAGATTCCAGAATACGCCGACGGGCCTGCTCATGCTTTTCTGCAACTGTCATGCTGTAACCCTATCAGGAAAGACCTGTTCTGTCCACAAAGAATAGACCGGTCATTCTATTTTTGGTGCCCTCCAGATCAGATGGACGCTCCCCCGGAAGGCAGGTTATCCTGACCACCCTATCAAGGACCAGACGACGCCCCGGCACCACATCATGCTCCCTCTTTCCTCCTCCCTGATGCCTCCCGGCCCCCCGTGGCACTACTGGCGGGCAGGCCATCCTGACGTGAAAGAAATGAGCATGGCCCGAGGCACCACGCTCGCCTTGCCACTGCATTTCCATCAGGAAGACCAGCTGGCCTTCATCCTCTCCGGCTGTCGCCATTTTCTCATCGCTGGCCAGCCCGTCCACCTCACGGCGGGGCAGGCCCTGCTCATTCCTGCGGGTACGCCCCACGTTTCGCAGGATGCCGATCCAGCCCGTGCCGGGCAGACACTCTGCCTGAACCTCTATCTCACGCCCGGTCTCCCTCTGGACCAGGCAGACTGCGCCGCCCTCATCCAGCACTGCCTTGGTGACCGTCCATCCCATGTCCATCTGGCCGCCCCACCGCGCCTTCCCCTGCCCATGCAGGACATGTCGCTCACGACGTCCATCCAGAGTCTTGCCCAACAGGCCAACATGAGCCGGGAGGCCTATTCCCGCCGTTTCCAGCGTCATTACGGCTTATCACCACAGACATTCCGCCTGCTCCAGCAGCTCAACCATGTGAAAACGCAGCTGCGGGCCGGTGTCAGCAGCCTTCAAGCCGCCATGGAGGCAGGCTTTGCCGACCAGAGCCACATGGGCCGCCTCTTCCGCCGGACATTCGGCACGACACCGGGCCGGTACCGGGCAGGCCCCCTGCCCCGCTGAAACCACGGCCTGTCACATTCCTTCTATACGGCGCAGCCTTTTTCCCGCCATCATGACCGGGACCGTACACGGAAAGGACAGACCATGACATTTTCCTTCACGGGGCTGAGTGCCTTCCCCATCACCCCCATGCACCAGGACGCACCCAATGAGGCCCGCTTCGCCGCACTGATCGCCCGGCTGGTCGAGGCAAAAGTCGATTCCATCGGTGCCCTCGGTTCCACCGGCAGCTATGCCTTCCTGACCCGGAACGAACGGGAAAAGATCGCCCGACTGGCTGTCAGCCACGCTGGCACGACGCCGGTTCTTGTCAGCATCGGGGCCATCAACCTGCGGGACACGCTGCTGCTGGCCGAAGATGCCCAGAAAGCCGGTGTCAAAGCCCTGCTGCTGCCCCCGATGAGTTACTTCCCCCTGCGGGACGAAGAGGTCTTCACCCTGTATGAAACGGTGAGCCGCCATGTGTCCGTGCCGCTGGTCGTCTATGACACCCCCGGCACGACACAGTTCCATTTCTCCGATACCCTGATGCAGCGCATCTGCCAGCTGCCGCAGGTCCGTTCCATCAAGCTCCCCAGCGGCTCCCCCACGGCAGAAGAGGCTACCGCCCGGATGAAACGCCTGCTGCCTGCCCTGCCTGACAGCACCTCCCCCGGCATCAGCGGTGATCCGACCGCCGCCGGTGCCCTGATGCAGGGCGCCCGCATCTGGTACTCCGAATGGGGTGGCCTGTTCCCCCGTCTGGCCCGCCGGCTGACGGATGCGGCCCTGACTGGCCAGAGAGAGGATGTAGCCCGCATCGAGGCCATCTTCGCCCCCTTCTGGGAGATGAGTGCCCGTTATGGTGGCTCCCTGCGTGTGATCGCCTCTGCGGCGACGATCATGGGGCTGGCTGGACCCAGTGCGCTCCCCCGTCCGCTCCAGGGCGTGTCCCCGCAGGATGCGAAAAAACTTGCCACGCTGATCGACACCCACCAGCCGGGCTGATCCAGCAGGATGGGCCTCTGATCCCTGGGTCAAGGCCCATCATTTCCGGGACAGCAGGGCTTGGAGATGAGGCAAACTATGGTAGCGTCTGACACGATGTGTCCCATATTTCTTCTTCCGTGATGTTTACCATGCGTTTTTCTGCCTCAAGCCCTTCACCGCTCCGATGGAGCACCAAAATCCATTTTTGCCGATACAGACTCTGCACCGGGCTCATGAGTCTGATACTGGGTATTTCAGCCCCCACCCTGGCACAGGCTGCCTCTGCTGACTGCGTTCCCCTGAAAGCCCTCCAGCCCCCACAGGCCAATACAACCGCACCACACAAACCTTTCTTCATCGACACATCCGGCCTGAGTGGCTCTGGCGCCATGCCGATACATGATCCACATGATCCACTTTATCCTGAAGCCATTGACCTGCCCGACAACGCCCTGCCGCCTGTGGATAAAACAGGCAACTACATTCTTGGCACCTCCCACACACTCCCTGCACAGTGGCAGAACATACAGCTCCCGGAGGGGCGGATCATCAGCTTCACGCTGGCCTCATCCCCGACCAGTGGCTACAATCCCGGCACTGTACGGGATGACCCGGTCCCCTGCACCACCAGCACAGGGGAAGCAGGCATGGTGCATGTCTCCACAAGCGTGCCGGGCGATCCATCCAATCTGACCGTTCCCGGAGCTCACCCGGCCCCTTGGACCCGCACGGTGGATGTCTATATCCCCCCCAACACGCCGACCGACCGCCCCCTTCCCTTTCTCATCTTTGGTGATGGCAGCAATAATGGCCTCTATCCGGGACGGGATCTTTTCGCCATGGTGGACGGGCTGCTGAAAGAAAAACGTATCCCTCCCATGATTGTCATTGGCGTTGGAGCCGGGGGTGGCGACGCCCAGGGCAGTGAACGGGGACGGGAATATGACACCATGTCCGGCGCTTATGCCGACTGGGTAGAGGCGCATGTCCTCCCTCTTGTGGAGAAGAAGGCCAGCCTCACTCTCTCCCGCAACCCGGAGGAACGGGCCACCATGGGGTTCAGCTCCAGTGGGGCAGCGGCCTTTGCCATGGCCTGGTTCCGGCCCAACCTCTATCACCGGGTGCTGGCCTACTCTCCTTCGCTGGTCAACCAGCAATGGCCGCACGACCCCGCCCTGCCCGGCGGGGGATGGCAGCTTCACTCCCCATGGGCCGGAACACCGGAAGCCGTACCACCCCATCCCGGTGCGGCGCTCATCCCGGCGGCACCACTGGCCCCGCTGCACATCTGGTACGAAGTAGGCGACCAGGACCTGTTCTACCCCGTTCCGTCCATGCCTGATGGCATGCATGACTGGGTGCTGGCTGGGGAAAACATGGCCCGCATGCTGGCCGACAAGGGCTATGATTACCAATTTGTCTTTGCCCGCAATGCCCGGCATGTGGATGGCCCCACCATCGAACAGACCCTTCCCGAAGCTCTGGAATGGCTCTGGCGACCACATATGCCACCAACCATCCCATGACCCACCGGCGAACAGTTCGGTACAGGCCAGTGATGGCGGTCTGGCACCGAGTTTGTCCCCGCGTAGGCGGGGAACAGGGGTAGATGGGCTGACTGGGACCAATAAGTCTCGGTTCATCCCCGCGTAGGCGGGGAACAGGACCCTGCATACCACGCAGCGCACGGGCACGACGGTTCATCCCCGCGTAGGCGGGGAACAGAGGGAAAACACGGTTCATACTCTGCCCCTTCACGGTTCATCCCCGCGTAGGCGGGGAACAGGAAGTCGATCTGGTCCCACTCCAGAGAGGCCGCGGTTCATCCCCGCGTAGGCGGGGAACAGTGCACCACCAACGCAAAAATGAGTTGTTTCGGCGGTTCATCCCCGCGTAGGCGGGGAACAGGTCCTCTGCTAGTTGCCGAGACCGCTTTTGCTCGGTTCATCCCCGCGTAGGCGGGGAACAGGATCTCAGGCTGTCCGCTTCCTCGTGTATCCCCGGTTCATCCCCGCGTAGGCGGGGAACAGCCTCCCCATCATTGAGTTCAGGCCGCCATGAACGGTTCATCCCCGCGTAGGCGGGGAACAGCTGCAGGCCCTCCTGCACCTGCTGACTCAGCGCGGTTCATCCCCGCGTAGGCGGGGAACAGAGCGGGGTGGAGAGATGTGGAGCAGATGAGCACGGTTCATCCCCGCGTAGGCGGGGAACAGATATCCCTCCGGGGTCACTGTCGTGCTATCGCCGGTTCATCCCCGCGTAGGCGGGGAACAGGCCTATTCTGGTGCGTCCACACGCCCATCCGCCGGTTCATCCCCGCGTAGGCGGGGAACAGTATACCAGCTGATGCCGGATACGGCTGCATGGCGGTTCATCCCCGCGTAGGCGGGGAACAGCTAAAGAAGCAGCTCCAGAACATGGATAAGCGCGGTTCATCCCCGCGTAGGCGGGGAACAGTGGCGTGAAGATGAAGGGCTCAATCGTATGAGCGGTTCATCCCCGCGTAGGCGGGGAACAGTAAAGAAGAAGTGCCGCTTAACCTCCTGTTTTCGGTTCATCCCCGCGTAGGCGGGGAACAGTCAACGTTGGGACCGTAATTCACTCTCAAAGACGGTTCATCCCCGCGTAGGCGGGGAACAGGGGTTGATAGAGGCGTGGATTTCCGCCTTTAGCGGTTCATCCCCGCGTAGGCGGGGAACAGGAGAGGCTGGCCAGAGCCTCGGACAGTGCCGCCGGTTCATCCCCGCGTAGGCGGGGAACAGGTCACCAGCGGTCGGCTCATGAAAGGTCAACTCGGTTCATCCCCGCGTAGGCGGGGAACAGCTGCATGATCCTTCTGCTGCCGCTGGGTCGAACGGTTCATCCCCGCGTAGGCGGGGAACAGTGGACAGGCCACCCCGACCGGCTCAACCGTGACGGTTCATCCCCGCGTAGGCGGGGAACAGGCCTGCGCCAGCTTCATCCGTTTTTTTCTGGGCGGTTCATCCCCGCGTAGGCGGGGAACAGACCGTACCGGGCATTGATCTCGCTCCGGAAGTCGGTTCATCCCCGCGTAGGCGGGGAACAGGCCAGCCGCAATGATGGCGGCATTTTTGACGGCGGTTCATCCCCGCGTAGGCGGGGAACAGAATACAAGGTGTCCAGACTGTCCGGGCCGCACCGGTTCATCCCCGCGTAGGCGGGGAACAGTCACCGAGCCAGCCTTCCGCTCGCACACGGGCAGGTTCATCCCCGCGTAGGCGGGGAACAGCACCTAACCACCATTTAACCACCAATAACCACCGGTTCATCCCCGCGTAGGCGGGGAACAGACAGCAATACGAAGCACTGAAGCAGAGCCTGTCGGTTCATCCCCGCGTAGGCGGGGAACAGTCAAAGAGATCATCAGGAATGCAGACGATCATCGGTTCATCCCCGCGTAGGCGGGGAACAGCATACGACTGGAAACACCGAGCCGCCGGGCAGCGGTTCATCCCCGCGTAGGCGGGGAACAGATTTAGAGCTAATTTTTTCATCATTCGCAACACGGTTCATCCCCGCGTAGGCGGGGAACAGGGGTTGAAGCGACGGTAAAAGCATTGCAGATTCGGTTCATCCCCGCGTAGGCGGGGAACAGTCAATGCCGGGGCAAAGACCTCAATCCGACTGCGGTTCATCCCCGCGTAGGCGGGGAACAGTTGGCCGGACCACGGGAACAGCTGGAGGGAGACGGTTCATCCCCGCGTAGGCGGGGAACAGCGCCCCGTCACCCGGAAATCCCACCATCCTGCCGGTTCATCCCCGCGTAGGCGGGGAACAGACTTCCTGTAACCATTTGTATTATAAGTCTTTTTTAATTGTCAAAGAACTTACCGAATTAAATATAATTTTAATGACCTCGCCGAGGCAAGTCCCCTCCGGCCCTTACAGAAGAAAGTTGAGACGCTGAACAGCCAAAAACCACTCCAGCAAATTTTATCCACAAGATTGACAGCAAACATGAAAAAGGGAGGCCGGAGCCTCCCTTTCTCTACACACAATCAATTTTCAACGGATCATCGCCTCATCACACGGGCAGGCTGGCCAGAACACCCTTCTGACGGATCAGCTCCCGATCACGCACAATCTCCTGCTTAATCTCTGGGGTCAGAAGATCACGCCAGCTGTCGAAAGCAGGCAGACCGATGGAAGCCTCAAAATCATCAGAGGCAGCAATGTTCAACTGTTCTGCCGTCAGGAACGGCTCCTGAAGCGCAATTTTCTCGCCTTTTTCATTCCTGCCCCGCAGCAGCTCCAGCAGGAGGGCCATGCAGTACACGATACGGGTCCGCTCCCGGCCACCCTCCAGCACGGCACGCACTGTTTCCGTCCAGAACACCTGCGCCTTGGATGTTGCATCCGAGGCAATACGGGCTACCTGGTCTGCCATGGCAGCGTTGGAGAAGCGGGTCAGAAGTGTCGCCTTATATTTATGCAGGTCCACACCCGGCGGAGCCTTCAGTGTGGGGATCACATCCTTTTCCAGAACAGAATCCACAAACTTATGCACACGTGGTTCACCCAGAACCTGGTCCACAAGTTCCAGATTCAGCAACATGCCCGCAGCACTGAGAATGAGATGGCTGGAATTGAGCATACGGATCTTGGCATGTTCATAGGCACTGACCTGATCGGTAAACTCCACCCCGACCTTATCAAAGGCGGGACGACCTGCCGCAAATTTATCCTCAATCACCCACTGGATGAAATCCTCGGACAGAAGCGGCTGGAGATCGTCCAATCCGCTGCGCTCATTCAGCTTGGCTTTACCCTCATCAGAGACAGACGGCGTGATGCGGTCCACCATCGCATTGGGGAAGGTCACGTTCTGATCGATCCACTCGGCAAGGTCCGCATCCACAGCCCGGGCATACCCGACAAACGCCTTGCGGGACACATCGCCATTATGCCGCAGATTGTCGCAGGACATGACAGTCAGACCACCATGACCCGCCTCACGGCGGCGGCGCAGCCCTTCCACCACAAAACCGAAGATGGTGCTGGGCTTTTTCGGGTTGGCAAGGTCCTCCTGCACGGCAGGCAGAGACGTACGGAACTCCCCTGTTGTCTCGTCAATATTGTAGCCGCCTTCCGTGATGGTCATGGAGACGATCTTCGTGGCCTTGTCCGCCAGAAGGGCGAGAACCGTCTCCGGCTCATCAGGCGCCTGGAGATAATCCCTCAAACATCCCATGACACGGATCTCCGCCTTGCCATCAGCGGCAATCTCCGTCAGGGAGTACAGCCCCTCCTGTGCCCGAAACTCTTCGGCCTTCCTGTCGGAGTTCCCACCGGAGCGCAGCCCGACACCTGTGATGCCCCAATGCTGCTGGTCCGGAAGAGCCAGAACACGGTCCACATAATACCCCAGATGGGCTCGGAAGAAATTGCCCACCCCGAAATGCACAATGCCTGACGTCACCTTGCGGACGTCATAAGCAGGACCAGCCACCTTCTGCGGCAGGGATTTCAGGCTGTCATATGTCAGCATAACAGGTCTCCAGCAGGATCATGAACAAAACGGGCGGGAGCGTGGCTCCGGCCTCCAGCAGGCAAGGGTGTCTCAGCCCTTGCGATGCTCTTCCTGTGCAGCGATGATTTTCTTGAGCAGCGGCACGAACTCATCAAGATGGGCAATACGCAGCAGGCCCGGCCAGGACGGGGCAGGCTTGTCAAGGTCACGCAGCAGCACGCAGGCCATACCGGCACGGCGGGCAGCCTCGACCCCGGCATCCGAATCTTCCAGCACCAGGCAATGCGCCGGATCAACCCCTTCCTGCTTCGCCCCGTGCAGGTAGATATCCGGGCGAGGCTTGGGCATGTTCAGGTCACGGCCGGAATGGATGCGCTCTTCCTTCAGAATCTTGTCCAACCCTGTGCTGGAAAATTTGGCCTCCATCTCTGCCTCGGAAGAGTTGGAGCCAACACGGATCGGCAGGCGAATCTCGTTGACGACATCACGCAGCATCTTCGTGGCACCGGGCACTTCCTTCGCCTTCTTCCGCATCATCTCCACAATGCGGTCCTGCATGATCATGTCCCAGTTGTCCGGGAGCTTGTCACCTGTCTTCTCGGCGATCATCTCACCAATCTTGGCCAGCTCACCACCACCGAAGAGCTTGTTGCCTTCTTCATCACTGATGTCCCAGCCATGGCTGCGGGCATCTTCGGACATGAGCGCTGTGGAGAGATGCTCCCCCCCTACCAGCACGCCGTCACAGTCAAAAAGGATCATATCAAGGCGCCCCGTGGGCAGCACCGCAGCAGGGGCCTGATCGGGGATCGGAAAATTCGTGTGCTTGCTCATGAATACTCCTTGTTTGCCTGACCTGATTCGGTCTCCGAAAAATTCGATGTCTGTTCTGTTTCCTCAAGGGTAACAGGCAGGAAAAAGATCGCAACATCTTGAAAAGATATTAATGCCCCTTATAGCCTTGCATACAAAGGTGCATCTCCCTTACACGGCAGCAGGGGGACACCCGCTGCCCCCTCTTCCCCATAGCAAGGTTCTCCCCGATGCTTCACCAACTCTTTCCGAATCTGGCTCTCAACATCTGGATGTTCCTGAAGCTGGTCACCGGCTTCGCCATCATCATTGCTTATCTCAACATCTCTGGCCGCAGCCAGGTCTCCCAGATGAACGCCATCGACCTCGTCGGCAACTTCATCCTCGGCGGACTCGTTGGCGGCGTCCTTTATACGACCAACATATCCTTCCATGAATATGTCATCGCCCTGCTCATCGGGGTTGGTATCCTGCTCACCCTGACACGCTTCTGCAGAAAAATCAACATGTTCAGAAACGTGACCATCGGCAGGCAGATTCCGATCATCAAAGATGGCCGCTTCCTCATGGAGAACATCCGTGACAAGAACAACAAGATCGACATGCTCAACATTGCCTCCCAGCTCAACATCCAGGGTATTTATTCCTTTGATGATGTTTACTTTGCCCAGATCGAGCCGAGCGGCGCCATTACTGCCATCACGGACAAGAAAAAACTCCCTGCACTGATCGTCTATTATGACGGGGTTGTCCGTGCTGATGACCTTGAAGATGTTGGCCTCTCCGAAGAAGCCCTTATGGAAGACATGAAAAAGCGGAACATCGAAAAACTGGAGGACATCTTCCTGGCAGAGATCAAGGATGGCCAGTTCCGTTACGTGCTCATGGATGGTAACGTCATCCCGCACACACGGCATGATGACCGGGATGGTGCACCAAAAAAGGCTCCTCACAGCCCCGGTGCGGCAGCGGCCCTGGCCAACGGCCTGACAAGCCCGCAGAAGGGCGGCTGATCAGAACAGCCAGTCCCAGAAATTTTCCCACCAGCCGCCCTTGAGCCTGTCCCGACAGGCATCATACTGCTGCTGATACTGCCGGGCACGGTGGCCCACCTTGCGGGCCACCGTCACCAGCCAGCCCTTGCTGGCGTAAGTCCGGCGACGGTACCCCGTCCATCCCTCATGATAAGCCAGATACTGCCTCGTGGCGTCCGTGACGGGGATACCATCCACCTTCCGGCTGTTGGTGATATACCAGTTCATGAAATTGAGAGCGTCGGCATAATCTGTCCGGCTGCCACCGGCGCCAGTCTGCCGCTGGTAATCACGCCATATCTCGTTCTTGGCCTGGGCATAGCCGTAAGCCGTACTGATATGCCCCCACGGAATGATCCAGAGTATGTAGGTCCGTCTGGTCCGTGCATTGGCCCGGAAACTTGATTCCTGATTCATGATGGCCATGGGAACGGAAGCAGGAATGTGCCATTTGGCCTCCTGCCGCATGGCTGTGTGATACCAGCTGCGTTTTTCCTGAAAAATGTCGCAGATATTATTGGGATGCTGCGGGGGCGTTGCCGCACACCCAGCCAACAGGCCTCCCGCCGCAACCAGCACGGCACCAGCCTGCACCCGCCACCTTACGGCACGCCTGCTCCCCGTTCCGCCCATGTCCCACCCGTTCCCTGCCTGCTGCCTGCCTGTCCTGCACGACCCGATGGCACCCACCGGACCGTGCCTCATGAAAGGACAGGGTCAGAACGGAATCTCGTCATCCAGCGCCTGATCACCCTGCCCGGAAGAACTGTCCCAGCCAGCACCGCCACCGAAGTTGCCACCCTGCTGACCACGACCACCGGCACCGCCACGGCCCGCCGGAGCGGACCCGCCACCAGCCCAGTTGCTGCCGCCATCACCATAACCACCGTCATAACCATCATCACCATAGCCGCCGCCGTCACCACCGCCACGCTGGCTGTCCAGCAGGACAAGATTGCCACGGAAGCGATCGATCACAACCTCGGTCGTGTATTTCTCCACGCCCTGCTGGTCCGTCCACTTGCGGGTACGCAGCTCGCCTTCGATATAAACCTTGCGACCCTTGCGCAGATAACGTTCCGCCACATCACCGACACGCTCGTTGAAAATGACGACACGGTGCCATTCCGTACGGTCACGCCGCTCTCCTGTATTGCGGTCGTTCCACGTATCGCTGGTAGCGATAGCCAGATTGACGATCTTGCTGCCGGACTGGGTGTTCCGGACCTCCGGGTCACGCCCAAGATTTCCCACCAGAATGACCTTGTTTACGCTACCTGCCATGCGTTTTTTCCACTTCTCTCAAGAACTTTTCATTGCCACGGTTCGATTCTGGCACCGTGTACCCATATTGCCTATATTGCACAGATGGACCGCCCGTGCATCCATACCTGCCACAAAGGCCGTAATGAGGACATAGCGTGACAGACACAGCCCGCCCTGCCAGCACAAGCCACATCATCGTCCGTGGTGCCCGTACGCACAACCTGCGGAACGTCAACGTCACCATCCCCCGGGACAGGCTGACCGTGCTGACGGGCCTTTCCGGCTCCGGCAAGTCCTCCCTCGCCTTCGACACCATCTATGCCGAAGGGCAACGTCGCTATGTGGAGAGCCTCTCCGCCTATGCCCGCCAGTTTCTGGAACTGATGGGCAAGCCGGATGTTGATTCCATCGAGGGCCTCTCCCCGGCCATTTCCATCGAGCAGAAAACAACCTCCCGCAATCCACGCTCGACGGTCGGCACGATCACCGAAATTCACGACTACATGCGCCTGCTCTGGGCACGGGCGGGTGTTCCCTACTCCCCGGCTACCGGCCTGCCCATCGAGGCCCAGAGCATCAGCCAGATGGTGGACCGTGTGATGGCCATGCCCGCCGGCACACGGCTCATGCTGCTGGCCCCGGTCGTGCGGGACCGCAAGGGCGACTGTGCGAAGGAACTGGCCGAGCTGACCCGCCGTGGCTTCGCCCGTGTACGCATTGATGGCACGCTCTACGAGATCGGCGACGCCCCGAAGCTGAACCGCAAGACACGCCACAACGTGGATGTCGTGGTGGACCGTGTGGTGCTGAAGGACGGTGTGGAAACCCGGCTGGCCGACAGTTTTGAAACCGCCCTGGACCTCTCGGACGGCCTGGCCTCTGTCGAGGAAGTCCTCCGCAGCGGGGAAGACCGTGAGCCGCTGAAGGCTTCCTTCTCCTCACGCTATTCCTGCCCGGAATCCGGCTTCATGCTGGAAAGTGTGGAACCCCGCCTCTTCTCCTTCAACGCCCCGATGGGAGCCTGCCCGACCTGTGACGGGCTGGGTACGGAAACGCATTTCGACCCCAACCTCATCATCCCCGATGACAGCCTGACCCTGCGGGAAGGCGCCATTGCCCCGTGGCGGAATGAGCAGGACCCGCTCTTTGACCAGACCCTCGCCGCCCTGGCCCGCCATTGCGAGGAAACGCTGGACACCCCATGGAACAGGCTGAAGGACAGTTCACGCCAGTTCCTCCTGCATGGCGGGCCGGAAGCCGTCGGCATCCCCTATCAGGATGGCAAGGGGAAGACACACACCATCCACCGGCCTTTCGAAGGCATCATCAGCCATCTGCAACGCCGTCTGGCGCAGAGCAGCAGCGTCCATGTCCGGGAGGCCCTGGGCCGGTACCAGTCCGCCATGCCCTGCCCGGCCTGTCACGGTGCCCGCCTGCGGCCGGAAGCCCTCTGCGTGAAGGTCAATGACAGCAACATTGCCGAGGCCTCTGACCTGACCATCAGCGAGGCCCTTGCCTGGTTCAGCACCGTGGAGGCCAGCCTGACACCCCAGCGGGCCGAGATCGCCCGGCGCATCCTCAAGGAAATCACCGAGCGGCTGCATTTCCTCGACCGTGTGGGGCTGGACTATCTCACCCTCTCCCGCAGTTCCGGCACGCTCTCCGGCGGGGAGAGCCAGCGCATCCGGCTGGCTTCGCAGATCGGCTCCGGCCTGACGGGCGTCCTCTACGTGCTGGATGAGCCCTCCATCGGGCTGCACCAGCGGGACAATGCCCGCCTGCTCACCATGCTGGAGCGGCTGAGGAATCTCGGCAATACCGTCCTTGTCGTGGAACATGACGAGGATGCCATCCGGCAGGCGGACTACCTCATCGACATGGGGCCGGGAGCTGGAACACAGGGCGGGCACGTCATCGCCTGCGGCACGCCGGAAGAGGTCGCCCAGAATCCCGACAGTCTGACGGGCGCATGGCTGGCTGGCCGCCGGGGCATCCCCGTCCCCGCCACCCGCCGCAAGAGCAGACGCTGGGTGAGCATCCACGGGGCAAAGGGAAACAACCTCAAGAATGTCAGCGTGAAGTTCCCGCTCGGCACCTTCATCGCCGTGACGGGAGTTTCCGGCAGCGGCAAGTCCACGCTCATCACCGACACCTTCTACAAGGGGCTGGCCCGGCAGATCATGAAGTCCGCTGCCGTCCCCCTCCCTTATGGACGGCTGGAAGGCACCGAGCAGCTCGACAAGATCATCGAGATCGACCAGTCCCCCATCGGGCGGACACCCCGCTCCAACCCCGCCACCTATACGGACCTCTTCGCCCCCATCCGGGACTGGTTCGCCGAACTGCCGGAGGCCAAGGCACGGGGCTACAAGCCGGGACGTTTCTCCTTCAACGTCAAGGGAGGGCGCTGCGAGGCCTGCCAGGGTGACGGCGTGCTGAAGATCGAGATGCACTTCCTGCCGGATGTGTTCGTCACCTGCGATACCTGCAAAGGGGCCCGCTACAACCGGGAAACGCTGGAGATCAAGTTCAAGGGCAAATCCATTGCCGACGTTCTGGCCATGACAGTGGACGAGGCCGTGCCGTTCTTCAGTGCCGTGCCCCGCATTGCGGACCGTCTCTCCATCCTCCAGCAGGTGGGGCTGGGCTATGTAGCCCTCGGCCAGCAGGCCACCACCCTCTCCGGTGGTGAGGCCCAGCGTGTGAAGCTCGCCAAGGAACTTGCCCGCCGTGCCACGGGCCGGACCCTCTACGTGCTGGATGAACCCACCACCGGCCTGCATACCGAAGACGTCCACAAGCTGCTGAATGTCCTTCATGCCCTTGTGGAACAGGGCAATACGGTGCTGGTCATCGAGCACAACCTTGATCTCATCAAGACGGCGGACTGGGTGATCGATATCGGGCCGGAAGGCGGTGCAGGCGGTGGGCAGGTTGTCGCCACCGGCACGCCAGAAGACATTGCCGCCTGCAAGAAAAGCCATACCGGGCAGTTCCTCGCCCCCATGCTGGCCGCCGGGAAAACAGGCCCGGCACCAGCCACGCCGCAGCAGGGTACCGGCAGGGAAGGTGGCAGAAAAAAGAAATCCTGATATAGGATGTCGCCATGACGCCTTTTCTTGCCTGGCTCTTCCTGTTCGGGGCCATCCTGCTGGAGGTTCTGGCAACCAGCCTGCTCAACATCTCCAACGGGTTCCGCAGGCCCCTGCCCACCATCGGCTCGCTCCTGCTCTATGGAGCGGCCTTCTTCTGTCTGGCACAGGCCCTCAAATGCGTCCCTCTTGGCATCGCCTATGCCGTCTGGTGCGGGGTGGGGATCGTCTGCATCGTCCTCATCGGCGTGACCATCTTCCGTCAGCCCCTGTCCCTGACGGCCTATCTGGGCGTGGGGCTGATCATGCTGGGCACGCTGCTGGCCTGTCTCTCCGGTGGAGTCCGGCACTGACCCATGAAGGTTCTCTCCACCCACGGCCTGATGACCTCTGCCCTGTTCCGCTGGACGCCACTGCGCCTCCTCATGTTACTGGTCATGCTGCTGGGATTCGGGGCACAGACCCTTCTCACGGCCACCAGCCTGCCCGATGAAAGCCCCCGGGCCGCCATCCTGCGGCTGACAGGCATCGACATCGCCCCCCGGCCAGAAGCCATCCCTGCCGCCACCATGCCGGGCATGGATCATGCCACCGTGAAGCAGGGTGCGGAGCCACAGGCGCACTGCCATCCCCACAGCCCGACAGCACCATCAGCTCCCCTGCTGATGGACCATCATCTTTCTGGCGGGCACCACCATCACGGGCTGGACTGTCCCCTCTGCCCCCTGCTGGACCATGTCCTGCTCGCACTGACCGTCCTTGCCGTCCTGCTGAGCTGCACCCGGCTGGCCCGCCAGATATGGCAGGCGGTTCCTCCCGCACAGGCACCGCCAGAACCGACCCGCCAGCGGCCACCGAGCCGTGGGCCACCTGTCACCATCCTGAGCCACGCATCCGCCTGACCGGCCCGGCCTGAAGAGGGCTGCGTGTCGGCCTTTCCGCATGTTTTCTTCAGAATGGATGACTCTTGTCTATTTTTCCCCGTTGCACGGGTGGACGTATCGTGCGTCCGGCCCTGACCACCCTGTTTCTGGGAGGTGTGATCCTGCCAGCCGGACAGGCCACCGCCCAGACCCTGCCAGCCTCCGGCTCCTCCCTCCCCGGCCCTGGGGCCACGACCAGCCCCCCGGACAGGCCGCAGATGTCGCCCATCCGGCAGGTCCCCACCTCCCTGAAGCCTGGCCAGGCCCCAGCCTCCTCCAGCAACCGACCGGCTGAAGAGATCAGCGTCACAGCCATCCGACGCCCTTTCACGCAGGCAGCCGACACGGCGGCCCTGTTCCGGGACGTACCGGGTTACAGCAGCTACAGAACGGGCGGCATCGCCAGCCTGCCCGTTCTCAACGGCATGGCGGATGACCGGGTCGCCACATTCGTGGACGGAATGCCCCTGATGGCGGACTGCCCCAACCACATGAATCCTGCCCTCTCGCAGATCAGCCTAGATGAAGTGTCCCACAGCGTGGCCATTGCCGGGATCACGCCTGTCAGCCTCGGCGGAGACAGCACGGGGGGCACCATCTCCGTGGAACGGAAAGACCCGCAGTTCGCCCGGGAAGGCAACATCCTCGTGACAGGCGATGGAAGAGAAGACTGGCGCAGCAATGGCGGCGGCTCCGGTGCCGGTGGTTCCATCACGGTTGCCAATGACATGCTCAGCCTGCGCTACAGCGGCTCCTACACCCATGCCAGCGATTACACCGCCGGAGGGCGTGGCGGACGGGTTCTCTCCAGCAGCTATCTCAGCTTCAATCATGATGTGACGGCGGGCCTGAAACTGAAGAACCATCTCTTCAGCCTGACATTCGGACAGCAGGACACGCCCTACGAGGGTTTCCCCAACCAGTACATGGACGAGACCAACAACCGCTCCACCTTCGTGAACGGGAAATATGTGGGCACCTTCGGCTGGGGGACGCTGGAGGCCCGGGGCTACTGGCAGCGTGTGACCCATGCCATGAACATGCTGGCCGACAAGGGCGGCCACAGCGCCACGACCGGCATGCCCATGAACAGCGATGGCCGGACAGCAGGCTACAGTCTGGTCGCCACCATGCCGCTTGGGCGACGCCATCAGCTCAAGATCGGCAGTGCCTTCAGTCATGATGGCCTCAATGACTGGTGGCCGCCCGTCATGGGCAGCATGATGATGGGGCCGGGCACGTTCCACAGCCTGAACGGTGCCCATCGGGACCATCTTGGCCATTTCATCCAGTGGAATGCCCAATGGACGCCCCGCCTCTCCACCGAACTCGGCATGCGCAGCGACGTCATCATGATGAATACCGGCCCGGTCTCTCCCTATCAGGGCCTCTCCTCCAGGAATGACACGGGAATGGGCAGCATGGGCATGGGAGGAATGTCTGGCATGAACATGATGAGCATGGGCCACATGTCGGATATGGGCATGTCCGGCATGGGTATGTCTGGCATGAACATGGGCAGCACCAATCAGGCGGCCGCACGTGCCTTCAACAGTGCCCGCCGGGGCCGCACGGATGACAATTTCGATGTCACAGCCTTGGTGCGCTACAAGGCCAGTGCCTATCTGAACATTGAGGGCGGCTATGCCCGCAAGACACGCTCCCCCAACCTGTATGAACGCTATGGCTGGAGCCGGGACAGCATGACGGCCCGGATGATCAACTGGTTTGGTGATGGCAACGGCTATGTCGGCAACCTGAACCTGAAACCTGAAGTCGCCAACACCACCAGCGTGACATTCCGCTTCCACGATGCGGATGACCACCAGTGGGAGGCCATGATCCAGCCTTTCTACACCTACACGCACAATTACATGAACGTCGTGCGCATCGGTGCCCTGTCACGGGGTTTCAACCTGCTCCAGTTCGCCAACCACAATGCCCAGAACTACGGCATCAACGCCTCTGGCCGGACGACCCTGTGGGACAATACACACTGGGGCACGGGGGAACTCTCCGCCACTCTGAACTGGGTGCGGGGGCAGGACTTCAAGACCCATTCGGGACTGTACCAGCAGATGCCGCTCAACGGGACCATCCGCCTGCATGAGCATTTCGGCCCGTGGCACGGCATGGCGGAAGTCGTGCTTGTCAAAGCCAAACATACGGTGGACTGGGTCCGCAACGAGCCCCGGACACCCGGCTATGCGCTGTTCAATCTCGGAGCCGGGTATCACTGGTCCCGCTATCTTCAGCTGGATGTGAGCCTCGACAACCTGCTGAACCAGCGTTACGCCCTGCCGCTGGGGGGCCGGGCCGTCAGCACGGCGGGCAGCCCTCCCGGGGCTGTTCTGGGCATGGGCCGGTCCGTCAACCTGACCCTGCGGGAACATTTCTGAACAAGATGGAGGCGTCACCCCGTTTCGGGGGACGCCTTTTCCACGGCAGACCGGGGCTGAAAAGCCGGTCAGCCCTGCGCCTCATCCCCCAGATGGGCCTGTCCCCGTTCTGCCGCCAGCTGCGCCTGACGCTGGCGTTCACGATAACGCTGCCGCTGGGCATCCGTTCTCTGCCCGTAACAATGCGGGCAGCTCACGCCTTCCTCATACTGGGGCGACTCCTTGTCTTCCGCACTGATGGGCGCACGGCAGGCATGGCAGAGGTCATACCTGCCCAGTTTCAGCCCATGCCCGACCGACACACGCTGGTCGAACACGAAACATTCGCCATCCCACAGGCTTTCTTCCTCTGGAATCTCTTCCAGATATTTCAGGATGCCGCCTTTCAGATGGTACACATCCTCCACCCCTTCCTGCCGGGCAAAGGCGGTAGATTTTTCGCACCGTATGCCCCCCGTGCAGAACATGGCGATCTTCGGCGTGCGGCCCTGTGCCTCCACCTCTTTCCGCCAGTTGCGGAACCACTCCGGGAAGGCACGGAATGTCTTCAGGTTCGGGTCCACGGCACCCCGGAAAGTGCCGATGGCCACCTCATAGTCGTTGCGTGTGTCCATCACGACCGTATCAGGGTCAGAGATCAGGGCATTCCAGTCCTTCGGCTCGACATAACGGCCAACGCAGACATGGGGGTCAATGTCCGGCTGCCCCATCGTGACGATCTCTTTCTTCAGCCGCACTTTCATCCGCAGGAAGGGCATCGTCTTCGCCCGGGACTTCTTGTAATCGAACCCGGCACAGCCCGGCAGGCTGTCGATGTAGGCCAGTACGGCATCAATGCCTGCATCAGGCCCGGCGATCGTGCCATTGATGCCCTCACGGGCCAGCAGCAGGCTGCCTTTCACGCCCTCCTTCTGGCACAGCTCCAGAAGGGGCTGGCGCAGGGACTTGTGATCCTCAAACGCCGTGAAATGATAGAGGGCGGCCACGCAGACCGGCAGGGATGTATCTGTCATCAGTCAACCATTCTCGCAAAGAAGGAACCTGACCGCCCTTCTAGCAGGCTGACCAGCAGATGGCACCCTCCGGCAGACAGGAGATGCTGCCGGGCCGCCACTGGAAGGCTCAAAGCTCCCAGTACACCTCATGCCTGTGCTCGTAATGCAGATTTCCCTTCACCATGGCGATCCGTTCTGCATCATCAGGCCAGGGTTCCCCGGCGGCCACAGCCGGTGGCACATAGCCATGATCCCTGCACAGCTTCTTGATGACGGACAGTACATACGATGTGCTGATGTTGCGTGTACATTCAAACGCCTTGTCCGTCCCTTTGTGCCGGGGGCAGAACAGATGATCATCATGCTGGAAGGGCGTCCGGATATCGTGCCAGCAACTGTTGCAGCCATGGTTGCTGAACACCCGGTACGGCGTATGGAACTCGTTGATCGGGTCCGTAAAACCACTGATCATGATGACAGGCGTACCGGTAGCCCAGGCCAGCCATGACAGGCCGGAGGACAGACCGACAAAAAACTCGGCATGTTTCAGCCAGCGGGCCCGTTCTGCCAGCGGGCGCTCCCCTGTTTCATCCTCCACGCCATTGGGTATGTGGTTCCAGGTAATATTGTGCCCGACCACCGGGTCCTTGTCGATACAGATGACCCGATACCCCATCCTCTTCAGATACTGGACCGTATCCAGCCACCCGAATGGATTCTGCCACATCTTGCAGGCACAGGAAGCCTGCACGGCCACCACGACATAAGGCTCCTCGATCGGGCGGGTATCAGCCTTCTCGATGACCACCTTCGGGCGGATCTCTGTTGGATCCACGCCAAGAATCCACCCCGCTGTCCTGTGCAGGCCAACGGCACGGAAGTCCCGCGGCTGCCAGGCCTGTTCCACATCATGAAAGAACAGCCCGATGTAATAGGTGGCGTAGAATTCGTCCTTCACATCCGCAAATTCCTCTTCCTTCAGGAAGCGGACATGCGGATAGGCCGGCCCCATGAGGTCGATGATCACCTCACTGGTCACGATGGTCATTTCACAGTCATGATCACGCCCGAACCGGTCGGCATAAGGGACCCAGCCCAGCGGATCCCCCAGAGTGCCTGTCGGCATGAGGACAGCGACCTTCTTGCCCCGTGCATCATATTCGTGCGTCCAGACAAGCGTTTCACCATCGAACAGTTCGATCAGCACGTTCATGAAATACTTTTTGCGGGAGGAAACATATTCCCCACCAACCTTGCCGTCATACAGGCAGGTATCCGTATCCATGTCCCAGAAACGCAGCCGCCACTGCTCACCCTCCGGCACCTTCACCCGGACGCCGAAGTTGAAATCATACCGAAGGCCGTGGTCACCTCCCTGCGTCGGCTCCATAGCAGGCGCAGGAAAAGGCAGATGGGGCAGCCTCTCGATGCCATCGTCCTTTTCCTTCAACGATCCCGCATCACCTGCCCCGGATGGGACAGATGGCAGCTCCGCAGCGGAAAGAGAGGAGACAACAGACTGTTGTTCCCCCTGCTCCTCCAGGCCAGAACCTGCCGTCTCCTCCGTAAAGGGCAGACGTGATGCCGAGGAAGGGGCCTTGAGAGCGACGATATCCTGAAGAACACGTTCCGTTTTCTTTTCAGTCATTCTGACAGCTCTCCAAAACCCGGAATCCGCTCAATGGCCTTTTTGACCTGCGTAAAGGAAATCCCGCGTGAACACTCAAACATCCTCTCCGTGCCTTTATGATGAGGACAGAAGAAAGGATCCTCCGCTTGCAGGTCGATGTTCACATCATTGGCACAACCATTGCAGACATGCCTGTTGATGACACGGTATGGCGTATAAAACTCGTTATATGGCTCTGTATAACCACTGATCATGACCACCCGGGCTCCGGCTGCCCAGGCCAGCCATGACAGACCGGAGGATGTCCCCACAAAAAACTCGGCATGTTTCAGCCAGCGGGCCCGTTCTGTCAGCGGGCGGGGACCTGTTTCGTCCTGAGCACCATGAGGAATGGTCCGCACCGCCGTGACAGGGCCTGCCACACGGTCTTTGTCAATGCAGACCACCTTGTATCCCTTCTCCTTGAGAAAGCGGATCAGATCATACCAGCCACGGGGATTATTCCAGTATTTGCTCA
Source organism: Parasaccharibacter sp. TMW2.1890 (assembly GCF_023337645.1). Classification (NCBI taxonomy): domain Bacteria; kingdom Pseudomonadati; phylum Pseudomonadota; class Alphaproteobacteria; order Acetobacterales; family Acetobacteraceae; genus Parasaccharibacter; species Parasaccharibacter sp. TMW2.1890. Next base: position 191,858 of record NZ_NWUV01000003.1, on the reverse strand, counting down.
GACCCGAGGCCTGCGCCCCGATGCAGACATAGGGCTCCTCCATCGGGCGCCCGCCCGGATCCACCACAATACGTGGTTTCCTGTCCTGCGGTGGCAGTCCCAGAATGTAAGCCCCCATATGGGAAAGACCCGTCTGCCGATAATCGTTGGGCTGACAGGTGAATTCCCTGTCCCCGAAGAAAACCAGAACCCTATACCGTGCGTAATATTGCCTGTCGCCCACGTCCTCTTCATCAATGAAGCGGATATGGGGATAAGCATCCTCAAAAAGGGAAATCAGAGCCCCGTTCACAAGAAAGCTTGCCCGGCAGCCATGCTCCTCCACAAAGGCGGCGGCCTGTCCTACCCAGGCAATATGGTCTCCCAGCCCGCCCAGCTGCATCACGATGAGCACTTCACGGTCCTTCAGGTCGCAGACATGGGTAAAGACCTCGCTGCCATCCTTGCAGACGGTGATCTCGAACCGGACATAGTAACGCTTGAGGCTCTGCACCATGCCGGACCCGTTGATCTCCTGAAAGAACAGGACAGTATCCGTATCCACATCACGCAGGCTGACCGTCCAGCGGGCCCCCTCCGGCACCCAGACACGACAGCCATCCATGAAATCATACCGGATGCCCTCGGGGCCAACCTGTGTCAGAACGACCCTGTCATTATCACTCATGGCCACACACTCGCATACATGCCTTTCCTTCTCCCCCGGGCGCCTCTCCACCCGTCACCATCATAACCAGTCACAGCGGCGTCTTTCCCCAGGCCAGAATCTCGACCCTCTCCAGGGCCTCCTGACCAAAAAGCTGCTCTGCCACGATGGGCAGGCGCCCCGCTGCAAAAGCCCCGGCTGTAGCCGCAAGACGTATCTTGCCACTTGGCGTGCGAAACACGCCGCCCTGCCGCACCAGAACACAGCGCAGCTGCCGGACCGGGCAGACCCGCCCTATGGCCTGGGCCATGTCGGCCAGAAGCCTCTCGTACCCTGCCACCTGCCTTGCCTGTGCCAGGGACAGCTCCCCCATGACGCACAACACGCCCTCATGCCGGAAAACCGCCACACTCCGGCTGGTAAAGACAGGACAGGCCTGCCGGACAGCCTGTGCCAGATCATCCGGGTCATAGCGGTGGTCACCAACAGGGAGGCTGTTCTCCATGCGACCTGTCACGAACAGATGCCCCTTCACGAGAAAGCCTGAATCCCGGCTGCGGAACCAGGTGCGACCATCCGCCCCCGTGACGAAACGTTCCCTGTTTTCCTGCTCCCGGTTCAGATACCCCGGTGTCACGCAGGGGCCACTCAGCCATAGCTCGCCCACCCGACCATCCGGCAGGCTGTCTCCCGTCTCCGGGTCCACGACAAGAACGGCGTGTTCCTCAATCACACGGCCACAATCTGCGAGAACACGCTCGTCATGCTCATCACGGGGCGGGCCGACCCGCCCTTCTGCCAGCCCGGCACGGGAAAACGTGGCAAAAGACACGCCCTCACCATCCCGGCTGTCACCGGTGATCATGAGGGTTGTCTCAGCCATGCCATAACCCGGCCGCAGAATGGACGGCTTCACCCCGAGCGGCCCATACCGGCTGAAGAACCGCTCCACCGTTCCCCGTTCGATCATCTCCGCACCGATGACGGACTGTGTCCAACAGGAAAGGTCCAGCCCTTCCAGGGCGGAATCCGGGACATGCCGGGCCAGAAGCTCATAGGCAAAGTTGGGACCGATGGAGAAATTGAGACGGTACCGGTCCATCGCCTGCACCCAGCGCTCCGGACGGGTGATGAAATGCTCCGGTTTCATCAGCCATGTCGTGCCTCCCATCGCCACGCCGAACATGAGACTTACCAATCCCATATCGTGCGACAGAGGCAGCCAGACCAGCCCACGCCGGCTGAGCCAGAAGTCACTGCGGATGGCCAGCAGATGCAGGTTCGTCCCCAGATTGCGGTGCGTGACCTTCACACCACGGGGCCGCCCTATGGAGCCGGACGTATATTGCACAAGCGCCGTATCATCCAGGCCTGCCGCATGGCGGCGCTGGAGCGGCTCGGCACTTTCAGCTCCTTCAACGGGAATCCACTTCACCTTGCGGGCACGGCCCGCCGCCTGCCGCCGAAACCCCATCAGGGTCTCCCGTGGCCCCAGAACGGCGACCGCACCGGAATCCTCCAGAATGTCAAACAGGCGGTCCACACTGCCCACCATGCTGGGATACACACCCAGAACAGGCACGGTATTGGCATAAACACAGCCAAAAAACCCCGCCACAACTGCCGCCTCATTCTCAAAACAGAGCAGGACCAGCCCCCGCTCCGGCACGAAACGGCTCACCAGTCCCGCCACCCGGCATGCCCACTCATGCGCCTGCCGGAATGTCAGGGACGCAGCAACCTCCAGCGTCTGGTCCAGTGCAACGCACTGAAGCTCATCAGGCCGCTCCTCCGCCCGGAAGCTCAGCATCTCATCCAGTCTGCTTTCGTACCTGTCCAGTATGCTGAACCCATTGTCGTAATACTCGACCACATAACCGGACTGGCGGACAATATGGCATGTCCAGGGGATCATGCTTCCCCTCCGACGGCCTGTGCCCCTTCCAGAGCAACCGTGCCCCCCTGCTGGGCCATCACTACCGCCTGACGCAGCAAGCTGCGGGCCATTTCGAGAATGGTTTCGTTACGGGCCAGCAGCACGAGGGACACATCCACCCCAAACTCCGACCGGATGGCTGTCTGAAGTTCCACGCCGGCGAGGGAGTCAATCCCCAGCTCGGAAAGGCGGGCACTGTCCTCGATCGTCTCCGGCTCAACCTGCAACACGGAGCCAAGCTGCTGTTTCAGACGGAACAGGACATAATCCAGACGCTCATTTTCCGGCATGCTCATCAGCAGCTGGACCGAGCCCGACATGCCTCCCTTGAGGCTTTCCTGCTGCAACAGCGTAAAGCGTGCCGAAGTTTTCAGCCAGGCCAGCGCCCCGAACACCTGCGCCCAGTTGAGGTCCACCAGAGACACGTCACTGCGGTCCACGCCATAGAGCACCGGCAGATACGCCAGAGAGTCCGCCGCCATCATGGTTCTGATGCCAGCGACATCAAACATGCGACCGGCAGCATCACTCTCGGTCAGCATCCCCACATCCCCAATGGCTCCCCAGCCCACCGCCATGGCGGGCAGCCCCTGCTGGCGCCGGTTTTCAGCCAGGGCATTGAGGTAGCTGTTGGCCGCCATGTAGCTGCTCTGCCCCAGATTGCCGATCTCTGCCGTAAAGGAGGAGTACAGCACGAAATGATCCAGCTCCAGCCCACGGGTGGCATCATCCAGCGCCTGGGCCCCCAATACCTTGGGTGCCATGACATGGGCGACATTCGCCGCATCCATCCTGCTGAGAAGCTGGTCATCCACCACACCGGCGGCATGGAAGACACCCCGCAGCGGCACATCATCCCGGGCCAGTTTCCTGACCAGACGACGCACAGCCTCCTGATCCGTCACATCCAGACGATGGGTCACCACCGCACCGCCAACACTTTCGGCCAGCTTCTTCAGCATTGCGATGGCCTGTTTACGCTCCGGGTCTTTCGGCAGGGACCGCCCTGCCAGATGCAGCACCCCTGCCCCCTGGGACAGAAGATATTCTGCTGTCTTGAGGCCAAATCCGCCCATGCCACCAGTGATCAGATACGCCCCCCTGCGGCTGAATCCCGGCTGAACCTGCGGCAGCGGGCGGGCCTTGAGGCCGCTCATGTCCTCATAGGAGAGCATGATCTTGCCAATGTGCCGGGATGACATGAGGTAGCGGAAGGCCTCGGACGCTTCTGCGGCCGGGAAGATGCGTGTCTGCGGGAAGGAGAATTTCCCCTGACGGGCCAGCAGCAGGATTTCGTCCATGACGCCATACAGTTTCCTGTGCGGCATCATCCGATCCATGTCGAAGGAGAAATAGGCCAGATTTTCATTGAAAGGCATCAACTCCAACGCCCGATGCTCCACGATGTCCCGCTTGCCGATCTCCAGAAAACGCCCCATCGGCGCCACGAGCCGCAGGCTGTGGATCATCGCCTCACCGGGCAGGGAATTCAGCACCACGTCGACCCCCCGGCCATTGGTGGCCTCACGGATGCCATCCACGAATTCCAGCGTCCGGGAGTCCCAGACACCCGCACAGCCCTGCTGACGCAGATAATCCCGCTTCTCCTGGCTGCCTGCCGTGCTATAGATCACCGCCTTTTTCAGCTGGGCAATCTGGATGGCGGCCTGCCCCACGCCACCAGCCCCGGCATGGATGAGAACACTCTCCCCTTCCTGGAGCTGGGCCAGGTGGACCAGCGTATAATAGGCTGTCACGAACACCAGCGGCAGACCGGCAATCTGCTCCAGCGAGAACGGCAGGGCCTCTTCCGACAGGGGCAGGGCACAATAGGCCAGTTCACTGGCCTTCACGATGCGGCGGGATGCAAAACTGTCGGGATAGACAAGTGCGAGCATGTCGCCCGGCTTCATGTCCTCAACCCCATCTCCAACCGCCTCGACCTCAACCACACATTCCAGCCCGAGAGCATCGCCGCTGAAGGTCCCTTCCGTCACGCTCTCCGGCAGGAGAGACATGGCTTTCAGCACATCCTTGAAGTTGAGGCTGGCCATGCGGGTACGGAGCCTGACTTCGCCCGGACCCGGCTCCGGCACGGCAAAAGCCTGCCATGTGACACCATCCAGTGTCCCAGACCGGCTGGCCTCGAGGCGGACACCGACGGTACCATCATCCTGTCCCCCCATGATCTGCTCCAGCAGAACAGGCTGGGGATCGGGCTCCAGTGGCGGAGATACCAGCCGCTGGACCATGCGTTCCACCATCTCCCCGGCTGGAGCCGCCCCATGGCCAGCCCCGCCATCAGCCTGACGCAGCCAGACCGTATCCTCCGATGTGTCCTCAAGAACGAGTTCGGCCGCAATATCCTCCAGAAAGGCCTCTGTGCCCTCGGCAGGAACATCAACACACCGTACGGCGAGGTCCAGAACACGCTCAGCAGCAGCACCACGAAACAGACCATGGAAGGCCCGCTGGAGCGCCTGCGCCTGCCCATCCCTGCCATAAGCGCCACGGGTCACGATAATGACCGGCAGGCGCCGCTTGCGTGCCCGTGTCGGCACACGCTGGAACAGCGCCACGCAGGCGGCCATATCATCAAGGCACTGCTGGTAATCATCCCCGCCATGCGGGAACAGCACCAACGCCCGCTGTCTGGCGAGGAACGGTTCCTGATCCAGCTGCTCCGCCAGATCAGCCCCATCCAGACGGGAACTGACGGTCAGCTCGGCACCATTATCCTCCAGCAGGTCTGCCAATCCGGCCACCAGTCCATTACCTTCACCCAGCAGAGTGATGGCCAGCGGTTCGCTCAGCAACACCTGTCGCTCCGCACTCATCCAGTTTGGCGCATAGACCAGCCGTGCCGCAGATGACGCCTCATGCCCGCCACGGGCCACACGGCGACAGCACAGGCCCATCACCTCGCAGAGCAGCTCACCCTCCGGTGTGAAAAGCCGCAGATCGGCCACGATCTTGCGGGAGGTCCGCAGGGTTGGCGTCACCATCACATGGGCCCGGGAGACCTTCTGCCCCATATAGCTGATACGCTCGATGGACGCCGGAACGTACACGTCCTTCTGCTCCTCAAACGGGAAAGCCCCGATGAGAGCATGCATGGCACCATCCAGCAGTGCCGGGTGCAGATGATACTCCTCCAGCGTGGCGGCCTGCCCATCCTCAAGGGCAATCTCCGCCACGGAATACCCTTCACCACGATACAGGTGCCGCAGGGTCTGGAAGGTTGGTCCATAATCCAGCCCCATGGCGGCAAAAGCCTCGTAAACCTCTTTCCCTTCAAAATGGGCCGTTCCCGCACACAGGGCTGCGAAATCAAAATTCCTGTTCTTTTCCGATGCTGCACACCATGGAGCCGCCTGAAGGATGGTGGCCTGCCCATGTGTCTGCCAGTCCCCATTCCAGGCCACGGTCTCGCTGTCAAAAACGAGACGGCGGGTCGCCATGTCAAACCGCCACATGACAACCGGCGCCTGCCCCTCCTGCACGACCAGCGGTGTGCTGATCGTGATGTCCTCGATCACGGCCGGAGCTTTGGCCTCCAGCTGGGCATGAGCCGCAAGAGCAGCCTCGACATAAGCAGCCGCCGGGAAGAGCGCCATACCATGGACCTTGTGGTCCATCAGCCATTCCATGGAGGCCACGCCGATATCAGCCCGCCAGGCACGGCTTTCCAGCAGACTGGGCGCGCCGAGAACGGGGTGGACCTGCGTATCCAGGCGGTCACGGCGGGAGGCCTCGGTCTCCAGCCACATTTTTCCCCCTTCTTCCCACCGGTAGAAGGGCAGCTCCATCCGCTCCGGCCGCAGGACATGTCGCCAGTCCGGCTCTGCCCCGCTGAGTGTCAGGCGGACAAGGGCCCGCAACAGCCCTTCTGCATCATCCTGCATGCGCCGCAATGTCGGAATGACAGCCACCTCGTGACGTCCCTCCCCAGCACAGCCTGTCACGGATGCCCCCAGCACCGGGTGGGCCGCAAGCTCAAGGAAAATGACGTGACCATCATGCAGCAAAGCCCGTATGGCCTCATGGAACAGGACCGGCTCCCGGGCATTGGCGTACCAGTAGGCACCATCATGCAGCGCCCCATCGTCCCACAACCTGCCCGTAACGGTGGAATAGAGCGGAATCGCTGGAGCACTGGGCTGGAGATGGGCCAGGGAGGACAACATCTCTGCCTCGATCGCAACCATGTCAGGACTGTGATAGGGCACATCCACCTTCAGGAACCGGGCAAACACGCCTTCCCTCTGGCAGTCTGCCTCCAGCACGGCAAGGTCATCACGGGGGCCAGCCACCGTGCAGGACTCACTGCTATTGATGGCAGCCACAGAGAGCCTGCCACCGAAGGCCTCCAGCCGTTCTTCCAGCAGGCTGCGGCCCATGCCGACAGCCAGCATGGTGCCCCGGCCTGCCAACGTCGCCTGAAGGCGGCTGCGGTGATAAATGACTGTCACGGCGTCTTCCAGCGTCAGTGCCCCACTGACATGCGCCGCTGCCACCTCTCCCACGCTATGGCCGACAATGGCGCCCGGCGTTACGCCATGCCGGGCAAAGAAAGCTGCCAGACATATCTGCACAAGGAAAATGGCAGGCTGGGCAACTTCCGTCTCCTGAATACGGGATTTCTGTTCCGGCTTCAGCAGTTCAGCCCGCAGGGACCACCCTGCCATCTTCATGAACAGTTCATCACAGCGCCGGGCCAGCGCACGGACCTCCGGCGGCCCCTTGCGCAGGAGATGGCGGCCCATCCCCCACCATTGCGGCCCCATGCCGGAAAAAAGGAAAACCGGTTTTACAGCTTCATCCACAACAGCCTTGCCCGTGAACAGGGCCGGATGGGTCCGCCCTTCGGCCAAAGCCTGCAAGGCCTCACGGGCCTGGGGGATCTCATCCTCTCCCCGGGCCGGGAGGATCACCGCCCGCTGCCGGAACCGTGCCCTGTACCGGGCTGCCGAGAAGCAGAGAGCCTCCCACAGGCCATGCCCGGCCTGCCCACCTTCCAGCCGTTCGGCATACGCTTTGGCCATATAGCCCAGCGAGGGCTCCGCAAACGTACTGAGCAGCAGCGGCACACGCTGCATGAAACCCGCCGGACGAACACCTTTCAGCCGATGATCCCGCACGGCCCGACGCTGGGCCACCTTCCGCTCCGCCTCGGTCGGGCGGCGCAGCAGGGCCACGGCATTCGTCCCGCCATAACCGAAGGAATTGACAACCGCATACAGCTTTTCCCGCTCAGGCAGAGCCGTGGCCTCTCCCCGCGCCACCTGTACGCGATACTCCTCGAATGGAATGGCAGGGTTCAGCTCCTTCAGGTTCGCCTGTCCGGGCACCATGCCATGTTCCAGACACAGCATGGTCTTGAGAACAGCCACAGCACCAGCTGCCGCTTCCATATGCCCCAGGTTGGCCTTTACCGAGCCAACGAGAATGCTGCTTCCCTCCGGCTGGTACTGCCCGATGGCCCGTGCAATGGCCTTGGCCTCGATCGGATCGCCAACAGGCGTCCCCGTACCGTGTGCCTCGACATAGGCCACATCCCGCGCTGCCACATTCGCCCGACGCAGCACATCCCGGATCAACGCCTCCTGCGCCCCGGCATCCGGCATGGTCAGAACCGGAGTCCGGCCATCCTGGTTCACACCGGAGCTGCACACGACACCCCGTATGTCATCCCCATCCCGCATGGCATCCTTCAGGCGCTTGAGCATGAGGACCACGCAGCCCTCACCACGCCCATAGCCATCCGCATCTGCCGCAAAAGATTTTGACAGGCCATCCTTGGCCAGAAAATGGCCCTTGGTCATGAGCATGGCCGTCTGCGGGATCACCATGAAGTTCACGCCACCTGCCAGAGCCACGTCACACTCACCAAGACGCAGACTGTTGCAGGCCTGATGCATGGCCACCAGCGAGGATGAACAGGCTGTATCCATGGCAATGGCTGGTCCCTGCAGCCCGAACACATGGGCAAGACGGGCCGCATACATGGTCATGCAGGAAGACACCGCCGCAAACTGGTCACGAATCTGCGACTGCATGAAAGGGCTGCCACACTGGACGAGCTGGTCCTGTGTGAAGCTGCCCATGAAAACACCCGTCCTGCTGCCCTCGAGCGTACGGGGAATCACACCGGCATTCTCCATGGCACGCCAGCTCACATCGAGCAGAACACGCTGCTGGATGTCCATCACCATCCCCTCACGGGGAGAAATGCCAAAAAACAGGGGCTCGAACTGATGGTCTTCCGGCCTTACGAAATGACCATACTGCATGGTCGTCTTGCCCGGGGTCTGGTCAACCGGGTCATAGAACCGTCTGCGCCCCCAGCGGTCATCAGGAACAGGCACGCAGCCATCCCGACGCTCCAGCAGAAACTGCCAGAGGGCATCCCTGTCCCCCAGCCCGGCTGGCAGAATACAGCCAACACCAATGATGGCGATTTCATCGGGAGTGTATGTCTGGCTCATGAATGATCTGTTTCCTGTTCCCGGTTGGTCCAGCAGCTATCCTGCATCATGAAAAGGTCAGGCCTGCCCTCTGTGCAGCCCACGCTGGATATAGTCCTTCAGCGTCGCTTCCAGCCTGCGTCTGTCCACGTGGCCCTCCTGTGTGCGTGGAATTTCCGGCACCCAGATCATGACGACCGGCGGCAGTGCAGGGTAACGCTTCCGCAGGCGGGCAGACAGGGCCTGCTCATCAAACGACTCATGAGACACGATGGCCGCATAAAACCGTTCCTGCCCCTGCCCGTCCGTCATCATGAAAACACCCACGTCCCTGATCCGTGTTTCGGAGCGCAGGATGTCTTCCACCACCTCCAGGTCGAACTTGGCGCCACCGGCATTTACCAGCGCATCCATTCGCCCCCGCAGGTGCAACCCACCTCTGGCTGACATGAAGCCCCGGTCTCCCGGGTAAAACCAGCCATCCCGGAAGCGCTGTTCCGCTGCCGGGTTGTCATCCACATAGCCCCGGACAACACCACCGCCACGGATGCGGATCTCACCCACCTCTCCTGCCGGTACCCTGTTACCCCCGGCATCCACGATCTCGACATCCACCCACGGCAGGGGAGCACCGACATCATCCTCACTCCTGCGCTGATCGGCAGGCATGGCCGCCACCAGGCCGCTTTCATCCGTCCCGTACACAACCTGAACATGCGGCGTGAAACGTTCTGTGGTCTCCTTCAGAAGACTGTCGGACAGCCTGCCCCCCACGATGCTGAGATAGATATGGCTCATGGGCCGCCCCTGTGGTGGCAGGGCACGCAAAAGATGCCTGAGATGAACCGGCGTCATGACGATCATGAGGGCAGGCGCCTGCATGACTTCCGTCCCGATATTCTGGGCATCGCTGCTCCGCAGCGTGGTGCCACCTGCAAGGGCGGCCCCCATCATGAGAAACCCGCTCAAGGATTGCGGGCCAACCGTGCAGAGCAGCTGTGGCTTGCCCACCATACGGCTCTGGCCCCTGCCCATGCGGGTAAAATACTCCACCATGTCATGATAGATGATCCGGTGCAGCTGCTCCTCCACCTCACCGAAGCTCAGCTCCAGCAGATGTGGCTCCCGGCCTGTCCCGCTGGCCAGGGCAGCACGGCATGGGGCCGACCGCTCCACAGGGACAGGCGGGTAGTAACAGGACGCATCATCATCCTCCACATTGGCGAGGGCACGGCTGAACCAGTCCTCACCGAGGGCCAGACGCCCCTCACCGGGAAGCAGGCCGCCCGGACCGTGGAGGATGATGAGGTCCGGGCGCAGGGTGGCCAGCTCCTCCTCCGAAACATCCCCATTGGACAGGGAAGCAGATACAAGCCCCAGCCGGCCAAGCGCCAGGGTCAGTGCCCAGTGCCGCCATGTATCGGGGCACTGCACGGCCACACGACGAAGATTGAGGGAGCGCAGCCCCTCCAGCGCATGGGCCAGACGACTGACCGTTGCCTCCAGCAGGGCATAGGACCGCTTCCGGGACAGGCTGCCAAACGCCACCTCGTCTCCTGTCATCCGGGCATTGTAAGCTACAAAGCGGTCCAGCATCGTCTCACCCTCCCAGGCGGCCTGTCGGAAAACCCGCCGCCATCCATGTCTCTCTGACAACCAGAAGACGCCATTGATTAATGAATGTCTTTTATATCGTTAACGAGTGACGAAAACATCCCTGCCGTACAGCTTTTTCCTGCCCCCGGCAGCAGTCTCATCCGCAGAGACATCCATAGACCTGCTGTATCTGCGCACTGACCCTCTCTGGCGCATAGGCCCGGGCCGTACACCGCCCCTGTTCCACCATCTTCAGCAGAGCGGAACTGCCGGAAACATATCCCTCCAGCGCCATGGCCAGGGAGTCCACGATGCCTTCCATATCCTCCGGGGAATGCCAGAACCCGTTCTGCGGCGTGGCGTACTCGCGCCCACCACCACCATGATACCCCACGACAAGGCAGCCTGCCGCCATGGCCTCCAACGCCGTGATGCCAAGAGCCTCCATCCGTCCCAGAGCAAGACAGACAGCGGACTCACCCATGAGGGCCGCCACCTCCGCCTCCCCCCTCTTTTTCAGAGGGATCCACGGAACGTTGGAAAACTGGGGATACTTCAACGACAGCATGTCACGGAACAGGCAGACATAGGCTGGTATCCCTCCCTGATGGGGCCATTTCCACTCAGCACAAAGGATCTGGAGTTTTTTCTGCCGTGGCCTGAACACAGCTCCATCCACCACGGGCGATGTGACAGGAACAGCCTCCAGTCCCAGCACCCGCTGGATCAGATGCGCTGCCTCCATCCCCGGAGCCAGAACCTGCGTCACGCCCCAGTCCCTCAATTTTTCAACTGATGGCCTGTATGTGAAGAAATAATAGGGATTCTGACAGAAGATGATCTTCTTCCCGGCCATGGGCTGGCGGATCATGTCCGCATACCATCCATCCAGCACTTCGGGAAAAACGACCATATCCTCTTCTGCAAGATCCTTCACATCCCTGCAGACCAGCGGCAGCATCTCCTGCCCCAACCATGACGGCAAGCCTTCAGACTGCAGGACCTGCGCCTGAAATCCCGCCTGACGGAGCAGGAAAGCGTGGCGGTAGACTGTCTTGATGCCGCCAGAAACGAGATCCCGTGGGAAGCAGTTCAGAAAAATGATTCGCCCCGCCACCAGTCAATCTCCCAGCCCACCACTGCACCCTGCCCACTCCGGGTAGAGAATGACTGGAATATTTACAATTTACTAACGAAAAGTAAATATCATACCTCTGGAATCATTCCTCCTTTCCACGCTTCCCGGCAGGTGAAAGCACGTCCAATACAAGGCCGGGTGTAAGAATCTGTGGCAACACCTGCTCCGCTCCCCCAGAAGGATAATACAGGTATAGCGGTACCCCATCACGATCATGGGCCCTAAGAAACGCCGTGATCCGCTCGTCCCGGCGGGTCCAGTCGCCCCGCAGGATGGTCACGCCATGCTGCCGGAATGCCTGCCGGACAGACGGAACATCCAGCGCCACGTGCTCATTGACCATGCAGGTCACACACCAGGAGGCTGTCATGTCCACAAAAACTGGCTGCCCTGCGGCCCTCAGAGCAGCCAGACGCTCTGCCGAAAACGGTTCAATGGTAGGGCCATCCTGTCCCTGTATCGCTGCTCCGGTCTTTCCGGTGGCTGCGACGGGAGAGCCAGACTCATCATCCATCACCACACTGCGCCCCAGCCCGGCAAGACAGACCAGCAGGCACAGCAAGGCAAGCAGGCGGCAGCCCAACACGAAACGGGGTGCCTGCCCCAGCATGGCCCGCTGCTGCGCCAGCCCGTACAGCCAGCTCCCCAGCCCCAGAAGCACGGCCCCTCCGGCCATCAGCAGTACTGCATCTCCCCCACGCTGAAGCACCGCCACCCAGAGCAGCCACACGCAACTGGCCAGCAAAGGAAAAGCCAGCAGCTGTTTCAGACGTTCCATCCAGCCACCGGGACGTGGCAGACGCTGGGCCAGTCCCGGCACAAGTGCCAGCACGCCATAAGGTGCTGCCAGCCCCAGCCCCATGGAGAGAAAGATCAGCAGGCCAGACCAGATCGGCCCACCCAGCGCTACAGCAATGGCGACCCCCATGAAAGGTGCCGTACAGGGCGTGGCCACGATCACCGCCAACAGGCCCGCCAGAAGATCACTGGCCGGACCATGCCCTGCGGCCATCTGCCCGGCCCGCCCGGCCAGGCGCCCCCCCGTTATCTGGAACACACCCAGCAGATTGAGCGCCATGACAAACAGCAGCCAGCCAACCCCCACAACAAAAGCGGAAGACTGGAACTGGAACCCCCACCCCACGGAAGAGCCTCCATAACGCAGGGCCATCATCAGGGCACCAAGAAGGGCAAAGCAGCCCATGATGCCCAGAGTGTAAAAGGCTGCACTCCGCCAGCGTGTCCGCCAGCCAGCTCCCCCCATATGGGCAAAGGAGAGGATCTTCATGGCCAGCACGGGAAACACGCAAGGCATGAGATTGAGAATGACACCCCCCAGAAAAGCCGAGAGCAGGCTGCTCCAGACGGGCCGTTCCCTGTTCCCGGTGGCAGCCACGACGGGAACAGCCGGACTGGCGCCAGACACTGGAACCGCCGTTACCTGAAGGGCCGACCGGCTGCCAGCAGCATCCACCAGCACGACAACACCAGCCAGCGGTTTCTGCCAGAAAGGCGGATGGGCATAGGAATCCGGCTTCAGTGTCAGAGCCAGCTGCCCGGTCTGGACAGACAGGGGCTGCGGCGCATTCTGGGCGATCACGCCGCCCTCCTGTGGCAGAAACCAGGCCTGCCGCACCGTATCGGGCGAAAGGCCAGCTCCATGCAGGGTCAGCAGACCATCGGGGCCAAGACGGGCCTCAAAGGGGGAAGGCTGGGGCATGGCCGCATCGGCCCGACGGAACAGGGCTGCCTCGGCAGCATCCGGCACAACATCCGAGGCAACAGCAGGCAATGCAAGGGAAAAGACGCCTTTTTCGGGCACGCAGACATCCGCACAGACCAGCCAGTCTGCACGGGCCGTGACCTGCACCGCACCTGCCCCCCGCCCCTGGAGGGGAACCCGCACAGGCAGCAGCACATCCCCCTGGTAGGCATAGGCCATCAACCCGCCCTCTGGAATGCGCTCCGGCACGGGCCATGCGACCGTGTCCGTCCCGCCGGACCGGCTGCCACTCACCATGACATGGACATGCGGCGCCTCACCGGCATCACCGGGATTCTGCCAGTATGTGTGCCAGCCGGGCTTCAGCTGGAGCCTCAGCCCGACCCGCAGCGTGCCCCCTTCAGCCTGACTCTCCTCCTGCCCAACAGCATCCACCGCACTGACAAGGGTAGCCGTTGTATGGCTGGTCACGACCGGTGTGCTCTCCGCCGCCCGAACAGGAGAGGCCAGAAAGACCATCCCGCTCACCATGGCAAACACAGCCATCATCATCCTGCCAATATGCCGCGCCATCCGCTTACCCTCCCTTTCATGATTGCCAGACAGCCCCGGAACCTGTCCCCGTACCCCGGGCAGGCAGCACTGGCCCATAGCATTGGCCCATATCCGTCTTAAAGACATAATTGCTGTCTACCGTCCCCAGTCCACTCTTTCACAGACCATGATAGGCCATGACCACACATCCCGCCCCATCCGACCATCCCAAAGCAGGCCCGTGGAACCGCCTGATAGCCCGCAGCATTGATCTGGACATCTACGGAAGCCTTCTCATGCTGCCAATCTATGGTTCCATCCACCAGCTGGAAGACATATTTCCCACATTGCAGAAAATCGGCAGTGCATCCTTCAGTCCCATGATGCCACGCTGGGATACCCTCATCGCCAGCCTGCTGCTCATCTTTCCCCTCTCCATGGTGCTGGATGCCCTTGTCTGCGCCTGGTTCGGCAATACGCTGGGCAAGCACCTCCTCGGCATCAAACCCTACCGTACCAATGGCCGCCCCCTCGATCTTTCCACCTGCCTGAAACGCAACTATCTCATCTATGTTGCCGCCTATATGGGGGGCATGGATGTCCTGTCACCGCTGGCAGGCCTCATCCATTACATACGCTACAGACGCACCGGAACGACTTTCTGGGACGAAGAAATGGGCACGGTCGTCCGCTCCCTGAAAAGTAGCGTCGCCCGCACGGTCACAATCACCATCCTGTGGTTTCTGGTCTCAATCCCGCTCACCATGGTTGGAAACCTGCTCTTCCCGTCCATTCTGAACAACATCAGCACCGTGACGCCCGCATCCCTGCAGAAACCGGCCACTCCCTGAAAGACTACAGGCCATAATAGCCCTGGGCCCGGAAATGGGCTTTCACCAGCGCCACGAAACACGCCCGTTCATTCAGGGCAAGCAGCAGGCTGCGCCTGTCCAGCTCATGCCCGGCCCTGATGGCTGGCAGAAGCCTTTCCGCCACGGCCCGCCGATGACGGATCTGCCGATAATGGGACACATAGAACAGGGGACTCTCCAAGGCATGGCGAAGGATGGCACCATCCGCTGGTGGAAAGCAGCTCCCAAGCCACACGAGAGCTGCCTTCAGGCAGCGGATGACAGCGGGTTCCGACTCTTCTTCCGGGATGAGGAACCACCTGCAACGATTGACCAGTGCTGATGTCCGGCTGGTCAGGTATGCTGTGAAAGGCGCCAGAACGAGACCGGCAATCACCGGCAGAAACCAGACCAGTAGCGCCTCCCCTGACAGAACTCCCTCTGAAAGATGATCCAGCAGGGTAGCGCCGTAAGCAAACTGCTTCTCCAGCACCTGCACCAGCCCCCAGGCCCCCGCCAGACCAAGGGCAGAACACCATCCGTAATCCTGCAGGCAACTCCGGAATGTCAGTGGGGCATCATCTCTCTGCTGCCCAGCCCAACGGACGGATGACCGCCTGAAACAGGCCAGCAGGAACTTCACGATGAAGCACATGAGAACCGGATTGAGCAGAAAGGCAAACAGCATCTCCAGCAGGAAACTGAGCAATAATCTGCCACGACCACCATACTGCCTGGCCACAGGACGCCGCATGGCAACGGCCAGGGCAATCAGCCTTGGCGACAGCAGGAAGATCATGGCCAGCACGAACAGTCCGGCAAAGGCCAGCCTCACACTCTCCAGCTCCCCCGTTCCCTCTGCCCCCATGCCCGCCTCCAGATGGGCCAGTGTATAAACGGATGACACCATGAACAGAACACTGAGCGGCGCCATGAAATAGGCCAGTGCCCCCATCAGCAGGGTTTCCCTGTGCACCCCCTGAACCCTGTCTGCCGACAGAAAGCGGACATTCTGGAAATTGCCCTGCATCCATCTGTTCTCACGGGCCAGAAAGCCCGAAAGATTGGCCGGGAGCTCCTCATAACTGCCCCTGACATCCGCAAGAAACCAGACTTCATGGCCTGCCCGCCCCATCATGGCGGCCTCGGCAGTATCATGTGAGAGCGGCCTGCCGCCCCATGGCCTTTCCCCCGGAAAATCCGGCAACAGGCAATGCTTGATGAAGGCATCCGTCCGTATGATGGCATTGTGCCCGATATAGCTGCCATGCCCCATGGAAAGAGCCTCCACCGCCTGGGGAAAGACAGCTCCCTGGAGGTGGCTGCTGAACTGCATGAGCCGCCCAAAAAAGGATTGCCGCAGGACAGGCAGCGGGCTGGTCTGGATGATGCCGACATGCGGGTTGCCTGCCATCATTTCCAGACACTGATGGACACAGGCCCCCGACACGATGGAATCAGCATCCATCACGTAGAAACAGGCATAATCCCGTCCCCACCGGCGAAGAAAATCCGTGATGTTGCCCAGTTTGGCATTGGCATTATGTGCCCTGCGCCGGTACCGGACTGTCACACCCGGATAACGCTGCCTCAAATGATAGAGGGTGGCCTGTTCGGTCAGGACATGTCGTACGTCCGTACTGTCCGACAGCAGATACAGGTCATAATGATGGAGCTTCTCTGGCACATCCTGGCTGAGTGTCTCGATCAGGGATGCCATGCCCGCCCCGACCCGGTGCATCTCCTCATGATGGACGGGGTACAGAATGGCACAGCGCTCTTCCGGCCCCGGCTCCCTGGCCCCGTGTGCCGGATGGCAAGGATTCCCCGCTGCCCCCCGGCGGGCCAGCCGGTAACCGACAACCATCTTCACGAAGGCA
Source organism: Parasaccharibacter sp. TMW2.1890 (assembly GCF_023337645.1). NCBI lineage: Bacteria > Pseudomonadati > Pseudomonadota > Alphaproteobacteria > Acetobacterales > Acetobacteraceae > Parasaccharibacter > Parasaccharibacter sp. TMW2.1890. The sequence goes on along the minus strand of NZ_NWUV01000003.1, from coordinate 175,087 downwards.
TATGTCGCAAGAAAGGTGAACAGCAGGTACAGGGCCGCATAAAGGCATGGCAGGATTTCATGGTCGTCCAGATCGGGAAACAGGGTCCCACTGGCCAGGCTGAACATGAAACCGGCCACCAGCAGGGAGACAAGCAGCATTTTCCGCCGCCGTCGGGCCATGATTCTTACCCAACCCGGCTGTCTCTGCCCCCCTTTGGGACATGCCTGCCAGACCAGCTGGCGGATGATCTTCTTCCAGTCCGTATCAAACCGCATGATCTGGAGAGGCAGCCGTCTGAATCCATCGCCCGATGCACCGCCATCAGTTTCCTCCCGCTCCAGAAACCGGTTGAGGGTCTCGAATGACGTGATCTCCCCATCCACGCCTCCCAGAATGTCCCTGTAGGGAGAAAAATCAAACGGTATCGCCCCTTCTTCCTCCTGCCCGTTCATCGGGCAATGGAGGCCAGAACCCCCGCCTGAAGCATGAGGGAAAAAACCTTGAAATAAGGCACCCATGATGACTCGGCGACATAGACGACATCACCATCCTCCAGCAGGAAACTCTGTGCGACAAACAGGCCGTAGGTCCGGTCAAAACGGATTTTCAACAGATGAGGCGTGTCATGATCCCGTCGCAGCACGAAAATGGCCCGGCTGGAGGCGGCGTCCCGTTGCAGGCCGCCTGATATGGCCAGAATGTCCGCCAGTGTCGGACATGTTCCGAAAGAATAGATACCCGGCCGTGATGCTCCCCCACCCAGAACCGGAATCCTGATGGAGGCCTCCTTCTTCACGATCACCCGGTCATGTGGGGCCAGATGAATGTCATTCACCAGCCCATCATCCAGCGGCAGGGCTCCAACCACCTGCCCATGTCTGACAACAGACACCACAGTTTCAGGCCGAACAGACACAGGCTGCCCATCACTGGGCCCTCCGGCGGGCACAGGCGGGCCTCCCCCCATGGCTTCCGCCAGAACATGGGCCAACATCAGCCCGCCAGGCTGCCACCGCACCTCCCCGGGTGTCTTCACTTCACCCAGTACAAGTACGGAATCAGCTTCCCACCGGCCATCCGGTGCTTCCTCCTGCACGATGACTGACGGATGGCTGAACACACGCTGTGCCGCATAAAGGCGGGACAGCTTCTGCTGGATGCTGGCATAGGTCAGGGACACCACCCGGACAGCCCCCACATAAGGCAGGGTGACCATGCCATCCCGCAATACGGGAAAATGCCCCAGCTTCATGATGGCTGGCGTGTCTCCCCCTCCAGCAAAAGAAAGAATGGACACGCTGAGATCATCCCCCACATGGATGACTGGATCCCGGGTGCTGTGCCCTGCATCAATGGCCCATATGGCCTGCCGGACCCGCAGCTTTTCTGCCTCCCGCATCTGCCCGGCCATAATCGTGGCCTCTCTCAGGGTAATGTCCTGCATCACAAGGCCAGAAAAAAGCCGCCTGCTGTCCTGCCTCTGGGGCTGGGCTGTCAGCTCCTTCACGCCTGGGCCGCCACTGGGCAGGTCACACCCTGCCAGAACCGGCACCAGCAGGGCCATGAACGCCAGAGAACAGAAAAACGGGCCCCTCATCATCAAGCCAGAGCAACATACAGGACCAGCCCTGCGACCAGCGCAATGGCGCTACTCCACCAGAAGGCCGGTCTGAGAGGCGTGTCCTCCACAACAGGCCCGCTGACGGTTTTCAGGAAGTAATGCCCCATGATGGCATTTGTCCTGACAGTCTCACAGGCGGCCATTTCGGCATCCAGAATACTGGAAAGGGACCTGACCTCACGAATCAGACGATCATTTTCCAGAATGACATGCCGTGGTGTCACGCTCCGTTGGCGCAGAACCTCCTGCTCGCCCTCATAGGCCATCACCTCCCTGTGCATGGCTTGTGCGGCATGGTCCACATCCTCCTGAAGGGCCGCCTGCCTGCCCTTCAGGGCTGCCTGGTCCGCCATCAGCCGGAACTGCGTCTTCAACACCGTATCGTAAAAGCCGCTGCCCTCATAAATGCCGGAAGACAGGATATTGTCGGCAATCACCTGCTCATCATGAGCCATGACCTGCCTGATCCTGTTGATGGAGGCCTCATGCTCATGCAGCAACAGATCATCCGGCTCGACATTCAGGCGAGCCAGCCGGGCCCGGGCATCGCCAAGTATCTGCCCTGTCAGACGTTCGGCGAGAGCCGCAGAAGGGGCCCGGAGGGTAAATTTCACAAGGCCATTCTTCTTCCCGACATCAATATCCACGATGTAACGGTCATAATAGCGGTAGAGAGCATGATCATCGTGCGAAAACAGCGACAGAACGCCCCCGAAACTCTGGACGGGATCTGTGAAATCATACGCCTCTGCAAGATTCACGTTCGCCCTGAGGGCCCTGAATTCCTCATAGGACAGCACGAAAGCCTGGAAGAGATAATTCCCCTCATTCCGGCCATCCGGGCCTGTAAAAACTCCCCCGCCACTCCCCCTGCTATCGGGCTTCTCCACGACAAGGACAGTCTGTGTTCTGTAAAGAACTGGCGAGAGAAACGCATAATAGGCCAGCGTTACCAGCAGGGGAACCAGCAGGAGAAAACGCACGGCACTTCCTTTCGTTTCCGTCAGGAAAACACAATCATGCAGACCATCTGTCGGGATGAGCATCCCATAATGACTGGACGCAATGCGTCCCTTCTTATTTTAACAATATATTAACTTTACGGAAACCATTTTCTCCTCCCCCTCCGCAGCCAGACACAAAAAAAGGAGGCCAAAGCCTCCTTTTCCTGAAAAAGCCCCATGAGAGGGAGTAACCCCTGTCTGGTTTCTCAGCGCATGATGCCCGTATGGCCAATGCTGTAGCGACCCGGCTGGGGCCAGACTGTCAGACCATGCGGTTCTGCCCCGACAGGAATCTGTTTCATGGCACCGCTTTCCGTATCAATGGCATAGACGACATCATCAAAACGGCCGGAGAGCCAGAGTGTTCTGCCATCCGCACTGACATTGCCCATGTCCGGGCTGCCACCACCGGGAATAGGCCAGGTCTTCAACACCTTGTCCGTTGCCATATCCACGACGGACACACTGCCCTTGCTGTGGCGTGGCCCATGCACCATGTGGGACCCACGGTTGGCAACATAAAGCAGCTTTGCATCACGGCTCGGATACAGCCCATGCGTCCCCAGCCCCGTGGGAATGAAACCCGTCTCCCTGAAGCTGTCGCCATCAATGATGAACACGCCATCAGCATGCATGTCGGCTACATAGAATTTATGCCCATCCGGTGCGGCGAGAACATCCTGCGGCATCCCCCCCTTGGAGAGTTTCAGCATCCCCAGAAGGGTACGGTTGACCGTATCCACCTTGGCCAGATAGCGCCCGAATTCGCAGGTGAAGATCGCATAACGCCCATCTGCCGAGAAGGCAGCATGATTGATGCCCTCACAGAGCGGAGCCTCGACAGACCCTTTCAGCACCATGCTGTGCGGATCACGGAAATCCAGACGGCGATGGGCTTCTGCCACAACGATGGCATTCTGCCCGTCCGGTGTGAAATACATATTGTAGGGGTCATCCACGGCAATGGCCTTGCCGGGCTTGCCTGTCAGCGGGTCGATCGGTGTCAGGGAGCCATCCGTGTGGCCCTCGCTGTTGTTGGTCACCCACAGGGTCCGCAGGTCCCATGAGGGGACGACGTGCTGGGGGGACCGCCCCACCGGGAACGTATCCACGACCTTGTAGGTCTTCGGGTCGATCACGGAGACACTGTTGCCACGCAGGTTGGGCACATAGATCCGCTCCAGATCATGCGCCACGACGGGGGACAGTTTGTCCGGGCCGCTGGCTTCACTGTAAATGTTGTGAATGTCCGGCACGGGCGGCATGCCCGGAATGGTCTGTACGACCAGCGCCTGCTCCGTCACGGCACCAGATGGTGCAGGTGGCGCCTTTGCCGTGGCGGATGGATCACCATCCGGAAAAGGCTTTGGCGAATCGGCAGCAATCGGTTCATCCTGCGGGTCAGGATGGTTGGCCGTCTGCTGGGCCTGCGCTGCCCCCGCAGCCAGTAATGCCCCCATTGCCAGAAACGAAATTTTGAGCCTCATGGGTGTCTCCTGTTGAAAGACGAAATGGCCTCAACGGCGGCCTGCACCTGCATGGCTGTGCCGACCCGGCCAAGTTCAGCCGTTGCCTGCCGCGGGTCACCACCATAGACACCATCGGCAGAATCCGGTTTTCCAGCCTGCCTCAGAAGCCCCTCCCGCACAAGGGACGGATCCACGGCCAACATGAGGGATGTATCGCTTATGTCGGCATGTTTCCCCAAAGCCACACCATGGCCCTGTCGGCGCAGGTAATCTGCGTACTGTCCGGCCACGACGTCATAATAGGCTCCGACATACAGCACCCTTGCCGCCCCTTCACCAGCCCAGCGCCTGTTCAGCCTCTGTGCCAGGGCAGCCAGCTGGGCCTGATAACCGCCATGGTCCCCCAGCAGCACAATGGTGGTGAAGCCCTGCGCCCTTAGGCTTTCCGCCGCTCCTTCCACCAGCCCGGCAAAAACGGCTGGTGAAATGGAGAGTGTCCCGGCAAACCGCATGTGGCCTGTGCGGGGCCGGGTCGAGCCTTCCGGCACATAGGCCAGCACGGGGGCCACCAGGGTTTGCCCTACCCTGCGGGCAATCCTGTCCGCCAGAACACGGGCCCGCACATCATGCTTGCCTACTGCCATGTAAGGCCCGCTCTGCTCCGTACCACCAACCGGGATAATGACCGTTCTGGTCCCGGCTTTAAGGCCGGCGTCAATCTCCGTCCAGCTCTGGCAGGCCAGCTCCACCTGCCGGACCGCAGGCGGACAGGCCGGAGACACCCCCTCCGGCTCTTCTGCCATGGCCGAAGCCACCAGCCCGGCCAGGCAGGCCAGCAGGACCAGCGGTCGCAACCGGGACCAGCACGGATACCCGGCCACCACCTTCACAGTTCTGTTGCTCATCCAGCGCCCCTTGTGCATTATCACCCCACCCCCATGGCCCCGGTGTTCCGGATACGGGTCCTGCACAGGCCCATGGCCTGAGCGGACTTCATCCGGCATACTGTCCCGGCGTACAACCACCAGAACCGTCATGACCGTGCCCCTGCTGAACACCCTGCCCTTTCTTACCCAGATGAACAATATCGACGACGCCGCCCACATCATCCAGATGGCCCTGACCCCCGTCTTCATGCTCTCCGGCATCGGCACGCTGATCAACATCTTCAATACAAGGCTGGCCCGTGTCTCGGACCATCTGGACAATGTCAACCGTCTGCTGGCCGCCCCTCCTTCCGAGCAGGACCACCAGTACAGCTACGACACGCCGCAACGGCTGAAAACCCGCCAGAAACGCCTGACACGCCGCATTGTCGTGCTGGACCTTGCCATTATCCTCAACGGGCTGGGCGGGGCCATGACCTGTGGTGCGGCCATCGCCCTCTTTGTCGGCTCACTGGGAGATGCCACGACATCACTCTGGCTGCTGGCCCTCTTCGGCACTGCACTGGGCTGCACCGTGGCAGCCCTGCTGGCCTTTCTGGCCGATACGCTCCTCAGCTGGCATGGCCTGCGGCATGAAGGGCAGGTCTCCCTGCTTACTTCCCTGCTGCGCTCGAAGGCCAGCCACGCAAAACGGCATCACTGACCGAAGTTGGCAGCCCCACATAGCCCAGCCGGGCATTGATCTCTGCCCCATGGGCAAACCCCCAGCTGAAGAAGCGCTTCACACCCTGCCCCTCGGGCCGGTCCACGGCATCTTCCGGCACCAGAACATAGGTGGCTGACACGATGGGCCAACTCTCCGCCCCGGGCTGGTCCAGCAGATTGACGGCAAAATGGTCCTCCGCTTTCCATTCCGCTGCGGAAGCAGCGTCAATGAAGCCCTTCAGGGATGGCAGCACGAACCGCCCATCATGATTCTTCATCTGCACGATGCCCAGATGGTTCTGTGCGGCGTAGGCATATTCCACATAGCCGATGCTCCCTTCCGTCTGACGGACAAGGGCGGCAATGCCGTCATTGCCCCGTGCTCCAGCACCGCCAGCCCACTCCACAAGGGTCCCTGCGCCGATACGGGCCTCCCACTCCGGTGATGTCCGGGAAAGGTAGGATGTGAACACATAGGTCGTCCCGGCACCATCGGCCCGATGCACGGCCACAACTCCCATATCCGGCAACGTCACCCCGGGATTGAGAGCCTGGATGCGGGGGTCGTCCCAATCCGTGATGCGACCATCATACAGGGCTGCCAGTGTCGGACCGTCCAGCCGCAATGCCCCGGCGGGAACACCGGGCAGATTGACCACCAGCACCACACCACTCATGACGGTCGGAAACTGGTAGAGGTGCGTCTCTGCCAGACGGTTCGGGCTCATCGGCTTGTCGGATGCTCCAAAATCCACCGTACGTTCCACGACCTGATCCTGCCCGGCGCTGGAACCGACCGTCTGATAATTGACCTGAAGCCCTGCCTGTTCTCCCGCCGGAACGCTCCAGCTCTGATAGACGGGGGCAGCAAAGCTGGACCCTGCGCCCGTTATCTCCACATCCTCCGCACGGGCCACCCCGGCCAGGGCTGACGAAATGGGCAGCACCAGCATGAAGGCCCTGCCGCAGTTCTTCCAGCGGAGAAGACGTTTATCTGTCGGACGCATAAATCCCTCGGCACACGCAATGATCACCTGTCTGCCGTTATAGCTTCGCCGACGCTTCAGACAATAAAAATATACCAGAAGACAAAGAAAAGTCTTTTTTGACACAAAAAAATGAGTAAATAGACATGAAGGCATGTGATGACTGCGGGAGATTTTCGTGAAACTGACAAAAAAATGTAATATAAATCCCTTTCATTACAGTTTTATGACAGTAATATTTCTGTCATACAGTGCATCACACTTCGCATCATCTGCCCATGCCGCCGGCACCAATGATGCAATTGCCCTGATGGAAAAACAGATACACGCCATGCAGGCCCAGCTCGAAGCCATGAAGCAGAAACAGGCTGCCGAGAATCGGCGTGTCCGTGCTGAACTGGCCCGCCAGAGAGAACTGATTGAGGCCGACCCTTATGCCCCCCGGGAAAGGCTGCTTGGCCCGGCAGCCGCAGCGGGGCATCTGGCGTCCTCCCGGACCAGGCATGACGATGTATTCGGCCTTGGTGACAATGCCATCCTGCCCCCTTCCCGCACGGCCGGTACCCCCTATGGCGAGCTGACAGCCATTCCACCCGCCCATCCAGACCTTTACAGCCCGCTGCGCCGGGGGCAGCTCCAGATTGGCGGTATCCGCCTGACTCTGGGGGGATATCTGGAGGCCGCAGGCGTCTGGCGCTCCCGCAACAGTGCTGCCGATATTGCCAGTGCCTATAACGGCATTCCCTGGCATAACCAGCCTGCCTCCCACATGAGCGAATTCCACCAGACAGAGCGGCAGAGCCGACTGGCCCTGCTGGCAGAAGGGATGCTGACCCGGAAACTGGTAGCCGATGCCTATGTGGAGACGGATTTCCAGGGTTCCGGCTCATCATCCAACTCCCGCCAGTCAAACTCCTACGTCCTGCGTGCCCGTGTCGTTTATGGTGAACTGAAGAACCACGAAGATGGCTGGTACCTGCTGGGTGGGCAGAGCTGGTCTCTCATCACGCTCTACAACAAGGGCCTGCTGGCCCGTGACGAACAGACCCCCATGGTCATCGAGGCCCAATACGTCCCCGGCTTCAACTGGACACGCAACGCCCAGTTCCGTGCTGTCAAAACCTTCGGCAAGGAGGAACGTTACGCTGCCGGCCTGTCCATCGAAAACCCCAGTGCCGTCCCGGCTGGTGTATCTCCCTGCTCCAACGCTGCCAGACACTGCACCACGACCGACCGGCTGACCGGCACGAACGTCAACAACCCTTCCACCTACTACACGACCGACCCGGCACCGGACCTCATCGCCAAGATCGCTGCCGACCCCGGCTGGGGCCATTACGAACTTACTGGCGTCATGCGCTTCTTCCGGGACCGGACCAGCACGCTGGGAGGAGGAAGCAACCATACCCGCATCGCCGGTGGAGGCGGGGGCGGCATGGTCCTGCCCCTCATCAACAGGAAACTGTATTTCCAGGCCTCCGGCCTTGTCGGCACGGGCCTGGGCCGCTACGGCACGTCCAACATGCCGGATTATACCTACGGGCGTAACGGTGCCGTCACACCTCTGCCGGAAGCCAACCTGCTGCTCGGCCTCTATGGCAACCCTCTCAAGACCCTGAAACTCTATTCCTATGCCGGGGCAGAAACTGTCCTCAGCCGCCGTTCCTTTGATGAAGATGGCAGCCATTACGGCTATGGCAACCGTGGTTTCGACATGCGGGGCTGCTTTACAGAACTCGCCACCAACTGTGCTGCCTCCGGCAACATCCGCACAGTGGCGCAGGCAACCGGGGGGTTCTGGTACACGGCCGCCAAGGGTGATTATGGCACCCTGCTGGTGGGGGGGCAGTATTCCCACACCCATGTGCAGGCCTTCTCCGGCGTGGGGGGCAAACCCAAAAGCGACGCCGACATGGTCCTGATGTCCCTCCGCTACCAGCCCTTCAATTGAGGAGTGATGTGTTTCCCCTAGCCAGCACCGCCTGCACCTGACAGAAACAGAATGATCGTTCCATTCTTTCCAGCCCGAAGGAGACCCCATGCACATCACCATGATTGGCGGCGGTTACGTCGGGCTGGTATCAGGGGCCTGCCTGGCGGCCTTCGGGGCGAATGTAACTGTCATCGAGCATGATCCTGCACGGCTGGACCGCCTGAAAACCGGAACCATGCCCATCTATGAACCCGGGCTTGAAGAGCTGGTTGCCGCACAGCGGCAGGCGGGACGGCTGGCCTTTTCTGGTGATCTGGCCACCGCCCTCCAGAAAAGCCGGGCCGTCTTCATCGCTGTGGGAACACCCACCCGCCGGGGCAGCGGCCATGCTGACCTGAGTTACGTCCATGCCGCCGCACGGGCCATTGCCACCCATGCCCCTGACGGCCTGCTGATCGTCACGAAATCCACCGTCCCGGTCGGGACAGGGCGGCAGGTCGCCGCCATCGTGCGGCAGGCCCGGCCCGACCTGACCTTTCACATCGCCTCCAATCCCGAATTCCTGCGGGAAGGCCACGCCATTGCCGACTTCATGCAGCCGGACCGCGTCATCATCGGGCTGGAAGAACAGCTGGGCGCTCCCTCCACCGCCCGCACCCTGCTGGAAACACTTTACGCCCCCCTGTCCGGGCCAGAGGGCCGTCTGCTCTTCATGGGGCTGGAAAGTGCGGAACTGACAAAATACGCCGCCAATGCTTTCCTCGCCATGAAGGTCACTTTCGCCAACGAGATGGCCGATCTCTGCGAGGCCACGGGCGGGCAGATCACCGACGTGACCCGGGGCATGGGGATGGACCCCCGCATCGGCCCCCATTTTCTCACACCGGGGCCAGGCTATGGTGGTTCCTGCTTCCCCAAAGATACGCAGGCTCTGGCAACCTCCGCACGACAGGCCGGAACCCCCACGCAGCTCATCGAAACCACCATCGCAGCCAATGAGGCCCGCAAACGCCGCCTTGCCGAGCGCATCCTTGCTCTAGCCGGGGGTGACATCACACGCTGTACCATCGCCGTACTGGGGCTCACCTTCAAGGCCCATACGGACGACATGCGGCAGGCCCCAGCCCTGACCATCCTCCCCCTGCTGCACGAGGCCGGTGCCACGCTGCGGGCCCATGACCCGCAGGGCATGGAGACAGCCTGCACCCTGCTGCCAAAAGGCATCACCTACACCGCCACCCCTCTTCAGGCCGCCGAGGGGGCTGACATGCTGCTGGTCCTGACAGAATGGCCCACCTTTGCCGCTCTCACCCCGGACCAGCTCGCCCCCCGGATGCGTGGCAGGCTCGTGCTGGACTACCGGCAGATATGGCGGAAAGATGAATGGCTGGAAGCCGGCTTCCATTATCACTGTCTGGGCAGCGCCCCCCTGCCGCCACATACCTGCCCATAAAGCGGGCTATCCTCATGCGGTCAGGCTGCCTATAATGGTAACCATCAATGACGGAATCATGAACGGGGGCAGGCTGACAGGGCCTGCGCCCTGTCCGTTTCCGCAGGCGGTACAATCCTGCCATCTCTTGTAGCCGGGAGTTCCTGAGTGAACATGCGTAACGTCCAGACCTGTCTTTCCCTGTTGCTCGGGTGCGGCATGTGCCTTGGTGCCATGCTGGGTGGAACCCTGATGGCCAGCAGCGCTCTGGCAGCCGATGTGCGCACTCCCCTCCATGCGGACGAGCTGGACCTCAGCGTGCCCTGTGCGCAGGTCCATATCCGGGCTGATGCCGCCCTGAAAGACAGCGTGGTGGTCGAAGAGGCTACCGGCCTCACCCCGGATATCCAGACAACCCGGGACGGGACGGAAAGCCATATCCGCCTCGCCCTGCACAACTGCCCAAAGGGCGGACGGCTGACCCTGCACCTCTCCAGCGACACGGCGCTGACATTGCATGACAGCCCACAGGCCCACATCATCATCAGTGGCACACTCACCACGCTGGAAAGCAATCTGGATGATGCGTCCCTTCAGGTGGACCGTGTGGAATCGCTGGACATGTCCATCTCCGGCACGACACAGGCCCACATCCACCAGCTGAACCGTGCAGCACAGCTCAATGCCACAGGGGGGAGCCACCTTGAGGTGGATACCGCCCTTCTCTCCGCCTTTTCGGCCCAGATGTCCGACAGCAGCCATCTTTCCATTACCGAAGGGCAGATTGACAGCCTGACACTGAATGCCTCCCAGCAGGCAGATGCCTCCATCATGGCCACGGTCAACAATGCCAGCATCACCACCAGCGATGCTGCCAGCGTCACGCTCAGCAAGGTGACAGGCACCGTGCAGGATGGGGGAACAAAGCACATCACCCACGCCAGCCCGCCAGAGGCCACCCCGACAAAACAGGCCGCAGGACCGGCACCTGCCGCCCAGCCCCCCCAGCCGGATGGCCAGGCACAGGGGCTGAACAATCCTGCCGTTCCCCATGTACCGAAGCAGGCTGCCGGAACATCCACCCCTCCTGCTGGAACAGCAGCCGGACAGACGGCGGGGACACCCGTCCGGCCCGCAGTGCCCGCTGTTGCGCCCCCCGCCACACCGGCAGCAACACCCCCTGCGTCCAGCCCCGTTCCACAGGCCCCCACCCCCGCACCACCGGCATCAGCTACATCCCAGCCTGCCCCACAGGCGCCGCAGGCAGGCACCCCGGCAGGGCCGCAGAACACACCATCGCAGTGACCGGCAGAGAACAAAGGCAGACCGTGTGAGAGCTCTATCCCTTCCCTTCATCTTTCTTGGCCGTGGCATACTGGGAGGCCTGCACCATGCCGGGGCCCTCAGCCTGTTCGCCCTGCGGGGGCTGGGAGGCATTTTCCGCCTGCCCGTTTACGGGCAGGTCATTCTGTCCTGCCTAGTCGAGATCGGCTTTCTCTCGCTACCTGTCGTGGCCCTGACAGCCATATTTTCCGGTGCCGTCATCGCTTTGCAGTCCTATAGCGGCTTCAGCCAGTACCATGCCCAGAATGCCGTCGGTGGCATCGTGGTCATGTCCATCACGAAAGAGCTGGGGCCAGTTCTGGCAGGCCTCATGGTGGCTGGCCGCATCGGGGCAGCCATTGCGGCACAGATCGGCTCCATGAGGGTCACAGACCAGATTGACGCCCTGAACACACTGGCAACCGATCCAATCAAATATCTCGTCACGCCCCGCCTGGTGGCAGGTATCCTGGCCCTGCCGTTCCTCGTCCTGATCGCCGACATCCTGGGCGTTGCCGGGGGCTTCATCGTTGCAGTGGGGAAGCTTGGCTTCAGCCCCGCACTCTACATTCATGCCACCCATGCCTCCCTGCACAGCCATGACGTACTGGTCGGACTGCTGAAGGCGGCTGTCTTTGGATTTCTCATCACCCTGCTGGGCTGTTACGAAGGCTACAACAGCCGGGGTGGAGCCGAGGGTGTCGGCCGGGCGGCGACAGCAACCGTCGTCGCCTCCTCCATCCTGATTCTCGCCTTTGACTACCTGCTGACGGATCTCTTCTTTACCGCATGATGACGTCTTCCTCCTCTTCCCAGACGGCAGCACCGTCTGGCCAGCCCCGCCTCCGCATCCGTGGCCTGAGAAAATCCTTCGGAGACCGGACAATCCTCAACGGGATTGATCTGGATGTGCCAGCCGGGAAATCCACAGTCATCATCGGAGGATCCGGCAACGGAAAATCCCTGCTGTTACGCTGCATCCTGGGATTGATCGAGCCTGATGAAGGCACCATCGAGATTGATGGCGAGAACATCATCGGTGCCTCGCGCAGCCGACGTGAAACCCTGCTGAAACGAATCGGAATGCTGTTCCAGAATGCTGCGCTGTTTGACAGCATGAGCGTGATGGACAACGTCCTTTTCGGTCTCACTGCCAAGAGCCATGGCCGGCGCCGTGATCGGGCCACGCAGGAGAAGGAAGCCCTGCGCCTGCTGGAACAGGTCGGGCTGGGACCGCATGTGGCTCCGCTCAACCCGGCGGAGCTCTCCGGCGGCATGCAGAAACGTGTCGGACTGGCCCGTGCCCTGGCCGGACAACCGGACATCCTCTTCTTCGATGAACCCACGACCGGGCTGGACCCCATCATGTCCGCCGTAATCGATGGTCTCATCAGCAGCTGCGTCACCCAGCGGGGGGCCACGGCGCTGACCATCACCCATGACATGACCTCCGTCACCCGCATCGGCGACCATGCCGCCATGCTCTACGGGGGGAAGATCATCTGGCAGGGGCCGGCCAATACGCTGATGCACAGTGGCAATCCGATTGTCGATCAGTTCACCCACGGGCGGCTGGACGGCCCGATCCCCACCAGTGGCATGACGGCCAACCCTGCGGAAAAACGCTGACATGGCCCGGAAACCTGCCAGCCTGTTCGTCTGCCAGAACTGCCAGGCCCAATACCCCAAATGGACAGGCCGCTGCGAACAGTGCGGCGAGTGGAACACTCTGGAGGAAGAAACCAGAACCGCCACCCCCAGCCGTAGCGCCACCACACGAAAAGGTGCGGGCCTGAAAACGACACGGCTGGATGGCAAGGCCACCCCTCCGGCCCGGCTGGACACGAACATGGCGGAGCTGAACCGGGTGCTGGGCAGCGGGCTTGTGCCCGGCTCGGTCGTGCTGGTGGGCGGAGACCCGGGCATCGGCAAATCCACCCTCATGCTCCAGATGACCTGCGCTCTCGCCAGAGCGCAGCACAATGTCCTCTATGTCTCCGGGGAAGAGGCCATCGACCAGATCCGCCTGCGGGCACGGCGGCTGGAACTGGACCGTGACCCCAAGGCGCTGGACCAGCTGGAGCTGGCCGCCTCCATCAATGTCAATGACATCACGGCCTCGCTGGAAGAAAGACGGGCTTTTCAGGTCGTCGTCATCGACTCCATCCAGACCATGTGGCTGGAAGGCGTGGCCAGTGCCCCCGGCTCGGTCTCGCAGGTCCGCAGCTGTGCCTTCGAGCTGATCCGTCTGGCCAAGACACTGGGGTTTGTCCTCATTCTCATCGGCCATGTCACGAAAGAAGGAGCCCTTGCCGGCCCCCGTGTGCTGGAACATATGGTCGATGCCGTGCTGTATTTTGAAGGTGACCGGGGCCATCAATTCCGCATTCTCCGGGCAGCCAAGAACCGTTTCGGAGCCACGGACGAGATCGGCGTCTTCGCCATGACCGATACCGGCCTGCGGGAAGTACCCAACCCTTCCGCCCTGTTTCTGGCCGAACGGCATGGCAATATTGCCGGTTCTGCCGTTTTTGCCGGGCTGGAGGGAACACGCCCCATCCTGCTGGAGGTGCAGGTCCTGCTTTCTGCCAAAAGTGGTGATGGAGCCGCCCGCCGTGCCGTACTGGGCTGGGACAGCTCCCGACTGAACATGGTTCTGGCCGTGCTGGAGGCGCGCTGCGGACTGAAACTGGGCAGCCTGGATGTCCACCTCAACATCACCGGCGGGCTGAAGGTCACCGAACCGGCTGCCGACCTTGCCGTAGCCGCAGCCCTGATCTCCGCCGCCACGGGCCAGCCCACTGCCCCTGATGAAGCCTATTTTGGCGAGATCGGTCTTTCCGGAGAAGTCCGGCAGGTCAGCCAGACAGGCATCAGGCTGAAAGAAATTGCCAAGCTGGGCTTCCGGCAGGCAGTCATCCCCCGCCATGTAGGCACCGCCAACGCCCGCCCCAAAGCCCCTCACGCCCTCACCATTGCTGAAACGGGACATCTGAGCGACCTCGTCCGCCGCTTTTCCCCGGCTGGAAAAGATTAAATCATCTTTATTGTCTTGACCGGCCCGCCAGCAATTCTGAAACATGATGGATAGTTCCTCCATCTGTTCACAAGAGAGGCCGCATGACCATCTCTTCTCCCCCTCCGCAGCCGGACGATAAAAAGCGTTTTGCCGCCCACCACGTCCGCTTTCCCCATATCCACCTGCCTCATATCCGGTTTTCCCACCGGGAACTGGTGGACCGCCCCTTGGCTGGCAAACCTCACCCTGACCAGCCCCTCCACTGGAAACTGTATGCCATGGAGGCCATCGCCACGGCCATCATGCTGACCATCGGCATCAGCACGACCACCATCCTGGCGTCAGACCGGTCCCCCTTTGCGGCCATGCTGGCCCCGCATCCCATCATCCGCTCTGTCCTGATCGGCCTGTTCTTCGGGCTGGCAGGGACAGTCGCCACACTGTCCCCCTTCGGCAAGGTCAGCGGTGCACATCTCAACCCCTCCGTGACGCTGGCCTTCTTCCTGACGAAGAAAATCCGTTGGCCAGATGCGCTGGGTTATCTCGGGGCACAACTTGTCGGGGCCTTCAGCGGGACACTCATTTCCTGCCTGGGGATCAGCCTGCTGCTGCCTTTCTGGCAGCCCATGGTCAGCCAGATCAATTATGCCGGAACATTCCCTTCCAGCAATTACGGCCTCGGCCTTGCCGCCCTGATGGAAGCCATCGCCACGGCGGGACTGATCATGATCATCTATTTCACGGCCTCACGCCCGAAATTGCAGCATCTGACGACATGGATCTGCGCCTTCTATTTTGCCGTCACCAACCCGTTGATCGCCGGGTTCTCCGGCAACAGCACGAATTTCATGCGGACACTGGCCCCCGATACGCTGGCCCATAACCTGCATGGTGTGTGGATCTATCTTGTCGGCCCCTTCATTGGCTCTGCGCTGGCACTCCAGCTTGCCCGCATGCTCTTCTCCATGCATGGGCTGAAAGAGGCCCGGATCGTCAATTTCGGCCATCACGGGCGTGTTCCCCGCTACACGGCACCTGAAGCCACCGGCCCCTCACCGGAAGAGCTCAAACGGCAGGACAGAAAGAAAAACTGACAGAAACGGGAGCGAAAGCAGAAGCCCCGTCTCTTACCCTTCCGGTTCCCCGTCCAGCACCCGGACGGGTTCCTGCCCCCGTGTCAGGTCCCGCAACCAGGCCTCCACGGCCATGCGCTCCTGCACGGGGACAGCCAGCTCCATCGTGGCACCAGCCGCTCCAAAATCGCAGCGCCGTGTTTCCACATTCCAGCCCGGCAGTTTGGCTTCCACCTCAGCAAAAACGGGAAAGGGGCAATGAAAGCCAAGGCGGATACGCTCCACCCGCTCGATCCTGGCGGCCTCCCGCAGGCAGGCCGCTGCCGCACCGCCATAGGCCCGGACCAGACCACCGGCCCCCAGCTTGATGCCTCCAAACCAGCGGGTCACGACCACCATGACCCCGTCAAAGTCCTGCCCTTCTATGGCTGAAAGAATCGGACGGCCCGCCGTACCGGATGGCTCGCCATCGTCACTGACACGATACCGCTCTCCCACACGGAAGGCCCAGCAGTTATGGGTGGCATCCGGCACGGCCACCTCTGCCAGAAAGGCCATCGCTCCTGCCTCGTCCTCCACAGGGGCGGCCAGAGTCCGGAACACGCTATGGCGGATGATGCTTTCATGCTCGGCAATGCCGTCCAATGTCCAGGTCATGCCGCCCATTCTGCCGCAGAATACTCCTGCTGTCAGCCAGAAAGCCTGCACGGGCACAAGAACACCACCACGGACCGGGCAGCCATGAGCCCTCCCCTTCATTCCCTCGCCACCTCATGCAGGGGATAGAAAAAAGCCCCCCTTCAGGCTAGTAATTCCTGTGCGCATGGTATCCGCAGGGATGGTCCCTCCGCCCCGAATGGCCAGAAAACGCCATCCGTCATGCGTCCCGGCAGGGGCCTCCCGGCTGCCCTGCCAGGTTCCTTCCGGTCCGGCCGAGACGCCTTCTGGCCCCGGCCTTTCTGTTATATGCAGGGTGCCTGCACGGTCACAAAGAGGTCAGATTTCCCCATGCTTTCCACTCTGACAAGCCGCCTCAATGCGTTCTGCGGCCGTCATGTCACCCTTGTCCTGACCATCTTCATGCTCCTCTGCGTGGGATCAGCCTGGCTGAGCATGACCCAGCTGGGCATCACGACAGAGACGGACAGGCTGTTTGCCGACACGCTGCCATGGAAGCAGAAAAACCGTCAGATAGAGAGCCTCTTCCCCGGCGAGAAGAACACCCTCGTCGCCATCATCAGCGCTGCCACGCCGGAAGAAGGCCGGGAAACCGCCAATGCCCTTACGGCTGTCCTTTCCCGGGACACGACCCATTTCGACCGGGTGGACCAGCCGGATGCCAACCCTTTCTACACCCGGAATGCCTTCCTCTTCATCGATACGAAGCAGCTGGAACCGCTGATGGATTCCACCATTGCTGCACAGCCCTTCCTTGGCATGTTGGCAGCAGACCCCTCGGCCCGTGGGCTGTTTGGCACATTCAGCCTCATGGCCACGGCCATACGCAGCAATCAGCCCATCCCTGCCAGTTTCAATACCGCTCTTGATGGCCTGACACGGACCCTCAACGATGGTCTTGCTGGCCATGCTGTTCCTCTTTCATGGGAAAAGCTGCTGGCCGGTGGCCTGAGCGACCTAGGCAGCCATTACCAGTTTGTCGTCACCCACCCGAAACCTGACTTCACCTCCTTCGAACCGTCCGAAGCCGCTACGGCGGCCATGCGGACCGCACTGGACAGCCTGCCTACTGTAAAGGCTGGTCGGGCCCATGCGCTCATCACCGGAGAAGCCAAGCTGAGTGATGAGGAATTCTCCACCGTGGCCCAGGGCATGATCATCGGGCTGTTCATCTCCCTCGCCCTTGTCACGCTCTGGCTCCTGCTGGCCGTCCGCTCGCTGCGGGTGGTCATTCCCATCCTCCTCACGCTCATCATCGGACTGCTGCTGACAACCGGCTTTGCCACACTGGCCGTTGGTACCCTCAACATGATCTCCGTGGCCTTTGCCATCCTGTTTGTCGGCATTGCCGTGGATTTTGCCATCCAGTTCGGCGTGCGTTTCCGCTGCCAGAAGGATGAACAGGGGCGGCCTCTCTCCCCCCTCGCCGCACTGGACCGCACAGGCCTGGAAAGTGGCGGCCAAATATTTGTTGCCTCTCTGGCCACCGCAGCGGGCTTTCTTGCCTTCACGCCCACCAATTTTGTCGGCGTGGCCCAGCTGGGGCTGATTGCCGGTGGCGGCATGGTGATCGCTTTCATCTGCACGCTGACGCTGCTGCCTGCCCTGCTGCGATTCTTCCGGGCCATGCCGGGGGACAACCTCCGGGGATTCACCTGTCTTGAACCACTGGACAGGGCCCTGCACCGTTTCCGCCTGCCCGTGCTGGCCATCTTTGCCGTGCTGGGGCTCATCGGAGCCGGGCTGGCGCCATCCCTCATGTTCGATGCCGACCCGCTCCATACCAAAAATCCCAATACGGAAGGCATGAAGGCCCTGAGCCTGCTTGAGGAGAACCCTCTCACCACACCCTACAATGCCCAGGTGCTTGTCCCCGACACGGCAACGGCAGGCCGGCTGGCCGCCGCTCTTGGCAAGCTGGACAGCGTGCATGATGTTCTCTGGCTGGGAGCTCTGGTCCCGGACGATCAGGAAACGAAACTCCAGCTGATTCATGAAGCTGCCGACATCCTGCTGCCCACGCTTTCCGTTGCCCATCCGGCACCGCCCCCCTCGGCAGCGGACCTCCGGGCAGCAGCTCTCAAAGCGGCACATGATTTTGATGGGCTGGATGACAGGCTTTCCCCTTCCCTGAAAGCCCTTCATGCAGCGCTGGAACACCTCTCCACAGCACCCGATGCCACGCTGATGGCCACCAATGAAGCCCTGACACGTTTCCTGCCGGGAGAGCTGAGCCAGCTGAAGGCGCTGCTCGCCCCGTCCCCCATCACCCTTGATACCATCCCCAAAGACATACGCAGCGACTATATTGCCTCCACAGGGGCTTACCGGCTGATCATCCACCCCAATGGGCGCATGTCCGAAACGAAAACACTCCACCATTTCGTGCATGAGCTGGAAAGCGTAACCCCGGACATCTGCGGCCCTGCGCTGGAGATCATCGCCAGTGCGCAGACCATCACACACGCCTTCATCACGGCGGCCCTGTGTGCCATCGTGGCCATCGCGCTGATCCTCTTCGCCACGCTGCGCCGCCTGCTGGATACGCTGCTTGTCCTGCTTCCGCTGCTGCTTTCCTCCCTGCTGACCGTCATTCTGATCATCACGGTGCCGGAGCAGCTCAATTACGCCAACATCATCGCCCTGCCGCTGCTGCTGGGCGTTGGTGTTTCCTTCAACATCTATTTTGTCATGAACTGGCGTGCGGGCCTTCAGAACCAGCTTTCATCCCCAACAGCCCGGGCCGTGCTGTTTTCTGCCCTGACAACCGGCTCCGCCTTCGGCTCACTGGCAGCTTCAGCCCATCCGGGGACAGCCAGCATGGGCCGGCTGCTGCTGCTCTCTCTTGGCTGTACGCTGGTCTGCACCCTTCTGTTCATCCCGGCCCTGCTACCACGCCACCGAACGACAAAAGACTGACCGACTGAAAGGTGAACAGCCTCACCTTCTGCTGGATCATCCCTGACACCTGCCCATGCTGGCAGATGTCAGGGGCTCACCGTTCCGTGAAAAAAGTCAAGTGCATCTTATATGAAAATCACAGAGAAAAGGAAATCCTATAAATAAATAGGTAATAAATTTCCCCCCTGCCCTTCTTTTTCAGGGCAGGACATCTGATCAACATCAAAGAATAATCCACTGTTTTATAATGATAATCTCAAGAAAAAACCACGGATGGAGCAGGTCCGTTTTTTCCGTCTGAAAGGTTTTTCATGTTATTGTAAAAGGTTTATTCTGTAAGAACCTTTTGCACATTCTTGCCCTAAATCAATGTTGAGGGGCATTTTTTCCCGTCTTCTTCCGCTCAGCAATTCACAGACGAGCCTGACAGAAGACAATGAGACATTTCTCCCTCTCCCGCACCATCCTATGTACCACACTTCTGGCAACAGGTTTCGGCACTGCTTTTTCCTCCGCTCATGCTGAAACCTCCACACTGGATGCACCACAACAGCGCAGCATTCTGGACCGCATCATGCACACGGCTCCCGGTGGTTGCCCCAAGGATGACGGAAAAACCACCCCCAACCCCTACGGCGTCTGGGCACGGGGCGATGGCAGCGAGACGGGCTTCGGCCCGGTCTCCCAGTATGGCACACCCGCCGGGATGGACAGCATCAGTGCCCCCGGGAAAGGCATCTGCGACAGGGGCGATCCCTTCGATTCCTACAAACACATGAAGCTGAATGACAGCGGGTCCATCTGGCTCAGCCTGGCTGGGGAAACACGCCTCAACAACTGGTATGACAAACGCCCCGTTTTCGGTGCGGCCATCGACCCCACCACCTCCATGAAGGCACGGCCCTTCAATTCAGGCCGCTTTGCCGTCCGCAACCTCTGGAGTGCCGACCTGCATCTAGGCCAGCACGTGCGCTTCTTCGGCCAGCTCATCAATGCCGATGCTGGCGGGTGGCGTGGATACAGCTATGACGGTACGTTCCGCAAAAACCTGGACCTGCAACAGGCTTTTGTGGAACTCAGCGGCAAGGCTGCAGGGGGGCATGGCGGCTTCATTTTCGGTCGCCAGCAGTTCCTGGATGCCCCGGATTACATGATCGGCAACCGTGACGTGCTGAACGTACCGCTCAGCTGGGATGGTTTCCGCATCTATGAACACTGGAACCGGGTCCGTTTTGACGGCTTCTACTTCATCAACACAAAAAACAACCATACGGACAGCTTCCGTGGCGGCAATTCCCTCTTCCACGACACGCTGGATTACAAGACACGGCTGTACGGGGCCAATGTCACCATCGCTCCGCCTGATTTCCACTTTCTCGGCGAGAAGGGCTATTCTTTCATCAACCTTTTCTATTACGGTTATGAAATAAATGGCGGCCCTGCCCAGCAGACCGTGATGTACAACGCCTCCGCCCTCGGCCACACGAAGCGCAACAATTTCGGCCTGCGCTGGCATGGTGAGGCCGGTCCCATCAGCTTCTCTTTCGGCGGGGCCTACCAGCAGGGCACGTTCTACCAGTCCTACAACAGGGCCAACCATTATGACCGCATGAACCGCAACGTGAATGCCTGGTCCATGAACGGTACGGTGGATTACCACTTCCGCCATG
Organism: Parasaccharibacter sp. TMW2.1890; assembly: GCF_023337645.1. Lineage (NCBI taxonomy): Bacteria > Pseudomonadati > Pseudomonadota > Alphaproteobacteria > Acetobacterales > Acetobacteraceae > Parasaccharibacter > Parasaccharibacter sp. TMW2.1890. The sequence goes on along the minus strand of NZ_NWUV01000003.1, from coordinate 154,404 downwards.
TCATGTGGCATCCGACCATTGGTGTGCAGGGTGATGCCTATTCCGGCGGTGGTGCCCGTGGAACGACCGGCAGCGTGAACACCTACATCGAGCCCTTTGGTGTGAACACCAACTATCTGGACCCGACCAACTACCTGACCGGCCAGAACCTGATCGACTTCGCCCCCAAGGCCAGCTTCTCACCCACCAGCTACCTGACCTTCCAGCTGAAGCTGCCCATCTACTGGCGTTACAGCACAGGGGATGACACCTATTCCATCTATGGCCGCAACATCTTCCAGCGGCAGTTCACCTCCGGCATGTTCAACTCCTACAATCATGATTCCTTTGTCGGCATTGCTCCGCAGATGGCCGCCAGCCTGCGCCTCGGCCCGCATCTGACATGGGATCACCACGTCGTCCGCTTCCTCACCTCCCATGCCATGCATCAGGTTGGTGCCCGCGACGCAACCTACTATCAGTCCTCCCTGACACTGACCTACTGAGCACCGGCGTCACACGCCCTTTCCCAGATCGCTCCTGCCGTGATACCACGCAGGGGCGATCTGCGTTCCCACCTCTCGGGAATGGCATTTGCATCCCTGTGACAATGAGTCCATAATCAGTCCTTCATTGGTCCTGTTTTATCACTACCAGAAGGGTCCGCCATGCAGGCTGTCTTTCGCAACGCCATGAGCCGCCTTGGCTCCCCTGTCGTTCTTGTCACGACTGATGGTCCAGCAGGCCGGCATGGGCTGACTGTCTCTGCCATTACCAGCGTGACGGACACGCCTCCCACTGTTCTGGTCTGCCTGAACCGCAGCAACCAGTCCCATAGGGCCTTTCTGGAAAATGGCAGGCTGGGCATCAGCATTCTCGGCAAGGGGCATGACACTCTTGCCTGCGCTTTCGCCAACAGCACCCTTTCTTCTACAGACCGTTTCGGTCACGGAACATGGCAGACTGGTCCGCTTGGCTCACCTCTTCTGGATGGCGCCCTTGCCACGCTCGACTGTACGATAGACGATACCCACAGCATCGGCACACATGACGTGCTGATCTGCCGTGTGCATACCATCACCGTCAAAGACGGGGCTGGTCACGGTCTGACATGGTTCGACCGCAGCTTCCATTATCTGCCCCCGAAATGCACACCCTGCTGACACGCTTCAGAAAAGGGCATCTCCCAGCAGCTTGATGTTCAGTCCGACAATCACCAGCACAACCAGCCAGGACAGCACAGCCAGAAGAGGGGAAAGATGGAATCGCCCCATATGCTTCCGGCTGGACACGAACCAGACCAGCGGAACCATGGCGAAAGGCAGCTGCATGGACAGCACGACCTGACTGAACACCAGCAGGTCACCCACCTTGCCCTGCCCGAAAATGGCGATCACGACAATGACGGGCAGAACAGCCAGCCCCCGGGTCAGCAGACGCCGTGCCCAGTAGGGCAGACGAAGATGCAGGAAGCCTTCCATGACAATCTGCCCGGCCAGCGTCCCCGTCACGGTGGAGTTGGTACCCGCAGCAAGCAGGGCTACGGCAAACAGTGTGGAGGCCAGCCCGAACCCCAGCACGGGGGAGAGGAGCTTCCACGCATCGCTGATCTCCGCCACGTCCTGATGCCCCGTGCCATGGAACGCCGCTGCTGCCACGATCAGGATGGCTGCATTGATGAAGAGGGCAAGCGTCAGGGCCAGTGTACTGTCCCATGTAGCCCAGCGCAGCGCATCCTCCCGCCCTTCATCCGTGCGGGTATAGGTACGGCTTTTGACCAGCGAAGAATGAAGATAAAGGTTGTGGGGCATGACAGTCGCCCCGATGATGCCTATGGCCACATAGAGCATACCCGGATTGGTAAAAACCTCTGACGAGGGGAGAAACCCTTTCAGCACCGCTCCAACAGGCGGGGCCGCTGCGACAAGCTGCACACCAAAACAGACAGCAATGATCCCCAGCAGGGTGATGACGAAAGCTTCCAACGCTCTCATGCCCCGCCGCATGAGCAGCAGGACAATGAACACGTCCAGCACGGAAATCAGCGTTCCGGCCATGATGGAGATGCCGAACAGCAGATTCAGGGCCACAGCCGTGCCGATGACCTCCGCCAGATCACAGGCGATGATGGCCAGTTCACAGGTCAACCAGAGAGGCAGGCTCAGCCCCCGGGGCAGCCAGTCCCGGCAGGCCTGTGCAAGGTCTTTCCCCGTGACGATCCCCAGCCGGGCGGCAAGGGCCTGAAGCAGGACGGCCATGATGTTGGCCAGCAGAATGACGGACAGCAGCCGATAACCGAACTGGGCCCCGCCCTGGAGGTCGGTCGCCCAGTTGCCGGGGTCCATGTACCCCACGGCCACCATGTAGCCCGGCCCCACGAACGCCAGAAACCGGCGGAACCAGAAGCTCGCCCTTTCCGGCACTGTGACGGCACCGTGTCCGGCATCCCCCACAGGCATGGCAGCATCAGCCTCTTTCACGGTTCCGCCCCTCCCGTCATCCGCACCTGCCTGGCTCAGGCATCGGCCTTGTCCTTGAACCACACCTCAACCGGACCAGTCAGCTTCAGTGTCATGGGCCGACCACGACGGTCCAGCGTCCGCCCGACGGACACACGGATCCAGCCTTCACTGATGCAATATTCCTCAACATTGGTCTTCTCTTCTCCCCTGAAGCGGACCCCAATACCACGGAGCAGAATCTCCTCATTGAAGTACGGGCTGTCCGGGTAGATCGAGAGACGATCAGGAACTGTATCACTCATCCGTCAATTCATCCTTTTACAGAGTATTGCCACACCACCACGGCACGCTTCTGGTGATGATGATCCTCCTCCATAACAGGCAACCAGCCAAAAAGAACCCCCCAATATGATACGGGCCGCCCCCCCTCAGGGATGGACGGCCCGTCCTCATATCTGACAACCGGACAATCAGACGACCTCAAACATCGCTTCAACCTCAACTGGCGCATTCAGCGGCAGGCTGGGCACCCCGACGGTGGAGCGGGCATGCTGCCCGACTTCCCCGGCGAAAACCTCCGCTGCCAGATCAGACGCCCCGTTCATCACGGCAGCATGATCGGTAAAGTCCGGCGTGCAGGCCATGAAGCCCCCAAGACGCACGACACGGCGCACCCGGGACAGATCACCATTCAGGGCCGTGTTCAGCTGGGCCAGAATGTTGATGAAACAGGCCCGGGCACAAGCCGTCCCCGCCTGATTGGAGACCTCGGCCCCCAGTTTGCCGGTAATCAGCAGCTTGCCATCCACCAGCGGCAGCTGCCCCGACACGACCAGCAGATTCCCCGTCCGCACGACCGGCAGATAATTGGCAACCGGGGCTGCCGCCACGGGCAATTCGATGTTCAGTGCAGCAAGGCGGCTTTCTGGTGTGGACATGATGATCTTCCTTTCCTGTTCATCACTTCATTGAATGGGCTGACCGTCACACTGCGCCGTAAAGAAAGCCTTGCCAAGAGGAAGAGACGGAAAACACCCTTCATCCCGCTGCACGATCCAGTGCCTGAGCCAGATCAGCCAGAATATCCTCGGGATGTTCCAGCCCGACAGACAGACGGACATAGCCCGGCGATACACCAGCCGCCTTCTGTTCCGCCTCGCTCAGCTGTGCATGTGTGGTGGACGCCGGATGGATGGCCAGACTCCGGGCATCCCCAATATTCGCCACATGATAGAAAAGCTCCAGCGCATCAATGAAACGCTGACCCGCTTCCCGGCCACCGGGCAGCTCGAATCCGACAAGTCCACCCAGTCCTCCTTTCAGGACGGCTTCGGCCCGCTGACGGGCCTCCCCCTCCTGCACGGCAGGATGGATCACACGCTCCACATCACAACGCGCCTGCAGGAACTGCACCACCTTCAACGCATTCTCGCAATGGCGGGGCATCCGCAGGGGCAACGTCTCCACACCCTGAATGAGCTGGAACGCATTGAAAGGCGACAGAGCCGCCCCGCCATCCCGCAGCAGCACGGCCCGGGCCCGCAGCGCATAGGCCACCGGCCCCAGCGGGCGGGCGGCCTCCGTCCAGATGGCACCATGATAGCTGGGGTCAGGCCGTGTCAGCAGTGGATGACGCTGCCCCCAGTCAAACTGGCCACCATCAATGATCAGCCCGCCAATGGATGTCCCATGCCCGCCAATATATTTGGTGGCCGAATAAACCGTAATGGCAGCCCCCTGCTCCAGCGGGCGGGCCAGCAGAGGGGCTGCGGTATTATCCACAATCAGCGGAATCCCCTGCGCCCGCCCCGCCTTGGCAATGGCCGCCATGGGCGGCACAACCAGCTTGGGATTCGGCAGGGTTTCCAGATACCAGGCCCGTGTCCGCTCATCGCTGGCCGCCTCAAAAGCAGCCGGGTCAGAAGGGTCCACGAAACGGACCTCCACACCCATGTTCTTCAGCGTATGGGCAAACAGATTCCATGTTCCGCCATACAGGTCCGTCCCGCTGACAATATTGTCCCCTGCTTCTGCCAGTGTCTGTATCGCCACGGTTGCCGCCGCCTGGCCGGACGCCACAGCTACGGAGGCCGCACCACCCTCCAGCGCCGCCATGCGTTTTTCAAACACATCCACGGTCGGATTGGTCAGGCGGGAATAGATCATGCCCACATCCTTCAGCGCAAAACGGTCCGCAGCCTGCTGGCTGCTCTCGAACTGATAGGATGTTGTCTGATGGATGGGTGGCACGACCGATCCCGTTACCGGGTCTGCCCGCCAGCCTGCATGAAGGGCCAGTGTTTCAGGGTGCTGTATCTTCCGGACCATTGGAGCGTCTCCTTGCGTGCATCATGAGATCGGCTCCACCGTGCCCGAGAATGCCCCCGTCCGTCCAGCACCGCGCTCCATGCCTTCTCTGCCGCAGCTCCTGCCAGAACCATTTCTTTACAGAAATGAAGAAACTGCAATAGCTCTCATAGGTAATATAGGATTGATTTTATCCAGAATGACTCTATAAGCAGCGCTTCTTCCTGTTTTTTCAGTCCGTTAAAGAGTTACAGTCATGCAACTTGCTTCCCTTGTTCGCAATGAGACGGGTGTGGACAATGCACCGACAGTTGTCATGCTTCATGGGGTTTTTGGGCGGGCCCGCAACCTCGGCATTCTCCAGAGAGCCTTGAGTCCCTATTTCAACACGGTTGCGTTTGATCTCCGATGCCATGGCGACAGCCCCCATGCGCCCATTTCCTACCCGGAAATGGCCAAGGACGTGCTGGAAAGCATGGATGCCCTGGGCATTGGAGACGCCTACATCGTGGGGCACTCCATGGGCGGCAAGACGGCCATGGCCACTGCGCTGACGGCACCGGAGCGCTTCAGGAAACTTCTGGTAGCGGACATTGCCCCGGACATCATGATCCACGGTCAGCACGATCTGGCGCAGCAGCTGTACCACACGCCGCTCCCGGCCCTGAACAGCCATGCCGAAATCCGCAAGTTCCTTCATGATCTGACAGAAGACCCTTCCGTTGGCGAGCTGATCGCCCAGCACATCACGCCCGGCAACCCGGCCCGGTGGAACATCGGCGTGACGGACATCGTCGCGAGCTTCCCCGTCATCCAGTCCTGGCCGGATGTCTTCAAGGGCAAGACGTGGGACGGTCCGGCCCTGTTCATCCGGGGCGGAAACTCTCCCTACATCAAGCCGCAGCATCATGATGTCATCCGGAGTTACTTCCCCCAGGCGGACATCAAGACCATTCCCAACACCGGGCACTGGCTGCATGTGGAAGACCCGACCAGCTTCAACAGCCTGATGCTGGAGTTCCTGCGGGGCTGAGCACGGCCTTCCTCCAGTCCCGAACGAAAAAGGGCCGCTCCCATGCCGGGGCGGCCCTTTCTTCATGACAGGGTCTCCTGCCTCACCCCTGCTTCAGACGTTCCGACAGGCTCATGGCATGGGCGTCCAGCCCTTCCTCCCGGGCAAGAATCACACCGGCGGGGCCGACCTTCTTCAGCCCCTCCATATCCGTCTCGATGGATGTCGTCCGCTTCAGGAAGTCATAGACGGAAAGACCGGAGGCAAAACGGGCTGTGCGGCTGGTCGGCAGGACATGGTTGGGACCACCGACATAATCCCCGACTGCCTCCGGGCAGAACCGCCCCATGAAGATCGCCCCAGCGTGACGGACCTTCCTGCTGAAGGCTCTCGGGTCATCCAGCAGGACCTCCAGATGTTCAGGGGCAAATTCGTTTACCACCTCGGCCGCCTCATCTTCCGACCGGACAATCACGACTGCCCCACAATCCTCCCAGCTTCTGCGGGCGATCTTCGCCCGGGGGAGTGTTTTCAGTTCTTCTTCCACTGCCACAATGACCCTGTCGGCAAAGGCTTCATCCTGCGTGATCAGGACGGACTGCGCCTGCTCGTCATGTTCTGCCTGTGCCAGAAGATCAATCGCTACCAGACGGGGATCATTGCTGCCATCCGCCACCACCACGACCTCGGACGGACCGGCAATGCTGTCGATTCCCACATGGCCGAACACCTGCCGCTTGGCTTCCGCCACGAAGGCGTTGCCCGGCCCCACGATGCGGTCCACCGGGGCGATGCTCTGCGTGCCATAGGCCAGGGCACCCACGGCCTGCGCCCCGCCAATGCGGTAAATCTCCGTCACGCCACAAAGCCGGGCCGCCTCCATGACCAGCGGATTCAGCACGCCATCCGGTGTCGGCACGCACATGGCCAGCCGTCTGACACCAGCCACATGAGCCGGAAGGGCGTTCATCAGCACGGAGGACGGATAGGCCGCCTTGCCACCGGGCACGTAGAGGCCGGCGGCATCCAGTGCCGTCCAGCGCATCCCCAGCCGCAGCCCGGCATCATCCGTATAATCGAGGTCCCTGGGCAGCTGGGCCTCATGAAACGCCCGGATGCGCTCTGCCGCCAGGGCAAGGGCCTCCTTCGTCTCCGGGGCAACACGGTCTGCCGTCTCCCTGATCTCCGCCTCACTGATGCGCAGCTGGTCGGGGGTCAGGGCCAGCCGGTCGAACCGCTCCGTATAGTCACAGAGAGCTTCATCGCCCCGTTTCTGCACGTCGGCCAGAATGGCCCGTACCGGCTCCGCCACGGAGCCGCTCTGCTCACCACGGCGGGCCAGAACGGCCTTCAGCTCCGTTGCGAACTGCGGGGATGTCGTATTCAGGCGTTTCATCAGATGGACTCTCCCTTCCGGGCAGACTGGGCAACGGCAGACCGGAACCGTTCGATCAGGCTGCCGACTTCCTCGGGGCGGGTTTTCAGGGCGATGCGGTTCACGATCAGGCGGCTGGTCACATGGGCGATGGTTTCCACCTCTTCCAGCCCATTGGCCCGCAGGGTGGAGCCTGTATCCACAAGGTCCACGATCACGTCGGCCATATCCAGCGCCGGGGCCAGCTCCATCGCCCCATGCAGATGCACGATCTCGGCATTGATGGCGCGGGAAGCGAAATGGCGGCGGGCAATGGCCGGATATTTGGTCGCCACCCGCAGTCGGGACCGTCCTTCCGGCGGCTCTTCATCCCCGCTTCCCTTCGGGCGGGCCACAGCGATGCGGCACCCGCCAATGCCAAGGTCCAGTGGTGCATAGAGATCGGGATAATCGAACTCCATCAGGACATCCGCCCCGCAGACACCAATATCAGCCCCACCATAGGCCACGAAGGTTGCCACATCGAAGGACCGGACCCGCACGACATCCAGCCCCGGCTCGGACGTGGGAAAACGGAGGCGGCGGCTGCTCTCATCGAGACAGTCCTGCGCCGGTTCAAACCCCGTATGATGCAGGACAGGACGTAGGGCCTTGAGGATCCGCCCCTTGGGGAGGGCCAGAATAAGCGGCGTCTTCGCCTGCATATCAGTCATCAGTAAGCTCCTGCTTGCAACATACGGGGCCAGCTTATCAGAGCCGCTTTCAGCCCGCTACTGGCCAGAGGGCGGCAACATCCCGGCGGCGGGCACGGGCCAGACGGCTGGCCGACAGCACGGCCCGTGCCTCTTCCACAGCCCGGTCCAGATCATCATTGACCAGAACGTAATCAAACTCCGGCCAGTGCGAAATCTCGCTCATGGCGGCCTTCATGCGGGAGGCGATTTCCTCCTCACTGTCCGAGTTCCGCCCACGCAGGCGGGACTCCAGCTCTTCCAGCGAGGGAGGCAGGACGAACAGCCCCACCACATCATCCGGCATGGCCCGGCGCATCAGGCGGCAGCCCTGCCAGTCAATGTCCAGAATCACGTCACGCCCGGCGGCAAGAGCTTCCTCCAGCGGCGCACGGGGAGTGCCGTACCCACGGCCGAATACCTCTGCCCACTCCAGCAGCTCACCATTGGCCGCCATGTGGCGGAATGTTTCCAGATCACGGAAGTAATAATGAACGCCCTCTTCCTCACCGGGGCGGGGGGAGCGGGTCGTGACGGACACGGACGTGAAGATGGTCGGGTCAGCCTTGCGGAGAGCCTGCGCTATGGTGGATTTTCCCGCCCCTGATGGTGCCGAAATTACCAGACACACGCCCCGTCGTGACTGCTCAACCATACCCTGCCTCATCCGCTTCCCTGTTCTGCCGTCCGGATGGCCTGCCCATCCACGGCCTCCGTTCCTGCCAGAAAAACACCTCCTTTGCCAGCAGAGGCCCGCTGTCACCCCACCGCATGGCCGGAATACCGTCAGGCCCGGGCTGCCTCTCATGTTTCTTCTGGCATTTCCGGCTGTTTCTGCTCTATCCTGCCTTGGCAGGTTCGTTTCCTGTCCGGGACACGGCCTGTATTGACCATAAAAAGGAGTCCCATCATGGCATGGAACACACCGAAAGTAACCGAGATCCCTCTGGGCGGCGAAATCAACTCCTATGTCTGCGGCGAGAAGAAGTAATCTCCGCACGGGCATATGCGTGACAGGGAGGTGTTGGCAGACATGCCTGACCTCCCTGTTTCCGCACCTGATGGATCGGCGGGGCAGGTCCGTAGCCTGAGAGCGTCGCAGGTGCATAATACGGACACAACCAGCTGCTGCACTGCTGGGGAAAGGTGGTCTCTGTCGTGCTTGATGTCATTATTCTGGGCGCCGGTGCCGGTGGCGGTTTCCCGCAATGGAACTCCGCTGCACCGGGCTGCCTTCAGGCCCGTGAGGGCAGAAAAGCCAAGCCTCGCACGCAGGCCTCTCTGGCCGTCAGCGGTGATGGGGTTCACTGGTTCCTGCTCAATGCCTCACCGGACCTGCGCCAGCAGATTCTCGCCACCCCGGCCCTCCAGCAGCATGGCAGTACCCGTGGGACGCCGATCCAGGGGGTCATTCTTGCAGGGGCGGAAATTGATGCGATTACCGGCCTGCTGACCCTGCGGGAACGAGAACCCTTCACTCTGATGGGCAGCCCGTCTACCCTGGCCCAGCTGGACCGCAATCCCATTTTTGAAGCGCTGGACCGCAGCATCATTCCCCGTATCGCCCTTTCGGAAGGCACGACGGTGCCACTTCTCCTGAAGAACGGAGCCCCATCTGGCCTTGTGCTGGAAGTTTTCACCGTTCCCGGCAAGGCGCCCCTTTATGCCGAGGCGGAAGGCACAAAGCCTGACGACACGCTGGGTCTCTCCATCTCCGATGGACAAAAGACCATGCTCTTCGTCCCCGGCTGTGCCGAGATCACGCAGGCCCTGAAGGACCGTGCCAGCCGGGCTGACCTGCTCTTTTTTGACGGGACGCTCTGGCAGGATGACGAGATGATCCGCACGGGCCTCAGCCCCAAGAGCGGGCACCGCATGGGGCATGTCTCCATGAATGAAACAGACGGCCCGCTCCGACAGTTTGCTGCCTGTACAAGGCCGAAGAAATTCTTCGTCCATATCAACAATTCCAATCCTGTCCTCCTGGAAGACAGCCCCCAGCGTCAGGCAGCCGAGCAGGCGGGCTGGGTCATTGGTGAAGACGGGATGAGACTCAAGACCGAGGGACCGTCATGAACACTCTCCTTTCTCCTGACGAGCTGGAAGCCCGCCTCCGTGCTATCGGGGCGGAGCGCTATCACCGCCAGCACCCGCTTCACAAAGCCATGTATGAAGGCAGGCTGACCAAGGGTCAGCTACAGGCATGGGCCCTGAACCGCTATTATTATCAGGCCCAGATCCCCCGGAAGGATGCCACCCTGCTCGCCCGCCTGCCCACGACAGAGCTGCGCCGTGAATGGCGCCGCCGGATTGAAGACCATGACGGTACGGCCGAAAGCCCCGGCGGCATTGCCCGCTGGCTGAAGCTGACCAACGGCCTGGGGCTTGATGATGACTATGTGACGAGCCTGAAGGGCCTGCTGCCTGCCACGCTGTTTGCCGTGGATGCCTACGTGGCCTTCGTGCGGGACCGCTCCATCCTGGCGGCCATTGCCTCCTCCCTGACAGAACTCTTCTCACCGACCATCATCGGGGAACGCATGGAGGGGATGCTCCGCAACTATCCCTACATCTCAGAAGATACGCTGGCCTACTTCAAACCCCGCCTGACACAGGCCCCGCAGGATTCCACCTTTGCGCTGAATTACGTCAAGGAACATGCCCGCACGCCGGAGCAGCAGCGGGAGGTCCTCGGTGCACTGGAGTTCAAATGCGCCATCCTCTGGCAGCTGCTTGATGCTCTGGACCATGCCTATGTGGAAGGTCATGTTCCGCCCGGTGCGTTCGTCCCTGAAACACCCTGATTCCTCTCCTGCCCGTCTGAAAGCTGTCCATGTCCTCCCCATTGCCCACACCACCTGTCAGAGTGACTGAAGATGACTGTCCCGGTTTCAGCCGGGGTTACCGCCTCCAGCATGACAGGGTGCGGGAGCAATGGGTGATCCAGGCCCCCGAGCGGGCCCTGCTGGCAGACCCCATTGCTGTTGCCATCCTCCAGGAGCTGGATGGACAGACCCGTCTCGGTACGGTCATCGACCGGCTGGCAGCACGCTACGAGGCCCCCAGGGAACAGATTGCCACGGATGTGCTCGCCCTGCTCTCCGAGCTGACGGAGAAGAGGATTCTCCGACTGTGAGCGGGACACCAGACAGCCCCATGACAGACGGAACCTCCACGCCTCCCCCGGCTCCCATGAGCCTGCTGGCCGAGCTGACACACCGCTGCCCGCTCTCCTGCCCCTACTGTTCCAACCCTGTGGAGCTGGAGCGCAAGGCACAGGAACTTGGCACGGAAGACTGGCTGCGTGTGCTGGAGGAGGCAGCCGGAATGGGCGTCCTTCAGGTCCATTTCTCTGGCGGGGAGCCCATGGCCCGCCCGGACCTCTACACCCTCATCTCCCATGCCCACAGGCTGAACCTCTATACCAACCTGATCACGTCTGGTGTTCTCATCACACCTGAAACCATGAAACGGCTTGATGAAAGCGGGCTGGACCATGTGCAGCTCTCCTTTCAGGATACCGATGGACCAGAAGCGGACCGGCTGAGCGATTTTAAAAGCGTCCAGCCCCGCAAGCTGGAGGCAGCCCGCCTCATCACGCAGGCCGGCATCCCCCTGACGCTGAACTTCGTACTGCAGAAGGCCAACATTTCCCGCATTCCTGCCATGTTTGCTCTCGCCCGCCAGCTTGATGCCCAGCGTGTCGAGATGGCCCATACCCAGTATTATGGCTGGGCCCTGAAAAACCGGGCAGCCCTGCTACCATCCCGCACACAGCTGGAAGAGGCGGGCCGCCATGTCGAGGCCGAAATGGCAAAAGGCGGGCTGGCCATTGATTATGTCACGCCAGATTATTATGCCGAACGCCCCAAACCCTGCATGGGGGGCTGGGGGCAACGCTTTCTCAACGTCTCACCCTCCGGCCATGTCCTGCCCTGCCATGCAGCGGAAACAATCCCCTCCCTGCACTTCGACAATGTGCGGGATCATTCACTCAGCCATATCTGGTACCACTCACAGGCTTTCACCCTCTTCCGGGGAACTGACTGGATGCCGGAGCCCTGTGCCTCCTGCGCCCGCAAGGAAATTGACTGGGGCGGATGCCGCTGCCAGGCACTGGCCCTGCTCGGAGATGCCTCCCAGACCGACCCTGTCTGCTCCCTCTCTCCCCATCGCCACCTGATTGATGACGCCATTGCAGAAGCAGAACAGACTGACGAACAGGCGTTCATCTATCGTCGTATGGGCCAAAAGACTTTCTGAACAGCCCCCTGTCTCCAGAAGCACCAGAACTTCATTTACACATCTGAAATAATGGGAAGCAGTTCCATTAACAAGATATTATGGCATCCCGCACGGGCAGGGTCATTACCTTGCGCTCACCTGTCATCCCCCTTATTAGTGGACATCCCCCTCACATGGAATCTGCTATGACCGCCCCTGAGATCAGCATCATCATCCCATGCTACAATGAGGTCGAGAACGTTGTCCCCGTCGTAGATGCTCTGGAGACCGTCCTGAGTGGCATGACATGGGAGGTTGTCTTCGTGGATGACAACTCCCCCGATGGCACGATGGAAGCTGTCCGCCAGCTGGCCCAGAAGAAACCCTACGTGCGGGGGCTGCTGCGTATTGGTCGGCGAGGGCTGTCCTCCGCCGTGATTGAAGGGGCCCTCAGCGTGTCTGCTCCCCTGATTGCTGTCATGGACGGCGATCTCCAGCATGATGAAGGCTGTCTGCCCCACATGATTGCCGCCCTGCGGGATGGTCGGGCAGATATCGCCGTTGCCAGCCGGCACATCACGGGTGGCAGCAATGAGGGGCTTTCCAGCGTCTGGCGCCGCTTTCTCTCCAATACCGGCATCTGGACAGCCCGCCAGCTTCTCAATGTCCCCCTGACAGACCCGATGAGCGGCTTTTTTGCCATGCGGCGTTCCGTCTTCATGGACCGTGCCCCCCGGCTGGATGGCACGGGCTTCAAAATCCTTCTGGACATCATGATCGCCCGGCCTGAACCTCTGCGGGTTCAGGAAATTCCCATGAATTTCCGGGACAGGGCCCATGGGGAAAGCAAGCTGGATTCTGGCGTCATGCTCTCCTTTGCACGGATGCTGACCAAACACAGCTTCCGCCGTCGTCCCCGGCTGACCTATGGCACGACAGCTCTTGCGGGTGCCGGGCTCTTCTGGGCTGGATGGCGCCTGCTGTCCCGCAAACGATCAGCCTGATTCACAACGCCACCGCTGATATGAAAAAAGGCCGCCCCATTGGGAACGGCCTTTTTTCATCCCCTTCGGCAGGGCCTCTTCAGGCCTCAGGCTTCAGCAGGGTTCTGACTGTCCGGGCCACACTGTCACGCCAGTCTGGCATTTTCTGCCCGAAAACACGCTCCAGCCTGCCATTGTCCAGGCGGGAATCCGCCGGGCGGGCCGCCGGTGTGGGCCAGTCTGCCGTAGTGATGGCCTCTACCTTCGGCATGGGCTGGCCATGACGGGCGGCTTCCTCCAGAGCGTGGCAGGCAAGCTCATGCCATGTGGCCTCACCAGCGCCCGTGGCATGATAAATACCAGCATAGGAATCCTGCCAGCCTGTCTGTCTGATCGTCCCGATGATGCCCAGAATCACAGCGGCCAGATCATCGGACGAGGTCGGGTTTCCCCGCTGATCCCCCACCACACGCAGGTGGGGATTCTTTGCCCCCGCATTCAGCATCGTCTTGACGAAATTCTTGCCATGAGCGGAGTAGACCCATGCCGTCCGCAGGATGATGCTCTGGGGCTGCGCTTTCAGAACAGCCGTCTCCCCATCAGCCTTGGTCCGTCCATAAACCGTGACAGGATTGATCGGATCACTCTCCAGATAGGGCGCTCCCTTCCGGCCATCAAAGACATAATCCGTCGAGACGTGAATGAACGGAATCCCCCGGCGGGCAGCCTCCTCAGCCAGACGGGCCGGGCCAGCATGGTTGCCCTGCCGGGCCCCTTCCTGTTCCGTTTCAGCCAGATCGACCGCCGTCCAGGCCGCCGCATTGACAATAATATCAGGCTGGTATGTCTCAATGGCCGCAGCCAATGTCTCCGGGGCTGCAAAATCCACCTCCGGGCGGCCAACGGTCACGACATGCCTCCCGCCCTGATCTCTCAAGGACGTGGCAAGCTGGCCTGTCCGGCCGATCACAAGAATGGAAGGCTTCGTCATGATGAAGACCCTTTCATGCCAGAAAACACGTAGCCCGCACGGGACTCACCGGTACTCGAACCACCCCTTGGCAGCCTCGAAGGAAGGGGCTTCCAGGTCTTTCTCCGAGAGAACAGCCTCCCCCGGGGCCACCGGCCAGTCGATCCCGATCTGGCTGCAATCCCAGCGCACGGACCGCTCGGATGCCTTGTCATAAAAACCGGTGCATTTGTACTGCACCTCGGTATTTTCCTCCAACGTGACAAAACCATGCAGGAACCCGACAGGCAGCCAGAGCTGGGACCAGTTTTCAGCCGACAGTTCAACACCGACCCACTGGCCGTAAGTCGGTGAGCCAGTGCGTGCATCTACCGCCACGTCCCAGATGGCCCCCCGTGTCACCCGCACCAGCTTGCCTTGCCCATGAGGGGCCAGCTGGCAGTGCAGCCCACGCACCACACCCTTCTGACGGGACAGACTCTGGTTGTCCTGCACGAACGTATCAGGAATGCCAGCCGCAGCCATGCTCTTCTGATTGTATGTCTCGGAGAAGAACCCTCGATTATCCCCAAAACGGGCCGGCGTCACCTTCACGATGCCGGGCAGGGACAGTGCCTCAACCTTCATCTCGTCATCTCCTCATCTCTCTGTTTCATGGCCCGATACAGGAGCCTCCCGGACGGGCAGAACCGGGGCAGGCAGCCTCACACCACTACCGGCCCACTCTCTGCTGCCACATAAAGCAGCATCTGCCCAAGCGGCGTTTTCTTCATCCTGGTGCCTGTCTCCAGAAGCTGCGCATGGGAGATGAATCCCATGCGATAGGCTGCCTCCGTTGGTGAACCAACCAGCAGCCCCTGCCGGGACTGGATGGCCTGCACGAACGTACCGGCCTGCATCAGGCTGTCCGGTGTTCCAGCATCCAGCCACGCACACCCACGGGCCAGCCGGTCCACCTCCAGCGTTCCTTCCTCCAGATAGATGCGGTTCAGATCCGTGATCTCCAGTTCACCACGATCACTGGGACGCACCCGACGGGCAAAGTCGCACACCCGCCCATCATAGAAATACAGCCCTGTCACCGCCCACTGGGAGGGAGGTGTGACCGGTTTTTCAATAATATCAAGCGCCCGCCCAGCCTCATCAAATGCCACAACGCCATAACGCTCCGGGTCCCGCACCTGATAGGCGAATACCGTCGCACCATGAGACCGCTGTGTGGCATCCCGCAACATATGTCGCAGCCCATCAGCAAAAATGAGGTTGTCCCCCAGAATCAGGGCACAAGGCGCACCATTGATCCAGTCTTCGGCAATATGAAAAGCCTGTGCAATCCCCTCCGGCTTCGGCTGGACACGATAGGTGAAAGTCACGCCAAACTGCTCACCCGTGCCCAGCAGACGCTGGAACTGCGCCTGATCATCCGGCGTGGTGATGATCATGATATCCCGTATCCCTGCCAGGATCAGGGTCGTCAGCGGATAATAGATCATCGGCTTGTCATAGACAGGCAGAAGCTGCTTGGAGACAGCCAGCGTCATCGGGTACAGGCGCGTCCCGGACCCACCGGACAGCAGGATACCCTTTGTCGGCGGTTGGTCAGTCGTTTCTTTCAGCATACCCGTCATGCCTCAGCTCCCAGTCTCCGGCCATCGTACCGCTGGCGGCGCAGGCGCTGCCACCATGCCCTGTTATCCAGATACCACTGGACAGTCCTGCGCAGGCCTGTCTCGAAATCGTGCTCCGCCTCCCAGTCGAGACAGCGCTCGGCATGGCTGGGATCAATCTCATACCGGAAGTCATGCCCCGGCCTGTCACTGACAAAAGTGATCAGCCGCTCCCTCGGGCCGGCCGGGTCCGGCTCCAGCTCATCCAGCAGGGCGCATATCCTGCGCACAACCTCCAGATTGCTACGGGGCTGCCTGGCCCCGATGGCGTAAGTCTCACCCGGTCTGCCATGCTCCACAGCCCGGACCAGTGCCCTGGCGTGATCCTCCACAAAGAGCCAGTCCCGCAGATTCTCGCCCTTGCCGTAAACAGGCAGGGGCTTGCCCTCCAGCGCATTGATGATCATGAGCGGGATCAGTTTTTCCGGGAAATGCCAGGGCCCGTAATTGTTGGTCGTGTTCGTCACGAAGGCCGGAAAACCATAGGTATGGTACCAGGCCCGCACCAGATGGTCGGAAGCCGCCTTGCTGGCCGAATACGGGCTGCGGGGATCGTAGGCCGTCTCCTCCGTAAAAGGAGGATCCTCCGGTGACAGATGACCGAAAACCTCGTCCGTCGAGATGTGAAGAAACCGGAATCCAGCCTTCTTCGCCCCATCCAGCCCCATCCAGTACCGGCGGGCTACATCCAGCAGACAATACGTCCCCACGATGTTGGTCTGAATGAAGGCACCCGGCCCCTCGATGGAGCGGTCAACATGGCTCTCTGCTGCCAGATGCATGATGGCATCCGGCTGGAACTCTGCCAGAGCCTTCTCCACGGCTGGCTGGTCATTGATGGAAATACGCACATGACGGTAGCGTGGATCGGACGCCACGGCAGCCACCGTCTCCTCGGAGGCTGCATAGGTCATGCAGTCCACATTGAGAACCTGATGACTGGTCCCCTCCATGAGGTGCCGCACGACAGCGGACCCTATGAAGCCGCATCCACCTGTTACCGCAACCCTCATCATGCCTCCTCATCCATCAATCTGTCGGGGGAACTTTACCCAAAAGCCCCCCACTGCCGACAATATTCCCGCTACCCTCTGTTCATAATAAACATATCAGGCAAAAAAACGGTTTCCATTCCTGAAAGTCCACCCGATACATGGGCCACATGTCCGGGCTCCTGCCAGTAATAGTAACGATGATGGCACCTACCGCTGATACACGTCATCCAGACGGACGATGTCATCCTCTCCCAGATAAGGGCCGGACTGCACCTCGATCAGCGTGACAGGGATGCGACCCGGATTCTCCAGCCTGTGTACGCAGCCAAGCGGCAGATAGATGCTCTCATTCTCCCGCACCGTGATCTGCTCGTCATCCCGTGTCACGAGGGCCGTACCCGCCACGACAACCCAGTGCTCCGAACGGTGGAAGTGCTTCTGGAGGGACAATTTCTCCCCGGGACTGACATGGATCCTCTTCACCTGGAAACGGTCCCCCTGGATGAGACTCTCATAGAATCCCCATGGGCGGTACATGCGGACATGCTGTTCCGCCTCCGTATGGCCCTCATCCCGCAGGCGTGACACCATGTGCTTGATGTCCTGCGCCCGCTCCCGATGTGACACCATGACGGCATCCCCCGTCACGATGATGATGAGATCATCCACACCGGTCACGGTCGCCACGATGCCATCGGACTTGACGTAACAGTTCCGGGCACGGTCCAGAAACACGTTGCCCTGTACGGCATTACCGTTTTCATCTTTGGGGGTCAGCTCCCAGACGGCATCCCAGCTGCCGACATCCATCCAGGAGAAACTGGACGGCACGACTGCGGCACGATCCGTCCGCTCCGCCACGGCATAATCCACGGAAATGGATGGGGCACGGGAAAAAGTTTCTCCGGCCAGCTGAACAAAGCCAAGGTCGCAGCTGGTTTCCTGCACTGCACGGGACACGGCCTCATGAATGGCCGGTTCGTATTTTTTCAGTTCCTCAAGGAAGACACGGGCACGGGCCACAAACATTCCCGAGTTCCAGAGATGCTGCCCATCACTGGCAAGGACCTTGGCCCTTTCGGCATCCGGCTTCTCCAGAAAACGGGCAATGTGATAGGCATTCTCCTGCCCATCCAGGAGGGGGCCCTGCTGGATGTATCCATAGCCCGTTTCTGCCCGGTTCGGCCGGATGCCAAAGGTCACGATATAATCCTGCCGGGCGGCCTCACAGGCCTGCTCCAGCGCCTGCTTCAGCGCTTCCTGCCCCTCTATGGCAGCATCGGCTGGCATGAACCAGAGAATGGCCTCCTCATCCTGCCGGGCCTGCCAGAAAGCGGCAGCAGCCATGGCAGCAGCAGAATTGCGGGCAACCGGTTCAAGAATGATACTCGCTGCCTCGATGCCTGTCTGCCGCAGCTGCTCAGCCATGATGAAGCGATGCTCACGATTCCCCACCACAATGGGGGCGGCCTCCAGCCCAAGCGCCCGTGTCCGCTGCACAGTTTCCTGAAACGGCGTGTCCTTGCTCAGCAGAGCACAGAACTGCTTGGGATAGCTTTTACGGGAGACCGGCCAAAGTCGTGTTCCGGACCCACCGGAGAGAACAACAGGAACAATCATCGCACACCTTTCCAGCGCAGGCTGTCATCCAGCCTCTGGTCATAAAAATCATGTTAGCTATTATGATACCATGTTCATGCGGCTACCGGATAGAGCCGCCGCCACAACTCTGGCAGCTTCCCTGCCTCAATGGACGTATCCGAGAAGAATCAGCTCACCATTATCCATGACTGGCCGATAACCAGCCTTCGCCAGCCAGCTATCCACGGTGAGATTGCCGCTGCTATAATGGGCCGAGGTACCGTAAAGCTGCACAAGGGAAAACCGGTGCTGGGCGATCACGCTACGCAGGGCCACAATATCCTGATTTTTCTTCAGCGCCTGTGAAAGATTGAACCCATCAATGGCATCACGGCTATTCGCCCAGTAGCACAGGGCCATATCCGTACAGAGCAGGGATGTGCTGTGCATCTTCAGCGCCTGTATGTAGGTCTGCCACTCACGGTCTTTCAGACTGACCGTCTGGACCTGCCTGTAAGAAGTCACCCCCCACAGCGGCAGCAGGAACAGCAGGGGCAGGCTCATCACGCAGCAGGCCCGGACAAAGCGCCGCTTCTGCTCCGGCCCCTCTGGAAGACGGGCCAGCCCGATCCCGCACAACAGGGTCGCCGCCACAAAGGCATCGAACATGCAATTGCAATCAACACCTTCGCCCAGCGATTCAAGACAGCCGAACAGACAGCCGAACGCCAGAAACAACCCCACCAGACAGGCCGGGTCCTGCCATTTCAGGGAGCGCCATTGCCGGAAGAAGAGCCCAAGCCCGACCAGAAGCATCCCCCCCATGAGGGGCAGCTGCCGCAGGCCATGAATGACCCGCCCCAACCGGATGACCCGCTGATGGAGAAAAACATCCCGGAAAAAACTGACCCCGTAAACCTCGTAGCAGCTGGCAAACCCGACCAGCAGCAGCCCGGCCGCCATCATGCCCCAGAGGACGGCTTTTTTCAGGTCGATGCAGAGCAGCCAGACAGACAGGGCCAGCGGCAAGGCCACGAGATTATGCTTGGTAAAGCCCCCCAGCACGATCAGGACAGCACAGAGAAACAGGCGCCGCCATGTCAGGTCAGCCACATTCCGGCTGACCGCCACGTACAGCCCCCCCAACATCAGGGCCTGGGCCAGCCATTGTGGGTCATTCATCCCGAAATAACCCTGAAAGGCTGTATTCGCCGTGACAAGGAACAGGGATGCCGTGGCCAGGGCCACCGGAAGTCTGCCTGTCACGACCTGGATGATGCGGACGATCAACACGGCCGATGCAAGAACGGACAGGCAGGACAGGATGCGGCCTGTAATGATGGCATCGAACCCGAGCCGGACCAGCCCGCCCATCAATACAAAAGAAAGAGGCGGGTAATTGTTGAAAACAAAACCCCGGTCCGATGAATAAAGCTGGTGATCTCCACCGGCTGTCCAGCTGGCCAGCTGGGCATTCCACCCCTCATTGACGTCCAGCGGGACATGATGGAACATGACAAGTACAGTCCGGAGACATGTCAGAAGAAACAGAACTGCCCAGGCCAGACACCAGGGCCATACAAAACTGTCCTCTTTTTTAGACATGAACGGATCCAACCCCTGAAAAAAACATCGTCTTATTCCTAACACTTCCTTTACAAAGGGCCCTGTAGCACAAAAAAATATAACGATTTACTGCCTGAAACAGCCAAATATATTTGACCCCATGCGTCCTGCGTATAGAATGCGTTCTCGTTTTCTTCTAAAGAAAATCGTCCTTATACTTAACTGGCCACCTGCATGTCATATAATTCACTCCGGGACCGCCTTGCCCGGTCACTGGACAGCAAGTACGTAGCGTACTCTCTACTGTTTGTCATGGCAATCCTGACCCGTTTCATGGTGTTCGGGAATCCCTTCATCTTCGCTGATGAAGAATTCTATATGCTTGTCGGTGGCAGAATGCTGCATGGCGAACTGCCCTATGTCGACATATGGGACAGAAAACCCATCGGCATCTTTCTGCTCTATGAACTTTTCCACCTTTTCGGTCCTTACCGCATCTGGGCCTATCAGGCCATTGCCCTGCTGAGTGCCTGGGCGACGTCCATCCTGTGCATGAAGGTCGCCCGCCTCATCGCCCCGGTCGGAGGGGCCCTCTGTACTGGCTGTCTCTATCTGGTCTGGATTGCCAACTCACAGGGCTGCGGCGGCCAGACGCCCATCTTCTATAATCTGCTGGTCGTCTGGGCCATCCTGCTGGTCGCACGGTTCATGGCCGGGCAGGCCCGCCTCACCCTGTTCCAGACGGGAGCGGGAGTCATGCTGCTGTTTGGCATCGCTCTCCAGCTGAAAACATCTGTCGTTTTTGAAGGCATCTATGTCGGGCTGTTCCTGATGGGACTGACCTACCGGCAGGGCGGTACCCTGAAGCAGGTCATGGGCCATGCCATCATCTGGTGTGGGCTTGCCCTCGTGCCAACACTGGCTGTCATGCTGTTCTATGCGCTGGACGGCCACTTCCAGGAATGGTGGTTTGCCAACACCGTCTCCATCTTCCTGAAAAAACCCATCCCGGCTGCCTCTCTGCACCAGTGGTTGCATAATGTATACTGGTGCCTTGTCATGCTGGGCATCCTGCTCGGCACGACAGTCCTACGCTTTCTCTTCAGAAAACAGACCGCCCACTGCCAGCCTCTCTCCCTTTTCCTTGGCGGGTGGGCGTGGACAGCCTTTGCCGGTTTTGCCCTCTTCAACACCTTTACCAAACACTATTCCCTGCCCCTTTATCCGGCCTTTTTCATAACCGCAGCACCACTCTGGGCCTCCCCTTTCAGCCGTCTCTGGCTCGTGCTGCTGCTGGTATGGGGGGGCATCCGCACCTACGACACAGAAAAGAAGATCAACCGTGCCAGCGATCTTTCCACCCTGCGGCAGGCCGTCTCCCGTCTTTCATCCCCTGTCGGCTGTGTCTTCAATTACGACACGCCGGATATTCTGCTGGACAGTGTCCCTTATTGCCATCTGACACGCTTCCCCTTTTCGGCCCATCTCAGCACCGATACGGAACGGAACGCTCTGGGCATCGACCCTGTGCAGGAGACCGAAGCCATACTGGCCCAGAAACCCCTCTACATTCTCCTCTCTGCCGACGATACCGAGCATGACATGTCCATCAACCGGGATACCTATGCTGTTCTCACAAGAGAGCTCAAACAGCATTATGAGATGATCTACGAACATCCCCCACGCTATGCCTTCAGCGGGTTCATAATCTACAGGCGGATCCGTTGACCCTCCCGCAGGCGCCATGATTGCAAAAGGCGGCTTCTCCCTCTCCCGGAGAAGCCGCCTTTTTTTGATCTTCAGGCAGGAGAACTTCCTGCTTTTTCAGAAAACCCGATGGTAGTAATAAGAAAAGATACCGTCCTTGATGTAGAGATAGGCAGGGCCGAGCTCACTTTCCCCATACAGGAAAATATTGAGATTGGATGAGACAACGCTGACAACCAGCAGGGCAACCAGAATCTTTTTCAGAGCCCGTACATCCTTCAGGTTGTTGTACAGATAGACACAGCCAAGCGTCCCGAGGAAAACGATATCCGGGTAGAATTCCGCCCGGTACCGGTAATTCATACTGATGGCAATCATCATCAGGAAAGCCGGTATTGCCAAGGATACGGCGACAGAAGCAAGCGCTGCCCGATTGATGGGAAACACACGGCCCTTGCGGAGCAGCCCGACAATCAGCAGCGCACCACAGAGCAGCATGAAACCATCTGTCAGAAAGAAGCTGCTGGGTGGCAGCTCATTCGCATCAATCAGCCGCGTGAAACTATCCTGAAGAACGTAATGCCCGTCAGCCTTCTGGAAAATCCACACCGGTACAAAGAAATAGACAATCCCCAGATAGAATCTCTGAAGATTGAACAGCCCATAAGTTTTGGTCCGCACGATGCGGCTGGGAAACTCCACATTGTAGAGGTACAGGTCGTAATTGGCGAAGGTAAGCGGATTGCCCCATCGTCTGTAATTCACATATGCCGTCACGATGATGGCCAGAACGGAGATGACTGTCGGCACAACGAGAGACAGCAGCGTGACGCCCTCATCCTTCGTCCTGAAGCTGCGGCACCATCTGTAAAAATGGATGATGAGAAAACAGAGCAGCGCCACATACAGCCCGATCCCCATCGAAACACGGGTCAACAGCGCACAGCCCGCCGCAACGGCCATGCAGACCCCACCATATCGCCAGTACTCCTTCTCGCAGAGGACACGGATGGCGCAGTACACAAACCATGAAGCGAAGGCCAGAGCCCAGAAGCAGACCTCCTGATACAGGCTGTGTTCAAAAAAACAGACCTGTTCACCCGAAAAAGCAAGGGCAATGGCCAGACAGAGCGAAACCCAGGACGTACCTCCAAGGTAACGCTCCGACACGAAACGCCATGTCCTGTAATTGAAAAACAGGATCATCAGCAGGGCCATGATGGATGAAAGACGGGTGATGTCCCAATGCAGCCCATTGGGGAACAGCAGGACTGGCAACCTCAGCAGGGAGGGGAAAATGCCCCAGTAAGCATACACTTTCCCATTCCGGAGGAAACCCTCCTCTTCCACGGTCTTCGGGTCCACATCAAAATGGCCATGCAGCATGTGATCGATCATGCTGTTGAAAGTCAGCCGCAGCCCACCGGGCCGGTATTCTATCGGCAGATGGGACCATGACAGAATACCCATGATGCTCCACACGATGGCGGCACACCATATGACCGTGGTCACGTTTTTCTTGCAGAACATCACAGCGCTCCCGGCAGCTCAGCGCCTGTCTGGAAAGACGGCAGGATAGGAAAGATAGGTCAGCCTCTTCTGCTCTTTCCGGGCAATGGCAATCGTGTCGAGGATCAACCCACAGACAAAACTCAGGAAAGAGAGCAGCACCAGAGCCGTGGCCAGCAGGGCTGTTGGCAGGCGGGGGACGACACCCTGCCGGAGATAGAAGGAAACGACAGGAATCCCCAACCCAAGCCCCAGGACAAACAGGACAGCCGCAATGGAGGAAAACAGCAGAAACGGCTTTTCCAGCTTCACGATCTGGACGATCGTGCAGAGTATCCTGATACCGTCCTTGTAAGTGCTCAGTTTGGACACGCTGCCCGGTGGCCGCTCGACATAAGCCGTCTTCAGCTCACCGACAGGCAACCCCAGCTCCAGCGCATGAATGGTAAACTCGGTTTCCGTCTCGAACCCCTGGGACAAGGCCGGGAATGACTTGACGAACCGCTTTGAGAAAACCCGATAGCCGGACAGCATGTCCGTAAGGCGGCGCCCGAAAATCATGGTCACCAGCCCCGTCAGCATCCGGTTGCCCAATACATGACCCATGCGATACGCCGCCGGACGGTCCGTGACACGAGCTCCATTGACCATGTCCAGACCATGCTCATACGCATGCTCCAGCAGCCTGGGGGCCGCCTCGGCCTCGTAGGTCTCATCACCATCAATCAGGATGTAGAAATCTGCATCAATGTCGGAGAACATCCGCCGGACGACGTACCCTTTCCCCTGCATCCGCTCTGTCCGGACAATTGCCCCTGCGGCCCGGGCAACGTCCACTGTCCGGTCGGTGGAATTGTTGTCATAGACATAAATCTCCGCCCCCGGCATGTGCCTCGTGAATTTCTCCACAACATGCCCCACTGTCATTTCTTCATTGTAACAGGGGATGAGGACGGCCACCTTTATGGTCTCAAAATCCACGCAAACCTCTTTCCGAACATTTCAGGACAATAAAATTCCATACAGGTATCAGTCACTCTGTCTATGATGTCGGGCACAGAAACGCAACAATCCTGCCAGAAGCATTATATGGGGACTTCTATTGCACGATTGTTAAATACCTCGCCGTTCTCCATCAAATATCAGGCCACCTCCGGGCCCATGAAGCGCGTCAACCAATGACCTGGCGGCAACATTCCTGACCTGTCTCCACAGGGCAGGAATGTTTCCTGCCATACAGGAGGGCCAGATCACTTCCGCAGGAAGGCCACCGTCTCAAAGCAGGCCGCAGCGGCCTCACGGCCCTTGTTGTGCTCATCCCCCCGGGAGCGCACGATGGCCTGTTCGTCCGTATAGGTTGTCAGAATACCGAAAGAAATCGGCACATCATTCGCCAGCTGGGCCTGCATGATGCCAACAGTGGCCCCCATGGAAATGAACTCGAAATGAGCCGTATCCCCCTTGATGACACAGCCGAGGCAGATCACCCCCTCATAGATACCCTTACGGGCAAGGTGCTGGGCCATGATGGGCAGCTCGAACGCACCGGGGGCCTCATAGACATCCACCGTCTCATCAATGCCACGTTCCTTCAGCCACTCCAGCGCACCATCACGCAGACCGCCCGTCACATCAGGATTGAAGCGGCTGACCAGCAGGGCCAGTCTTGGCGCTGGATTGAGTTTCAGGCCTTCCGGGGCCGTAGCGATATGTTTGCTCATGGTTCAGCTCTCCTGCAGCATATGCCCCATACGGGTGCGTTTCGTTTCCAGATAATGGCGGTTGAACGGATTGGATGGCACGACAAGCCGTTCCACGGCTTCCACCACCAGTCCGGCCTCCGTCAGGCCACGCTCTTTTTCCGGGTTGTTCGTCAGCAGGCGCAGGCGGGTCACGCCGAGACTGGCCAACATATGGGCCGCCATATCCCAGCGGCGGGCATCAGCGGGCAGACCAAGCGCCTCATTGGCATCAACCGTGTCCATGCCCTGATCCTGAAGCTCATAGGCCCGTATCTTGTTGGCCAGACCGATCCCCCGGCCCTCATGCCCCCGCAGATAGAGCAGCACGCCTGATTCCGCCGCCGCAATCCGCTTCAGGGCTTCCCGCAGCTGTGGGCCACAGTCGCAGCGCAGCGACCCCAGCGCATCCCCCGTCACACATTCCGAATGAAGGCGGACCAGCGGCACGGTCTGGTCAGGCTTCCCTTTCACAAGGGCCAGATGTTCCACACCATCAGCTCCACGGAAGGCATGGACACGCAGATCCTCTCCACCACACACGGTCGGCAGGTCGGCCACGGCAAGCTGGGCTTCCTCCGACAATGGCGCTTCTGCCATGTCCAGAGCTCCGACATCACCCCGCCCATGTTCAGCAATCCAGCGGCGCATTTCGGCAATGCTGATGAGCGGCAGACCGTGCCGACGGGCATAGTGACGCAGCTCCGGCAGGCGCATCATCGTGCCATCCTCGGCCATGATCTCACAGATCACACCAGCCGGACGCAGACCTGCCAGCCGCATGAGGTCAACAGCTCCTTCCGTATGCCCCTCCCGGGCCATCACGCCATCAGGGTTGGCCCGCAGGGGGAACATGTGACCGGGGGAGATGATGTCCGCCGGTGTCGCATCCGGCGCAGATGCCACCTGAATCGTATGGGCACGCTCGGCAGCGGAAATGCCCGTCGTCACGCCGTGGGCGGCCTCGATGGACACGGTGAAGGCCGTGCCCCGCGGGTCCTGATTCTTCGCCACCATGGGAGACAGGCCAAGCCGGTCTATCTGGTCAGCCTCAAGGGACAGGCAGATCAGCCCGCAGGCCTGACGGGCCATGAAATTGATGGTCTCCTGCGTGGCAAACTGGGCTGGCAGAATGAGATCACCTTCATTCTCCCGATCCTCATCATCCACCATCACGACCATGCGGCCAGCCCGCACGGCGGCGATGGCGGCCTTCAGGTTTGAAGACAGGCTGCTCACCGGGCATCTCCCCTGTAACGCAGTTCCTCTTCCGGCGTGTGGCGCAGGAGCGTCTCCACATATTTGGCCATCATGTCCACTTCCAGATTCACCTTCGCCCCGATGGCCAGCGTGGAAAGGTCCGTATGGGTCCATGTATGGGGAATGATCATCAGGCTGATCTCAAAGCCTTCCTGCCCGTCATGGCGCACATCATCATGCACCTCATTCACCGTCAGGCTGATGCCATTGATGGTGATGGACCCTTTCTCGATGACATAGCGGCGCAGGGAAGCAGGCATGAAAATCCGCAGATGATGTGATTCCCCAGCTTCGGCAACATGGGTCAGCCTGCCTACCGCATCGACATGCCCCTGCACGATATGGCCGGAAAGCCGTGTATTGAGGCTGACGGCCCGTTCCAGATTCACCCGGGCCCCCTCCACGAGGTCACCCAGAGCCGTCCGGGCCAGCGTCTCACCACTCAGATGGAAATCCGCCACACCCTCGGGCGTGAAACGGGTCACGGTCAGGCACACGCCATTGGTGGCGATGCTTTCACCTTCCGTCAGATCGGTAAAATGGGTGGCGATCCGTACATCCATGGCCCTGTCCCGCAGGGACACGGACTGCACGTCGCCAACACGTTCGATGATTCCTGAAAACATGGTCTTAGTCCCCATATTGGCACAGAAGCTGGATCGGGCTCCGCTTGTCCGCACTCTCTTCACGCAGGGTAATGGAAAGCTGGTCGTCCCTGTCGGCCCCCTCATGACGGATGGTCAGCCAGTCATCCCACAGGCCCGCCTCCCGCACGCCGGCCAGCAGGGCAGGGCCGGCCTCGATCAGGGTCCAGTTGATGTCCATCTGCCCCAGAAGGGCAGGCAGGGATGACAGGTCACGGCACTGTTCCACATGGAACCCGTCCGCCTCCCGGGCCTGACGCCAGGCGGCTGGAAGACGGCCCTGCCGGTCCAGCACGATCAGGGGCCGGGGTGCCCGCCCGGCGTGATCGGACACATGCCGCACGGTAAAGGACGGGTCATCAGCCAGAACGGTCCCGATCCCCGTCACCACGGCGTCACAGGCCCGCCGGAGCTGATGGGCCAGCCGCAGGGATGCGGACGAGGTGAAGGTCTTCTGCCCTTCCGGAGGAATCATGCTGCCGTGCCCGTCCAGAGCCTGCTTCACACTCAGCCACGGGCGGCCCTGCGTCACACGGCAGGCAAACGGTGCGAGAAGTGCGGCACAGTCCTGCGCCAGAGAGCGCAGCCCGGGTTCATCGGCCAGAAAATGCACCTGTTTCGGAGAGAGGCCCCCAGCCAGATGGTCCGCTCCCCCTCTGGCCTGCGGGTTGGGGTCCCGGGCACCGATCCACACGGTCCGCACGGGACTGTTCTTCAGCCGGTCGCTACAGGGAGGAGTCCGGCCATGATGGTTGCAGGGTTCCAGCGTCACCAGGGCAGTGCGGACCTGCTCCAGCACGCCTTTCTCCCGGGCCTGCTCCAGCGCCATGACCTCGGCATGAGGCTGGCCCGCAGCGGGATGTGCTCCCACGGCGAGCAGGTGCCCTTCACCATCCAGCAGGGCGCAGCCCACCGCCGGATTGGGAGCGGTCGCCCCCATCTTCTGCACGGCCGCCTTCACGGCCTCCCGGAAACCGGCCCGCACGCTCTCCAGCGGCGGGGGCGGGCTGTCCGTTCTTCGTGTCCCACTCGACACATCTGTCATCATCAGTCCCCAATCGTCTCAGGGACGTTCGCGGCGACGTCACGCCTTCCCCCCTCACGGAAAGGCGGCATCCCCCCTCCCGCGATGGACAGGAAGAACGTTCTCTCTCATCCGGACTCTGACCGTCGGCCCCGGATTCACACCGGGTCTGCTTGTCCCCTGCACGGATGCAGGGCGCTCGCGGGCTGAGGCAGCCAAAGCCACCAACACCGCCGGTAGGGAATTCCACCCTGCCCCGAGAACGTCTATCTCAATCATGCCCTATATGGAGGCACTCCCCCCAAAGAGCAAGAGGCCGCCCCAATGGGAGCGGCCTCTCTCATCACCCTGTCCTATCAGGACCGATCCTGTAGAAGATCAGAAACCGCCCTTCAGGGAATGGACGAAGTCCTTGCCGGACTGCACCGTGCTGTCGTGCATCTCCTTCAGGCTCTTCTTCTGGGCGTCAAGCTGAGACTTCTGGGCATCAAGCTGGTCCTTGATGCGCTGCTTCTCCTCAGCCGGCGCATTCCTGTACCTGTCGCGCACATCCTTGATCTGCTGCTTGCGATCATCAATGTTCTTCTGGATCTCGGCCTTCTTGTCAGCGGCAAGGTTCTTGTACTTGTCCTGAAGGTTCTGCAGACGCTCCTGACGCTGCTTCACGTCGGACTGGAGGGCATCCATGCGCTTCTGGATGCGGGCACGGGCACGCTCCGGAGCGCCAGCATACTTCTCCTGCAGGGCCTGCAGCTTGGCGTTTTCGTTCTGGATGGACTTCGTCACGCTGTCCATGCTGCTCTGGATGGCCAGCGGATCATTCGGATCATAAGCATGAGCCTGAGGCAGCAGGGCAAAGGACGAGGCAAGCAGTGAAACTGTAAACAGAGTGCGGATCTTCATGAAGCAGCTCCTAGAATGAGTACCGGATGCGTCCATTCACTACACCACGAGGTTACATCCCCAAAGTTAAAAAAAGGCCATGCCACACTCCTGAAGGCTCAGCTCCGCTTTATGCCACCAGCCATGTCGCTCAGCAGCCCCGGTGACAGAAGCGTGACGGAACTGGCCCCCCTGATGCTGATCAGCCCCTCTTTCCTGAACAGGCTGAACGTCCGGCTCACCGTTTCGATCGTCAACCCCAGATAATCGGCAATGTCTGTCCGGGACATGGGCAGGGGCAGTGTCAGCGGGCCGTGCTCATCCTTCAGCGCATGGGCACAGCAGGGGCTGGCCTGTTCGACAAGGAAACTGGCCAGACGCTCACGGGCTGTCTTGCGCCCCAGAAGCATGAGCCGCGCCTGCATCTTGACCAGCTCGCTGGAAGCCTCCTGCTGGAGGCGACCATGCAGACGGGGGAAGCGCTCCACGAGACGGTCGATGGCAGAATGGGGGAACCGGCAGAGTGTCACCTCTCCCAGAGCTTCTGCGGTGAAGGCATAACTCTCTGAGGAGGCCAGCCCCAGAAAATCTCCCACTTCTGCAAAACCGACAATCTGCCGACGCCCATCAGGCATGAGACTGAACAGCTTGGCCCGGCCGCCTGTCAGCACATAAAAATCGTGCGCCGGTGCGCCTTCCTGTATGAAACAGCGCCCCGCCTGAACAACCACCCGGGAAGATTCCGCCACAAGGGCAGGAAGGTCCTGGTCCTCAATGACGTTGCAGATACTGACCGAACGGCCAGGGCAGCGACCACACCGTTCCCGAACGGCCTCCATGAGGCTGCGACCTGTTTCCACCATTATCTTTCCTGTCTCACTATAGCCGGTGTCAGAGTTAGCGGGTTACCCCCCCCTTGGAAAAGAAACCTTCCTTATGACAGTGATAAGAAAAGCCCCATTTTTTGATATAGATCAATTTCTAGAATATTTTCAGTTAATGCCCTATTACAGTTATAAATTTTTTCTTGTTTTCGAGGCAGATCATTCTTATAGGCGGGGAAGGAACAATTACATTTTGTCCATTTTCGCCACGCCGTTGTAACTCATCGAGGATTCTAGGAAAAATGAGCCGCACCTTCACCCGGATGGCCACAGCTGCGCTGTTTGCTCTTGGGTCTGTCTCCTTCGCCGTTGCCCAGACAGCAGCGCCAGGAGCCCACACCTCCGTATCCGCATCCAGCACCATGCAGGCTGCTCCGGATGCTTCCGTGCATCTTCATGCTCCGGATGACCATCGCTGCGGCATTTTCCAGACCTGTGCCAATACCAAGATCGGCCTTGGCAAAGGGGACTTCGTTGTCCGCCTCTCCGCTCTCGGCGTAATCACCAACAACACCGGCTCCCGCGTCAAGCTGAATGCCAGCTCACCTGCGGCAGCTCTGGCTGGTGGC
This sequence comes from Parasaccharibacter sp. TMW2.1890, assembly GCF_023337645.1. Classification (NCBI taxonomy): domain Bacteria; kingdom Pseudomonadati; phylum Pseudomonadota; class Alphaproteobacteria; order Acetobacterales; family Acetobacteraceae; genus Parasaccharibacter; species Parasaccharibacter sp. TMW2.1890. Next base: position 124,334 of record NZ_NWUV01000003.1, on the reverse strand, counting down.
AGCATCTTCCGCCACAATGTAAGCGTGACCAACCAGGTCATGCCGGAACTGACGCTTGAATATTTCCTGACGGACCACCTCTCCCTGGACCTCATTGCTTCTTCCACCCGTCATGAAGCCGCTGCCCATGTCGGCAACCTGGGCAAGCTGGATGCTGGCAGCTTCTGGATTCTCCCCCCGACACTGACAGCCGCCTACCACTTCCGCCCGCACAAGCGTTTCAACCCCTATGCCGGTCTTGGCATCACGGTGGCCATCTTCCACAACATGCATCAGGCCACCAATCTGGGTGGGGCCTTCAACGGGGCCGTGTTTGATGCCATGCACATGAAAACCAACGTCGGGCCGAGCTTCAACCTCGGGTTTGATTACCAGCTGGTCGGCAACTGGTTCTTCAACTTCGATATCAAACAGATCCTTCTGTTCAATCAGAGCGTTCATCTGAGCCAGCGCGGCAACCCCATTACTGGTGGTCGGGTCCGTGTTCATGATGACGTGCATCCGACTGTTGTTGGTGCCGGTATCGAATACCGCTTCTGATCTTTTCACAACAACATCAGATCATTCGGGAAAGGGGCCGCAGAGTAATTGCGGCCCCTTTTTCATATAGTCGCAATACTGGACAGCAATTACTCATCACGACAGCCATCATCCATAAAGTTCGAATATTACGGTACAGATACAATACCGTGACAAATCACGGCGCATGTGTCAGAAGGGAACGAATTTTGCCCTGGCAGTCAGAAGAACGGAGAACATCCCAATAATGCGTGTCTCACGTAACATGATTATTACTGGCATCGTCCTGATCGTTCTTCTGCTTCTCTGGGGTGTGTGGTCTCTCGTCCCCCACCGGGTCATAGAGACTGCCCCACCGCCCGCTGTTACTCACAACGGTGACCTGCTGCGCATCAGGCCCGGAGGGCCGCTGGATGGCCAGCTGACTGTCGAGCCCGTCGCGGAAACCCTCTCCCCCCATCAGGTAGAGCTTCCAGCACAGATCATCGCCTCCCCCGGCCAGAGCGTGGACATCCATTCCCCGGTCGTCGGGCGGGTGGCCAACCTGTATGTGCAGACAGGCCAGCATGTACAGAAAGGCGATGTTCTTGCCATCCTGTATTCCGGTGACCTGGCACAGGCATGGTCAGATGACCGCAAAGCACAGGCAACCCTCACCCTTACCCGGCTGGCCTATCGCCGTGCTGTTGGCGTGCTGAATGCGGGAGGCAATGCCGTAAAAGACATGCAATCTGCCAGAAACGATCTGGAACAGGCCCAGGCCGAAGCCACCCGTGCCCATCTGCGCCTTCAGGCTCTCGGCACAGACGGCAATGCCGGCTACCAACCACTGGTAGCGCCTGTCTCCGGCATCGTCACCGCCATATCCACCGGCATCGGCCAGAATGTGACAGACATGACAGCAACCCTGATGAACGTCGCCAATCTGGACACTGTCTGGATCCAGGCCAGCCTGCCGGAATCCCTCCTGCCCATGCTCGGTGCAAGCATGACGCTGGAAGCCCCCTTCCCCGGCCAGACATGCCATGGACCCGTCACCTCGCTGGACGGCACCGTCCATACTGATACCCGCCGCCTGAATCTCTATCTGCGCTGCAACAACACCCAGGGGGCGCTGCGCCCCGGACAGTTCACCACCGCCACGCTGAACATCACCCAGCAGGCCCAGCCCCTCCTGCCCAAAACAGCCCTGCTGATGGACAATGACCAGGTTTCCGTCTTTGTGGAGACAGCCCCCAACACCTACCGCCGCCGCTTCATCACCATCAGCTACGAGGAAGGAGAGTCCGTACGCATTCTCTCCGGCCTGAAAGCTGGTGAGCGTATCATCACGCATGGGGCCATCCTGCTCAATGATTACTGAGGACCGCTGAGCAGTCATGTTCATCGAGAAATTCATCACATGGTGCTTTGGTCACCGCAAGGCCGTCGCTTTTCTTACCGCAGCTCTGTTCGTCACCGGAATGCTGGCGTGGAAACAGCTGCCCGTGGAAGCCTACCCGGACCTCGGCCCGGCCAGTGTTCTGGTCACCACGCAGGTCAACGGTCTTGCTGCCGAGGAGATGGAACATCAGGTCACCACGCCTGTCGAGCGTGAACTGGCAGCCGTCCCCGGTGTTGTGGAGAGCCGCTCCAGCACGACATTCGGCCTCTCGCTCATCACGCTCATCTTCAAGGATGGAGAGGACATCTACCGTGCCCGCCAGCTGGTGCAGAGCCAGCTTGACGGCCTCCAGCTGACAGGCGGTGCCCAGCCCTCCCTTGGCCCCATCTCCGGGGCCAGCGGAGAAATCTACCGCTACACGGTCGAGTCCGACGATCAGGACCTCATGACCATCTCCGACGTGCAGCGGTGGGAGATCATTCCCGCCCTCCAGCGGGTGCCCGGCGTGGTGAACATCGACAATTTCGGCGGTTTCACCCGGGAATATCAGCTGATCCTCGACCCCAACGCCCTCATCCGCTTTGGCATCAGCATCAGCGATGTGATGAACGCCATCCGCAACAGCAATGCCAATGCTGGTGGTGGCCGCGTCACCCGTGGTGAGCAGTCCTACATTATCCGTGGCGTGGGGCAGATCCACTCTCTGGAGGACATGCGCAACACCGTCATCGGCCATCATGATGGTATTCCCATTTTCCTCTCCGAGCTGGGACGGATCGAATTCGGCCATCAGGTCCGGGAAGGGATGCTTGGGAAAAACGGCAATCCGGATACGATCGAAGGGGTCGTGACCATGCTGCGGGGCGCCAATCCCTCACAGGTGCTGGATGACCTGCACGCTGCCGTCGCCAAGCTCCAGACACAGCTCAAACCCAAACATATCCGCATTGTTCCGTATCTGGACCGTGACAACCTCGTAAAATCCACAACGGACAAGGTCAGCGAAACGATTCTTGAGGGGATCGGCCTCGTGCTGGTCATCCTGACCTTCTTCCTGGGCTCGCCCCGCAGTGCCGCCATCACGGCGGTGACCATTCCCTTTGCGCTGTCATTCGCCTTCATCCTCATGCGGGCCTGCGGCATGGCGGCCAACCTTTTCTCCCTCGGAGCCGTGGATTTTGGCGTGATCGTCGATGGAGCCATCGTCATCACCGAGGTCATCCTCCGCCACAGGGAGGAGCACCCCAACCTCCCGCTGAACCAGCCGGACATTCTTGCCATCACCCGCCGTGCGGGCCGGGCCATCTTCGCCTCCACCATCATCATCGTGGTGGCCTACAGTCCCCTCTTCGCCTTTGAAGGCAGCGAGGCCAAAATCTTCCGCCCCATGGCCTGGACAGTCAGCTTCGCCCTGCTGGGAGCGCTGCTCTGCGCCCTGGCCCTGACACCCACCATGTCCTTCCTGGCCCTGCGCAAGCCACGGCCCATCTGGCACAACAGGCCACTGGACTGGCTGCACAAATATTATGACGCCCTGCTCCGCCATCTGATTGATCACCCTGTCATCCCCTTCGTCAGTGCCGGACTGGCACTGGTGACCGTCATTGCCCTTGGGGTCACGACGGGCCGGGAGTTCCTGCCTGACCTTGATGAAGGGGCGCTGTGGCTCCAGGTGCAGATGCCAACGGGCATCTCACTGGAAAAAGGGCAGGAAAAGGCTTCGGAAATCCGTCGTGCGGTACGGGAGTTCCCGGAGACATCCTATGCCATAACGCAGCTTGGTCGCTCGGATGATGGTACGGACCCATGGACGCCCTCCCACATCGAAATGCCCGTTGGCCTGACGCCCTACAACCAGTGGGCCCACGGCGAGACCAAAGCCGAGTTCATCACGAAACTCCGGGCCCGCCTGAACAAGATCGCTGGCATTTCCTTCTCCATCAGTCAGCCGATCGAGGACAATCTCAGCGATCAGCTTGGCGGAGCGCACAGCCCGCTGGTCATGCGCATCTATGGGGACGACCTCTCGGGCCTGCGTACCCTTGGCAAGCAGGTCGTCCAGCAGCTCTGGCAGGTACCCGGCACCGTGCAGGCCGACATCTTCCAGGAACCCAAGATTCCACAGATTGCAATCACACCAGACCGGCTGAAAGCCGCCCGTTATGGCATCAGCATCAATGATGTAACGGATGTCATCAACAGCGCCATCGGCGATGCCCCGCTGACCAGCGTGATTGAGGGCGACCGCTTCTACAATGCGACCCTGCGCATCGACAACACGCAGCGTTCCAACCTCCAGCTGCTGGGCCAGATTCCCATGATTACGGGTGATGGCAGTGCCATCCCTCTGGCTGAAATTGCCCATATCCGTCTCCAGATGGGTGAAAGCAGCATCGCCCATGAGATGGGCGAACGGCAGATCACCCTTCAGGTGGATAATGGCAACCGGCCCATGTCCCTCTACCTTGACGATGCCCAGAAGCTCATCGACCAGAACGTCCATTACGACCACCAGAAGTTCCGTCTGGAATGGGCCGGAACCTTCCAGGAGGCCCAGCACGCCCAGGTCCGCCTCGTGGCAGCCCTGGGCGTCATGTTCGCCGTCATGCTGGGGCTGCTCTATGCGGAGTTCCAGAAGTTCCGCCATGCGCTGCTCATCATCGGCATTGTGCCACTTGCCGCCCTGGGCGGGCTGATCGCCCTGCATCTACGGGCCGAAACACTGAACATTGCCACGGCGGTCGGCTTCATCGCCCTGTTTGGTGTGGCCATCCAGAACGGGATCATCATGGTATCCAACATCAACCGTCATCTTGGTGCTGGTGGCAACATACGGGAGGCCACCCGGCTGGGAGCAACCGAACGCTTCCGCCCCGTGCTGATGACAGCAACCGTGGCCAGTGTCGGGATGCTGCCCGCCGCTCTGGCCACAGGTGTGGGAACCGATGTGCAGCGTGGCCTGGCAACGGTCGTTGTCGGTGGGCTGGGCATTGCCACCCTGCTGACCCTCTTCATCCTGCCAGTCTGCTTCTGCCGTCTGGAAGAATGGGTCAGCCGCAGGACCAGCCAGAAAGAGCAGGAGGCCTGACATGAAACAGCATTCCACCCCCTGCATGAGGGGCCGTTCCTCCCGATTGCTGGCCAGTGTTCTTCTTGGCGGCATGGCTGCCGGATTGGGGGGCTGCATTGTCGGCCCTTCCTCCAAGGACATTCCCCCCCTGCCAGAGAGGACAGGATACAGCCAGAAGAACATCACCCAGTCTGAAGCTGGACGGGACAGAAGCAGCGACAGCCTCCTCCACCGCCAGCAGTTCATCTCCGGGGCAGATGTTCCCGGCAGATGGTGGGAGGCCTTCCAGAATCCCCGTCTGAACCAGATGGTGGAGCTGGCCCTGACCAACAACCAGACATTGAAAGCCATGCAGGCTGGCCTACGGGCAGCATGGGAGCAGCGCCGTGTTGAGGGGGCGTCACTCTATCCGAGCATTTCTGCCCAGTTCATTCCGACACGCAACAAGACCTCCAAGGCACTCTCGCCCGTGCCGAACAATAATGAATGGCTCTATAATCTGCACACGGCCCAGCTGAACATCGGCTATGTGCCCGATCTCTGGGGTGGCTCCCGCCTTGCCATTCGCAACGCCAAAGCCCAGGCGGATATCCAGCGCTTCCAGCTGGAGGCCACGACGCTGACGATGATCTCCAACATCGTCAACACGGCCATCACCGAGGCGGGTCTCCGTGAGCAGATCCGTGCCAAGGAAGTTCTGATCGCCCAGCAGACAGCCATGGTCCGCATCAATCAGAATCAGGTCGGCCTGGGGGACCAGTCCCGCCAGAGCCAGCTCCTGCTGCGGGATTCGCTGGCGCAACTTCAGGCGGATCTACCCCCTCTCCGGACACAGCTTGCCCAGACCCGGGACCAGCTGGCCACTCTGGTGGGCCTCAGCCCCAATGCAGACCTGCCCATCTTCGAGCTGAAAGACTTCACCCTGCCGCATCAGCTGCCCGTCAGCCTGCCGGCCCAGCTCCTCCTGCAACGGCCTGACATCGCCTCTGCACAGGCGCAGATCCGCTCTGCCGGGGCGCAGCTCGGCATTGCCATTGCCAACCGCCTCCCCAATGTGCAGCTGAGTGCCCTGCCTGGCGAGGCTGTGGACAGCATGAGCAAGATGTTCAAGCCTGGGATGGGCAACTGGATGCTGGCTGCCACGGTCACCCAACCCATTTTCCAGGGAGGGTCACTGCTTCATGCCCAGCGGGAGGCCAAAGCCAATTACGAACAGGCCAAGGAATATTACAAGGCTGCCATCATGTCTGCCGTCAGCGATGTGGCAGACAGCCTCCATGCCGTAGAGCTGGATGGCAGCACACTTCTGGCCGACCAGAATGGGTTGGACGCCGCCACACAGGCCCTGCACATTGCAGAAGCCCAGCACAGGCTGGGGGACAACAGCCAGATTGACGTGGCACAGGCCCGCATGGCCGTGGCGCAGGACCAGATTTCCGTCGCACAGGACAAGGTCACCCGCCTTTCCGACACGGTCGGCCTGTTCCAGGCTCTCGGCGGGGGATGGTGGAACCGCAATGACCTCGGTGTCAGCCCGAAGGATGCCAAACGCCTCTCCACCACGCTTGTGCCGTGGTAAGCTGACGGCCGCCAAACCATCCAGACATGAAAAAGGCCGCTTCCTGACAGAGACGGAAGCGGCCTTTTCTTCAGCGGGGGAAATCTCAGGCCGAAAGCAGTTTCAGCACCCAGCCTTCTTCCTCCGGCGTGGCCTTCAGCGGTACGGCATTGGGCAGACGGACATTGATCTCCAGCCCCATGGCTGCCCGCAGCCCACGGAACAATGCCCCATGCGCCACGATCAGGGGGGCTCCCTCTCCAGCCTCCTGCGCCCTGTTGAGCGCCTGGACACCACGGGTCTTCAGCGTGAGGAAATCCTCACCCTTTTCCGGGACAAACGTGCCGTTGATCCATGTATTGTACCAGTCTCCCATCGGCTGGCCTTCCTGCACACCAAAGCTGACCTCCTGAAGGTCTGCATCCTTTATCAGCGGCAGATCAAGGCCCGTCCGATCCCGGATCGCATCCCGCACATGCTCGGCTGTGACGAAAGCCCGCTTGAGCGGAGAGCTTACGATATGCGTGAAGGGCCGCATCCCCGCCTCGAACAGGTCTGCCAGCTGGCGGCCTGCCAGGCGGGCCTGTGTCAGGCCGGTCTCATTCAGGGGAATATCCGTCCGCCCCTGGGAGAGATGGCGTGCATTCCAGTCCGTTTCACCATGACGGAGAAACCAGTACGGTTCTGCCCGAAGCTGTGTCATTTCCTGACCCTCCCCAAAATCCCGTCAGAGCGTGGCGGGACCTGTCTCATGCCCCTGGCCACGCAAAGCACCTCTCAATCAAAAAGATCTCAGTCAAAAAGAGTGGAGACCGAGCTTTCATCCGCCACGGCCCGGATGGCACGGCCCAGCAGATTGGCCGTAGGAATCTGCCGGATGTTGGACGTTGCCTTCAGCTCATCCGTCGCAGGGATGCTGTCTGTCAGGGTCAGCATGGAAAGCGGGCTGCTCTGCACCCGCTTGCAGGCATTGCCTGTCAGCACACCATGCGTCACATAGGCCTCCACCCCGGCAGCACCGTGCTTCATCAGGGCTTCAGCAGCATTGCAGAGAGACCCGCCGCTATCAATGATGTCATCCACCAGTACGCAGAAACGGCCGGACACATCGCCAATCACATTCATCACTTCAGACACACCAGCGCGCTCACGACGCTTGTCGATGATGGCCAGGTCCACATTCAGCCTGCGGGCCAGCTGACGGGCCCGCACCACCCCACCCACATCCGGCGAAACGATCATCAGTTTTCCCGGGTCCTGGTGACGGGAAATCAGGTCCCGCACAAAGAGCGGTGCTGCGTAGAGGTTGTCCGTGGGAATATCGAAAAAACCCTGAATCTGCATGGCATGCAGGTCCATCGTCAAGATGCGGTTGGCACCCGCTTCTGTCAGCAGATTGGCGACAAGCTTGGCACTGATGGGCGTGCGGGGACCGGACTTGCGGTCCTGCCGGGCATAGCCAAAATAAGGCATCACCGCCGTGACACGGCGTGCAGAGCCGCGCCGCAGGGCATCCAGCACGACAAGAAGTTCCATCAGATGATCATTGGTTGGCATGCAGGTGCTCTGAAGGACAAACATGTCCTCCCCACGCACGTTTTCCTGAATCTCGACAAACACCTCACCATCCGCAAAGCGGCGAATGGATGTCTTGCACAAAGGGATTTCAAGCTCATCAGCCACAGCCTGGGCCAGAGGCAGGTTACTGTTGCAGGCAACGATCTTCATGACGGGTACTTTTCATAGAAGGACGGTAAGATGCGGTTCAGCTCCTTCTATCAGCCCGCCCGATCAATGTCATGATTTTCCAGCAGACCTATTTCGGAACGATTAATTTACCACCTGTTTACCATGAAATGCCGTATGCTCTCCCGTCCACGCCCACAGGTCAGAACCGCCGGTACTGCCGCACATAACGATAGGCCTGTGTGATTTCCGCCGTCCGGCGGACAGCCTCCTGATAGACGTCCCCGCCAACATGGGCAAAACGGTCTGGATGGTGCTGCTTGACAAGCCGCCTGTAGGCACTGGTGATCTCCTCATTGGAAGCCCCCTCGGAGACCTCCAGCACAACATGCCAGGCCCTGTCCGCAGGGGGCGCATTTCTGGCCCGCTGCCAGTCCCGCCGGGCTTGTTCACGCCGCCGCTCTGCCTCTTCCCTCTCCCAGGCTCTCTGCTGTTCCTGCCGCCGCCGCTTTCTGGCCGTCTCTGCCCTGTTCACCTGAAGCAGCAGACCGTGCACATGCACCGAACAACGCCGGAAATCCTGCCATGAACGGCCAGCCTCCAGCTCCTCCAGCACGTTCCGGGCGGTCTCGCCACCCATCGGCTGCACCAGCGCAGACAGAAACCGGAACGCCTCCCGCAGGCGCCGGGCCACGAGATGGTCCAGCAGAAGCTGACCATCAGCAAGAGCCAGCTCGCTGATCCAGCCAGCCCACATCATCCCGACCGCCTGATACGCTTCCTGCTCCCTGCTGGAGGCGAAGCCGGAAGGTGGCGGATCCGTCTCAGGTTCCGGTTTCTGCCGGGACGTCCGGCCTGTCTTTTCCGAGAACTGTTTCAGTGTTTTGGCATAGCGGTAGGCTTCGGTGATCTTCTTGCTTTTTACCACGGCTGCCTCGTAGGCAGCACCTCCCTCCTGCGCAAAGCGGTCCGGGTGATGCTGCTTCATCAACCGCCTGTATGAGGCCGTGATCTCCTCGGCAGAGGCCGTTGCAGAAACCTCCAGCACGATATGCCAGGGCTCATCCTCCGGTGGGGCGGAGCCGGACTGTCTGGCCCGGCGATAGGCCTGTTCCCGCTCCTGCTGCTCCTGCGCCGCCTCTTCACTGCCTGCCTGAAAATGCTCCCGCAGAAACGCCAGAACCTCTATGGAAAAACGCTGGAAGCCTTTCCAGCTCTTTTCCTGCCGGGCCTGAAAGAACAGGGCCCGCAGGGAGGCAGGCAAAGACCCTGCCTCCCTTTCCAGCAGAGCCTTCAGAAAATCGAAAGCGTCATCCCTGCGCTTCTCCAGAAGAAGTTCGATGAGATCCTTTATAGGGCGAACCCCTGTCCCCTCATAAAAGCTGCTCCACAACAGTCCGGACTGCTGATAGGCCTCCTCTTCCTCCCTGGACGGAAACTCTGACGACTGGGCGGAATCATCCTTCTTTTCTGCAGAGCGGAGGCCATTCACAATCAGACCGACAATCAAAAAAAGCAGCCCCTTCCAGCTGAACAGCCAGGTGATGAAGCTCCAGATCAACCGGACGAGCCTTACGGGCAAAAGAAGGATGAAGATCAACACGTGCCAGACGCCCGCCAGAACGGCCCCGCACATATGAATGACAGCCCCCAGCAACCAGAACGGCACGGACAGCAGGGAAAAAAGTCCCCCCGCCGTTTCATGATCCTCTGTCTGGGGAGATGCAGCCTCCTGCTGGGGAGCCGTACTGTCTGGAGACGGCGGGGATGGCTGAGGCCCGGCCGCACCGGCTGTTCCACTCTGCCGCAGGATGGACGCAACCAGTCCATCCCCGCCGACTGTGCCTGCCTCTGCCTGACGGGGTGCAGCACGTTCAGGTGGGGACGGAGAAGCCTCAGATGGGGCCGGAGCAACAGCCAGGTCCGGCATCAGCACCCTGGCATCATCATCTCCCAGAAATCCGTCCCGGCTGGGCTGCCCGGCCTGCTCCTGCCAGCGCAGGATGGCCCGCCGGGTCGCCTCGCCATATACGCCATCCGGCACGACGGCAGCCGGCAGAAAGCCGAGCGCCTGCAGTTTTCTTTGCAGGGCAATATGGGCATCAATCGGACGGGTCGCTTCCTCATGCGCACGACCTGTCAGGCGGGAGCGGTATCTGTCCGCAACCTGCGCCACAACCCGCTGGTAGCATTGGGCCTGGCTCTCCCCCTGCACACCCGCCGGTGGAAAACACGCCTGCAACGGTGCAAGATCATGGATCAGCTCCACCTTCAGCTGGGGAAGACTGTAGGCCGCACTCTGATGGCGCAGGGCATAATAGGCCTGATCCAGAACCAGTTCACTTCTGGCTGAATCAGAATCCGAACAGAGAAGAACCTGTCCCGGTTCGTTCCTGTCCATCCGGCTACAGTCAAAGTCAGGATGATAAACGTCGGCCAATACAGGCTGACAATGCACAACGGCCCATGAAACCAGTAGACATTTCAGAAAAATGGAACGCATGACAGGCCAGCAAATATCAATCTGCAACCTGTATAAGTTGGTTGATACACCCTGTCCATTCGAGGAAACGTCTATCCTGTGCGGGATTTCAGAGAAACGGGGACACTCCCTGTAGCAGGAAATGTCCCCGTTCCGTCTGTTCCCAGAAAGGCCGGGCTGCCATCATCTGGGGGCACTGCCCTCCGGCTCCGGCCCTGCAACGAATTTTTTCATGCCATCCTTCTCACGGGACGCATCCCCGCCAATATCGGACGGAGCCGTCGCCGCCTTGCGAGACCGGCCTGAATAGTTGGTAACGATGGTCTTCACCGCTTCGGCAGCCTCCTGCGCCGCAGCACCGGCCACATCAGCCCATGGGCCATCCAGAGAATGTGCGGGAACATCATGAACCTGAGTGGCCGCCCCGGCCTCCACGCCCTGTGGGGTTGTCACGTGCCAGACGATGGTAACCTGCTGTTTCGGCCCCTCTCCCGGCGGAGGAGCATCCGGTGAAGGCTTGATGCTGACCACGGTTTTCACGATGTAATCCGCCCCAGTGCGTGTGGTCTGCACACTGTTGTGGCTGTCCGGCAGCATCATGTAGAACGCCTCGGCCAGAGACTTGTTGCCATCACCCGGGGCGCCCTGTACCCCCTCGAAACAGATGCGGGCCGAACGGTGCATGAGACTCTGCGGGTCATCCATCATCATGCGGGTCTGTATCTCTGTCAGCTCACGGGCGATTTCCGGGGCCATCTGGAGGGCCACCGTGTTCAGGGCCGCCGGGTCGGCGCTGCGCCAGCCTTCCTCATCAATCACGGCACCAAAGCCACGGGCCTTCACCTTGCCATCCGGCCCGACAATCGCATAGCGGGGGCGGATACCCCCATTCTCCGCCCGGACAGCCCCCAGCCTGACCCACCAGTCCCCCGGCTCCGGCACCTTCGCCACGGCAGGAATGGATTGCCCCACCAGGGCGATCACGACATCCCGTGCCCACATGGCCGTAGGCGCCCGCCATGGCGCTTTCTCTGGCACGGGAACAGGCACGGCCAGCCGGGCAGGCGGAATGTTGTCCCTGACAAGATGCTGGGCCTGATTGCCCGGATTATGGGCAAATGGCTTGTACACCTGCAGGCACCCCCCCAGTCCGAGGAGAGGCACACACAGCCCTGAGAGCAGCAGCTTACGACAGAAGCGCATGAACAGCCCACTTTCCCTGCAATATTTCTGGACAAGAGCCGACCGGACCCGACCGGCAGGCCCCGCAACTTAACGCCCTTTCCCTCTCCTGACCACAGGGGGAGCGCTGGCCAGAGCCCCTAATGGCGGATCAGCATGTAATGGATCGTCACATCCAGATCAAAATGGTCACCCTGCATGTCCGGCGGAACGGGAGGGAGCTGCGCCCCCTGGAACATGCCTGTCGTGGCGGCATCCAGCGCATAAGAGTTTGATGAATCCGTCAGCCGCACACGGATGACCTTCCCGCTCCTGTCAATCACTACATGGACGGAGGATGGCCCCTCCTCCCCGTTCTGCACAGCCTCATCGGGGTAGAACATGTGGTTCCGCACCCAACGGTCAATCTCGCTCCCATAATCGGAGCTGACACCCCGGACGCTGCTGCTCGTCTTGTACGGCGCATTGATCTGCCCATTCAGGCTGAGCGGCCCGAGAGAGAAATCGACCGGCCCCCGTGTCCCCCCATGGCGCCCCCGCTTGTGAGGATGCAAGGCTGGCTCACCATCAAAGGACAGATCCATCGGGTGAGCGAAAGGGTTCGTCTCGCTCTGCCGGGTCATACGCTGATGCGTCGGGGTTGCCCGGCTCCGGCGGGGGCGACGGGGAGCAGCCCTGGAGAGCGGCTTTTCCGACATCTCCGCACGGGTCAGCTCCCCGGTAGGTGAGGGGGCCGTCGGCGGGGAAGACGGCGTGTGAGGCGTCGGCTCCATCGGGGCTGGGGTTGCCTCCTCCGGCGTGGTCGGCGCTGGAGCGCTGGCCGCACCACCAACCTCATGTGTCGGCTCCCCCTTCATGCTGTGCTTTGCCGGAGGGGCATCAAACACCATCTCCACCTGCGGCTGCTGTGCACCATTTGGCGTACCATGCACGGCAGCGCTGGTCTGCATCATCAGCCAGAGGGCAATGCCATGGACACTGGCCGCCAGAAACAGCGGCCCGAACAGTGGTGGATCGACCAGAACCTGCGTCCGCCGCATGGGGGTGCGCGCTTCAGTCCGCAACCCGGCCACGGGTTCGGCATGATCTCCCAGCCGCTCCCGGCGCCTCTGCAAAGGGGCGTCCTGCATCGTCACGGGCGGAAAACCCGCTGGCAAAAAGAGGGGCGCAGACTGATAAGGATCATGACCCCTCCCTTGTGCCTCAAAAAGGGCCATATTGTCATCACCGGAAAAGTGCCCCACCGCTACTTTTGTGTAACCCCCTTCCACCACCATCAGCCCCATGAAGAAAGTCCGTTCCATGCATCCACCTGCCTGCCTTGCCCGGGATGCCGATCTGGCAGCCTTCATCGCCACCGTCGGCCCCTGCCGCCTGCACGAACAGGCTGCGCCAGACCCGCAGACAGTCGATCCCTATGCCTCACTCATCAAGGCTGTGACGGGCCAGCAGCTCCACAATGCTGCGGCCAGGACCATCTTCAGGCGTCTCTGCGCCCTTGGGGCCGACCATGACGAAAACGGGCCGCCCCCTGCACCACAGGAACTTCTGGCCCTTGATGATGCCACCCTGCGCCGCTGCGGCCTTTCCGCCACCAAGGCCGCCAGCCTGCGGGCCATCGCCCGGGGGCGGCTGGACGGGCTGGTACCCAGCCTCGCTGAAGCCCGCCAGCTGGATGACGCCACACTGATAAAACAGCTGACAGCCCTGCGTGGCGTGGGACAATGGACAGTCGAAATGCTGCTCATCTTCCATCTCAACAGGCCGGATGTCCTGCCAGCGGGCGATCTTGGCGTTCAGGAAGGATGGAAGAGGCTGAAAAAACTGCCTGTCCGCCCCACACCCCGCCAGCTGCGGGACGCCACGATGGGCTTCAGTCCCCATCGCTCCACACTGGCATGGTACTGCTGGCAGGCCAAAGCCCGCCTGCCTGATCCCGCTCCACCCAGCAAAAAACCTTGACGTCCCACCTCCGTGCCCGCACATAATGCGCCGTCATGACGGGGCTGCAGGCCAGGCCTCTCCAGAGCTGGCCCGTGGCCCACACAGTTTCTACCCACTTCCTGCAAGGGATATTCATGCCTAAAGAAGACCTGATCGAATTTACCGGCACGGTGACTGAGCTTCTGCCCAATGCCATGTTCCGCGTCACGCTGGACAATGAGCACACCATTCTCGCCCATACGAGCGGCAAGATGCGCAAGAATCGCATCCGCGTGCTGGCCGGTGACCGGGTCAATGTCGAGATGACCCCTTACGACCTCAGCAAGGGTCGCATCACCTTCCGCTTCAAGTAAGACAGCGGAAGACAGGACCATCTCTTCCCTCATGGCTGATTCCTCCCGGCCCGCCCTCATCCTGGCCTCTGCCTCGCCCCGCCGCATCGCCCTGCTCCGCCAGATCGGGGTGGAGCCGGATGCTGTCTGCCCGGCAGACCTGGATGAAACCCCGCAGAAGGACGAACTTCCCCGTCCCCATGCGCTGCGGCTGGCCCGGGCCAAGGCGGCCCATGTCGCCGCCCGCCATGATGGTCCCGCCCTCATCATCGGGGCTGACACGGTCGTGGCGGCCGGGCGGCGCATCCTGCCCAAAGCAGAAGATGCCGAGACAGCCCGCCGCTGCCTCACCCTTCTCTCCGGCCGCCGCCACAAGGTTTTCACCGCCGTGGTCTGCCAGCCGACAGCAGACTGGACCGAAGGCCGCTACTGCGAGCGTGTGGTAGAAAGCCACGTCATCTTCAATCGCCTGACACCCCGGCAGATTGACGCCCTCATCGAAGGGGGAGACTGGCACGGCAAGGCTGGTGGCTATGGCCTTCAGGGGCAGGCGGCCGCCTTCATCCGACAGGTCGGGGGAAGCCCCTCCAGCGTGATCGGCCTGCCCCTGTTCGAGACCGCCCAGCTGCTCCGGGGTCAGCCCCTGCCCGCCGGACAGCACTGGCTGCGCTGACACGGCATGGAAATCCGTCTTGCCAGTGCGCCCGGAGAAATCCGCATCGCCCTGCTGAAGGACGATGCGCTGCTGGATGCTGCCCTCTGGCGGCCCGGTGCGCCGGATGGCTGGGGGGATGTCCATATCGTCCGCATCACCGCCCATGCGCCAGCCCTGGGCGGGGCTTTCGTCGAGCTGGCCAGTCCAGCCTGTACGGGCTTCATGAAAGGGCGCAAACTCCCTCCCGAAGGCAGTCTCGTCCGTGCCCAGGTGACCCGTTCGGCACAGAATGGCAAGGGCCTGCGCCTGCGTGCCCTCCCATGGCCGGAGGACATGGAGGCCGGAACTGCCCCCCGCCGTCTCACATCCGGTCCCACGCCACTGGATGAGATTCTGGGGCTGGCCCCATCAGACTGCCCCATCCTGACCGACAGTGCCGCCCTGGCGGCCCGGTTGCCGCCCCGTCTTCATGCCCGCCTGCACCGGGTAAGCCGCAGCTTTGATGAGGTTCTGGAGGCCGACTGGGCCGCCCTGACCAGCCCGGATGCCCAGGTCGGACCGCTGACAGCCCATATCACGCCCACCCATGCCCTCACCGCCATTGATCTGGACGCCCATCAGACCCCGGACTTTGCCGCCAATCTGGCCTGTTTCGGCCCACTCCTGCGGGAAATCCGGCTGCGCAATCTCTCCGGTACCATCCTGATCGACCCGGCAGGTGTCCGCAGCAGCAAACGGCCCGCCCTTGTCCCGTTCCTCCGCAAGGCAGCGGACAGGGAGCAGGACCCGCTCCAGCCCCGCATCACCGGCATCACGCCCGGTGGCCTGCTGGAAATGACCCGCCCCCGCCATCGGGCCCCGCTGCATGAGCTGTACGCCTCACCCCACGGGCAAGGGCTGGCCATCCTCCAGCGCATCGCCAGTGAGGGGCTGAAGGGCGACCGGCTCCACGCACCACCAGCCATCATCCAGGCACTTGAAGCCGATTCCGGGGCGCTGGAAGACCTCTTCCATCTCACAGGCCATCGCCTTACCCTCCTCAGTCATCCCGTGCCTCCATCATCCTGCTGGAGTCTCTCATGAGCTGCCCGATCTGCCAGAAACCCACCATGCCCGCCTTCCGCCCGTTCTGCTCCCAGCACTGCGCTGATGTGGACCTTGGCCGTTGGTTCAAGGGGGATTACCGTGTGCCGTCCCTGCGGCAGGACAACGACCCGGAAGAACTGGAGGCCGAGGCCGCACGGCTGGCGGAGGAAACCTCCCGCCACAGGCCCTGATCCCGGGGGCCATAACCCGCTGAATCAGCCCGCTGATCCGTGCATTTTCTTCTGCAAAGAGGGTTGATAACCCGCCCTGCATAGGGTAAACCCCTCTCCATAGCCGGGTGGCCCTGCTGCCATGGCCCGGTGCCCAAGTAGCTCAGTTGGTAGAGCATGCGACTGAAAATCGCAGTGTCGGTGGTTCGATCCCGCCCTTGGGCACCATTTTTTATTCCCTGAAAAACTGGCTGACGTCCGCCACAAAGCGCCTCTTCTCCCATGGCGTGGCAGAACCTCCGTGCGAAATGCCTTTTCCTCCGTCCGGCACAGGCTTACCCTGTGCACACGGGGGCGAGTCCGCTCGTCCGTGCCCAAGGGAAGGATATCATATGACCACGACTCCCTATCCTACTGTCACACTCAGAAACGGCATCACGCTTCCAGCGCTCGGCATGGGCACATGGCGTATGGGCGATGATGCAGCCCTGCGGGCCCACGAAGTCCACAGCCTGCAGAGCGGGCTGGATTCTGGCCTCAGAATCATCGATACGGCAGAAATGTACGGCCATGGCCGCTCAGAAGAAGTGGTCGGCGAAGCCCTGCGGGGGCGAAGGGATCAGGCATTTCTCATCAGCAAGGTCCTGCCGGGCAATGCCACCTCCAGAGGAACGATAGAAGCCTGCGAACGCTCGCTTAGACATCTCAACACGGACCATCTGGACCTTTATCTCCTGCACTGGCCCGGTTCCACTCCCTTCACCGAAACGCTCTACGCCTTTGAAACACTGAAGGAACGGGGGCTGATCCGGGACTGGGGGGTTTCCAATTTCGATACGGCCGACATGAACGATCTGGCTGAGCTGGGAGCCTATCCTCTCGTCAACCAGATTCTCTACAGCCTGGAATATCGTGGCACGGAGTATGACCTGCTGCCACGGGACGAACAGGCGCACATCACCAGCATGGCCTATTGCCCGATCGGCCAAGGGGGCGAGCTGCTGCATCACCCTGCCCTGCGGGCCATTGCCCACCAGCATGAAACCAGCCTCGGCCGCGCCACACCGGCGCAGATTGCCCTGGCATGGGTGCTGCGTCGCAGGAACATGATCGCCATTCCCAAAGCCGGCACGCCCCATCATCAGGCCCTCAACATCGCCGCTCAGGAAATCCGGCTCTCCCATGACGATCTGGCGGCCCTTGATGCAGCCTTCCCGCCACCTGATGGCAAGGAAACGCTGGCTGTCATCTGACAGAAACGGCGCCCCTCCCACCTTCGGGGCAGAGAGGGGCGCCAGAACAAAGGGCCGTTACCCCTGTTCCATGCGGTCCATCGTCTGCCGCAGGGGATACAGAGCCATCTGATGAATGACAGCTGCCGCATTGGTGACCTGGAAACTCAGCGTCTCCAGAGGGTTGGCCGGATAGATCAGGGCCGTGCCGACGGACATGCCCTCATTGGCGAAGACCTCCAGCGTACAGGCATCCAGCACGATCCGCAGGTTGAAACGGCGGCTGCCCGGGACAAGGGCAGAAGAGAAGGTGCCCGTGAAGAAGGGATGGGTAAAGCCATGCAGGTTGCTCCTGTCCAGCCAGAGCTGGCAGGAGAAACCATCAAAACCGATGCTCAGGCTCTCTCCCTGATGGTTGGAGAAGGCCACGACAAAACGTCCGGCACGCCCATGGTCTCCATCTGGCAGGGTACTGCCCCGGTCTTCCAGAGAGACATCCAGCAGCAGCTCCACGGCCTCGCCGGTAGGCAGAGACACCTGCCGACTGCTCTGGGGCTCCAGACGGGACAGGGTGAATGGGATGGCAGGACGCCGCAGGGCCTCCAGAGCATAAGGAGTCTGGGCGATACGCAGCCAGCCTGACGTGTCACGCCGCAGCACAACCTTGCGAGGAATGGTCATGACGCCACGCCAGCTTTTGTTGGGCAGCTCCTCACAATATTGCCAGTTGTCCAGCCAGGCGACATAGACCGTCTGGTTGCCCGGCATGTTCTCGTAAGTCTGGAGGGCGTAGCTGTCCTTGCCGAAATCTGTCAGATCCACGATCGTATCATCCGGCGTGAAGCGCTCACCATCGAACTGGCCGACAAAATACTGCGTGATGCTGCCCCCCTGCGGCCCACCAGGATTGATGGACACGAACAGGACCCAGCGTTTTTCACCGGGCGTCTCGCCTTCCACCTCTACCTCGGCCAGCCCCGGACATTCATAATCCACGCCAGTAATGCCAGATGGGCCAAAATCACTCAGATGCATCCAATGTTTCAGGTCGAATGACCCATAAAAGGACACCTTGTGCTCCCGGGAGCGCACCACGACCATGACCCATTTTTCAGTCGGGGCATGCCAGAACACCTTGGGGTCACGGAAGGAATTGTGCCCGATATCCAGCACCGGGTTCCCTTCATAATCCTTCAGCGTCTGCCCTCCGTCAGGGCTCCAGGCAATATACTGTGTCTGCCGCTGCGGCGTTGCCCGTGTATAGATGGCGACCAGGCCACCCGCCATTGGCGGCAGGGCCGGAGACATGGGGACGGGTGACTGCTCGCGGGAGACAGGATCATCCCCCAGCTCCTTCAGCAGGCTGGGGGAGGAATTCGCCCCTTTCAGAAGATCGTGCGACTGCCTGTCCACAAGGCGCCGTGCCTGCTCATCCTCCGGCAGTGACGGAAAAAGCTGGGCGGCCTTCTGGGCAGCTGTCTCGACCGACCCCGGCTGAGGCTTGTCCTGCGTGCGGGGCGGAAACAGACCAGAACGGTTGTCCCTGTCCAGCACGGCACAGCCGCTGTAGGCCTCTCCGGCTTCCGTCTCCCGAATCGCAATCGGCAGATCCTGCCATGTATAGAGGTCCGTGCTGACGGCATGGCCCCAGTGCACATGGCCTGCATAAGGCCCAAATGGATTGTACTGGTAATAGAGATGGTAATAGCGTCCATCAAAGATCAGCCCGTTCGGATCATTCATGAACCCGGTGGAGGGTGAAAAATGGATGCGGGGGCGGTACTGCTTGTCGGCCAGTGTCTCATGCACGGGCTGCGGAGCCGCCGCCGCCGCATTGCCCGGCTCGGCATGGGCATTGTTGGGCTGTGCCGGTGCGGCGCTGCCTCCACCCCCAACGGCTGCACGGGCTCTGCCATTGCCCAGAAGGGCACCTGCCGCCAGAAATGATCCCAGAACCATACGTCGATTGACGGTCATCCTCTGACCCCCCTCTCTACGATCTGATGGAGATGGCCCTGTCCGAAGGCCTGCCGGGAAAATGCCTCTTTCCAGCCCTCTCTGGCAAGCCATTCCTTGACCGTGACACGGAACGGACATCTTTCCCTGGTGCCACGCATTGGCAGCCCGGACCTTCTGTTTTACCGTCCCTCTGTACCAGCGGCCCCATACAGGGCACGCTTTCGCCACCATGATGCCACAGCCTTGCAGGGACACCGCCCGATGAAACGCCTTGATCCTTTCCTGATGTGCCTGATCGGCGCTGTTCTGCTGGCCTCCTTCCTGCCCTGCCCTGTTGTGTGGCAGCCCTGGCTCTCCCGCCTGACATCACTGCTCATCATGCTGATGTTCTTCTTCCAGGGAGCAAAGCTGAAACGCCGTGCATTGCTCGACAGCGTGAAAAACTGGCGGTTGCAGGGCTGCACGCTGCTCATCACCTTTGCCGTGTTCCCCCTGCTCGGGGCAGGCATGTACTGGCTTGCCTACCGGCTGTCCTCCACCGGTTTTCTGGGGCCGGACCTCTGGGCCGGGATGCTGTTCCTCTGCTGCCTGCCCTCCACCATACAGTCCTCCATTGCCCTGACCTCCATGGCCCGGGGCAACGTCCCGGCCGCCATCTGTGCGGCTACGGTCTCGAACATTCTGGGCATCCTCATCACCCCCCTGCTCTGTGGCCTTTTCTTTGATCACGGCAGCAGTGGCGGGTCTGGTCTTCAGACCATCCTGAACGTGGCAGAAGAACTGCTCCTGCCCTTCATTCTGGGCCAGTGCGTGCAACGCTGGCTGGGGCCGGTTGTCCACCGCCACAAGTTTCTCATCTCATGCAGTGACCGTGGCTCAATCATCGTGCTGGTCTATTCCGCCTTCAGTGCAGCGGTGCTTCAGGGGCTGTGGCATCGCATTCCGCTCATCCTGCTGGCCGGTGTCGGGGTGGCGGATGCCCTGCTGCTCGCCCTGGCCCTCGGGCTCACCTATCTGCTGGGCCGGATGATGGGCCAGAGCATCGAGGATGACATCACATTACAGTTCTGCGGCTCCAAGAAGGCCCTGACATCCGGCGTGACCATGGCCAGCGTCATCTTTCCCGGTTCGGCCGGAATCATCGTCCTGCCGCTGATGATCTTCCACCAGCTCCAGCTCTTTGTCTGCACCGTCATCGCCCGCCATTATGCGCAACGCCCCCAGCAGCCGCACGAAACCTGACCAGCTCCACTGGAACGGGCTTGCCTTCCGCCGAAGGACAGGGCACCCATGGAGGTTCCCTTCCCCTTTTCGTCATGGAGACAGACGTGCCACGTCATCCTGCCGAACAGCCCTCCATACGCCGTACTTACCGTGACCGCCTCCATGCCCATCTGGTCCTGACGGGCACGTTGCGGGAGAGCCTGCTGGAGCTGCTCAGCCGTCCGGCCGCTCCACCCCCTCTCCAGCACTGGATCACCACCATCCTGGACCAGAACCGGGAGCAGGAGCGGCAGGTCGCCCACCTCCTCCGCACGCATGGGGAAAAACCCCGCAACGACTCCGACACGCTCTCTGGCCTGCTGGACACGGTGGTGACCTGCTTTCCCTCGGGGGATGTTCCCGTCCATCTTCTGGGCGTGATGCTGGACATTGCGGGCTGCATCGCCCGGCTGCGTACCTCCCTTGCCCTGCTCCTGCTGCTGGCAGAAAAACTCTCCCTGACAGAGGATGCCGCCATCCTCACGGAGCTGCGCCAGAACAGCCGGAATGCGTCCCGCAGCCTCAAGGAAGTCCTGCCTGCACTGCTGACGGACGAAGACTGAGGCTCAACAGAAAAGGGGCTGCACGACCCGGCGTGCAGCCCCTTCCTTTTCATCAGACGATCTGCCTGAGATTACTTTTCGACAGTCCCGGCAAGCAGGCCTGCGAGCGTGCGGGCAAAGCCGCTGGGGTCGGGCAGGGCCTCGCCTTCCTGAACACGGGCAAGGTCCAGAAGGATGCGGGCATGTTCTGCGACGCTCTCGCCCTTCTCCACACGTTCGGCCAGCGCACGGATGAGCGGATGGCGGGGGTTGATCTCCAGCACCGGCGGCAGGGCAGGCATCTCCTGACCGGAACGGCGCATGAGACGCTGCATGGCCAGGTCCGGCCCACCCTCGCTCGTCATCACCACGGCACTGCCTGTCAGACGCACGGTGCTGCGAACATCCTTCACAGCCTCACCAAGAGCGTCCTTCAGGGCGGGGGTCAGCTTCTCGACATTGGCTGCTTCACCCTGCTCCTCGGCTTCCGGTGCGAACTTCTCGAGATCACCATGCGCCTGGGCCACGGAACGGAAGGTCTTGTCCTTGTAGGAATGGAGACGGTCCGGCCAGAAGCTGTCCACGGCATCAGACAGCAGCAGGACTTCCAGCCCACGGGCACGGAACCCTTCCAGCTGGGCGGAAGCCCTGAGGGCCTTCAGATTGTCCCCGACCAGATAATAGATGGTCTCCTGCTCCGGCTTCATGCGGCTGATATAATCGTCCAGCGTCGTCAGCTCATCATCATGTGTGGAGTGGAAGCGGGAGAACTCGGCGATTTCCTGCCGGTGTTCGGAATCTTCCCACAGCCCTTCCTTGATGACGAGGCCGAAATTGTTCCAGAAACCGGTGAAGGACTCGCCACCTTCCTGCGCCCGTTTCTTGATCTCGCTGATGACACGCTTGGTCACGGCCTTGCGGATGCGGGCCAGAACCGGAGTGGACTGGAGCATCTCGCGAGAGACGTTCAGCGGCAGGTCATCCGTATCGACCACACCCTGCACGAAACGCAGCCAGTTCGGCACCAGACTGGCTTCATCCGTGATGAACATGCGCTTCACATGCAGGTGCAGGCGGCTCTCACGGCTGCTCTGCTCCATGAAGTCGAACGGACGGGCACCGGGGAGGAACAGCAGGGAGGCGAACTCGACCGTGCCTTCGGCCTTCCAGTGCAGCGTGGCGTACGGCTCATCAAACGCACGGGCCACATGGCGGTAGAACTCGGTGTATTCCTCGGACGTGATCTCGGATTTTGGACGCAGCCAGAGGGCCTTGCCCTCATTGATGGTCTCTTCCTTCTCCTTGCCATCCTCGTCCGGCTCGTGCAGCACGACTGGCCAGGCGATGTGATCGGCCCATTTGCGGATGATGCCACGCAGACGCCACGGATCAATGAATTCCTCAGCATCATCCTTCATGTGCAGGACGATGTCCGTGCCCGGGCGGTCACGCTCGGCAGGGCCAAGGCTGTAGGAGCCCTTGCCTTCGGACACCCAGCGGGCGGCCACATCCTCACCGGCACGGCGGGAGACGACATCCACCTTGTCCGCCACCATGAAGGCGGAATAGAAACCCACACCGAACTGACCGATCAGGTTCGGACGCTCCTCCGGCTTGGCATTGCTCAGCTTCTCACCAAACGCCTTGGTGCCGGAACGGGCAATGGTGCCAAGATTCTGGGTCAGCTCTTCCGGGCTCATCCCCAGTCCGTCATCGGACAGCGTGATGGTCTTTGCGTCCTTGTCGGTGGAAATATGGATGGACGGGACTTCCGGCAGGGACAGGGCCGGGTTGGTCAGGGCCTCGAACCGCCGCTTGTCCATGGCATCAGCCGCATTGGCGACCAGCTCACGCAGAAAGATTTCCCGATCGGAATAAAGGGAATGGACAACCAGATCGAGCAGCTGCCCGACCTCGGCACTGAAACTGTGCTGCTGCATCTCCGCTGCGTTTTTGCCATCACTCATGATGCGTTGCTCTCCTCCAAAATGGCAGGCTCCGTATGTGCTCCATCTTCGGCGGCCAGCCTGCCCCGCCGCTGAAAGATGGAGCAGATATGGGAGAGGCCTCCCCGGCTTTCAAGCATCCCCGCACCGGGGGAGACCTCAAGCTCCAGCATCATGATGACGGGATGTATGGCCTAGACGAGACCGAGCGATGTTCCTTCATCCACCACGATGGCCGAGCCGTGCAGTGCCACCGCCCCCGGGCTGGCAAGGAACTGCACCACGGCAGCGATGTCCTCCGGCGAGGAGAAGGTCCGCTTGCTGGGATTGGCCTCCGCCACGGCCCTGAGGGCATCCGCCTGTGAGGGATCGTTGATCAGTGCATCATGCATGGATGTCTTCACACGGCCCGGTTCCACGGCATTGATGTTGATGCCCAGCGGGCCGAGCTCGAGGGCCAGACTGCGGACCAGAGCCGTGGCCGCCGCCTTGCTGGCGGCATAGCCCGCATAGCCGGCAAAACTGTAAAATCCGCAGATGGACGAAATGGCCACGACCTTCCCGCCCGACACGTCACCCTCTTTCCGCCGGATGAAAGGCAGGGCGGCCTGCACGATGTGCCACATGCCATTGACGTTGATGCGCATCACCCTGTCGAACGCATCGGGTGTTTCATCCGTGATGGGCGTGTTGAAGAAAACACCTGCGGAATGGACCAGCACGTCCAGCAGGCCCACCCTGTCGCTGATGGTCTTCAGCAGGGCCTTCACGGCATCAAAATCCGTGATGTTCACCCCATGAGCACAGACCTGCACGTCGTGCCCGGCCTCACGCCCGGCAGCCTGCACCGCCTGCACGGCCTTGGTGTAGTCACGCTCCGGGCTGCTGCCCAGCAGGATGAGGCTGTCCCCCGCCCGGGCGAACGTCTCCGCAATTGCCAGCCCGATACCGGACGTTCCCCCGGTTACCAGTACGGTTCTGCCCTGTGCCATGATCCAGCTCCTCCCCTATATCTCATCACGCATGGCCCTGAATGGCCATCGCACCCAGATAATGGGCAGGTCGGCATGGCTTGTCCACCAGGCCGCCCCGGAGCCGGTCCTGTCAGAACATCCCTCCCCCCAGACGGATTCCTTCGGTCGGACGGGCTTTGGCAAGATACGGCCCTCCTGCCAGGACCTCGACCGACACGAACAGCGGCTGTTTCCTGCCCGGATGCACCGGCAGCACGAGGCGGGCCGCCCCGTTTGTCCAGCGGCAGGGGGCAGCCTCCTGTACATCCCAGCCATCCTGCCGGGGTGCGGAGAGGAATTCCGTCACGTTTTTCCGTTCTCCATCCTCCCAGAAGAGCTGTATCTGGCTGACAAGCACCCCGAGCCAGCGTCTGTCATCCACAAACGGACCGATGACATCACAGGGGCGACTGACACGGGAGACAAGCAATATCTCGTTGCATCCTTCGGAAAGGCGGAACAGGTAACGCTGCCCCGCCTGCCGCACCAGCGGCAGGGTCTCACCGGAAGGAGTCAGGGCGATCAGATCCGGCTCATCCACCAGCTCGCCCAGCTTCTCCATCCGGCCTCCAGACCGCCGCCGGATCGCCTCATGCAGGGGCTCCACAAATGTCCGGCTGACCCCCAGCGGAGCGGCGGCATCCGTCTCCCAACAGCCCCGGGCCCCTTCCGCCCACTGCCCCGCCTGGAAGACAAATCCCTGCCGGTTGCCCGTATCCAGGTAACTTTCTGTCAGGGCTCCATCCGCCTCGACAATGGCGTGCGGCTCTACGGCGAAATGCCAGTACTCGTACTCCTCAAGACTCCGGTCATAGACAATGGAACTGCCGTTGACCAACATGCGGACCGGCACGAAGTGCCCTTCCAGCAGGAGGCAGTGCTCCGACGTCACCAGCATGTCCTTGTGGGGGATATTGGCCCCCAGGGCGCCACGACGGATGCGCACTGGCCAGCCAGCTTCATCATCTGGCAGAGCTGGCTGAACAGTCACACGGCCCTGGCCTACCCACTTTACCCGCCTGAAGCCCTGCGGCTGGCCATCCGGTGCAAAAACGGCCACGGCATCCCCCACCGTCAGCACCTCCACGGGCACGTCACCCGTCTCGGTCCGGATCAGGCTGCCAGCCAGATAGCAGGTGATGACACCATTCCTGCCATCATCATGACCGTTGTTGCGGCTGAACGTATAGCCATACCCCGTGAGCCCACCCAACAAATCCGTCTGCGGTTTGCCATTGACCCTCAGATTGAACGGGTCCCCTTCCAGCGTGGTCGTCCGTCCGACGTTGATGAGGCCCAGTGCGCTCACGCCATCACCAATCACGGTCTGGTTCGTCGAAGGCTTATAGACAGCTCCCACCGACTGGGTGTTGGGGAAATCCATGACAAAATTGGGCGGAATTCTGGTTGTGGGATTGCCCTGCGCATCCACGAATTTCACGGGGAAATCGACACTCACGCCAAAGCCCTGTGGCTCTATCCGCAGCTCGCCAGCATTGGGGCCTACCGTGATGGTCGAGCCCAGCGAAGCACTGAGCAGGGTGGACTGGATAACCAGCCGCCCTCCATTCAGGGTCAGCCCGTTCACCACCCCGACATTGACCAGGCCACCCCCGACATAGGCCGTGGCCCCGCCCTGGACGGTAATGGTACAGTCTCCCCGCAACTGACCCAGGATCGATGACAGATCAACCTTCACCGGGTCATTGGGCGGTGTTTGATCTGTTCGGGTTACGACAATGGAAGAAATGGCCCCCAAGCCCACCAGGCTGGAAAGAGACCCGCTGCTGTAAACGGTAGCCGTTCCGGCTGACACCCTGACCAACGCCGTTGCCATAAGATAACCTGACCTTCATCATGTTCGACGACAGGGCCGCCTTAAGGCAACAGGGGTTAAAAAAAGATTACAGGCAAGCTCCTGTTGATCACATAATGTTGAAATAAACCATTTTCCGCTCTCATATTAACGGAATATTTACAGCAACCTTTTCCTGAAACACCCCAGAAAGAACTTAATCTGGGAAAGAATCTGTCACAGTAACCTGTTTTTCTTTAAAAAAGGGGAGGGAACAGCCCGCCGGCCAAGCCAGAGCCGGCAGGGCAGGCTGTTACCATTATTTCAGAACCAGCTCCTGATTCCGAACGTGAAACGGGCCTCACTTGCCCGCTCGCCTCGCTTCCGGGCCATGTGGCGTCCCTGGGTGAGGGGGGAATCATATGTAACAGCCACATAGGGAGCCATCTTGCGCCAGACCTCATAACGCAGGCGCAACCCGGTATCGATGTCCGACAGGCCTGATCCGACCTGTCGCCGGGGATCAGCCCGGCTATACAGATTCAGCTCCACCTGTGGCTGGAGAATCAGCCTGTTGGTCAGCAGGATGTCGTAAGACCCTTCAAACCGTCCCGCCACGCCACGGTCACTGAAATAACCGGTCGCCTGCACCTCAAACTGGTACAGGGCCAGTCCCTCCACACCAACCGCTCCCCAGGCACGTGTCGGACCACTGTCCAGGTCCAGCCGGAGGCCCCCCTGAAGGTTGAAATAAGTGGATATGGCCCGGCTGTAGAGCAGTTCCTGGTCTCCGTCACGGACCCTGCCTTTCGTCATGGTGCCTTCACTCTTCAGCCAGAGGCGGTTGTAGTCACCACCATACCAGGCCTCCCCATCCCAACGGAGTGAGGACCGGCCACCCGCCTGGTAGCGCCCCTCAAACTCATCCAGCACACCATGGAACCAGCGGCCCATGTCCATGGCCTGCATATGATGGCCAATATCCACGACAGGGCCGGGGGCATCAACAGCCCTGTAAACGACATGCGGTGTTTTCTTCCGCACCTGGTGAGGCGCTGGCGGGGCTTTCTGCACAGCCGGAGGCGCCGTGGTCGGCATCTCCATGTCTGCCATGTCCGACATATCCATATCATCCATGGCCATTCCGGACATGTCATGAGCCATCGTCTGGCCCGGTCGGGCCGATCCAGCCATATCATCCATGGCCTGGGCTGGCAGGGCCAGAAAGCAGGCGACAAGCCCCAGGGGCAGCATGTCTTTTCCCATCATGAGATGACCACCTCCCGGAACATGCCTGTCTGCATGTGATACATGAGATGGCAGTGATAAGCCCACACACCCGGCGCATCCGCCGTGACCAGAACACTCATGCGGGACCCCGGCTGTGAAATGACGGTATGTTTCAGGGGACGGTGCTGGTCATCCGCCCCATTTTCCAGCTCACTCCACAGGCCATGAAGGTGAAGGGGATGTTCCATCATCGTGTCATTGATGACCGTGAACCGGACCCGCTCACCACGGGCCAGATGGATCGGCCCGGATTCGGAATATTTCCGGCCATTGAACCCCCATATGTACCGTTCCATGTTGCCTGTGAGGTGCAGGATGATTTCTCGTGAAGGCGGTCGCTGGTCTGGCGGCGGACGCAACGCCACCAGATCACTGTAGGCCAGAACCCGGCGGCCCGTTCCCTCCAGCCCATCTCCCGGACTGCCGACACGCTCCACCGGATGGGTGGCGATGTTCTGGTTTTCCACATTCAGGGGGGGCGGACCGGGATCATCAATTTCATCCGCCGGAGTCCGCTCCACGGGAGGGGACAGGGGCATGTCCACCATCGCCTTCATGCCCTTCATCATGGGCATGGCCATGCCCATGTCCCCCATCCCCCGCACGGGCCGGGGGTCCATGGGAGGGACAGGCCCCAACAGACCAGGGCGAGGTGTCAGCGTGCCACGGGCATGGCCGGTGCGGTCCTCGCTCTGGGCAAAGATCGTGTAAGGCTGTGCCTGCAACGGCGTCACCATCACGACATATGTTTCCCCTGGAGCAATGCGGAACTCATCCACCGGCACGGGCACGACAGGATTCCCGTCCGCCTCCACAACCTGCATCTCCAGCCCCGGGATGCGGACATCAAACAGCGTCATGGCCGCGGCATTGATGACCCGCAGGCACACACGCTCACCGGGGCGGAACAGGCCGCTCCATCCCTGTGCCGGGGCCTCACCATTCATGAGATAGGTATAGATGGCACCGCTGACATCCGAGATGTCCGTTGCACTCATCCTCATGCGGGACCATTGCAGGCGACTCTTCAGAGCGGGTATCAGCCCTCCAGCCCGGCGGCTTTCCTCCGGCAGGGACGCAAGGCTGCGCTGCCGGAAATTGTAGTAATCATCCTGCATCTTGAGATTGTTGATGATCTGGCTGGCAGACACATCCGACCAATCCGACAGCAGGACCGTATGATCCCTGTCCGCCCTCGGCAGCAGCGAAGCACCAGCTGGCTCGATAATCAGGGCACCATAGAGACCGGATGATTCCTGGTGCCCCATATGGCTGTGATACCAGTATGTCCCACTCTGAAGGACCGGAAAGGAATAGGTGAACCGTCCGCCTGCCGGAATCCCGGCAAAACTCAACCCCGGAACACCATCCTGATCACTTGGCAGGCGGACACCATGCCAGTGCAGGGATGTTGGCTCATCCATGTGATTATGAACGTGGATGCGGACGTCCCGCCCTTCCTGCCAACGCAGAACCGGGCCGGGCATCTGGCCATTGACGCAATATCCTACCCCGGTGCGGCCTGCGATACGGACATTGCGGCGGGTGATGTGCAGGTCCATCTCCAGCGGGGGTGCTGCCCCGGCCGTGGCGGCCGCAGCCCGGCCCAGCCCTGGAAGAGCCATGAGCGGACCAGCTGCGCCCAGCCCGCCCAGAAACTGGCGGCGCAGCAAAACATGACGTGACATGACAAACTACCTGAAAAACGTGACACAGAAATGCCGCCCGGAAACAGGCAGCACAGAGACAGGTCAGACAGGCAGGATTGCTGGAGGGCGCCAGGGAAGCACGACAGCAGAACGCAGCAGCAGCCTGACATCGTGAAACAGGACCGCCCTCTGCCAGAGACCGGCCGGTTCCAGCCTCTGCCCCTCCGGCAACAGGCCGGCTTCACAGACAGCATGGTGACTCTGGCAGCAGGGAGCGATATCCTCTTCCGCATCCGGCCGGGAAGAAACAGCCGCCTCCATCACCATGCCCCCCCCCGGCGGAACCATCACGGCATCAGGAGAAGCGATGTCACGGGCAGGCAGAAGCTGATGCGCAGGCGCGGACATCATCATGCCGTCCACCATGGGCATGGGCATGGGCATGACAAAAGACGGCAGCTGCATCATCAGGTACAGCACCACTCCCGTCATCATGCAAAAAAACCGCCCAACAGACATGAAATGCCTTTTCTCGCTCCGGAACGGACACCAGATCAGGAAGGTTCCTCCCCTGTGGGAAGACAGTCCCCTGCCATCCCTTATCATGAAACGGGATTTTTTATGAGCGAAACCCTCGTCCTCCCTCTCACCGGCCTGAAATGTGATGGCTGTGTCCGCTCTCTGACCCGTGCCCTTGAAGCCTCTCCAGCCATCGAGACGGCCACCGTCACGCTCGACCCGCCACAGGCACACATCATTTTCACTGGCCCCGCCCTCTCCAGGGAAGACTGTGCGCTCCTCATCCAGAAGGCCGGTTTCGGGACGGCCTGAAGAAAAAACCACCGGGGTCCATGGCCCCCCGGTGGTTCTTCAATATCCATGTCACCGCCCTGGACAGGCGGTCATGTCATGGCGGATCAGAAAAGTCCGCCGCCCTTGGGCAACAGGCTGCCTGTCAGGAAGGCCTGCACCGCACCGTCGCGGTAGCCCTGCGTCCCGACATAACCACCGGACAGACCCAGCATTGCGCCCGTCAGGCCACCAACCGTCAGTCCCAGGATCACGCCGACAGCCTCGGCGATCACGCCGACACCGATGACACCGCCCGTACCGTTGGCACCACCATTGGCACCACCCGTGAGACCACCAACGGCTGCGCCGACGATACCATCCACGACGCCGCCAACGAGGCTGTCCGCAAAACCAAGCGAAGCGCGCACAGGAAAAAGACCAGTGCTGCTATTGCTGCTTCCTGAAGAAGCTGTCCCGTCGCGGTAGCCGAAAAGACCACCACCAGATACCGCGCCAAGCTCGTTAAAAGAAAGTTCACGCATCATCCAGAACCTTATCGAAATAACCCGCACCCAACAGCAGATGCGAGTGATACTTAAAAGCAATTAAATTATGTTATAATTATGGTCTAACACTGTAATAATTTTTTTTTATACAATTTTACCGCTTTTCATACTATTTTTCTTCTTTATTCACGTTTTTTTCAAAAAAATAGTACAAGAATACTCCCGGTTCATATCATATGAACCACATTCTTTCTTTTTGAGGTACACAATGCGTGAATTGAGCGTTGCGGAACTGGATTCCGTTTCCGGTGGCGGCTTCCTGGGTAACCTTCTTGGTTTTGGCAACAATCAGGCTGCCAATCAGGCAGCTGGTCGCGGTACATCTTCCGGTCTCGGTGACTCCATCATCGGTGCTATTGCCGGGGCTGCCATTGGCGCAAACAGCGGTATGATCATCGGCGGTATCCATGGTGGTGACGGCGGTGGCGTTCTGGGCATTGGATCTATCGGTCAGGCTGTTGGTCTGGTCGTTCCGACGCTCATGGGGGCTATCAACGGTGGTATCCTTGGTGCGATCTATGGCTTCAGCAATGGCCAGACATGGATCAACCAGCTTATCCAGGGCACGGCCAATGGTACAATTGGCCAGGGTCCGAATGCAGCAGCCATCCGGATCTGATACCAAGTCTTCATCAATGTATCCTTGAAGTCTGAGGAACACCCGTCAAGCCTCCCGGGCTTGGCGGGTGTTTTTTATGACGCCCACCACATTATGTCTGCAAAAGTAACTCACACTCCTCTCTCCATATTCAAGGTTCTTATTAGATCGTTCTGATGATCTGCAGACACTCCGGACGCAGATTCCTAAAAGAACGCGGCCATATTTTGCAATTGATCGCACCCCCCCTCACCAAAGACCAAAAACACAAATAACTTTATCCGCAATAATAAAAAGCGCCTGCCGACATGTGATCATGTCCAATCATCCATCCCCCCCCTCCTGCTTCCCCCGGAACCAGCATCAGTCCGGGCTGGGGCTTGGCAGACCGGTCACGATGGCCGACGTTTCTTTCGCCAGAGTGTCCACGATCTCCTGCGGCAACCCCATGGCAAAAATCCTGTCTGCCCTCTCTGCCGTGCCAGGGCGATGCGTCACGATCACCCTCGTGATGGGCAGTTCATTCAGAACCGCCTCCACAGCCTGCTCGGAAGCAGGATCAAGGTTGCTGGTCGCTTCATCAAGGAAAAGGATGCGAGGGGCCTGATACAGCGCCCGGGCCAGAATCAGGCGCTGCCTCTGCCCACCAGAAAGCGTGCTGCCCATCTCGCCCACAATGGTTTCAAAGGTCATCGGCATTCGCTGGATGTCCTCATATATCTGTGCATTCCTTGCACAGTCGGCCACCCATTCCATATCCATCTCATCGTCAAAGCCGGAAATATTTTCCGCAATGCTGCCAGAGAAAAGAATGTCATCCTGAAGAACACCGGCAATCCGGGCGCGGTAAGCGTCCCTGTTGGCGGCCTTCAGCTCCATGCCTTTCCAGAATATCTGGCCCTCTTCCGGCTGGATGAGCCCCATCAGCAGCCCCAGGAGGGTGGATTTGCCACAGCCGGACGGACCGATGATCGCCAGGCTCTCTCCGGGATGGACCTTGAGATTCAGGTTGCGGAAAACCCACGCATCTTCCTTGCCATACCGGTAGCCAAGATTGCGACATTCCAGCATGGGAATGTCCGGATTCTCCATGCCGTCATCATCGGAAACACCCGCCGTTTCGCCCAGCGGACTGTCTGCTTCGTTCCCTTCAGCCTCGGCCAGAGCAATGTCGGACAGACGGTCACACTGGACCTTGAGGTTCTTGATCTTGAACACGACGCTGATCAGATTGCCCACCCGGCCACAGAACTGGTCACGATAGCTCATGAAGGCCATGAGCATACCGATGGACATGGCACCGGACATCACCATCCTGGCCCCCAGCACAAGGGTTGCCACCTTGTCCAGAGCGACCAGGAATTCCTGTGCACGGGCAAAAATGAGATCATACCGCTGGATACGCAGCCCGGCATTGATGTTGTCAATCATCCGGTTGGTCCAGACAACCGTCCGGCGCCGCTGCAACCCCATCAGCTTGATGCTGCGGATACCCCGCAGGGTTTCGATGAAATGCCCCTGCTGTGCAGCCGAATGAACCAGCGATTCCTCGGTCATTTCCTTGTACGGACCATACTGGATGAACCGCACGACCAGATCCACCAGCACGGTGATGGTCACCAGCGCTGCCAGCCATTTGCCGTACATGATGATCATCACCAGCATACCGATAGCCATGATGCCATCCAGAATGCTCTGCACCAGATCCGTCGTGAAGGTATGCTGGATGGCCCCGAGACTGCCAAAGCGGGACATGATGTCACCGGCCCCACGCTTGGCAAAAAAGTCCTGCGGAAGGCTGAGCAGGTGGGTGAACAGGCTGACATTCCACTGCAGGGAAATGCGGGTGGAGAAAATCATCACCAGCCATGTGCGGAAGGTAGAGATCACACCCTGCACGATGACGAGAATGAGCATCCCGGCAGCGATGGTCCAGAGAAGGGACTTGTCCCCCGTTGTCAGC
The DNA here is from genome assembly GCF_023337645.1 of Parasaccharibacter sp. TMW2.1890. Lineage (NCBI taxonomy): Bacteria > Pseudomonadati > Pseudomonadota > Alphaproteobacteria > Acetobacterales > Acetobacteraceae > Parasaccharibacter > Parasaccharibacter sp. TMW2.1890. The sequence continues at coordinate 91,658 of NZ_NWUV01000003.1, read as the reverse complement.
ACTTCATCAATGACGACCTGCCCCAGCATGGGGTTGATCAGGGCCAGGACTTCCAGCCCCAGGGACAGCCCTCCAAGGGTCCAGAGGACCGTCTTCAGCCCCACGATGTGGCGGAACATGTCCCCCACCTTCAACAGGCGGCGGTCATCCTTCTTCTCGAACTTCGTCTCAGGCGTCAGCTCCAGCGCCACACCCGTAAAGTGGCGGGACACTTCCTCAAGGGATATCTTCCGTTCACCACGGGCCGGGTCATTGATGACGATACCGGTATCCGTCACCTTCGTCATGACAACGAAATGATTGAAGTCCCAGTGCAGGATGCAAGGACGGGCCAGCTTGCCAAGGTCGTCCAGCTCCAGCCGGACAGGCCGGCAGTGCAGCCCGTAACGTCCGGCAATTGTCATCAGGGCCCGCAGGTTGAGCCCCGTACCGGAGACAGACGTCTCCCGCCTGATGGAAACAAGGTCAACCAGCCGCCCATAATGGCACAGCACCATGGCCAGACAGGCCAGTCCGCACTCTGCAATTTCTGTCTGAAGGATGACGGGAACCTTACGCCGGAAACCAGTATGGATAGTATGGAGATTCACGGCGTCCCCTTCGTGTCATTCTGTCTGGATGGAGCAGGTGAGGGCGTATCCGGCTGGGCGGCACTATCGGCCAGGGACCGTGCCGGTGCACCACCACCCGATATGGAGCGGACCGTATCCACCATGGATACGACCGGGTCGAGCAGCCACTGGTAGAGTTTGCGCTGGTCGATGGCGATTTCGGCATCCACGGCCATGCCGGGCTTCAGTTTTTCATGCTTGCCATAAGCAATGACGAATTCCTGGTTCGGACGGACACGGATACGGTACACATCCGCCCCCGGCTGGGGCGCAGAAGCACTGCCACCCTGCTGCCCTGTCCGGGCAGCGTAGTTGCTCCGCTCCGGCAGAGGCGCCTTGGTAACCTCCACCACTTCGCCCTCATAAAGACCAAAACGCTGGTACGGATAGGCAGCATATTTCAGCAGAACATGCTGCCCGGGCCGAACAAACCCTATGGCCTGGCTGTTCACGTAAAGTTCTGCCTGCAGGGTCGCCCTGTCGGGCAGGATGCTCAGCAGGGACTGCCCCGGATTGACACGCTGGCCTACAACCGTGCGGATACCATCAACCGTACCGCTCACACGGGCATTGATGACCCCCATGCTCTGCCCATGCGCCTGGATGAGCTGCCTCTGCACGTCCGAAAGGCGGACAGCGAGATCATTCATGTCCTCGGCCACCTTGTACTGGTGCCGGTTGATCCGGTACTGAAGATCCGCCATATGCCCGTTCATCTCAACCAGCGTCCGCAATGTCTGGGACTGCGTGTCCATGAACTGCACATAGCTGAACAGCTGACTCTGAAACTGCGTTTCCGTCACGAGGTGGCGGTCCATGGCTGTCCGCATCTCATTCATGGCCCGCTCGATCAACGGCAGGGACTTCTTGTCCCGTCCTGACTGCTCCTGCAACATGCCATACTGCTGACGCAGGGACTCCAGCTCATCCTTCAGGGAGGAGAGCTCCACGGGCGCATCAGCAGCGAGCAGATTCTGGCGATGTTCCAGCAGGTCCTTCTGTCGGCGCAGCCCTTCGACAAGCTGCTGCCCGGTGGCCCCATCCTCCGACCAGCTGGAAACATCCACGCTGAAGAGCCGTTCCCCCGCCGCAACATGATCGCCCTCATGAATGTGGATGGCCGCAACGACACCACCCTGATCTGCCTCCGCAACGACCAGCCCCTCTGGTGGCAGCATGACACCATTGGCATGGATGCGCCGCGTATAAGACCCGAAAAAAACGTAAATCCCCACACAGATAACGAGCGCCACCGTACAGAGCGCTGCAATTTTACCCGAGAGAGGCTCGATCAACTGGACGGAGCCGATCCACGCCTCCTGCCGCCATTTCAGGGCCTCCCCCCTGAAAAGCGGGCTTGCTGAGTCTTCCGCCATACACCACACAGTACAGTTAAACAAAACGATAAGGAAATATTAATAATTTTCAGGAATAATACTATAGTGGTCCACAAAACAAGCAAGTCGTTAAATGGCTAATGCTTTATTAATTTAGGGTTAATGACTTATGTATCTTTTCTTTTGCTTGCCAGAGAAAAGACACGCCTTTCGTCTGATAGCGTCCATCGGGCTCTTTTCGCCGCTTCCTGCCATGGCGGCAGACCCGGACCCTGCTCCTGCGCCCGTCACGCATCTCTCCCTGCCGGAAGCCATGGCCATTGCCTATCGCTCCAACCCGCAGATACTCCGTGAGCAGGCCATATTGCGGCAGACTGATGAATCCATGCCGGAGGCCCTGTCCGGATGGCGGCCCACCGTGAGCGGAAGTGCGACCGCCAACTACAACGAGTCCAACTACGTCACCTTCCCGTATGGCGGGAGCTTCCGGTACAATCAGAAATTCAGGGCCCCCGGCTATGCAGCGGGCGTGACCATCACCGAGCCCATCTTCCGCGGAGGCAAGACATGGGCTTCCATGCACAAGGCCCGCAGCTCCATCCTCGGGGAACGGGCACACCTTGTGGACATCGAGCAGCAGCTCTTCGTCAATGTTGTTTCCGCCTATGTTGCCGTCACACAGGCCCGGGCCCTGCTGACCCTGACACGGGAAAATGAACACACGCTGGAAGGGCAGGTCCAGCTGACTACACGACAGCTTGCCCTGAACCAGGCCACCCGCACCGATGCCCTCCAGGCGGAATCACAGTTTGAGGCAGCACAGGCCTCCACCCGTCAGGCCGAGGGACAGGTCCGCGTGGCAGAGGCAACGTTCCAGCGTGTCATAGGTATCATTCCGCCAGAGAAACTGTCTCCAGCGGAGCGGCTTCCGTCCCCTTTCGTTTCGGAGGCGCAAATAAACCAGCTGGCCATCAATGACCTTCCCCAGGTCATGCAGGCCCAGTACCAGCTGGAATCAGCAAAACATGATGTCCGGCTGGCCATCGCCGACCTGCTGCCCCAGATATCCGCCCAGGCCTCCTACCAGAGGCAGGTGAACCAGGGGAACGGCAAATTCTCGGAAGACGCCACAGCCGTGATGCTTCAGGCCTCTCTTCCGCTCTATCAGGGCGGTGCGGAATATGCCCGCATCCGTGCCGCCAAGCAGGCCGTTGATGCAGCTCTCCACAATCTGGCCGAACAGCGGCGTGAGGCCCGCGAGAATGCCATGAGCGCCTGGCAGAAACTGACAGCCGACAGCGACCAGCTCGCCCGCAACCAGAAAGCCGTCGCCACCGGTGTGGAGGCCCTCCATGCCATCCAGCAGCAGGAACTGCTGGGCGTACGGACCACCTTTGAAGTTCTCCAGCAGCAGGAACTGCTCTTCGACCAGCAGAAAACCCTCGTCCAGAATGCAGCCAACCTGATTGAGGATTCCTACCATCTGGCCGCTGCGACAGGCCATCTGACAGCCAAAGAGCTCAACCTGCACGTCTCCCTGTATGACCCGCGCGCCCATTACCATCAGGTGAAATGGAAACTCATCGGAATGGAGTAAGTCTCCTCCCCCAGACATGGCAGACACGCTGCTTTCCTTTCATTCTGCACTGGCCCTGCCCCGGCAAACAGGGCAGAATGAAGAGCCATGCAGCCGAAGCCTGATCCTACCCTCACCCCGGTTTCTTCCCCCGTCACTCCTGCCGGGGGCAAGGAGTCCCCCTGCGCCCGGCAGAGAGCCAGACGGGCCAGATTCGTACATGGCAGCATCATGCGCCATGTCGTCACCATGGCCGGGACAGGCGCCATCGGGCTGATGGCCGTCTTTTTCGTGGACCTGCTCAATTTCTTCTACATCTCACACCTGCATGACCCGACGCTGACAGCGGCCATCGCCTTCGCCACCTCTCTGGGGTTCGTGCAGGTGGCCGTCTCTCTGGGCATGTCCATCGGGCTGGGAGCCAGCACCGGCCGGCTTATCGGGGCCTGCCGCCATTTCCGGGCCAGACGGCAGGCTTCCGCCTTTCTGGTGCTCATGCTCGCTGTCACCAGCACGCTGGGATTGATCACGGCCTTTCTGGCCCGCCCCCTGCTGGCCCTGCTCGGCGCCCATGGTGCAGCGCTGGAACACGCCACGCATTTTCTCTACATCACCTCCCCCGCCCTGCCGCTGGTCTGCCTCGGCATGGCTCTCTCCTCCCTGCTGCGGGCCGTGGGGGATGCCAGAAGTGCCATGCGGGTCACCCTGACAGGGGCCGCCTGCACGGTCATCGTGGACCCCATCCTGATCTTTGGCCTGCATCTGGGGCTGGAAGGGGCGGCCATCAGCACGGTCCTGTCCCGCTGTGTCATCTCTCTCAGCGGGTTCCTCAATCTCCGGGGGCATGACATGCTGGAGCGGCCCCGCCTGAGGACGATCCCCAATGCCAGCCGGGCCATAGGGGCCATTGCCCTGCCCGCCATCGGCACCAACATGGCCACCCCTATCGGAAATCTCATCGTCACGCACGCCATGTCCCGTTTCGGGCTGGAGGCCGTCTCCGGGCAGGCCGTGGTGGACCGCATGGTGCCGGTCGCCTTTGCCTTCGTCTTTGCCCTGACAGGCTCCGTCGGCCCCATCATGGCCCAGAATCTGGGAGCACGGCAGCCGGACCGGGTGAAAGAGACCTTTCTCTGCGCCCTCAAGCTCACGGCCCTCTGTGTCGGGCTGGACTGGCTGGTCTTTGCCCTTGGCGAGCCGCTGATCCTCCAGATATTCCATGTCCAGGGCACGGGGGTGGAGCTGGTACGGCTCTTCTGCCACTGGGCCGTGGCCAGCTACATGTTTGTCGGGCTGCTCTTCGTCTCCAACACGGCTTTCAACAATCTGGGGCACCCCCTCTACTCCACAGCTTTCAACTGGAGCAGGGCCACAGTGGGGACCATTCCCTTCATAGCCATCGGCATCCATTACGGGCCCAAAGGGGTGATGATCGGTCAGGCCCTGGGCGTCACGCTTATCGGCTCACTGGCCCTTGTCGCTGCCCTCACCGTCATCCACCGCCTCGGCCAGACGCTGCCCCAGCGGAAGGGGAAAATGCGCTAGCCTCTCCTGCCAGCGAACACGTCCCGGTAGAAAGCCAGCTCCCGGGCAAGGGAATCCGCAATCACCCCGGCATCCCGGAAGCCGTGCCCTTCACCCGGATAGACATGCAGCGACGAGGCCGGAAGCTGCTTCTGCAAAGCCTGCCCCTGAGACAGCGGCACGACACGGTCTGCATCCCCATGAAGGAACAGGACGGGAGCCGTGATCTTCTCCGGCCATGACAGGGGAGACCGGGCCAGATACACGGCCTCCTCCTCCGGCCACGGCGCCACGAGACCATCCAGATACCGGGCCTCGAAACGGTGAGTCTCCTCGGCCAGAGCCCGAAGGTCCGTCACGCCATAAAGCGATGTGCCCGCCACGAACAGGTCGGACCGGGCCAGAGCGGAAAGGACCGTCAGCCCCCCGGCACTGCTGCCCCGGATGACACAGCGTTGCGGGTCCACCAGCCCCTGCTCGATCACCCCCTGAACGGCCCGGCAGCAGTCCTGCACGTCCAGCACGCCCCACTGGCCATCCAGTGCCGCCCGATAGGCCCGGCCAAAACCGGTGGACCCACGATAATTGACATCCAGCACCGCAAAGCCCCGGGATGTCCACCACTGGACCTTGAAGGACAGGTCCGTCCGGGCCTGCCCGGTCGGCCCTCCATGAACGATCACCACAAGAGGGGGCTTTCCCGCCACCTTTTCACAGTGCGGCCCCCGGGCGGGAGGGTAGAACTGGGCATGGAGCGGCCCCGGCCCGTTCTCCACGGGAAAGGACAGCGTCTCCGGCAGGGCGATGTCCGCCGCAACCACATGAGGCGGCATCTCCCAGGCCCTGCGGATGACCTCCCGGTCTTCCGCACCTCCGTCCAGCGTGCCGAGCATCAGGGCAGGGGGACCATCCGGCGGGCTGTTCAGCCATGCAAAGCGTGAGCCTCCCTCCAGCGGCACGGGAACATCATCCGGCACGGCCCCTGCCAGCACGTCCCGCCAGCCTGAAGCCGGTTCATGCAGCAGGGTTACCGGCACGCCCTGCCGCACACCACGGGCCAGCAGCCGCCCCCCCGGCAGGGCCGCACAGCAGGACTGCCCGAACACCCAGGCAGGCAGCCCCACCTCGGCCGGAGCCGGGGGCAGGGGACAGGCCCGCCATGCCGTGCCGCCCCCGGTGATGTCTTCCGGCTCGAAAGCAACCGGCGTCCAGTGCCGGTCAGACTCAGGCAAGGCACCAGCCGGAGCGGCATCGGACAGCGCATGAAGCCGCCGCCCATCCCAGAACGGCCCCATGACGCTACAGTCCTGCCCCGTTCCACCAGTCAGGCAGACCGTCCCGCCCGCACCGGACAGGTCCGTCACATACAGGCCCGTTTCCGTCCACGGCATATGCGGATTCTGCCATGCGATGAAGGCCAGAAACCGCCCATCAGGTGAAAGCCGGGGCGACATGTAAAAATCCGCCCCACTCTGGAGGGAGTGGAGCCGCCCCTGTGCATCAACCTCCACAAGGTCGGCCTTTTCCTCCCCGGAGGGCGTTTCCACTTCCCGCACGCAGACGAGCCGTCCGTCCTGAAGGGACAGGTCCGCATAACGGCATGTCACGCCATCATCACCGGCAGCCGGGCAGAGCGGTTGGGCAGCCTGACCGTTGCGGCTCCGCCAGAGGCCACCCTGCCTGCTGTCGCTGAACAGCACGACCATGTCCGACCCATGACGTTCCGCAGCCCAGGCCCCACCACCATAGACATGCATGTCCGTACCCACCTGGGCCTCTGGTGGGGTGAGATCGTGCAGGGTGCCATCCGGCGCACGCCCAACCACGACACTGCGGCCCTGTTCATCCGGCCGCCGCTCCAGCCAGAGCACCCATCCCGCCACGGCCCTAATCTCCGACAGGCTGCGTGTCCGGCGTGTCATCAGCTCCGGCGTGACCCAGGGCAGGGAAGGGGCTGCTGTCATGATGTCTCTCCTGCAAAAAACGTTCTTGCCTTATTTCTGCCTACCCCAGTATTCTGACAGGAGAAAGCACTGGCAGGCCGTTGCTGGACCGGGTTTCTTCTGACTGGACTTGGTGCGGCGCAGTGCCCCCTTTCTAGAGGAAGCCCATCCCCTGATACAGCATCTCTCCGCCTTTCTTGAGCATCTCCCCCCGCTTTATGCCTATCTGACACTAGGGTTTATCATTCTGCTGGAAAGCACGGGGATTCCCCTGCCAGCCGAGAGCCTGCTCATCTTCGCCTCCCTCTATGCCTCCCACACGCACCACTTCACACCGGAGGGGCTGATCATCGCCGCTGTCAGCGGGGCCATCATCGGGGACAATGTCGGATACCTCATCGGCCATCAGCTCGGTTATCATCTGCTGGAAAAACACGGGCGCAAAATCGGCCTGCACAAGGACCGCCTCACCCTTGGCCGCTATCTCTTCCGCCGGTTTGGCGGAGCGGGCGTGCTGCTGGGCCGTTTCATCGCTTTCCTGCGCATTCTCATCGCCCTCCTCGCCGGGGCCTCCCGGATGCCCTGGCTGCCCTTCTCAATTTACAATGCCCTTGGCGGGCTGCTCTGGGGAACATGCTATGTTCTCGTCCCCTACGAACTGGGCAGCCAGATCGACAGCTTTACGGGGCCTCTCGGCATCGGGCTTGCCGTTGTCATGCTGGCAGTGCTGGGCGGGTCGTTCCTTTTTCTCCGCCACCACGAACATGCCCTCATCAGGAAAGCCCTTGCCGATGAGAAACGGCGTGAGGCCAGAAAGAAACGGGCGCATCAGCACTGATCGGGCAGGAGACGTTTCCTGCCCGTGACCATCGTGGGTCTCCTGCCGCTTTGCACTGTCTTCTGCCTGAAGAGCCAGCCGGAAGAGAACAGATACGGCTTCTGCCCTCATTCCCACTGAAGCCTGAGGGAGGGGAATCCCCCTCCCTTTATGGGCGCACCACGATCATGATGACGATGAGGACCATCAGGATGGTCGGAATCTCATTGGCAATGCGATAGAAACGCTCACCATGCCGGTTACGCCCGGCAGCAAAATCACGGCGCCAGACAGAGCAGGCCCCGTGGAACATGAACATGCCCAACAGGCAGAAAACCTTGACCCACCACCAACCGGAGGACCAGCTCACCACCCCCGGGAGAGAGGCCATCAGAGCACCGGTAAAAAAGGTCACAATCATGGCCGGTGCCATGATCTGCTTCTGAAGGCGACGCTCCATCAGGCTGAAACGGGTACTTTCCTCAGAGCCTGCTTTTATCTGCGTATGATAGACGAACAGCCGGGGCAGATAGAACAGTCCTGCCATCCATGACACGAAAGCCATGATGTGCAGTGAGACAAACCAGTTCAGATGCTTCAGCAGAAACAGTGCCATAATCCCGTTACCTTCCGTTCTTCCCGCCTCCATCATGGGGCGGTCTTCCCGCACATCAGGCAGCCTCTCCGGCTGTCATGTCATTTCCGGGCCAGAGCCGCCTCAAGAAGGGGCATGACCTCATCGAGATGCTCCACCCGCACGAATCCCTCCACGGGCCAGAAGCCCGGCAGGGGATGGGATGCCGGACGCAGCAGGATGCAGGACATGCCGGCCCGGCGGGCTGCTTCCGCCCCCGTGTCACTGTCCTCGATCACCACCGTTTCCTCCGGCCGGACACCTTCCACCTCGGCCCCATGCAGATAGACGGCCGGGTCCGGTTTGGGATGCCCCATATCGGCAGCCGAATGGATGCGGGCCTCCGGCAGGAGGCGATCCATCCCGGTAAAACCGAATTTTGCCTCCATCTCCGCCATGGATGAGTTGGAGCCGACACGGACAGGAACATGCCGTGCCGCCAGAGCCTCCAGCAGGGGAACGGCCCCAGCCACGGGTTCCGTACCTTCCTTCATGAGCCTGACAAGATTGTCCCGCATTTTCGTGTGGGTGCCCGGGGGCAGGGGATGGCCCAGCTCCGCCTCCAGCTCCTTCACTACCTGCGGCAGGGCCTTGCCCGCAAAGCGGGCCAGCCCTTCCTCATCGGAAATGTTCAGGCCCAGCGAGCGGGCAAACCCCGCCGTCGCCCGGCAGGATGGCCCTTCACTGTCAATCAGCACGCCATCACAATCAAAAATGACCAGCTTCAGCCCTGGCCGTAATGCGTTTTTCATGACTGGATGTCCCTGATCGTCTCAACCAGCGTGGCCACATGCTCCGGCGGCGTGGTCTTGATGACACCATGTCCCAGATTGAACACATGTGGCCGCCCCCTGAGGCTGTCCCGGATGCGGCGGGCTTCTGCCTTCAGGGCCTCGCCACCATTCAGCAGGATCATCGGGTCGAGATTGCCCTGGAGGGTCACTGTCTCGGGCACCATTTCAGCCACCTTGGCCATGTCCGCCACCGTATCGAGGGCCAGGGCATTGATGCCGGTCTTCCCGGCATATTCCGCCACCATGACACCGCCCAGACGGGGGAAGCCGATCAGCGGCACGTCAGGATGGCGGGCACGGATATGGGCGACGATCTGCCGTGTCGGCTCGATCACATGACGGCGGAAAGCCTCCGGCGGCAGGATACCCCCCCAGGAATCGAACAGCATGACTGCTTCCGCTCCGGCCTCGATCTGGCCGCACAGCATCTCTGCCGTATTGCGGGTCAGACTCTCCATCAGCCTGTCGAACAGGGCCGGATTCTTCTGCATCATCGCCCGGATATGGGCGAAATCACGGGAGCTGCCTCCTTCGACCATGTAGCAGGCCACCGTAAAGGGGCTGCCCGCAAAGCCGAGCAGGGTCGTCTCCTCCGGCAGTTCCACACGCAGGCGGCGCAGGGCCTCCCGCACGGGGGCCACCGCTTCCATCATCCGGCCTTCATCCAGCCGGGCAAGGTCAGACTCGCTGCGGATGGGCGTCATCACCGGGCCACGCCCTTCCTCAAAGCGCAGGTCCTGCCCCATGGCCCAGGGGAGGATGAGGATGTCCGAAAACAGGATCGCTCCATCCATGCCATAGCGACGGATGGGTTGCAGGGTCAGCTCCACAGCGATATCGGGCGTCATGCAGCGTGTGATGAAGTCCGCCTGCTCCCGCATGGCCCGGAACTCCGGCAGGTAACGCCCTGCCTGTCGCATCAGCCAGACAGGCGGCGGCCAGACGGCCTCGCCCCGCAAGGCCCGCAGAAGCGGCTTGCCCTGTTTGTCCATCCCTGAAGGAACTGCTCTGTCCTGCTGTGTCATGCCTGCGCCTTGTCCAACATCCCGAAAAAAGGGAAGGGAAGATACCCCCTCCCACGGCCATAGCCATGATGGCACCCATACGGCTATCCTTGCCCCGCTGGGGCGGAAGGCGTCAACTATGGAATGAAGCTCTGTCATGCGGTGGCATGATATGATAGCGGCTGCCCGATCATTTACACGGAGGGTCCCCATGCCTGTTCTTGCCAGCGGTTCTGCCATCCGGCTTCAGCTTCTTCATGCCGCCGGAGTCCCTGTCACGGCCAGCCCGGTTGATGTGGATGAAGACGCCCTGCGTCGGCAGGCCGAAGCGCAAGGTCTCTCCCTGCGGGACACGGCCCTTGCCCTGGCCCAGGCCAAGGCAGAAGCAGCCTCCGGCCAGCACCCCGGACGGTTCATCATCGCTGCAGACCAGATTCTGGAGCTGGAAGGCCGGGCCTTCGCCAAACCGGCTGACCTGACCGAGGCCCGCACCCATCTTCTGGCCCTGCGGGGCCGGACCCATGCCCTCCATGCCGCCGTGACCCTCTGGAGGGACGGTCAGCCCCTCTGGTCCCACATCAGCAGCCCGACCCTGACCATGCGCTCCTTTTCGGAGGTGTTTCTGGACGATTATCTCCAGCAGGAAGGGAACGTTCTGCTCTCCTGCGTAGGGTGCTACCGGATCGAAGGGCTGGGCATCCAGCTTTTTGACACTGTAACCGGGAGCAGTGATGCCATTGCCGGGCTGCCGCTCATCCCGCTGCTGGCTGCCCTGCGACAGCATGGTATCCTGCCTGGCTGACAGGCAGCAGGAAGCCCGTGCAATAATTTATGGAAAAAATTGCATCTTCCCCCTTGCCTTTTCCTCCCATGTGGGGATATATGCTCCCCACACGGTGCGTCATCGACACACTGCAAAAGTGGGGCCATAGCTCAGTTGGGAGAGCGCTTGAATGGCATTCAAGAGGTCGTCGGTTCGATCCCGATTGGCTCCACCAGATATCCTCTTACAAATTGTTCCATGTGAAGCATCAGCCGGCTTACCTGCCTGATGACAGTGCCTGTCCCGGCCTTGGCTGCTCTGCTGTTTCATGCCCGGTCGTGCGTTTTTCCTGATGCAGGCACCCCTTGCCATGATGTCCCGTCTCCGGGTGGCCGCAGGCAGCATCTTTCCACCAGGCTGGTGGGGCTTCACCCTGCGCATCTGGGCAGCGCTCGTGCTGGCCCTGCTGGTTGCCTTCTGGGCGCAGATTGATTCTCCCGCCAGTGCTGCCGTGACCGTCATGCTGCTGGCACAACCCCTGCGGGGGCAGGCCCTGAGCAAAGCCTTCTACCGGGTGGTCGGCACTCTGGTTGGTGGTGTCGTGGCCCTCTGCCTTGTCTCCATGTTCGGGCAGGAACGCCAGCTTCTGCTGGGTGGTTGTGCTGTCTGGATGGCCATATGCGCCTATGCTGGCACGTTGCGCCGAGGATTCCGGGCCTATGGGGCCGTCCTTTCAGGCTATGTCGTGGCCCTGATCGCCATTTCCCACATTGATGCCCCCCAGAATGCCTTTGATGTCACGGTGGCCCGTGTCTCCACCGTGATGATCGGCGTTGCCGCCATTGCCACGGTCGCCCTGCTTTCCGGTACACCGCATGTCTGGCAAAGACTCGTGCGCAGTCTGCAGAAAACGGCAGCCGAAGTACGCCATGAAACCCGTCTCGCCCTTGATGACACCGTGCCAACCCTTTCCCCGCTGGAAACCATAGCGCTTTCCAGCACGGTCTTTGCCCTGACCCACCAGGTGCATGATACACGCACGGAACTGACCCGAGGTCGGCTGCGCGCAAAAGGGGCACAGGTCTGTCTCATTGGCATGGTGACGGCCCTGTCCTGCTGCCGCAGCCTGCTGGCTCTCATGCGCCAGGCCACCATCGCCCCCGCCGTGCTGGCCCTGACACGCTTCGACATACACGCCCCTTCTGGCACGGACAGAGAAACCATCCTGGCAGACCTGCTCGGCCGCCTGCCGCCAGAGGCCCCCCGGCTGACCCTGGCCGATGCCTGGCGCATGGAGCGCACGGCCAGCCTGATTGCCAGCCGTCACATCAGCCGCAAAGGTCTCAACACGCTGCTGAAGGCAGCCCCACTGGGCCAGGTAAAAACCATGAGCCGGTTCGCCTTCCACCCGGACAGGATCGCAGCTCTCATCAATGCCATCAGGGTGCTGCTCTGTTTCAGTGCGGCAGCGGCCCTCTTCATCGGCAGCGGCCTGCCCAATGCCGCCACGGCACTCTCTCAATGCGCCATGCTGCTCTGCCTGGGCATCACCCAGCCCAACAGTGCCGCTTTCGGCCGGGGTATCCTGATCGGAACACCGCTGGGCATCCTGACGGCGGGGCTGACCTCGTTCTTCATCCTGCCGCATGTCAACACCATGATGGGCATGGCCATTGTCATGCTCTTCCAGGTCATGTTCAGCTGCCTGCTCATCATCAATCCCGCAACGGCGGCCGCAGGCTCACATTACGGCGCCTTTTTCTTCGTCTTTCTGGGGCTGAACAATCACCATGACTACAACCTTCTTGCCTTTGTGGACCGCAACACCTTCTATCTCTGTGCGGCTGGCATCACCGCCTTCTTCCTCATCCTGTTCCTGCCGCCACGGCCACGGCGGACCCGCTTCCGCATCACTCTCTCCATCGCCAGGGAGCTGGAACGCCAGTTTGCCGCCCGGTCACCATCCTTCACACCAGCCCTGCTGAGCCGCAAATATGACCGGCTCCACCAGCTCTACATGCTGAGCCAGACCATCAGCCAGGAGAAGAAAGGCAAGGCAGCCTGGAGGGTCTGCCAGCGTTTCATCAGTCTGGCAGACCTCACCACAGCCCTGGCCCGGCTGGAGCTGGACCTCAAGACGGCCCGCCAGTACACGGAACTGGCACCACTGGCGGACACCATGCAGAGGAGCCTGACCCGCATGAAGCTCTTTTCACTGGCAGACCATCTGCCCCTCATGGCAGAGAAGATGCTCTCCCGGGCGCCAGCCTCCAGCGGGCCTGCCCATGTTGCAGCGGTTCTATGTGCTGCAGGGCTGGAGGAAGTCCGCTTCCTCCTCCAGCAGAACGGATCCGCGCTCCGCCATTACGGAATAGGGCGCAGGCGATGGTAACACGCCACCTTGTCATCAATCTGGATGGGCTGTTCGTGTCCTCCTTCATCATCGACCTGGCCCTGGCCCTGCTGGGGACCTTCCTGCTCCGCCTCATGCTCCAGTGGATGAGGCTCTGGCGTTTCTTCGCCAACCCGCCTCTGGCACAGTTTGCCATCATGATCTGCCTGCTCGGCCTGTTCACCATCCTGCTATAAGGCTGCCAGTGTTTACCCGTGCCTACCGCCTCATCCGTTTTGCTGTCACGGCTTCCATCCTCTGCGTGGCCGGGTTCGTGGCTGTTGTCCTCTGGGACTATTACACCGCCGCCCCGTGGACCCGTAACGGGCAAGTGCGTGTACAGGTGGCCAATATTGCTCCCCGTGTCTCCGGGCAGATCATCACCGTTCCTGTCCATGACAACCAGCAGGTCCATGCTGGAGACGTGCTGTATGTCATCGACCCGTTCGACTATCAGGTCGCCCTCGAAAAAGCCGATGCCGATGTGAACAAGGCCAAGGCGGACCTCGAGTTCCGCCTGAATCAGGCCCGGTGGCGGCATGCCATCCCGGGAGCGGCCGTCTCGCAGGAAGAAAAGACGCAGTATGAAGCTCTGGCACAGCAGGCCCGGGCCATCTACAGCACAGCCCTTGCCCAGCGCAGACAGGCCCAGATCAATCTGGACCGCACGACCGTCCGCAGCTCCATAGACGGCATCATCACAAACCTGACCATGAGGCCGGGGGACTATGCCTCCGCCGGGCAGGTGAACATTCATGTCATCGACACGAATTCATTCTGGGTGGATGGGTATTTCGAGGAAGTGAAGGTCCATGACCTCAGCGTGGGAGACCCTGTCCGCATGGATCTGATGGGCTATCACACCCCGCTTTATGGGCATGTCCACAGCATCACCCGTGGCATTGCAAGCAGGAACGCCCTGACCAATGCCCTCGGCCTGCCCACCGTGGACCCTGTTTATACATGGGTGCGGCTGGCCCAGCGTATTCCCGTCCGCATCAGCCTGGATTCCATCCCGCCGGACCTCAACCTCGCTGCCGGCATGACCGTCACCGTTACAGCCATTTCCGAGAAAGGGAACAGGCGGCGGCGCAGCAACGAGGATGCCTTCCAGCATCTCAGTGACGATCTCCGCCATCTGTTCGGGCACAAATGAGAGAAGGGGAGGGGAGGACCGTGCCTTTTCAGACAAACGAAATGTTATTATATAACATCCACGTCTGCTGATGGCCCTGAAAGGCTTCCATGTTCACGGTGCGTTTTCTCCCCTGCCTGCCGCTTTTTCTGACATTGCTGACAGGCCTGCTGCCCCTTCCTTCCCGGGCCAGCACGGAAACGGGACCGGACCGACCAGCCCCCCTGCTGAGCTGCGTGGAACCCGTCTGGTGCGATATCGCCCAGCAGATTGGTGGCCCAGCGCTACGGACACGCTCGCTCATCACCAGCGAGGGGCTGGACCCGCACCATCTCCAGCCTTCACCCCTCATGGCCCGCCAGCTGGCAGCCAGTGATGCCGTGCTGCTCAATGGAGCCACCTATGATGACTGGGCCATGAAGCTGCTTCCCGCCTCTGTGAAGCTCTTCCTTGCTGCCAGTCAGGGGGGCTGGCAGACCGGAGAAGACCCGCATCTCTTTTTTGATCTCCCCACGGTCCGGAATACGGCCCGACAGATCGCCGTCTGGCTTGCCGGGCTTCGCCCCCAGGCCCAGCAGGACATCGACAGGCGCCTCGCCCTGTTCGAACAGCAGATCGACCAGATCGCCACCCGCCAGCAGGCCATCCAGCAGAGAGACCATGGCGCCCCCTTCGCCATGACCGAACCAGCCGGGGAACGTCTCCTGCTGGCGGCTGGGCTGGTCATGACAGACCAGAGCTGGGCCCGTGCCCTGATGAACGAATCCGGTCTGTCCCCCCGTGACACCGCCATGCTGGAAACAGCCCTGCACGAGAAGACCATCCGCTTTCTGGTCAGCAATCCGGCCATCAGCGCCCCACAGGCGAGCAGAATGGAGGACATGGCCCGTCAGTCCGGCATTCCAGTCCTTGCCATCGGGGAAAGCCTGCCCACCGGGCAGCACTGGCAGGACTGGCTGAACGGCATCCTCACATCGCTCGAACAGGCCCTGTACCAGACAGCGCCCCGCAACACCCCGCTACCCCCCCATCCATGAAGGAAGCCCGCCTTACCTGCCGGGATGTCAGCCTCCAGGCAGGGGGCCATCCTGTCCTGCATCATGCCACTCTTGATGTTCCCCTGGAGGGCCTGACCATCCTGCGTGGACAGAATGGAGCCGGAAAAACCTGTTTTCTCCGAGCCCTCATGGGGCTGCTTCCCCTACAGGGGGGGAAGCTTCTCATCAATGGCCACCCACCCGCCAGAGCCCGCCGCCATTGTGGGTACATGCCGCAGAAGGCTGACGACACGGCGCCCATGCTGCCAGTCATCAGCCATGTCATGGCCTGTCTGGATGGCACGCACTGGGGCTTTCCTGCCCCTCGCAAAACCCGCAGGAAAGCCAGGGCCCTTCTGGCTGAAGTCGGGGCCCTGCCTCTGGCCTCACGCCCGCTCGGAGCGCTTTCTGGCGGCGAAAGACAGCGTGTTGCCCTTGCACAGGCCCTTGCCGGCTCCCCGAGGCTGCTCATTCTTGACGAACCCTTTGCCGCCCTGGATCGTGCCAGCCATGAAGCGCTGCTCCAGCTTTTCAGCCAGCTTCACCAGCAGAAAAAGGTCAGTCTGTTCATCACGGTTCATGGGCCGCTACAGACCACTGGCCTTGACCTGCCCATGAGAGAGATCACTCTGTCAAAGGGAGCGCTGCATGTCTGAGACCAATCCCTTTTCTTTCCCCTTCATGCAGCATGCCTTTCTGGGCTGTTTTCTCGTTTCGATGCTGGCTGGCACGCTGGGCTGGCTCATGCTGCTGCGGCGACAGGCTTTTGCAGCCCATGCCCTGCCGCATATCGGCTTCAGTGGAGCAGCAGCGGCCGTGTGGCTGCATCTCCCCCCACTGGCAGGCATGATGGCCGCCAGCATGGTGGGCGGTCTCTTCATGGGGCAGGAACAGCGGGGCAGACAGCATCCCACCCAGCGGGACACGATGACCGGCCTCATTCTGGCCGCCAGCCTGGGGATTGGTGTCTGGTGTCTTCATGAAGCGAATGAAGCGTCTTCCCAGACAACGACCCTGCTTTTTGGCGATGTTCTGGGGCTGGATGGCCCAACCCTTGGCATGCTGGCAGGGCTGGTCTCTGTCTGTCTTGGAGGAGTGGCCATCCTCTGGCGCCCCCTGCTTTTCAGCAGCCTTTGCCCCAGCCTGGCAGAGGCACAGGGCCTCTCGCCAACCCGGCTGGGCCAGCTCTTCCTCCTGCTTGCCGCCCTCGCTGCGGCGGCCTGTGCGGAAATCGCCGGAGCACTGCTCTGTTTCAGCCTGATGGTCGGCCCCGCTGCCGCTGCCCTGAAGCTGGAGCTCCCTCCCTTCCGGGGCATGGTCTGCTCCGTTCTGGGGGCGCTTCTGCTCTCATGGGGCGGGCTGCTCCTCGCCTGGTACAGCGACATTCCCCTGCCATTCTGGATCAGTCTGGGCGGTGTCGGCCTCTACCTGCTGGCTGGAACCGTCATGACCCGGAAAGCCTTGCGTCCTGTCAGAAATCCTTGAGGTTCATCAGGATCAGATGGACGCCGATAAGGATGGCAACAATGACGACATGAAACAGGATCACCCATTTGCCATCCAGCACGAATACTTCATTGTCGCTCTTCGGCCAGACCGTGCGGAACAGCCTGACCCAGAAACCCGGAGCCATGACCGGCCCTGCTGAAAGTTTCATGTCCGTCTCTCTCCTTCGTGGCTTTCTGGCCTGTTCCCCGCCTGACGGGGCCATGCCTATCAGATAGCTGTCCCGGCGTCAGAACGGAATGAAAAACCGCATCCAGGACCGCAACAGTTTTCACAAATTATGAAACTTCTCCTTGAGAGCTGTTTCTTTCCCCGCTATGCGCCTTATCATGAATCTGTGATCAGCCTGTCAGCCCTCCCCCGGCAAACCGACACAGCTGTCTGACCCATTCGAGAGGTTTTTTTGTGACGCAGCCC
Organism: Parasaccharibacter sp. TMW2.1890; assembly: GCF_023337645.1. Lineage (NCBI taxonomy): Bacteria > Pseudomonadati > Pseudomonadota > Alphaproteobacteria > Acetobacterales > Acetobacteraceae > Parasaccharibacter > Parasaccharibacter sp. TMW2.1890. The sequence continues at coordinate 74,168 of NZ_NWUV01000003.1, read as the reverse complement.
GCCATGCCAGACCCTCAGGAGCATTTTCTGGATGGACCGGACCTCCCCGCCGGTGTGACACGTTTCTGGCTGGTGCGTCATGCCATCGTGGAAGAAGCAGCACGACAGACCATGTACGGCACGCTGGACGTGCCCCTCTGTCCCCAGCATCTCCGCAGCCAGAAGCCCGCCTACGAGGCCTTGGCCCGGCGCCTGCCCCGCAAGGCGACATGGTTTTCCTCCCCCCTCCAGCGGGCCCGCGACACCGGCCTGACCATTCAGAAAGCCGGCAATTTCTCCACTCCCATGAGGATTGACCCCGCCTTCATTGAACAGTCCATCGGGCAATGGAACGGTACCCCCCACGACACGTTTCCATCCCTGCTCAGAAAACCGGCTCCCCCTTTCTGGTCCATCGCAGCAGATGAACGTCCACCAGAGGGTGAAAGCATGGTGGATGTCCGCCAGCGCATCGGCCTGGCGCTGGAAAGCCATGCCCGACAGAATGCCGGAAAAGACATGGTCATTCTTAGCCATGGCGGCGCCATTCGCATGGCTCTTGCCCACTGTCTGGACATCCCCGTGGAAACGGCCCTGCGCTTCTGCATCCAGAATCTTTCCCTGAGCATCATCGAACATATTGCCGGGCACTGGCGGGTTGTTGCCATCAATGAACTGCCTGCCTTCCACGAGCCCGCAGAATGAAAGGGTGGTTCAAGGATGATCTTTTCCGCGTTGTTCTGAAAAATGCGGGAAAGCTGGGATCGACCAAACTCATCGGGGCTGTCATGGGCCTCGTCGCACTGGTCGTGACCGGGCGAACACTGCGCCCGCATGATTTCGGCGTTCTGACACTGATAGCCTCCTACATCGAAACGATTGCCGCCATCGGCCAGTTCCAGAGCTGGCAGATTGTCCTGCATTATGCTGCTGTTCCCTGGCAGAAGGGAGAGCGCAAGACTGTCCAGACCAGCATCAGCCTGGCCATGGGGCTGGATATCTGTGCGGGGCTTCTCTCCATGGTGTTCGGCATGGTGGCCTTCCTCTGTCTGGGCAAAGTGCTGGGTGTCCATGACAAGCCAACCCTGCTGATCCTGCTCTACTGCACGCTGATCCCCGGCATGGGCAGCACGGCCGCCTACGGCATCCTCCGCCTTTTCGACCGCATAGACCTCGTCTCCCGGCAGCAGCTCATCACGCCAGCTGTCCGGGCTGTCTGCTGCCTGCTGGCATGGGGCAGTGGCATGAAGCTGGCCGGTTTCGTCATCGCCTGGTACCTGGCTCTTCTGGCTGGCCAGATATATCTCTGGGCCACGGCCCTGCTGGAACTGAAACGCCATGACCTGCTGAAAGGGCTGCGCCCCAGCATCCTGAAGGCAGCCCGGCAGATGCCAAAGGGCATGTGGGGCTTCGTCTGGACCGCCAACATCACCACCCTGCTGGAAACGGTCTGGGAGCCGATCAGCAAACTGCTGGTCGGCAAGATCGTCAGCACATCGGCAGCCGGCCTCTATTCCCTCGCCATGGAGTTTCTGGATGCTGTCCAGCGGCCTGCAAAACTGCTGGAGAAAAGCTACTACCCCGAAGTCGTTCTCATGGATCCACGGACCTCCGCCCCATGGAAGCTGGCCCTGCGGACCAGCGTCCTTTCCGGCGCACTGGGCATGCTGGCCATGCTGGTTGTCTATATCGGGGGGAAACCCGTCATCAGCATGTTCGGTCACCGCTTTGGCGATGCCGCAACCCTGATGATGTGGATGTCTCCGGCTCTGGTCTTCTTCACCGCCGGGCTGCCAATGGAAGGCGTGCTCTACACGGCGGGACGCTCCCATTACATCATGCTGGCCCAGCTCGTTTCCGTGATTCTTTACGTCCCGCTGCTTGTCTACATGGGCCATCACTACGGCCTGAACGGCGCCGGGCTTGCCTATGCCCTGGGCATGTTCTTTGCTACCATGACCACGTTCGCCATAATGGGTATAACCTATCTGCGCCGCAACAGGATCATCCTCCCTCATGAAAGGGAGATCCGCCAGACCGACAGCCTGCCCGCCTCGCCCGGCAGCTGATACCTTGCCAGGAGATGCCAGCCCAGCCATGCCCATTTTCCCTTTCCGCCCTTCTGCCAGCCGCCGCAGCACACCGGCTTTCCCTCAGAAGATGCTGGATACCGTCTTTGAGCATGTTCTCCTTGATGACGTTCCCCACCCTGACACCCCCCTGCCCGAGGATGTCCTGCCCGCCTGTGAGAAGACTGAAATCCGGGATGGCTACAATCTCTGCTGGCAGCTTCTCGAACATGGCGTGGACCGCAAGGCCTTCCGTCGCCTGATCCTGAAGATTGCCCTCTCTGGCACAGCCAGCAAGGACGAACAGCTGGCCTTCAAATACGCACGGGCCAAATTCAAGCACATGCGCTTTGCCTGTGCCAATTTCACCAGGCAGCACCGTTATCCGCTCCTGCTGCATGTTGTCACCATCATCATGGGCAACATGCAGGATGCCTTCAAAAACCACCAGCGGCGGGCTACGCTGATCAACGGCCTCATCCTCTGGGTCGTGCTCTCACCGGTCTATTACTGGCTGATCGCCGCCCCCATCGCCCTCTGGAAAGAAGACAGTACGGCAGGCATCATCGCTTACCAGAAGAAAGAAAATGCCAGACTGGCAAAACTGATACGCACGCTGGATGCCACAACCGGCCATGAATTCCATGTCATGCGCAAGATCATCAGCCGCCGGGTGGCCTTCAATGACACACTGCGCACGATCCGCCCCTCCAGAGCGCTGGACCAGCTTTCAGAATATCTCGCCACGATCAACGGCATGATGGGCGATTTCCATGACGGGCTGATCGAGAAAAAACTGGAGGGAACGCAGGATTACCGGCGGGACCGCTTCCAATCCCCGGAGGGAATTCCCCAGCGCATCCGGGCCTTCCTGGAACGCAGCCCACACTGAACGCCCGCCCCTTGCGGCAAGGCCCATCCAGAAAAACGGATGGGCCTTCCTGCTTCAGACAAGCCCGTGCCGTGCCAGAATATCCAGCACGTCCTGCCGCACAGCTTCGTAAGACTGGCGGGCATCGACCTCAACCAGCGGAGCATGATTGAAATTCAGCTGCGGCATCAGCTCCGCCTTGATCCGCAGGGCCTCGAGGTCATGGTCCGGTTTGCGGCCATGGGCTGTTTCCGCATCCACATTCAGCCGGATGACCAGATCAGGCCGGAAGGCCACGATCCGACGATAGATGCCACGTTCCAGCCAGGCCAGAAACCGGATCAGCGGATTGCTGCTATAAGCCGCTGAAAGACCAGGACCATCACACTGGCCAGGAATTTCCATTTGCGGGTAACGGTCCGTCACCACCAGAAATCCCTTCTCGACCGCCCGCCTGACCCGTAGAAAGCGCTTCAGCCGCACCAGAGAAAAGACAAACAGAACAAGACCCGTCATCAGGCCCGGCATTTTTTCACCCTTGGTCCGGGCCTTCTTGGCCTTGCCGTTCAGCTTCTTCTCCAACGCTGGACCAATAAGGGGCAGAGCCCCGATCCGCCGCCCAAGATCACCCGAACCAAGACCAAGATACCCATAAACGGTTGGACGTGTTTCAGAAAAATGCTGGACCAGAGACTGGCTGATACTGGACTTGCCAGACCCATCACACCCAACCAGCGAAACCAGACAGCCTGCCCGGGGCTGCGCAGCCAATCCCTGGCCGGAACGGGGATAGAGTGCCAGCACCTTGCGGACTGTTTCTTCTGCCTGTGCCAGCACCTGCGCCAGCGGCTCGGTGGCATCGATATCAACGATGGGAGCACCAGAAAAATCCAGCCGGGCAAGGTCTTCAATCTTGCGGGCCAGCTTGAAAGAAACATGGTCCGGCTTGCGTTGCAGGGCCGTCTCCAGGTCAACATTCAGCCGTATGACGACATCTGGCCGGAAACGGGCCATCCGTGCATAAAGCGCCCGCTCCACCCGGCTGAAAATCCGCAGCAGGACGCCATCCCGGTTCAGATTGGCCAGAGTGGGGCCATCCATGGGGCCGGGCACACTGTTCTGCGGATAACGATCCGTCAGCACGGCCATGCCCCGTTCATGTTTGCACCGCATGAGTGCGAAACGAAACACACGCCGCATGGACAGAACGAAACCCGACACGGCCGCCAGCACGCCTGCTTTTTTGCCGGTCTGTATCCGGCTGTTTTCTTTCCTGGCCTTGCCTGTCACATACGGGCCAATGAAGGGCAGGGGGGCAAGCGTACGCTCCAGATTACCTGCCTGCTTGCCGAGATGGCAAAAAGCCGTCGGCCGCTCGGCCTGCAACAGCGCCAGCAGGGCCGTCCCCACGGTGGACTTCCCACTTCCATCACACCCGACCAGGGCTATCACCGGCTGATGCCGCCCTGCGACTGGCCGAGGCTTGAAATCGCTTACACGCATAGCACTCTCATCTTCTCTGACGCTGCCATCCTATCCTGTCCTGCCTGTCCATAACAGACTTATGGCCGGCCTGCCCGCATAAAGTGCCCTGATCCAGCCATATATCCTTAACATGAGGAAACACGTCATCATCATGAAACGGTCTGCCCATAAAAAATGGCTGGCAACCTCCATGAGGATGCCAGCCATCGAAACTTGCTGAATATCGCTTGTGCCTTTCTCAGGACATGAAACAGATTTTACTCTCAGCCTCTGCCGTTACCAGGCGGAGGACCAAACCTGTTGTTCCCCGGCGTCCCCGGCTGACACAAAAAAATGAGAGTAGCGATCGGGCAAAGCAGGAATGGGATAATGGGAAGGAAAACGAGTGGGGACAGATGTCCCCCTGACGGATTTAATTTATACAGGAACGCAACATAGTAAACGATCACTGAGAAGGATGCTGACGGCAGCCATACCCACCAACCGGACCGACCAGTATCATGTAACCGTCGCATCCCAACAGCTATACCCGGTAAAAACATTAAAATAGAAAAAACAATCCATGGAAATATACTACCAAATATATAATAGATTATTTCAATAACAAAATAAAAAATACATTCAAAAAGCCTAAAATACCAGTATTCAGGACAAGTTGCCCGTCCGCTGAATGTCACCTAATTTTTTATACCTTTTATGAAATAGCCGAACGGATTGGCACTCTTCACGTTTCATCCTCCAGAAAGAAAGAGTAATTTTTCAAAAAAAATAAATGAAAAGTCAACGCAGAGTAACGTCAGTCAAGACGCAGAATAATCATGAGCATGTCCTGTCTGACCATTTACAGAGCCATACCATAACGTCGGGCGCACCAGACCACGACAAGATAAAGCAGAACCGTCAATACACAGCCAACCGCCAGACTGCCCCAGAAAGGCCAGCCTCGCCGCAGGAGGGCGGGAATGAGCAGAAACATGGGCAGGGATGGCAGAACGTACCAGAAAGTCGCCTCACTATGAGTGGCCATCAGCTCACGGTCCGGTTTCTCAGCCCAGAGAAAAATCATCCCCAGAACAGACACAAGCGGCAGGGACGCAATGAGCGCACCCAAAGCAGGAAGGCGACGGGCCACCGTGGCAATGGAGGCCACGAGCACGGCGGACAGAGCGGTTTTTAGGAGAAAGAGGATCATCTTCTTTCCAGCAGAAAACGCAGAGCGGGTGTCCTGCCGCTGGCATCCGGAAAGTTTTCGACATCTTTTCAGGGGAACCGGCCGATTGTGGTGGGCACACTAGGGCTCGAACCTAGGACCCGCTGATTAAGAGTCAGCTGCTCTACCAACTGAGCTATGTGCCCACAATCGGTAACCGATGGATGGTTATCTATCAGCCTTCATGAAGGCTGACAAGGGGATTTTAAATATTTTCTCAAAAAAATCAGCTCTGTCCGGTCAGACGGGCCATGAGGGCCTCAAACTGCTCCAGAGAGGAATAGTTGATCTTCAGCGATCCACTTTTCCCATTGAAGCGTATCTGCGTCTTCAGCCCGAAACGGGCGGAGAGGTCTTCCTCCAGCCGGGTGATCTCCGGAGCCGGGGCCGCCACAGCTTTCTCCTCGCTCGCCGCCTTGTTCAGCCGGGCCACGAGGTCTTCCGTCTGGCGGACATTCAGTCCCTTTGCCAGCACCTCAGCCATACCGGCCACGGGATCGGGATGACCGAGCAGGGCACGGGCGTGACCGGCACTCAGCCCACCATCCCGCAGCTGGACCAGAACAGCCTCCGGCAGGTTCAGCAGGCGCATGGTATTGGTAATGTGGGAACGGGACTTGCCAATCGCCCCGGCCAGTTCCTCCTGCGTCAGGCTATAATCCTGCAGCAGCCGTTGCAGCCCCATTGCTTCCTCAACAGGGTTGAGATCCGACCGCTGGAGATTCTCGACCATGGCCGCCGCCATGGCATCCGTATCATCAAGCTGACGGATATAGACGGGCACCTCATGCAGGCCCGCCTTCTGCGAAGCCCGCCAGCGGCGTTCACCAGCAATGATCTGATACCGCCCCTTCTGCTCGGGGTCCGGTCTCACAAGAATGGGCTGGATCACCCCGCGGGAGCGGATGGAATCCGCAAGCTCGGCCAGCCGGTCTTCATTCATGTCCCGACGCGGCTGGAACGGACTGGGAGCGAGCAGATCCACCCCCAGACTTCCAGGCTGGGACGGAGCCTGAACCTCACCCTGCGGGGCCCCAACACGGGCCAGATTGGGCGCCTGATCCCCCAGAAGAGCGGCCAGACCCCGGCCAAGTTTGCGGGAGGAGGGGGATGCCTTCTTTGCCATGGTGCTCAGCCTTTCTTCTTCAGCCGTTTCAGCAGCTCGGCCCCCAGATCCTCATAGGCCAGTGCCCCAGTGGAACTGCGGGCATAATCCATGACAGGCCGCCCATGACTCTGTGCTTCGGAAATACGGATATTACGGGGAATCATCGTTTTGAAGACCTGATCACCAAAGAAGCCACGAGCATCCTCCGCCACCAGAGCAGAGAGATTGTTGCGAGTATCGAACATCGTCAGCACGATCCCTTCCAGATGCAGGTCCGCATTGAAGGCAAGACGCACCCGCTCGATGGAACGGACCAGCTGGCTGATCCCCTCCAGAGCGAAGAACTCGCACTGCAACGGCACCAGAACGCTCTGGGCCACGACAAGCGCATTGAGGGTCAACAGCCCCAGGCTGGGCGGGCAGTCGATCAGAATGATGTCATACCGGTTAAGCAACGGTTTCAGGGCATCCCGCAGCCGGTATTCCCGCCGGTCCTGGTCGATCATCTCCAGCTCGGCTCCGGCCAGGTCGCCATTGGCAGGCATGACATCCAGCTTCGGCACCACGCTGGAACGGAGAAGCGTCTCCGCCGGGGCATCCTCCAGCAAGGCGCCATAGGTGCCACGGCCACGCTCATCATAATCCAGCCCGAGGCCTGTTGACGCATTGCCCTGCGGGTCAAGGTCCACCAGCAGGACACGCTTGCGCTGCGCCAGAGCTGCCGCCAGATTCAGGCTGGTCGTCGTTTTGCCGACACCCCCCTTCTGGTTGGCAATGGCGATGATGTGCGGTGTATGTGAAGCAGCTTTAGACACGTCTGAAATCACTGATCCTGAGAAGGACCCCGTCTGGGTCTGTTCGGCTTGGGAGACTTTCATATCTCATGTGCCAGTCAGAACGGGCACTGGTCAACTCATCTGACGCTTTTCTTCCCTTGAGGAAAAGACAATACCCTTCCTCCTTCAGCAGAGGCCGTGCCCAGTCGAGCAACTGGGGCAGGGGGGCCAGCGCACGGGCTGTCACAATGTCCGCCGGTTCCACCTCTGCCTGCTCGATCCGTTTTGCCAGCACGGTGACACGGGCACCACATTCCCGTGCCGCTTCCCGCAGGAAGGCGCATTTCCGCTGGTCGGACTCAATCAGCGTGACCGGGTTTCCTGTTGCGATCGCCACGATCAGCCCGGGGAAACCACCGCCAGAACCAAGGTCCGTTATCCGCACACCAGCCGCAACATGCGGGACGAGCTGGAGACTGTCCTCAATGTGACGCTGGCGGAGGTGGGCGATATCCTTCGGGCTGACAAGATTGATCTTCTCATTCCAGCAGGTCAGCAGGCTGGCAAAATGGGCGAGCTTCTTTTCTGTTTCATGTGAAACATGCGTCATCATGTACGGCTCCTGACATGGGCAAGCAGGGCAATGAGGGCAGCGGGCGTCACACCCCGGACACGCCCCGCAGCGGCGAAATCGACCGGACGGGCAGCCCCCAGCCGCTCCTGCATTTCCTGGCTCAGCCCCCCGATCGCCCCGTAATCCAGATCATCCGGCAGGCGCAAGGCCGCCTCACTCTTCAGCTGCTGGATTTCCCGCTCCTGCCTGCGCAGATAGCCACCATAGCGGGCCTCTGTCTGCACATGCCGCCCGATACGGACCGGCAGAGCGGCAAACCATGGAGAGAGACTGGCAATCCGTGTCTCATCGGCCTGTGTCGCCAGTACATCCAGCAGGCTGCGCCGCCGTCCATCCTGCGAGACCTCGATGCCATGCTCCCGCAGGTGCTGGGGCAGGAAGGCCGGTTTCCGGGCTTCCCCCATCGCTTCATCAATCTGGCGCACCGTCTCACGGAAGGCCGCCTCACGTTCTGTGCCAACACATCCGGCCTCGATGGCCTTTGGTGTCAGGCGCAGGTCCGCATTGTCCGCCCGCAGGAGAAGGCGATATTCCGCCCGTGAGGTGAACATGCGATAGGGTTCGCTGATACCATGCAGAGTCAGGTCATCAATCAGCACGCCAAGGTAGGATTCCTCCCGTCCCAGCGTCAGGGGCTCGCTGCCTGCCACGGCCCGGGCAGCGTTCAGACCGGCCAGAAGACCCTGTGCGCCCGCTTCCTCATACCCTGTCGTGCCATTGATCTGCCCGGCGAGATACAGGCCGGGCAAAGCCCGCAGCTCCAGAGACGGACGCAGCTCCCGTGGGTCAACATAATCATACTCAACGGCATAGCCGGGGGTGACGATGCGGGCCGTCTCCAGCCCCGGCATGGAAGCGATCATCTGCGCCTGCACCTCGGCAGGCAGGGAGGTGCTGATGCCGTTGGGGTAGACCAGCTCCCCACCCGGATTGCCCGGCAGAGCCTCCGGCTCCAGAAACACCTGATGACTGTCCCGCCCTGCGAAACGGACGATCTTGTCCTCGATGGACGGGCAGTAGCGGGGACCCCGCCCGGTGATCTCACCGCCATACATGGCCGAAAGATGCAGGTTGTCCTCAATGATCCTGTGTGTCTGCGGGGTTGTCTGCGTGATGCGGCAGACGATCTGTCTATTGGGCAGGGAGGCTGTCAGCGTACTGAAGGCCTCCGGCTCGGCATCGCCCTCATCGGCAGGCAGGGCCTCCCAGTCGATGCTGTCACGGGCCAGACGGGGCGGGGTGCCTGTTTTCAGGCGGCCCATTTTCAGCCCCAGGGCTTCCAGCCGTTCCCCAAGCTGCGTGGCGGGCGCATCGCCAATGCGTCCGGCTGGCTGGCTGACCCGCCCCGTATGGATCACGCCCCGCAGGAAGGTGCCGCTTGTCAGCACGACCGCCCCGGCGGAAAAACGGCGGCCATCCTCACAGATCACACCCCGGACATGGCCCTTCTCGACAATCAGGTCGCCCACGGCCCCGGCCAGCATGGTCAGGTTTGGTGTGGCCGCCAGAAGGTCCTGTATGGCGGCCCGGTAAAGCGAGCGGTCCGCCTGCGCCCGTGGCCCATGTACCGCTGGCCCTTTGGAACGGTTCAGCAGCTTGAAATGAATTCCCGCCCGGTCTGCCGCCTTGCCCATGAGACCATCAAAGGCATCAATCTCCCGCACGAGATGGCCCTTGCCGATGCCTCCGATGGCCGGATTGCAGGACATGCTGCCTACGGTGTCCAGCCTGTGCGTCAGCAGCAATGTCCGGGCCCCGAAGCGGGCAGCGGCAGCGGCGGCTTCCGTCCCGGCATGACCGCCCCCCACCACGATGACATCATAGGTTTGCGCAGGTGATGTGCTCATTGAGGTAACGTCACTTTCCTATACAGAACTGGCCAAAAATCGTATCAAGCAGGGCTTCCACATCCACATGGCCCGTCAGTCGGCCAAGGGCCTGCATGGCCAGACGCAGCTCCTCTCCTCGCACCTCCGGCCATGGGGCTTCCAGCGCACGGGTCATATGTTCCTGTGCCTCCTTCAGCCCTGCCCGATGGCGGGCACGGGTCAGGGGCGGGGTGCCACGCTGAGCCATGAGACGGGCCAGATGAGCTTTCAGCCATGCCTTCAGAGGGGCCAGACCGGCTTCATCCTTCGTATGGATGCCAAGCTCACCCTCCCGTGCCGGGGCGAGGTCCGTCTTCGTCCGCAGCCTTATGGCGTGATCCGCCAGCAGGGGCGTCTCATCCCCCGGCCCGACAAGATGAAAGAGCAGATCGGCCTCTTTCACGTGCCGCATGGTCCGGCGGATGCCTTCCGCCTCGATCTCATCCTCCGTCTCCCGCACGCCTGCCGTATCAATCAGCCGGACACGGATGCCCTCTATCATCCAGTCCACGGCGATGGCATCCCGTGTCGTACCCGCCTTCTGCGTGACGATGGCAGCATCCTGACCACTCAACGCATTCAGCAGGCTGGATTTTCCCACATTCGGTGCCCCCGCCAGAACGATCTTCAGACCATCACGGACGATCTCGCCCCGTTCATCGGCCAGATGGGCCTGCATCTCTTCCGCCAGGGTCCGGCAGTCACCCAGCAGGGCGTCTTCCACCTCCGGGGGGAGTTCCTCATCCGGGAAATCGATCAGGGCTTCCTGCTGGGCCAGAACCTGCCGCAGGCGGGACGCCCATTCCGTGTAAAGCTGGCTCAGGGCACCATCAGCCTGTTTCAGGGCCTGATGCCGCTGGGCCTGCGTATCGGCTTCAATCAGATCGGCTATGGCCTCGGCCTGCAACAGGTCCATCCGTCCTGCCTGCACGGCCCGACGGGTGAACTCTCCCGGTTCGGCAGGGCGGGCACCAAAGGAAACAAGGGCCTGCGCCACTGCCTCCACGATGGCCGGACCGGCATGAAGATGCAGCTCGAAGCTGTCTTCCCCCGTATAGGACCGAGGCCCCGGCAGCCAGAGGACGAGAGCGTGATCCAGCACGTCACCTTCATGCCGCAAGGCCCGCAGGCTGGCATGACGGGGAGCTGGCAGGGCACCACAGAGAGCCGCCAGCAGGGCCGCACTCTCCGGCCCGCTGACCCGCATGACCGCAATCGCCCCCTGCACCGGGCCTGTCGCCAACGCAAAAACCGTCTGGGTGGAAATGCTGGATGATGTCATGCCGCCTTTCATACAGCACTCATGCCCGAAAAGCAGCGGGCCAAAGAAAGAATTGACGCTCTCCCGCAAAAGGGGCAGCCTGACAGCCATGCCACAGCTTTCTTTCCATTCTCCCCTCGGTGCCCTGACCCTCAGCGAAGAAGAGGGGCAGATCGTCTCCCTTGATGAAGGCTGGGGCCGGGACCAGAGTGAGACGCCCCTCCTGCTGAAAGTGCGGGACATGATGCAGGATTATTTTGATGGAGAGCCGGTGGATTTCCAGTCCATTCCACTGATGCTTGATGGCACGGCCTATCAGAAACGTGTCTGGGCGGCCCTGCGTGCCATTCCGCACGGGCAGACCCGGACCTATGGCGACCTGGCCGAAACTGTCGGCGGAAGCCCGCAGTCCATCGGTCAGGCCGTGGCCCGCAACCCGCTGCTCATTCTCATTCCCTGCCACCGTGTCCTGCCCTCCCACGGCAGGGGCCATGGTGACTATAGCGGGTTTGAAGGCGCAGAGAGCAAGGCCTTCCTGCTGGGGTTGGAACAAGAAGCATCCAGTTCCTGAAACACGGGATCATCCAGCCTTACCTTATTGCCAAAGCTGATCATCACATGATCTTACAAAAATATGATGGCAAATTTTCATCACCTGCCATCGGCCTGACCCCGCAAAAAATGACGGGAATTTTTTATTTAAAAAATATTTATAAGAAGAAAAATAAAATCAATTGTTGAAAACTCGCCAAAATCAATAATGAAAAAATGTCAAATTCCTCCCATTCCAACGAAAAGGAATGATTATATATGGTTAATGACCATGAGTTACCTCTCACAATCGCACGAATACAATTCGCCTTTACCGTTGGCGTACATATAATATTCCCAGCATTTTCGATCGGTCTATCTGTATTCCTCACCTTTCTTGAAGGCATGTGGTTAAAAACGAATGATAACCGTTATTTGAATCTCTTTAAATACTGGTTGAAAATCTTCTCCATCGTCTTCGGCATGGGGGTCGTCTCTGGCATCGTGATGGCCTACGAGTTCGGTACCAACTGGGCAGGCTTCTCTGCCAAGGCAGGGCCCATCACAGGCGTGCTTCTCTCTTACGAAGTCATGACGGCCTTCTTTATGGAGGCTGGTTTCCTTGGTGTCATGCTGTTCGGGCTGAACCGTGTCGGCCGCAGAATGCATTTCTTTGCAACCTGTGCCGTCACTACAGGAACGCTGATCTCCATGACATGGATCCTTGCATCCAACTCATGGATGCAAACCCCACAAGGCTATGTCATTGACCAAAAGACAGGCCATTTCCTGCCCCATGACTGGCTGGCCATCATCTTCAATCCATCCTTTCCCTACCGGATCACCCATATGGGGCTGGCTGCCATGCTTTCAGTGGCCTTCACGGTAGCTGCCGCAGGTGCATGGCATCTGCTCAAGGCCAAAAAGGGAGGTACACAGGCAGACAGTACGATCCGCCTCATGTTCTCCCTGTCCCTCTGGATGATTGTCATCACAGCCCCTCTCCAGATCATAGCGGGCGACATGCATGGGCTGAACACCCTGAAATATCAGCCCGCCAAGATTGCCGCCATGGAAGGCGACTGGACAAGCGAAACACGAGCCCCTGAACTGTTGTTCGGCATCCCGAACATGAAGACAGAACGTACGGATTACGCCATAGGGATTCCGCTACTGGGCTCCTTCATCCTGACCCATGATATCAACGGCAAGGTGCCCGGCCTGAAAGATTATCCGGCAGACCAGCGGGCCCCGGCACCAATCGTGTTCTTTTCTTTCCGCATCATGATTGCCCTAGGGGGGCTTATGCTGCTCTGCGGCCTCTGGTCACTCTGGCTGCGGCGCCGACAGCGTTTGTTCGACCATCCTCTTTTCCTGCGGGTGATACTCACCATGGCACCAGCTGGGTTTCTGGCTCTGCTCTGTGGCTGGGTTACGACAGAAGTCGGGCGGCAACCATGGACGGTCTATGGCCTGCTTCGCACGAAAGACAGCGCCTCACCGCTGGCACTCTCCAGCCTGTCTTTTTCCATGCTGTTTTTTGTTGCGGTCTATCTCTTTGTTTTCGGCTCAGGCCTCCTGATGCTCATCCGCCTGCTACGGGCCACCCCAGAAGCTGCTGACAACACCAACGATGACATCATGATCCTAGGTAGCCATCATCATACGATCTCTCAGAACAAGGATGCGTCATAACATGTCCGGCCTTGCATTCTATCTTCCCTTCATCTGGGCGTTCATCGTCATTCTGGCCATTTCGGTCTACGTCATCCTTGATGGCTTTGACTTGGGAATTGGCATGCTCTTTGCTTTCGAGAAAAAGCCGGAGCATCGTGACATCATGATCAACACGATTGCCCCCGTCTGGGATGGTAATGAAACATGGATGGTTCTGGGTGGAGCAACCCTGTTCGGTGTTTTCCCCGGTGCTTACAGCACGCTGCTGCCTGCCTTCTATATCCCCATCATCATCATGCTGGGGGCTTTGATCTTCCGTGGTGTTGCATTCGAGTTCCGCATCATGGCGCACTCACCCAACCATCGGGCCTTCTGGAATACGGGCTTCATGGCAGGGTCCACACTTGCCGCTTTCTGTCAGGGCTGCATTCTTGGCGGGTACGTTCAGGGGGTGCATACAAGCCACGGTGCCTTTGCCGGAGGAGCCATGGACTGGCTGACACCGTTCAGCGTTCTTTGTGGCCTGTCCGTTGTTACAGGTTATGCTCTTCTTGGTACGACCTGGCTCGTTTGGCGCACATCCGATGAACTGGAAGCACGATGCCGCCGCTGGTCCAAAAGATTATCCATTCTGATGATTCTCTGCATCATTGCCGTTAGCTGCTGGACGCCGTTTCTCCATGCGCCCTATCTCCATCACTGGATTGCCTTTCCGAACATTCTGTTCGGCCTGCCTGTTCCTCTACTGGTGGCACTGGCCGGTTTCCTGATGTGGCGGACCCTAGACAAGGAACACGCCATCACGCCTTTCCTGTGCGCCATTGGATGGTTCCTGCTCAGCTTGGTTGGCCTGGCCATTACCATCTGGCCCTACGCTGTACCACCAACCCTGACCCTGTGGGATGTGGCATCTCCAGTTCCCAGCCAGCTTTTCCAGCTCGTCGGGACCGTCATCCTACTCCCCATCATCACGGGATATTCGATCTATTCCTACTATCTTTTCCGTGGAAAGGTCACAAAAGCCGATGAATATCACTAAGTTCACCACATACGATGAGAAGAAGGTGCCAGCCTCCTTCTCCAAACGTCTAGCGTGGTTCTTGGCCCTCTGGGGAATGGGCACTCTTGCCATCATCTTGATGGCAAGCTTCCTTCACCTTCTGATCCCCCATGGCTGATGGTCTGACATGGACTTCACCTACAGAAAAGGGAGGGCCATATGCATGGCCCTCCCTTTTCTTTCATGGACAACAGACCAGGCTGTTAATCAGTTGTTCATCGCATCGAAGAAGTCCTGATTGGTCTTGCTGTAACGCAGCTTGTCCAGCAGGAAGTCCATGGCATCCATCGTGCCCATCGGGGCAAGGATGCGGCGCAGGACCCACATCTTGGAAAGAGAGGCCCGGTCCACCAGCAGCTCTTCCTTGCGGGTGCCGGACTTGGTGATGTCGATGGCCGGGAAGGTGCGCTTGTCTGCCAGCTTGCGGTCCAGCATCAGCTCGGAGTTGCCCGTGCCCTTGAACTCTTCAAAGATGACCTCATCCATGCGGGAGCCTGTATCAATCAGGGCCGTGGCAATGATGGTCAGGGAGCCACCTTCCTCGATGTTACGGGCCGCACCGAAGAAACGCTTCGGCCGCTGGAGGGCGTTGGCATCCACACCACCGGTCAGCACCTTGCCGGATGAGGGAACGACCGTGTTATAGGCCCGGGCCAGACGGGTAATGGAATCCAGCAGGATGACCACATCACGCTTATGCTCGACAAGGCGTTTGGCCTTTTCCAGCACCATTTCCGTCACCTGCACATGGCGGTGGGCCGGTTCATCAAAGGTGGAGGAAACGACCTCACCACGAACGGACCGGGCCATGTCCGTCACTTCCTCAGGTCGTTCATCAATCAGCAGAACGATAAGGAACACATCCGGGTGATTGGCAGAAATGGAAGCAGCAATGCTCTGAAGCATCACCGTCTTACCCGTTCTCGGCGGTGCAACGATCAGGGCACGCTGCCCCATGCCGATGGGAGAGACCAGATCAATCACACGGGAGGTGTAATCCTTCTGGTCCTTGCGATCACGCCCCTTGCCCTTGGCAGGGGCCGGAGCAGCGCCAGCTTCCCCTGTCGGCTCGGTTTCCATGCGGAGACGGCGCTCGGGGAAGAGGGGGGTCAGGTTGTCGAAATTGATACGGGCACGGACCTGCTCCGGTGCCTCAAAATTGATGGTATTGACCTTCTGGAGGGCAAAATAGCGCTCTCCATCCCGGGGCGCCCGGATCTCACCCTCCACCGTATCACCAGGCCGCAGGGCAAAGCGGCGCACCTGGGCCGGAGACACATAGATATCATCCGGGCCGGGCAGATAATTGGCTTCCGGGCTGCGCAGAAAGCCGAAACCATCCGGCAGGATCTCGAGCGTTCCTTCGCCATAAATGGCCTGCTCACGCTCGGCGAGAGTCTTGAGGATGGCAAACATCATGTCCTGCTTGCGCAGGGATGATGCATTTTCGACCTCCAGCTCTTCAGCAAAAGCCAGCAGATCAGCAGGGGATTTCTTCTTCAGTTCGGCGAGATGCATGAAATGATGCGCCTTGATATGCCCCGGTGGGGTAACTAATCGGAATAGACGAAAAACCAGAATACAGGCCGGGTACCCGCACGGCAGGACCATGCGCCACGGGGCATGCCGGACCTCAGGGACAGTCAGGGCTGCCGCCCCACAGGGAACTGGCAAAACTGCCTTCCGGTGCGAAGGAGATGACCCGGAAGGCAAAGCAGGACGCCGCCACCATCAGGTCGGCTTTCTTCCTAGGTGAAAGAGGGCCGCACTGTCAAGCGGGCCCTCCTTGCGGGGCAGGGCCAGCCTTTCAGACCACTTTCAGCATGGCATCCGCCGTACGCAGGGCAAGGGCCATGATTGTCAGGGCCGGATTGGCCGCACCGGAACTCGGGAAGGTGGAGTGGTCGCTGATCCACAGATTGTCGATGTCGAAACTGCGCCCATATGGATTGACCACGGCCGCTCCTGCATCGGTTCCCATCCGGCAGGTGCCGATCATGTGTGCGGCCCGGCTGATGACACGGATGTCCTTCGCCCCGATGGACTCCCACATCTTCACCATCAGGCGGGATGCATGGCGATGCATGGCGTCCTCATTGGGGCCGTATGTATGGTCGATCCGTGGTTTGGGCAGACCGAAAGCGTCTTTTTCATCAGACAGGGTCACACGGTTTTCATCCCGTGGCAGGCTTTCCCCGTGCATCCCGATACCCGCACTGTAATTGTAGGCTGCCAGCGTGCGGCTGAGGGCCTCACCACGGCGCCCATCCGCCCGGACCAGATTGGCAGCCCATGTGAGCGGCATCATGCCCAGGGACTGGAGCAGATACCCTCCCGCAAAGTCGGCATCCTTTGGCCTCAGCATGTCTTCGGAAATGGTCAGGGATGGGTAACCCTTGTTGGGCCGGGTTTCTTCATCAAACACACCCCAGACCTGCGTGGATACATGCGTCATGTAATTGCGTCCCACCTGCCCGGAACTGTTCGCCAGACCGTTGTTCAGCAGCAGGCGGGCCGTTTCCACCGCTCCGGCAGACAGGACAACAGCCCGGCATTTCTGCCGTTCCTCCCGTCCGTCACGGACATAGATGACCGCCGTGATCCGCCCCTGGCTGTCCCGCTCAAACCCCGTCGCCATGCAGCCAGGACGCAGTTCAGCCCCATGGGCACAGGCCAGTGGCAGATAGGTGTTGTCCACGCCCGATTTCGCCCCGTTCCGGCAACCCTGATGACAGGCACCGCAATTCACGCAGGCTTCCCGTCGGCCAAAATGAGGCTGGTCATGAGCTTTCGTGATGACAGCCAGAGGACCATCTGCATGACGCAGCCCTACATTGTCACAGGCCTGACGCATCTTCAGGGCGGCATTGTTGGGTGCTGCGGGCGGATAGGCATAATGGCGGCTCTCATCCCAGGGATAAGACGCTGGGCCACTCACACCTATGAAGCGCTCTACCTCTTCCACGTAAGGCTGAAGCTCTTCGGCCCCGAAAGGCCAGTCCACCCCTTTCCCGCTCTCACTGTACAGGCGGTAATCCCGGGGATCCATGCGCGGCAGGAAAGCCCCGTAATGAAGCAGGGACCCCCCAATCCCTGTTCCACTGTTATTACCCCCAAAGGCCTGCGGTGTTCCCCCACCAGATAGACGCTCATGCAGCCAGTACAGTTCCTGTGCTGTCGGCTCATCCGGCGTGTGGGACCTGGCCTTGAAAGAAGGGCCGGCTTCCAGCGCCACGACCTTCCGCCCTGCCATGGCAAGTCGCGCAATGAGCGGTGCGCCGCCCGCGCCCGTCCCGATGACGACAACATCGGCAGTTTCCTGTGAAAAATCATTATGCGTTTTCTGCATCATGCAACTGTTTCCATCACTTATGGATCAAAGATGTTCGTACTGGGGTACATGGGGACAGTACGGCCCGAAGCGGGAGAGGTACCGAGTACCGGGGACGGTACTGTACCCCCTTATGAAACGGGGATTGTACACAGCCTCATTGTGGAAAAAGAGGGATAACGTTCTGCACCCCTTGCTCTAACTTGCCTTCAGAGGTTGTACACACTGTGAGTAAGCTGGGGTACATTTTTCGAAAGCCGGGTACCCCGGTTTCCACAAGGTCTTTCAACAACATCTAAATCTAAGATTTGTAAATTCATATGTTGTGTTGTCTGGCTGTCCTTTCTTCCATTCCAGCTCCAGACTGGCTTGCCGCCATGAAGAAAGACCTTGGTTCATGTCCCTACGATCCCTTTTTCCTGTTTCTTCCAGAGGCGGAAAAGCCCTGAAATTCTCCTTCATGCCATTTTTGAAAAACGGCGCTCATTTTCCGGCTCAAAAGCCTCTTTTTTGGTCAGTGATTCAGCCGAAAACCCTTGAATTTCCTTGTCTCCACCAGTCAGGCTGGAGGAAATTCCAAGCCGTTCCTGTGCAATCGGATGCGCCAGAAACGCTGCAACGATCTGGTTGCGGAGATCACCACTCCACAACTTCATCTGTGAGGCTGAAAAAGGCGCCTGAGCATTGACCGGCAGGGAGCCATCAAAAGCCCTGTCCAGCAGCGTACCACGCTGATCCGTGTCAAGAGAGGCATAATCCTGTCCAAAAAGGCCCCGGGCATACAGTTCCAGAGAGGCAAGACCATCTTCCCAGGCGGCCATATCTGTCGGCAGATCGGCAAAACGCCATCCATCTCCAGGCCCGGCGAGAGCCTGATCGATCATGACTGCCAGATTGAGATGCAGCTCACCCAGAAGTGGTGCCTGTGGCAGAATGTCATCACAGACCAGCTCAAGAAGCTGAAAAGCCTCTGGGGAAAGATGTTTCCTCTGGCCCTGTTCCTGTTCCATTCTTTCGAGCAGGGCAGTGCGTGTCCGAGAGGATATGTGGTCTGACTGAAGAAAAGCGGGCAGGGTTCTGGTCATGAAAGGTTTCCTGCTGGAAAAGTGAAAAGACAAAGAGAAGGCTTTACCCTATAGCCTCATAGGGAGATATAAGGCTAATGAGAGGCCGGGTCTCTTCCGGGAGGTGGGAGGCCGGGACCATGTTTCAAGTTCTGGAAGGACAGGAGTCACGATGACGGTTGAGATTAAAGTCCCTGTGCTTGGTGAAAGCCTGAAACAGGCAACCGTGATGCGTTGGCTCAGACAGTCTGGCGATTACGTGAAGGCTGGTGAGACGGTTCTTGAGCTGGAAACGGACAAGGTCACGCTGGATGTGCCGGCTCCGGCAGCCGGGGCACTGAGCCATGATCTGCCGGAAGGAACGGATGTTGAGGTCGGGCAGGTCATTGCATTCGTGGATGATCAGGCAGCAGCCCCTGCGGTTGAGGAAAGCAGGCAGCAGGACAGCCAGGACGTGGTGCAGGATGTGACGGACCATGGTCCAGCTGCTTCAGCAGAGGGAGAGCAGCCCGTGGTGACGGGAGGAGCTGTCACTCATCCGGCTCCTGCTGTGGCTGAACCGGTGGCCTCCCTTCCCGAAGACAGGGGAACGGGGGAGCGGCGTGTGCCGATGAGCCGCCTGCGTCAGACCATTGCCCGGAATCTCAAGGCAGCCCAGAACAGTGCCGCCATTCTGACAACGTTCAATGAAATTGACATGAGTGCCGTCAAGGCGCTGCGGAGCCAGTATCGGGAGCTGTTCGAGAAGAAGCATGAGGGGGCCCGTCTGGGTTTCATGTCGTTTTTTGCCCGTGCTGTCGTAGGGGCCCTGAAGGATTTTCCGGTGCTGAATGCCCGGATTGAAGGACATGAGATTGTTTATCAGGATCATGTCAATCTGGGCATTGCCGTGGGGACGGAACGGGGACTGGTCGTGCCCGTGCTGCGGAAGGCCGAGACACTTGGTTTTGCCGAGCTGGAGCGCCGCATTGCCGATTATGGCAAACGGGCTCGTAAGGGTGGCCTTGCCCTGAAAGAACTGGAAGGTGGCAGCTTTACCATCACCAATGGCGGGATTTTCGGGTCCCTGCTGTCCACGCCCATTCTCAATGCACCGCAGTCCGGTGTGCTGGGGATGCACGCCATCCAGGACCGGCCCGTGGCCCGGGATGGGCAGGTTGTCATCCGGCCCATGATGTATGTGGCCCTGTCCTATGATCATCGTCTGGTGGATGGACGGGAAGCGGTCAGTTTTCTTGTGAGGCTCAAGGAGCTGATCGAGGACCCCCGTCGTCTGCTGCTGGATATCTGACAGGTATCAGGTACGAAAAAACCCCTCCGCCCATGATTTGGACGGAGGGGTTTTTCATCTGGTCAGTTACAGGGATACCGACCAGATATGGACTCAGTGGCCCCAGCCAGCAGGGATCTTGCCGCCATTGTTGGCAAGCTCGGTATAGACCTGCTTGATGAGCCAGACATTCATCGTGGCCGTGTCGTTCTTGTCCCCGGTATAGTGCAGATCGTCAGCAAGGCTCTGACGGGCCTGCAGGGAGCTGTCGAGGCCCAGGAGCTTGAGCAGATCGACGATGGATTCCTTGTAGTTCAGAGGCTGGCCAGCCTTGGCGGCCAGTTCCTTCAGAACGGCATCCACATCCACCTGTGCGATGGACGGAGCCGCAGCACCGGCAGCTGGCTGTGCCGTATCCGCCGCCTTGGCAGAAGAGCCGAACAGGCTCGTGGCGAAGCTGGAAACCTTGGAAACGATGTCGTTGAAAAGACCCATGATATGTTCCTTCCCTGAAAGCAGGAATGACTGGTCGGTTATGACCCTGCCATCGGAAATGATGGCAGGGAACAGTGACAGAAAGGATCAGTAACGGTACAGGTCGTGCTTGAACGGCCCGTTGGGGGACACCCCGATATAATCCGCCTGAGCCTGTGTCATTCTGGAGAGCGTGGCGCCCACCTTTGCAAGATGGAGAGCGGCAACCTTTTCATCAAGGATTTTTGGCAGAGTATAAACTTTTCCTGCCTCATACTGGCCCGGTTTTGCATTCCAGAGTTCGATCTGTGCCAGCGTCTGGTTGGTGAAGGAGGCGGACATCACGAAGGACGGATGGCCTGTGGCGTTGCCCAGATTGACCAGACGGCCTTCGGAGAGAAGGATGAGGCGGCGGTTCGGGGCCAGCTCGATCTCATCAACCTGCGGCTTGATGTTGGTCCATTTGTGGTTGCGCAGGGCGGAGACCTGAATCTCGCTGTCAAAATGCCCGATATTGCAGACAATGGCCCGGTCCTTCATCTCACGCATATGTTCGATGGTGATGATGTCCTCGTTGCCGGTACAGGTCACGAAGATGTCGCCACGGGGAGCGGCATTTTCCATCGTGACGACCTCATAACCTTCCATGGCAGCCTGAAGGGCGCAGATCGGGTCAACTTCCGTCACCAGCACGCGGCAGCCTGCGCTGCGGAGGGAAGCGGCAGAGCCTTTGCCCACGTCACCATAACCGGCCACAACAGCCACCTTGCCGGCCATCATGACATCGGTGCCACGGCGGATGGCATCCACGAGGCTCTCACGGCAGCCATAGAGGTTGTCGAACTTGGACTTGGTCACGCTGTCATTGACATTGATGGCAGGAACCTTGAGCAGCCCCTTGCGCTCCATGTCCCAGAGGCGATGCACGCCCGTCGTGGTTTCCTCGGAAATGCCACGGACCTCCTTGAGGAGCTCGGGGTATTTCTCATGCATGAGGGTTGTCAGGTCACCACCATCATCAAGGATCATGTTGGGGGTCCAGCCATCCGGCCCCTTGATGGTCTGCTCGATGCACCAGATGAATTCTTCCTCGTTCATGCCCTTCCAGGCGAAAACGGGAATGTTGGCGGCGGCAATGGCGGCAGCTGCCTGGTCCTGGGTGGAGAATACGTTGCAGGAGGACCAGCGGACTGTGGCACCGAGGGCGATCAGCGTCTCGATCAGCACGGCGGTCTGGATGGTCATGTGCAGGCAGCCGGCAATCCGGGCGCCCTTCAGCGGCTGGCTGGCGCCATATTCCTCGCGGAGGGCCATCAGGCCCGGCATTTCGCCCTCGGCAATGGAGATTTCCTTGCGGCCCCAGTCGGCCAGGGACATGTCACGAACCTTGTAGTCCTGCGTAGCCATATGTGTTTCCTTGGTTTTTGGCAGTTGATGATCATGGATGGAACAGCAGGCAGGCGAGGCCTCCATGCGGTTCCTGCACCGGGAAACTATAGAGCCTTGCCGTAAGGCTGGAAAGAAGAACGGACCAACAGTTTTCCGTTACAAAATGGTGTCATCCATATTGCGTCCCATCGGGCAACGTGTCAGAGAACGGGCGGTATTCATGTGTCTGGAGCCTTGGCTCTTCCCGGTGCAAAGGGATGTCCTGCCGCCTTCAGTCCGGGCAGGAAAACTGTAATGGGGGGTGGCTGTGCCCGACAATACTGTTCCGAATTTTCCTTTTACAGTGCTTGACCCGTCCCTGAAGGAGGCCCACCCCATGGCCCGGATCAAGGGGCTTGTCTGGGCTGTCCGTGCCGTGCCGGGGCAGGGGATCATGCCGCTGGATGCCGAGGACGTGCAGCGTATCCTCCAGTCTCCCGGGGAAGAAGGCTATGAGGCGGCGTCCGGAGAGAATGGCTGGTGCTGGCTGCATTTCGATACGGTTCACAGTTCTGCCCGTACCCATGTGGGGCGGCTGCCGGGGATGCCGGAAGATGTGGGGACCATGCTGGCGGAAACGGATTACGGCATTGCCCTTGAAGCTGCCGATGATACGGTCTGGGGGGCCCTGCCCGCCTTTGACGATGCCCTGGCGGAGGAAGACCGGGAGATTTGTGCCTGGCGCTTTGCCATGCGGCAGAATATCCTGATCACGACACGGCGCACGCCCATTCCCGTACTGGGGTCGGCCTACCGGTCTCTCCAGACACAGGGGGTACCCCGCAATCCGGCTGGGGTGATAGACCGTGTCCTGCGGGATTTTACCGGAACGGTCCGCCGCCAGCTGGCCCAGCTTGATGACGAGCTGGACAGGGCGGAAGATGTTCTGCTGGCCATTGTCCACGGGTCCGATCTTGGGCATCTTGGTGGTATCGTGGGTAAGGTGAGGCGCCGCTCGACAGAGCTGCGGCGTGTTGTCATGCCGATCGACCGTGTCCTGCGGGATGAAGACCTCGAGCTGCCGGAATGGGCCGAGGATGACCTGCGGGACCGGGCTGAACGGCAGATTCACGCAGCCCTTGATGATCTCATTGCCTTGCAGGATCGGGCCCGTTCCCTACAGGATGAGCTGGCTTCCAGCCAGGCGGAAGAAACAAACCGCCGTCTGTGCATCGTGTCCATCGTGACGACCCTCATGCTGCCGGCCACGCTGGTCACGGGGTTCTTCGGCATGAATACGGGGGGCATGTTTCTGGCCTCTGGTGGGTTGGGGACCATTTTTGCTGGTGGGCTGTGTGTGGCTGCCATGGCCGTGACCTTCATTTTCATGAAAATGGCCCGACTGTTCTGAGGAAGCTGACTGGTCCTGCTGATGACTGAAATAAACAGGAATACGTTATTGCATATCATTCTCATAAACTGAGGTGATGTCTCTGTTCAATGACATTGATCAAATAGAACTTCACATTCTTTTTGAAGAAAGAGGGGATGGACACTGTCCGAAAACCTGCCTACTTTCCCTAATCGAGGGTTGATATCGGACTGGATCAGGACTGTTTATTAGTGAAACAGGATCAATCATTTTCCTTTTCCTCCGGATGTTACCTATTTTCCATGGTCAGATAAAAGGTAGGAGTCCTTGAATGTCTGATAAGAATATCATTCGCACGACCGCTGGTGCCCCTTGGGTCAGCAACCAGGACAGCAAGTCTGCCGGTCCTCGCGGACCGCTTCTGCTGGAAAACTATCAGCTGATAGAGAAGCTCGCTCATCAGAACCGTGAGCGCATCCCGGAGCGTACCGTGCACGCCAAGGGCGTTGGTGCTCATGGAACGCTGACCATCACCAAGGACATCACGAAGTACAGCTGCGCATCCATCTTCTCCGAGGTCGGCAAGAAGACGGACATGTTCCTGCGTGCATCCACCGTGGCCGGTGAGCGTGGTGCTGCCGATGCCGAGCGTGACGTGCGTGGCTGGGCCCTGAAGTTCTACACGGATGACGGCAACTGGGACCTGGTGGGCAACAACACCCCGGTCTTCTTCATCCGTGATCCCATCAAGTTCCCGGACTTCATCCATACGCAGAAGCGTCATCCCCGCACAAACCTGCGTTCCGCAACGGCAGCCTGGGACTTCTGGTCCCTCAGCCCGGAGAGCCTGCATCAGGTGACGATCCTGATGTCCGATCGTGGCATCCCCAAGGGCATCCGCAACATGAACGGGTATGGCAGCCACACCTATTCACTGTGGAATGCCAAGGGTGAGCGCTTCTGGGTGAAGTTCCACTTCAAGACCCAGCAGGGCCATGAGTTCTATACGACCGAGGAAGCTGCTGAGGTCGTGGCCAAAACCCGTGAGTCCACCCAGGAAGACCTGTACGAGAACATCGAGAAGGGGAACTTCCCCAAATGGACGTTCTACATCCAGGTGATGGAAGAGGAAGAGGCCGAGCGCGTCAACTTCAACCCGTTTGACGTGACCAAGGTCTGGTCTCACAAGGACTATCCGCTGATCGAAGTCGGTGAGCTGGAGCTGAACCGCAACCCGGATGATTATTTCTCCGAGGTTGAGCAGGCTTCCTTCTCCCCGTCCAACATCGTGCCGGGCATCGGTTTCTCTCCGGACAAGATGCTTCAGGGCCGTATCTTCGCCTATGCGGATGCTCACCGCTACCGTGTCGGCACACATTACGAGTCCCTGCCGATCAACCGTCCGAAGTTCAAGGTGAAGAACTATCATCTTGATGGTGCCATGCGCTTTGATGAGCCGAAGCGTGGCGATGGCGACTTCTACGAGCCGAACTCCTTCGGTGGTCCGGTTGAAGACAAGGCTGCGATGGAGCCGCCGCTGCGCGTGAGCGGGGACGCCACCTACTACGATCACCGTAGCGATGGTGATGACTTTGCACAGCCGCGTGCTCTGTATCATCTCTTCGATGATGCCCAGAAACAGCGCCTGTACAACAACATTGCCGGTGCCATGGCTGGCGTGCCGCAGAACATCGTCGAGCGTCAGCTGGGTCTCTTCGAAAAGGTTGACCCGGCCTATGCTGAAGGTGTCCGCAAGGCACTGAAGGGCTGAAACCGCTTTTCGCTTCCTCTTCCGGTATGACCGGAAGGGGAACAGTTAAAAGGCTCTCCGGATATCATGCCGGAGAGCCTTTTTTCATGTCGGATCAGTCTGCCCGGCGGAAGGTGAGATGGTCCTGCCCGAAGGAATGGGAGAGTTCCTGCCCTGGCGGAAGCCTGCCAAGCTGGATGAGCGTCTCCAGATGGTCAGCCAGACATGTCGTGATGGGGCCGAGTGCCAGCCCGTGAGGTTTTTCCGAAAGGAAGGAGGCTGGGCCGATCATCGTGCCATCAGCTGTCCGGACGCTGGCCAGGCCCCGGTCAAAGAGCATGGCAAGTCCGAGCAGGGCCTCACCTGTCAGAGGCAGGAAATACCCCAGTGGGGTCATTTTCGGTGCATCGAAATGAATCTCATGGAGATCGGTGCCAATGCTGATCCACCCCTGGTTGCCGTCTACGCAACGCAGGGCGATGCTGTCCTGCAATGTGGAGAAAACGTCAATTTCCGGCAGGGGAAAGGGCAGGGACGCCTGTTTCCTGAAACGGGCCCGGATGGGGGAGGAAGCATAATTGCGCCGTGTCAGGGGGGACTGTAGATGGAGGCTCAATCCTGGCACGGCCCGGGTATCAAAAAGCTGCCGGATGATCCTGTCATTGAGGGTATCATGGCCTAGCATCTGCCCTGTTGCATCCAGCAGCCACAGGGGCGGAGAGGTGGTCTGGTCCGTGTGATCAGTGTTCATGCAATGTGGCTCCCTGCCCGGATTCCCTACAGGCTTATATGTTTCACGGGAAACATGCCAGATGGAACATCCTTCTTTCCGGGCAGGGAGCTGTCAGATCATGATGTCGTATCTACCAGAATGATTTCCGAATCTTCCAGCGCTTCAAGCGTGATGGTGTCTTCCCCTGCAATGGCCGCTCCACTGCGTGCCGTGATGGTCTGCCCATTCAGCAGCAGGGTGCCTTTTGCAGGAACAAGATAACCCAGTCGGCCAGGTATGAAGGCGTAACTGGCCTGCTGTCCTTTCTGGAGGGAAAGCCCCAGAACACGGGCATCAGTATGGATGGGCAGGGCATCTTTGTCATCGGCATGACCAGACGCCAGAACGGTGAACTGGCCTGTCTGCTCTCCTTTGGGGAAACGCCGTGTCGCCCAGGATGGTCCGTGCCCTTTGTCTGTCGGGATGATCCATATCTGGAATATCTGTGTGGGGATGGGTTCATTATTGTATTCGCTGTGGAAAATGCCCGTTCCAGCGGACATGACCTGCACATCTCCAGCCTCGGTCCGCCCCGTGTTGCCGAGACTGTCCCGGTGCGTGATGGCGCCCTGGCGGACATAGGTGATGATCTCCATGTCCCGGTGGGGATGGGTGTCAAACCCGGTGCCGGGGGCGATGGTATCATCATTCCAGACACGCAGGCGCCCCCAGCCCATGCGGTCATGATCCAGATAATGGGCGAAAGAGAAATGGTGCCGGGCATCCAGCCACCCATGTGAGGCATGGCCGAGCTGGTCAAAGGGGCGAATATCAATCATGGTGTCATTCCTTGCTGGTTCAGCTCACCCACCATGTAAGGCGTGAAGAGAGCGGATCACACAGGCATGAAAGAAAGACATTCTTTCCATATTTTGCATCATGACCTGTCAGCAGCCAGAGGCTGGCAGGAGGGGACGGAATTATGAAATTGCCGGATTTCGAGGCGTGGGCCATTTTTTCCAGGGTGGCCGAGCATGGGTCTTTCTCGCAGGCTGCCAGGGAACTTCATCTTTCACCCCCCACTGTCTCAAAAGCGATCAGTCGGTTGGAGCAGTCTCTTGGTGTCGCCCTGTTCAGCCGCAATTCCCGGCATATGTCCCTTACACAGACAGGGCAGCTTGCGCTGGAGCGGGCCAATCGCATGTTCATGGAGGCGGAAGCGGCAGAGAATGAGGTGCGGGGTGGCCGTATCCGTCCTTCCGGTCTGATCCGGATGACGGCTCCAACTACCTTCGGGCTTCGGTATGTTTCCGCAGCTCTGCCATCTTTCCTGAGGGCCTACCCGGAGATTGATATTGCCATCACGTTTACGGACAGTTTCGTGGATCTCGTTTCAGAAGGTTATGATGTGGCGATCCGCATTGCGGCTCTGGAGGATTCGGCGCTCAGGGCCCGCAGGGTATGTACGGTACGACGCCTGCTTGTGGCCTCCCCGGACTATCTGGCCCAGCAGGGTGAGCCTGCCCATCCGCGGGAACTGGAGGGGAGGAAGAGCTTTGTCTATGTCAACGGGTCATCATGCGGGGCCATCCGGCTGATGGAAAAAGCGACAGGGGCAGTCCAT
The DNA here is from genome assembly GCF_023337645.1 of Parasaccharibacter sp. TMW2.1890. NCBI lineage: Bacteria > Pseudomonadati > Pseudomonadota > Alphaproteobacteria > Acetobacterales > Acetobacteraceae > Parasaccharibacter > Parasaccharibacter sp. TMW2.1890. The sequence goes on along the minus strand of NZ_NWUV01000003.1, from coordinate 46,674 downwards.
ACATTGTCCCAGACGGCACGACTCCAGTCCGACAATGCGGAAGGATTCCTGCCAGCGCTGGAGGCCGGGCTTGGCTTCGGACTGATGCCGGATTTCATGGTGAGTGAAGCCATGCAGGAGGGCCGGTTGCAGGAAATGATGCCGGGCTGGAGGGCGGACGACATTGCCCTTTATCTCGTCACATCCGCCACAAAGCTGCGGCCTCAGAGGGTGAGCCTGCTCATGGAGCATCTCATCCGCCAGTTCAGCACACCGCCATGGCGGCTGTCCGACTGAAAGCGGACTGATGAAATCCGAAAAGCATCCTTTCCCGATTTTCTATATCCAGTCTGGAAAGGTGGCGTTACCTCTTGTGAAGGTTTCAGTGTTCCCGGTAGCGGGAAAGACCGACAGATCAAGGATGTATCGTCATGTCAAAAGTGCTCGTGCTTTATTATTCATCTTACGGTCACGTGGAGACCATGGCCCACAGCATTGCCGAAGGTGTACGTGCAACGGGCGTAGAGGCCGTTGTGAAGCGTGTGCCAGAGCTGGTGCCGGAGGAGGCTGCCAGAGCGCATCACTTCAAGCTGGAACAGGACGCACCTGTTGCAACGCCGGCTGAGCTGGTCGAGTATGATGGTATCATCATCGGGGCTCCGACCCGTTTCGGGCGTCTGCCGGCACAGATGGCCAATTTCTGGGATCAGACCGGTGGTCTCTGGGCCAAAGGGGAGCTGATCGGCAAGGTGGGGGCTGTCTTCACCTCCACGGCAACCCAGCATGGTGGGCAGGAAACGACACTCTATTCCCTGATGTCCAACCTGCTGCATCATGGCATGGTCATCAGCGGTCTGCCCTACAGTTTCCAGGGGCAGATGCGTAATGACGAGATCGTAGGTGGCGCTCCTTATGGGGCCACAACCATTGCCAATGGTGACGGCTCCCGCCAGCCGAGCGAGACAGACCTGGAGGGGGCCCGTTTCCTTGGCAGGCATGTGGCCGGACTGGTCAGGAAGCTGGCCTGAGTTTTTCCGAAAGTCTTTATTCACGCACAGAAGAGACGGACATGGGGGCCGGGTTGCGGCCCCCATGTCTGTTTTCAGTGTTTCATGTGAAACATGATCAGCCCGGGACAGGCCTGTGCCGGTCGCCAACCAGCAGGCATTTCTTCATCACGCTGGAGAGAACTGCCTCCTTCAGGAAGCGGAACCGGCCATGCTTCGGAGGAATCGGATAATTGCTCTGTGCTGGTATCGTGCAGCCATAGATGCGGACAAGCAGCGTAAAATGGCTGAAGATGTGTTTGACCTCTCCACAATCTTCCCACTGTGCCTGCAAGGGGGCGTAGCGGGTAAAGGCCGTTTCGGCCAGCCGGGCAGGCGAAGGCGTGCTTTGGCTTTCGGACCATGGTGTGCCGGGAAGGTCGTCCGTTCCTCCCAGCAGACCTTCCGGCGGTCGTGAGCGGAGCAGGACACGGCCTTCCGGATCGATGACACGGAAAAGAATGGCATGACGGGTCGGGCGGGCTTTCTTCTTCTGTCGGGCAGGGAGAGCTTCAGCCATGTTGCGGGCTCGGGCGAGGCAATCGTCCCGCCATGGGCACGTCAGACAGGAGGGTGAGCGGGGCGAGCAGAGGCTCGCCCCAAGGTCGAACAGGGCCTGAGCAAAATCGGAAGGGCGGGCCTGTGCTGCCGGATCGTCATTCAGATGGCTGGCAAGACGGGCCAGCAGGGGGCGGGCAGCGGGCAGCGGGTCTTCCACGGCATTGAGGCGGGCCGTGATGCGCTCCACATTGCCATCAACCGGAACGGTCGGAATATTGAAGGCAATGGCGGCAATGGCCCGGGATGTATAGGCCCCGATTCCGGGGAGTGTCTGCAATCCTTCGACCGTACGGGGAAAGGCTCCCAGCTTATGAACGGCCTGAGCACAGGCATGAAGATTTCGTGCCCGTGCGTAATAGCCCAGCCCGGCCCAGAGCTGGAGCACCTCTTCCTGCGGCGCTTCCGCCAGAGCATCAACTGTCGGAAAGCGGGCCAGAAACCGCTGGTAATAGGGAATGACCGTCTGCACGACTGTCTGCTGGAGCATGATCTCGCTCAGCCAGACATGGTACGGGTCTGCCTGCTGGCCAGGTGCGGCACGCCAGGGCAGGGTACGGCGATGATGGTCATACCAATGGAGAAGGAGGGAAGCATCAGGTGTCACGCCGGTGTCTATGACGAAGAAACAGCATCGGGGCAAGGGCTGGCCTTGCTGAAACGTTTCCGTCTGCTCCCGTGATGATGGTATGGAGAGTCCGTACGCAGCATATTGGGATGGGTCGGATGGCAGATGAAACAGGAATGAAAAAAACTGCCCGTTCATCAGCATCGGGGCAGGACCGGAAAGCGGATGGCAAGGGCTGGAGCGATTACCGTCGAGGCAAGGGCCGGATGATCGGGGCCCTGCTGCCCCCCCTGACAAAACCCATTTTCCGCAAGAAATCACCGCTGTTCGTGCGTCTGCTCATGGAGTGGGAGACGCTGGTCGGTCCAGCGCTGGCGGAGGTGAGCGAACCCTGCCGCCTGCGGCCCGGCGTGTTGACCATACGCTGCTGTGGTCCGGCAGCGGTGGAGATGCAGTACGCAGCGCCCCGTCTTCTGGCCAACATCAATACAGCCTGTGGTCTTTATGGAGATGAAGCGCTGAAACAGATCAAGCTGTTACAGGATCGGCCTGTCCAGCGTAAACCGTCCCACAGGCCCCAGAAGAAATGGAAGGATGCGGCGCCAGTTTCCGTAAATGGTATCGAGGATGCCGGCTTGAAAGAAACGCTGGAGCGTCTTGGTGGGCATATCCGGGCCAAAAAACAGGGGACAAAAAAAGCCCGCCGCTTTTGAGGGCGGCAGGCCATGCCCGTGTCATTGGCCCGAGGCCGAAGACACGGGGACAATGGGAGGATATGTCAGTCGGTCACGATATCGGCAGCCGTGTAGCCCTGCGCAAAGAGGTGCGTCCGCATCCCGGTAAAGTTGACCTGCTGTTCAATCACCTGCCGGACATTCGGCTTGGCGTGATAGGCAATGCCAAGACCTGCTGCCTTGAGCATGGGGATGTCGTTGGCACCATCACCTGTTGTCAGGCTGGCAGAGAGCTTGACGCCCCGCTCGGCACAGATGGTCTCCAGATGTTCTTTCTTGGCATCCGGGCCGAGGATTTTGCCGATCAGCTGGCCGGTGATGATGCCGTCCCTGATCTCAAGCTGGTTGCCGTAATGTTCATCAAAGCCGAGCTTCCTGGCAGCCCGCTCGGTGAACCAGTCGAACCCACCGGAGATGAGGGCCGTGCGTGCGCCATTGGCCTTCATGGTCTGCACCAGCTCCCTGATACCATCAGTGAAAGGCAGATGTTCCAGAACATCCTTCAGCAGGGATTCAGGATGGCCCTTCAGGCCGATGGTGCGCTTGCGGAGGGATTCATCAAACTCCATCTCGCCATTCATGGCACGCTTGGTGATTTCGGCTACATAGTCGCCCGTGCCTGTTGCCTTGGCCAGATCATCCAGCGTTTCGCCATCGAAGATGGTGCTGTCCATGTCGGACACCAGCACGGCTTTGCGGCGGCCACGGGTCTTGGTGAGAATGGCATCAACCTTGTAGGGAGCCAGGGCGGCACGGATTGTTGCAGGCGTGGCATCGCCGGGCCCGGGTGTCGGGCAGAAAATGTCAACGGCCTCGCCTTCGGACAGAACGACCGGCGGCTCACCTTTGACAAGATTGCGGGCAATGTCGATCGCCTCTTTGGGAAGGGTCCCATGGCGGCGATTGGCAACAAGAGTCAGAACACAGGGAAGGGACATGACATCTCTCGCTAAAAGATCAGAAGATATGGCAGGATAGGTGTATGAACTCTTCTGAAAACGCCCTCATTGTGGCGGGACCGACCTGTTCGGGCAAGTCGGCTTTGGCCTTTCATTTGGCAGACCTGTATTGTGGTACGGTCATCAATGCAGATTCCATGCAGGTTTACAGGGAGCTGCGCATCCTCACTGCCCGCCCCGGGGAGGAAGAGGAAGCAGCCATTCCCCATCGTCTTTATGGGGTATTGCCCGCAGCCACACCCGGCAGTGTGGCCTGGTGGCGGGAGCAGGCCCTGGCAGAAATCGCCGCCTGCCGTAGCGCCGGGCGGCTGCCCATCCTCTGTGGTGGCACGGGCATGTATCTCCGTGCCCTGACGGATGGCCTCGTGGAGGTCCCCGACCCCGGAGAAGCAGCCCGGCAGGAGGCCCGGACCCTGCTGGAGGCGATTGGCCCGGAGGCCCTGCACGAAAAGTTGATGCAGGCTGATCCGCAGACAGCCTCCCGTCTTCATCCACAGGATTCCCAGCGTATCAGCCGGGCCTGGGAGGTTCTGGCAGGAACCGGGCGAGGGCTGGCCTCATGGCAGGAGGATAGGGCACTGCCAGCGGCACCCTGCCGTTTCATCTCACTTCAGCTTGATCCCCCCCGGGACGAGCTGCGGGTTTCCATTGTCCGGCGTTTTGATGACATGGTGGCTGCTGGTGCGCTGGATGAGGTGGCGGCCTTGCGGGAGCAGAATCTGCCCGCCAGCCTGCCCGCCATGCGTGCCCATGGTGTGCCGGAGCTGGGACAGGTGCTGGAGGGGCAGTGCAGCCTGGAGGATGCCCGGCTGGCTGCTACCCGTGCCATTGGCCGCTATACCCGTCGGCAGGCTACATGGTTCCGGCACCACAGGCTGAGCCGGGAGGGAGATGGCGAAATAATATTTCAAAGAACCAGTGGAAGAGAGTTCTTTTCGAGTAAAAAAATGCGTGAAATTGAATATTTTATATCATCCAGAATTGACGGACCCGCTCCGGAACGATAGAGCAGAAGCGTTGCGTTAAACGGCGAAAGGACAGACGCCATGCCTGCCAGCGAGACAGCTCCCATGATGGCAACAGGTGCTGAAGTCATTCTGCGTGTTCTTGAGGAAGAAGGCGTGGATGTCATTTTCGGGTATCCCGGCGGTGCGGTCCTTCCCATTTACGATGCTCTCTTCAAACAGAAGAAGATCCGGCACATTCTGGTCCGGCACGAGCAGGCGGCAACCCATGCGGCCGAGGCCTATGCCCGTTCCACCGGCAAGGTCGGTGTGGTGCTGGTGACATCCGGCCCTGGTGCGACCAATGCCGTGACCGGCCTGATGGATGCGAAGATGGATTCCATCCCGCTGGTCTGTCTGGCCGGACAGGTGCCCGTGCCGCTGATCGGCAAGGATGCGTTTCAGGAAGCGGACATGGTGGGCATCACCCGGCCTGCGACCAAGAAGAGTGTTCAGGTGCGGGAGGCCGAGGCTCTGGCCCCAACCATTCGGGAAGCTTTCGCTCTGGCCCGTTCCGGCCGTCCCGGTCCGGTTCTGGTGGACCTGCCCAAGAACATCACGGTGTCCGAAGCACCCCTGCCGCCCCGTCCAGCGGAAGTGGTAGAGGAAAAGGCGGCTCCGGCTCTGGATGCTCAGGCGGTCAGCCAGGCCGTCGAGGCCATGAAGAAGGCCCGCAAGCCTCTGCTTTATGTTGGTGGTGGTGTCATCAATGCCGGGCCGGAGGCGGCAAAGCTGCTGCGCCAGCTGGCAGAGAAGACCGGTTTCCCCGTGACATCCACCCTGATGGGGTTGGGTGCCTATCCGTCTTCCAGTGATCATTTTCTGGGGATGCTGGGCATGCATGGTGCCGTGGAAGCCAACATGGCGGCCCATGACTGCGACGTGCTGGTCGCCTTGGGTGCCCGGTTTGATGACCGGGTGACGGGCCGTGTTGACGGGTTCTCTCCCCATTCCTTCAAGATACAGGCGGACATTGATCCCCGGGAATTCGGCAAGATCATCAAGGTTGATGTGGCTCTGAAGGGGGATCTGAAGGCCACGCTGCACGCTCTTCTGGAAGGCTGGGGAGACAGTGCAGCCCCGGACCTGTCCGGCTGGTGGCAGGAGATCGACCAGTGGCGGGCTGTTGACGGTTTCGGGTTCGAGCAGGACAGGGCCGCCACGGCCACCATCAAGCCGCAATATGCCATCAGCCGCCTGTATGAGCAGGTGAAGGCCAGCGGGCGGGACTGCTTCGTTTCCACCGAGGTGGGGCAGCATCAGATGTGGGCCGCCCAGCATTTCGGGTTTGATGAGCCCAATCACTGGCTGACATCCGGTGGTCTGGGCACGATGGGTTACGGTCTGCCTGCTGCCGTGGGGGCACAGATCGCCCACCCTGACGGGCTGGTGATTGATATTGCCGGCGAGGCATCCACCCTGATGAATATTCAGGAGCTGGGAACCATTGCCCAGTACCGCCTGCCGGTGAAGATATTCATCCTGAACAACCAGTATATGGGCATGGTGCGGCAGTGGCAGGAGCTGGTGCATGATTCCCGTTATTCCCAGTCCTACAGTGCAGCCCTGCCGGATTTCGTGAAGCTGGCGGAATCGTTCGGCATCTGTGGTCTGCGGGTCGAGACGCTGGGCGGGCTGGATGAGGCCATCGAGACCATGCTGACCCATGAGGGACCGGTGCTGGTGGATGTGCATGTGGAGCAGGAAGAATGCTGCTTCCCGATGATCCCGTCCGGGGCCAGCCATGACCAGATGCTTCTGGGGCCGGGGCGTGTTTTCGGTGGGGCCGAGCTGACAGAAGAAGGCAAACGCCTCGTCTGAATGAAGTTTTGCCGGTCATCCTGCTCCTGTTCCGGGGCGGGAAGGCTGGATGGAGTGTTTCATGTCCGGGGAGTGTCTCCCCATCTGGGGCAGGATGATTGAGGGGCCTGCACCCGTTGTGAGGAAGGAAAAAAGTCATGCGTGTTTATTATGATCGTGATGCAGACATCAATCTGATCTGTGAAAAGAAGGTCGCCATCATCGGGTATGGCAGCCAGGGTCATGCCCATGCCAACAACCTGCGTGACAGCGGTGTGAAGGATATCGTTGTGGCGCTGCGCCCGGAATCCAAGGCAAAGGCCAAGGCGGAGGCAGCGGGTTTCCGTGTCGTTACCCCGGCCGAAGCCGCAGCCTGGGCTGATGTCGTGATGATCCTGACACCGGATGAAGGCCAGGCCGCCCTGTACAAGGAACAGCTGGCCCCGAACCTGAAGCCCGGCACGGCTCTGGTGTTTGCTCATGGTCTGGCCATCCATTTCCGTCTGATCGAGCCGAGCCCCGAGATGGACGTGTTCCTGATCGCTCCGAAGGGCCCTGGCCACACTGTGCGTTCTGAATACCAGCGTGGCGGTGGTGTGCCCTGCCTGGTGGCCGTGCATCAGGATGCTTCCGGCCAGGCCAAGGATGTAGCTCTGGCTTACGCTTCCGCTGTTGGCGGCGGCCGTGCTGGCGTGATTGAGACCAGCTTCCGTGAGGAAGTGGAAACAGACCTGTTTGGTGAGCAGGCTGTGCTGTGTGGTGGTACGATCGAGCTGATCAAGGCCGGGTTTGAGACACTGGTGGAAGCAGGCTACGCACCGGAGATGGCCTATTTCGAGTGTCTGCATGAGATGAAGCTGATCGTGGACCTGCTGTATGAGGGCGGCATTTCCAACGTCAACTACTCCATCTCCAATACGGCGGAGTATGGTGAGTATGTCAGCGGGCCGCGCGTTGTGACCCCGGCCGCCAAGGAGGCCATGCGTGAGGTGCTGAAGGACATCCAGAATGGAACCTTCGTGCGCAACTTCATTCTGGAGAACCAGTCCGGTAATGTGGGCTTCAAGGCGTCCCGTGCCCGTGATGAACAGCATCAGATTGAGCAGGTTGGCGCAAAACTGCGTGAGATGATGCCGTGGATCGCCAAGAACAAGCTGGTTGACAAGACCCGCAACTGAGGTTCGATGACCGGTCTTTACGAATGGGGAGGATTTTCCTCCCCATTTTTTATTGTGGCTTCATTTGGGCATTTTCTGTTCAGAAAGAAAGAATAGAGTTGCGTTGAGGGTTATATTCCCCTAGAGGTCAACCCTTCCGCTCCTTCATTGGGGGAGGATGCGGCAATCTGCTGGTTCAGGGGTACGTTATGGACGCACTTGCTCGACTGGGGATGGAATCGGACCTTCCGAGAGATATCCAGAATACTGAGGCAATCGATACAATCGCTGATTGTAAGGACTTTTTCATCAAGCGTGATGGGATCACCTACGCAGGGAACCATCTCCTCATCGATTTCTGGAATGCCAGAAATCTGGATGACCCCGATCAGATCGACGCCACTCTGAGGCGTGCTGCCGAGGCAGCCGGGGCGACCATTCTGCATGGTCATTTCCACCATTTCACACCCAATGGCGGTGTATCTGGTGTGCTGGTACTGGCCGAAAGCCATATTTCCATCCATACATGGCCCGAGCGTCATTTCGCCGCTGTCGACATTTTCATGTGCGGTGTGTGCGATCCCAACATGTCCGTCCCTGTCATGCAGGAGCTGTTTCAGGCAGGACGTGTGGAGATTGATGCTTTCAGGCGTGGACGTGTCAGCTCGACACGGCATACGGGCCGGTAAGCCGGATAGGGAAAGGCCAGGGGGTTTTTCCCTCAATTTCCAATGGATTCCATGGAGTGTTCCTGTTCGCTGGCCAGCGTCCATGCTGGAGGGGGAGCAGGGGTAAGGAGCGGCGTCTGTGCCGGCCTCCCCGTGATGGAGGGCGGCAGGCGTCGTTGATTGAAGAAAGGATGCCGCCATGACATCTGGCACGTCTTCCGGGACCTGGTTCAACGAGGCCCTCTATCCCGATTGGGGCCAGCGTTTCAGGGTTGTGAAAGAACTGGCCCACAGGAAGTCCCCGTTTCAGGACATCCGCATTTTCGAGAGCAGCAGCCATGGCCGTGTGCTGGTGCTGGACGGTATCGTGCAGATCACTGAGCGGGATGAGTTCATCTATCAGGAGATGCTGGCTCATGTGCCGCTCTTCATGCATCCGAACCCAAAACGTGTTCTCATCATCGGGGCCGGTGATGGTGGTGTGCTGCGTCGTGTTCTCCAGCACAGGACGGTCGAGAAAGCCGTCATGGTGGAAATTGATGGTGACGTGATCGAACTCTCCAAGCAGCACCTGCCGATGTTTGGCAAGGATGCGTGGAATGACCCGAGGGCTGAGGTCATCGTTGGGGACGGGATCGATTACGTCAAGAAATCTGGTGATGCAGCCTTTGATGTCATCATCGTGGACAGCACGGACCCGATCGGCGTGGGTGATGTGCTTTTCACGGATGATTTCTATGAGAACTGCGCCCGCATCCTTTCGGATGAAGGGATCATCGTCAATCAGTGTGGCGTGCCGTTCCAGCAGGCAGATGAGCTGCGGGAGACAACGGCCCGTCGTGCGAAATTCTTCCCGCATGTCACGGCCTATCTGGCTGCCGTGCCAACCTATGTTGGTGGGTTCATGACACTGGGCATGGCCAAGAAGGGGGCTCCGCCGCACCGTCCGGACGTGGTCGAGCTGGCCCGTCGTGCACAGGGCATTGCGGAAGGCTGCCAGTACTGGACGCCAGAGGTGCATGTTGCCTCTTTCAGCCTGCCCCCCTATATCGCCCAGAACCTTCCTCGTTCATGAGGCCATAGAGAAGGATCCCCACCATGCGCCGGACTACAATCGCAGACTTCCAGACCATGAAGGATGAGGGTCGGCGGATCGCCATGCTCACGGTCTATGATTACGCTTCGGCCCTGATTGCCGAGCAGGCGGGCGTGCCGGTCATTCTGGTGGGGGATTCTCTGGGCATGGTCATGCAGGGGCGGGATACGACCCTGCCCGTGCGTGTGGAGGACATGATCTATCATGCACGGATGGTCCGCCAGGGCAGCCATAAAGCCCTTATTGTGGTCGACCTGCCCTTCCTTTCCTATGCTACCGAGCAGGATGCCGTGGATGCAGCCCGCCGTGTGATGCAGGAGGGTGGTGGACAGGCCCTGAAGCTGGAAGGCGGCCGGGAGATTGTCCCGGTCGTGCGTCGGCTGACGGAAATGGGTGTGCCCGTCATGGGGCATCTGGGTCTGACACCGCAGTCCCAGCATCAGATCGGCCTGCGGGCGCAGGCAAAGCAGGTCGAGGCCGCCCGTAAACTTCTGGATGATGCCCGTGCGCTGGAGGAGGCCGGAGCTTTCGGTATTGTGCTGGAGGTCATTCCCGCCGAGCTGGCCGAGCTGGTTTCCAGAACCCTGACCATTCCGACCATCGGGATCGGAGCCGGGCCGGGTTGTGATGGGCAGGTCCAGGTCTGGCATGACGTGCTGGGTCTTTTCGAAGGCAAATCCCCTCGTCATGCCCATCGGTTTGCTGAAATCGGAGAGCAGATGGTTGGAGCCTTGTCCCATTATGTCCGGCAGGTTGAGGAAGGCTCTTTCCCGACACAGGCACAGAGCGTGAGCATGAAGTCGGATGTACTGGCCAGCCTGAAGGCGGGGGAATGACCAGCTCCCCCAGGTGGGGAACGTGGTGAAGCCTTGCCCGGGCCCGGATTGTCAGACGGGGATGAAGCTGGCAGAGTGGTGAACTTCCCCTGTATTTACAGGATAAAACAGAATGACGGATGAAACATTGAAGTCCAGCCCCCTTCAGGCGCTGCATGAAGAGCTGAAGGCCACGATGGGATGCTATGCAGGCTATGCCCTGCCCGAGCATTACCCTCTCGGCATGGAGGTGGAGCATCTTCATACCCGCAAGCAGGCGGGGCTGTTTGACATCTCCTTTCTGGGGCAGGTCCGTATCCGTGCAAAAGAGGATAATGCCGCTGTTGTTGCTGAGGCGCTCGAAGCCCTGATGCCTCTGGACATCATGGGGCTTGAGAAGAACCGGGTCCGTTATGGCCTGTTGACGACTGATCAGGGCGGCATCCGGGATGATCTGGCCATTTCCCGTCAGGAAGAAGAGTTCATCCTGACACTCAATGGCCAGAACAGGGAAGACAATGCTGATTATCTCGAAAATGCCATTGGCAATGATTGCAGGCTGATCCGGGAATTTGACCGGGCCATGCTGTCCCTTCAGGGCCCTCTGTCGGCCGAGGTTCTGGCCCGTGTGCTGGACCAGACGACCATCATGGGGATGCGGTATCGGGACAGTCTGGCCATGCAGTGGGAGGGTGGCAGCCTCATTGTATCCCGTTTCGGTTATACGGGTATGGAAGGGTTCGATCTTTCTCTGGAGGCCAGTCAGGCTGAAGCCTTTGCCCGCCGTCTGCTGGACGATCCCGATGTGGCTCCGGCCGGGCTGGAGACACGGAACAGCCTGCGGATGGAAGCCGGGCTGTGTCTGTATGGGGCGGACATCGACAAAACCACATCTCCGGTGGAGGCCGCTCTGGTCAGCAGCATAGCTGCCTGTCGCCGGGCCGGCGGAGCACGGGCGGGGGGGTACCCTGGTGCCGGGACGATCGAAGGGCAGATGGAACATGGCGTATACCGCCAGCGCGTTGGTCTGCGTCCTGAAGGGGACGTGCTGCTGGGTGGCGGTGTGGAACTCTTCTCGGATGAAGGAAGGACAGACCGGGTCGGGCGCATTACGTCTGGCTGTTTCAGTCCGACCCTGCGGGCCATGATTGCCATGGCGTATGTCACACCATCCCATGCAGCAGAGGGTACGGTGCTTTACGCCGCCGATGCGGACAGGCAGCTCCACAAGGTTTCTGTAACGGCTTTGCCCTTCGTCCCGCAGACGGCCCGCTGAGCAGAAGACACCTGAGTGAAAGTTTGTGAACAGGGCTTTACACGGCCCTGTTTTTTGGTGAGGCTCGCATTCATGCAGGGCTTGAGGCAGGCCTTGTCCGCCTTCTCCCACAGTGGGAGAGGACTGACAGGAATGTGTGTTGCCTCCGGCCATTTTTTTTGCTCAGCGTGGTTCCATCGGCAGCTGGGCGGGGCAACTCAGGGAGAGTCGAAATGAGCGAGAGCATCCATATTCTGGCACTGGTCACCATTGCTGAAGAGAAAGCCGCCCAGCTTGAGAAAGCCGTGCAGGTCTGTGCTGGTCATTCGCTGAAGGAAGAAGCCTGCCAGCGTTACGAAATTTCCCGTGATGCTGAGAAGAAGGGGCGTTTCATGGTCAGCGAGATCTGGGCCAGCAAGGACGGGTTCGAAACCCACCTTGCCAGCAAGCATTTTGGCGCTCTGGCCGGTTTCATCAAGGAGCATGGAGCCGAGCTGGAGGTCATCCGACAGCAGCCTCTGCATCCCGCATCGTAAGCTGGATTAAGGGAGAATCATCACATGGCTGATTATCGTCTTGGAATTGATTTTGGCGGCACGAAAATCGAAATTCTTGCTCTGGACCGCAGTGGCAAGGAAGTGCTGCGCGAGCGTATTCCCAACCCCGGGGTTTATGACAAGGCCATCGAGGCCATCCGGGACCTGGTGCTGAAGGCTGAGGACCAGATCGGCTGTGTGCCTGCCCATCGCATCACGGGGACTCAGCTGACATCCACTCTGGGCATCGGCATCCCCGGGTCCCTGTCCCCCGAGACAGGCCTGGTCCGCAACTCCAACGCTACATGGCTGAACAACAATGCCTTCAAGCGTGATGTGGAGGAGAGTCTTGGCCGTCCCGTGCGTGTTGAAAATGATGCCAACTGCTTCGCTTTGTCCGAAGCTGCTGATGGCGCTGGTGCCGGTTATTCCGTCGTTTTGGGCGTGATCATCGGGACAGGCATGGGCGGTGGCATCGTGGCCAATGCTCGGGTGCTCTCCGGTCATCATCACATCGCCGGTGAATGGGGTCATATCCCTCTGCCGTGGGCAAAGCCGGAAGACATGCCCATGCGGAAGTGTTTCTGTGGCAATGAGGGCTGTCAGGAGCGCTATCTCTGTGGCCCGGCACTGGCTGCGGAATGGAAGGGTGAAGGCAACCGCTCCCCGAACGGAATTGAAGAGGCGGCCCGTAATGGGGATGAAGCCGCTATCCGTGCGTTGGACCTCTACATGGACCGTTTCGCCCGGGCCTGTGCGCAGGCTGTCAATTTCCTTGATCCTGATGTGATCGTGCTGGGTGGTGGCGTGTCCAATCTTCCCAGCATCTACGAGCGTGTGCCCAAGCTGCTGCCCCGTTATGTAATTACATCGCCTTGCACGACACCGATCGTGCAGAACCGTCATGGTGACAGTTCTGGTGTGCGTGGGGCTGCCTGGCTGTGGGATGTAGCCGAAAATGGCATTTCCAAGAAAAATGCCTGATCCGGCATTGCCAGCCGCATGAGGCAAGGGCCTGCTCCTTCAGGGGGCAGGCCCTTTTTTCATGGGGCGGCCATCATGAAAAAAAAACCGCCTGCCCCTCATGGAAAGGCAGACGGTCTGTCCCGATGGTGCGCTGTCCAGCCCTTCCTGCCCCGGCTAGGAGCAGGAAGAACGGGGTGGCTCAGACGGAGTAGTACATCTCAAACTCAACCGGATGCGGTGTGTGCTCAAAGCGGTATACGTCCTGCATCTTCAGCGTGATGTAGCTTTCGATCTGGTCCTTGGTGAAGACATCACCTTCCAGAAGGAAGGCATGATCGGTCTTCAGGGCCTCCAGAGCTTCACGCAGGGAGCCGCAGACGGTTGGAATCATGTTCAGCTCTTCCTGCGGCAGCTCGTACAGGTCCTTGTCCATGGCTTCGCCCGGGTGGATCTTGTTGCGGATGCCGTCCAGACCAGCCATCAGCATGGCACTGAAGGCAAGGTAGGGGTTGGCTGTCGGGTCGGGGAAGCGGACCTCGACACGCTTTGCCTTCGGGCTTGTAGCGTAGGGGATACGACAGGATGCAGAGCGGTTGGCGGAGGAATAAGCCAGCAGCACAGGGGCTTCAAACCCCGGAATCAGCCGCTTGTAGGAGTTGGTGGAGGGATTGGTGAAGGCATTCAGTGCCTTGGCGTGTTTGATGATCCCGCCAATGTAGTACAGGGCCTCATCGGAAAGGTCAGCATAGCGCTTGCCAGCAAAGAGCGGCTTGCCGTCCTTCCAGACGGACTGATGTACATGCATGCCGGTGCCGTTGTCGCCATAGATGGGCTTCGGCATGAAGGTGGCCGTCTTGCCGTAGGAATGGGCGACATTGTGCACGCAGTATTTGTAGATCTGCATGAAGTCGGCTGACTTCACCAGTGTGGCGAAGGCCGTGCCCAGCTCGTGCTGGCTGCGGGCCACTTCATGGTGATGCTTCTCGATCGGCAGACCCATCTCGCCCATGGTAGCCAGCATCTCGGCGCGCAGGTCATGTTCGCTGTCCACCGGCGGAACAGGGAAATACCCACCCTTGCGGGCCGGGCGATGGCCCATGTTGCCTTCCGGGTAGTCCTTCAGGGCAGCTTCCGGCCCTTCGATGCTGTCGAGGTGGTAAGTGCCGTAATTCTCACCCGTGCCGAAGCGGACACTGTCGAAAATGAAGAACTCGGCTTCCGGGCCGAAGAACGCCGTATCACCCAGGCCACTCTTCTTCAGGTAGGCTTCGGCCTGTTTGGCTGTCGCACGGGGGTCACGATTGTAATAGCCGCCCGTTCTGGGGTCGATGATGTCGCAGATCAGGATGAGCTGCGGGCGGGCGGAGAAGGGGTCGACCACGGCTGTTTCCGGGTCCGGCAGCAGGACCATGTCGGACTCGTTGATGGCCTTCCACCCCTGGATGGAGGAGCCGTCAAACATGAAGCCTTCCGTGAAGGTGTCCTCTTCAATGGTGCGGACCGTCTGCGTGGTGTGCTGCCATTTGCCCTTCGTGTCGGTGAAGCGGAGATCAACGAACTCGATGCCGTGCTCTTCGATCAGCTCAAAAACGCGCTGGATGGCGGCTTTCTGAGGGGAAGGGCGTTGTGCGGAAGGAGAGGAAACTGCTTTTTTCGCCATGGCTGCGTGCCTCGCAATTTTTGGACTGATACCAAAACGATTAGGGGACAATTGGCCATCTGTCGAGTGCTTGCTCATAAACTTCATTTTATGAGACAGTGCTGCCTCAGTTTTTTATAATCCCCGGCATCTGTGCCGTATGGAAAATCCATCTGGTGGTCATGTCTGCGCCTTCCCCTGTAAAAATATCCGACGCCCTTTTTTTTCATGAGACCCTGCCATGGACACCTGATGACGTGAACCGTCAGCTTGCCAGCAGTCTTGCTGGCATGGATGACGGGGAGCTGTTTCTGGAATACCGGGAAGAAGAGACGCTGGGGCTGGAAAATGGCCTGCTGCGGACGGCTGGTTTCAACCGCTCTTCAGGGTTTGGCCTGCGGGGTGTCACGGGCAGCCAGACCATCTTTGCCCACTCGGATCTTCTGGGGATGGGGGCGTTGCGGCGTGCCGCCGAAGGGCTGGGCAGTGTAGAGCGCATGGCTCTCCGACCGGACCAGCAGGCCCCTTCCCGCCTGCAGGAGGCTGCGGCGGCAGATGGACGGGCCTCTCTTTATGGTGCAGCACATCCGCTTGAGGGGGGGGATTTCTCACAGCGTGCGGCGTTGCTGGGAGAGATTGAGGCCTATGGGCGAGGGTTGGACCACCGTGTCGTGCAGGTGAATGTGACCCTCAACACGCAGTGGCAGGTCGTGCGGATCATGCGTCCTGCGTTTCTTCAGGAGGGGCAGGCAGGGCCGCTGGTGGATGTCCGTCCGCTGGTCCGGCTCGATGTTTCCGTGGTGGTGGAACAGGGCGGACGGCGGGAGAGTGGCCGTGCCGGACAGGGAGGGCGGTATGCTCTGTCCCGCCTTATGGAGCCGTCCTGCTGGCAGGCCATGACACAAGAGGCCCTGCGGCAGGCCCTGGTGACGCTGGAGGCCGTGGCGGCTCCGGCAGGGGACATGCCGGTTGTGCTGGGGGCCGGCTGGCCCGGGATTCTGTTGCATGAGGCTGTCGGGCACGGGCTTGAGGGTGATTTCAACCGCAAGGGTACGTCCGTTTTTTCCGGGTGCGTGGGCCAGCGTATTGCTGCCCCGGGGGTGACTGTTCTGGATGACGGCACCTTGCCGGAGCGGCGTGGCTCCCTGAACATGGATGATGAGGGAACTCCCACCAGCCGGACCGTGCTGATTGAAGACGGGATATTGCAGGGATACATGCAGGACCGGCTGAATGCCCGCCTGACATCAGTAACGCCAACAGGGAATGGCCGCCGTCAGTCCTATGCCCATGCGCCGATGCCGCGCATGACCAATACCATCATGGCGGGGGGGCAGGCCTCGGAGGAGGAGATGATCCGCTCCACGAAGAAGGGCCTGTATGCCCGCAATTTTGGTGGCGGGCAGGTTGATATCACCTCTGGCAAATTCGTGTTTGCTGCTTCGGAAGCCTATCTGATTGAAGATGGCCGGGTTACGGCACCAGTGCGTGGGGCGACGCTGATTGGCAGTGGAGCAGCGGTGATGGAGCAGATCAGCATGATCGGCCCCGCCATGGAGCTGGACCCGGGCATAGGGACATGTGGCAAGGCCGGGCAGGGTGTGCCTGTTGGTGTGGGGCAGCCCATGCTGAAGGTGAGTGGCCTGACAGTTGGAGGGACAGCGTCCTGATGACTATCTGGAAACAGACCATTGGTCTGGTTTTCCCCGGGGCTGTCCCGGATAGATAAAACAAATGGAATATGTTTCAGATATAAATAATTTTTCATTTCTCTATTGCAAACTATCTTTTTGCTGTCGTAATGTTTTCTCATCACAACAATGGGATGATGGTTTATCGTGATGAAGACGTCCGTGCGTTACGCAGCCCTTCTGTCCAGTCTCTTTGCAGGTACTTTCGGTGCCTGTGCAGATGTGCATGCTGCGGAGACGGCTGTGGCGGCCAGTAACGGTAACGGAGCAGGTGACAGTTCGGCCCAGAAAACGGGCAAAGCTACCCAGCCGGCCAGCGCAGCTGCGGGGACGGCTGTTGCGGCTTCTTCCCATGAGGCTGCTGCCCAGAAGCCGGTCGTGTCCATTGCGGAGAAACCAGCCTCCAAGCCGTTGCCGGAGCAGTGGTATACGGGGTCCCTCTATTCTCCCTCACCAGCTCTGCCTGTCCCGGGCATGATTGCTGTGGAGCCTTATGTAGCGGCTGGCCTGCCTGCCGGTGCGTTTGATTCCAACGGGCATCTCAATACCCGGAAGGGAGCCGGGGGGCAGCATTCCATTTCCCAGTTTTCGCTGGCGAAATATGGTATTACGGACCATCTGTCCATCTATCTGCTGCCGACATACAGCTATAGCTGGGGGAATCATACCAAACATTCCGGCCTGAAGTTTAATGATCTGCCGGTGGAGTTCCAGTACCGTCTGACACCGCATTATACGCCGTCCATCACGCTTTATTTTGGTGTGAATACCCCGACAGGTGATTACAAGAACCTTTCCAATGCGTCAGAGGGGGTTGGCCAGGGTGTCTGGGCACTTCGCTATGGTGTGCACAGCCAGTTTGCCCTGCCGTTTTTTGACCATGCAATGCGTGTGCGTCTTTGGGCGCAGGTCCGCCATCCGGTGGCCAGTACGAAACTGCGCAACATCACCAGTTATGGGACAGAGAAAGGTTTCACCGGGCGTGGTCATGCCGGTCCCTATGGGAATGAGGGTGGTTCAGTCGAGCTGGGTATCACCAAGAAGTGGGTGTTTGCGCTGGACCTGTACCATACCTGGGCTACATCCAGTTCGGTCAATGGGTACAATGTTTATTCAAAGAAATACATCAACTCTCGGACGGGTTGGTCCGGTGCCTTCAATGTCGGGCCCGGGATTGAATATAACTGGACGTCGAGTGTTGGTGGGATTGTCGGTGTGATCCTGCCGGTGGCCGGGCACAATACGTCCCGGTCCATCTCACCGGAAGCCGCTGTGTTTGCCGTGTTCTGATCAGCTCTTCATCGGACAGGAAAAACCCCCACCTGATTTTCAGGCGGGGGTTTTTTTCGTTTCAGCCCTGTGGGAGGAAGAAGATTCTGAAAATGCTCTTCAGGATGAAGGGAATGCCATACTGAATGGCCAGGAGCAGGATGAGGGGGGAGAAGTCCATCATGCCTGTGTCTGGTAGAATATTGCGGATGGGTTGCAGAACGGGCTCCACAAGCCTTGCCAGTATCTCAAGAAGGCTACTCACGAAGCGGTTGGTCTGAGGGTTTATGACGCCAAAACCGATGGCCATGGAGGCAAGGCAGTAGGCAAGGATGATCCATGTATAAACATCCAGCACCACCATGAGGAGATTGATGACCTGGAGATAGATGATGGCAGCATGCACAGGCGGATATCCTTCCTGATGGCGTGAGGAGATGCAGACCCACACATGTAACAATCTTCTGCATGGCTGGCGAGACCAATTGCTGGGCAGTCACGACTTGACAGTTCATGGCGTGCATGGTGTCTTGAACGACAGATTGTGGGGCTATAGCTCAGTTGGGAGAGCGCCTCGTTCGCAATGAGGAGGCCAGGGGTTCGACTCCCCTTAGCTCCACCACGATTTTCCTGAAAAACAGTTTGGGATGGCATCGGGGAAGAGGGCTGGGACTGGTTCACTGTTTCAGTCCCGGGGGCCGTCTTGCTTTACGGTGTTGCTGGGATGGATCTGGAGATATGCTCCGCCAGCTGAATTACGAGTTTCCGCATTAGTGCGGCCGTATCGGCATCTGTCCTGACAGGCCCGTTGGCAGCGAGATGCGCAATGTTGCGGACCATCGGTTTGTGGCGATCATGCGGAACAATGGCCCAATGGGCGTTCAGTATGGCATGACCACTCACATCCACATCGAATTCGGAAATGGCAACCATGATCTGCATGTCGGCTGCCTGGGCCAGGGGCTGGTCCGTCACCAAGATGTCATGCTGGGAGGCAGCCACTTCGTTGGTGATCAGGTCCGTAATGCCAAGGGACAGGCGGGATGCCCAGCGGGAGTTGGGGCTGCGGCGGATTTCCTCCCCCTGACGGGTGATGATCTCCTGGCTGTCCAGATAGTCCGGCATGATGATCCGGCTGATCTGCACGATGGTTGTTTGCGGAGACACCTGGAGGGATTTCGTATCGGTATGGACAGGAATGCCGAGCGTATAGATGTGCAGCTGGGGAGATGCACAGCCTGCAAGCAGGGTGCAGCTTCCCAGAAGGGCAAGAACAGTACGGCGTGATGGAAACATCATGGGTGGCGTCCCATAAGCAGAAGTTGCGGATTGCGTTCCACATCGTTGGCGAACCCACGGAGAGAGGAAGCCGTTGCGGCAATATCCCGCAGCGCAGCATCCAGATTGGCTCGGTCCACGGAACGGGCGGAGAGAATGTCCTGCAGGGCCTCCAGTGTGGCTGTGGCGGAGAGGAGTGTCCTGTGGATATCCTTGCCACGCATTTCAAGCTGGTTGGTACCTGTATCAAACAGTCGGTCCAGTTTTGCCAGTGACCCATCCAGCTGGGTATGCAGGTCCCTGATGGTGGCAGTGGCAACCTGCATGGTTTCCTGCGACTGGTCGGATGTTCTCTTCAGGCTGGCAATGAGGCCGGGCAGGTCCTGGCGCAGGCCCTCGCTCAGCTCCGTGACGGATAGCAGGGCGGAATCAGCATGCTGGCTGATATCCTTGATGGGAATCTGCTCCAGTGTGTTTTTCAGCTTCTCCATGGTGGAGAGCCGGACAGGAATCTCCGGCAGTTTTGTGATGCGGGGATGCAGCGTGGCGGGAACGGATTTGTCGAAGTCCAGTTCGATGTTGGATTGCCCCGTCACGAGGCTCTGCAGGTTCAGCCCGGCGCGCAGGCCATTGTCAATCATTGTCTGGAAATTGACCTGCTTGCCCCCCGCATCGTCCTGGACAACATGCATCTGCCCGGTCTCCAGAGTAATGATGACCGGGATATAGGCTTTGTGGTCCTGTGGGTCGAAATGCAGGGTGATGCTCTGGACGGATCCGACCTTCACACCACGGAAATTGACTGGGGCCCCGACAGACAGGCCAGCAATGGAGTTCTGGAACACCACGGCAACGTCCCGTGTTTTGGAGAAGAGGCGGAGATGCCCGAATGTCATGATGATGAACAGTAGCAGCACGCCCCCAAGGACGACAAAGATGCCGATCTGGGTTTTTCTGTTGGTGGTTTCAGACATGCTGTTCGGCCTTCTGTTCTGTCTGGGAAGGGATGGAAGCAGAGCGGTGCATGAAGGCCGTCACCTCCGGGAGGGTACAGCTGTCATGCAGGGCACGGGGTGAGCCACTGGCAATGGGCCTGTGCGTGACAGCATCCAGAAAGATGCCATCATCAGCAATGGTGAAAAGGCTGGGCAGTTCGTGGCTGACAATGACGATCGTAGCCCCAAGTCCGTCACGCAGGGTGAGGATGAGGTCGTCCAGCCGGGCGGAGGTGATCGGGTCCAGCCCGGCGGAGGGTTCGTCAAAAAAGAGGATGTCCGGCTCCAGCGCAATGGCCCGGGCCAGTCCAGCCCGTTTTTTCATGCCGCCGGAAATCTCGTAGGGGAAGAGATCGATGGCATGCTCCATCCCCACCAGCCCCAGTTTCAGGCGGACGAGATGGTCTATGGCATCAGGCTTGAGGTCCGTGAACATCTCCAGCGGCAGGGCGACATTCTCGCCCACGGTCATGGAGCTCCACAGCGCACCACTCTGGAAGAGAACGCCATAACGGCGGTTGATGGCCGTGCGGTGGGCGTCATCCTGCTCCCAGTAATTCTCCCCACCCACCATGATGTGCCCTGCCGTGGGGCGCAGAAGACCGATCATGCTCCTCAGCAGGGTGCTTTTGCCGCAGCCGGAGCCCCCCATGACAGCAAAGATGGAGCCTTTTTTCAGGTCGAATGACACATTCTGCTGGATGATCTTGGGCCCGAAAGAGAGTTGCAGATCACGGACGGAAATGAGAGTTTCTCTATCAGACATCATCAGATTCCAGCGGCGTTGGCGAGGACGGCAAAAACGGCATCCAGAGCGATGACCCCGACAATCCCGATGACGACAGCCCGTGTGGCGGCAATGCCGACATCCGCAGCACTGCGGCCGGCTTTCAGGCCGATCCGGCAGGCAGCCAGAGCGATGAAGCCAGCAAAAAAGAGTGCCTTGATGAACCCGAAGGCAAACTGGCTCAGTTCCACGCCGTTGAAGGTGGAGAGCCAGTATCCGGTGGGAGAAATGTTCATCATGGTCATGGAGACGACAAAACCGCCGAAAATCGAGACCAGCGTGCCATAGAGATACAGCAGCGGCATCATGAGGATCAGCGAGAGAATGGAGGGGAGCAGGATATAGCCCGCCACGGAGATGCCAGTCACCTGAAGAGCGTCAATCTCTTCATTGCCCTGCATGGTGGAGATGCGGGCTGCATAGGCTCCGCCCGTACGTCCGGCCATGATGATGGCTGTCATGATGGCGGAGATTTCACGGGCGGAGGCAATGCCCACCAGATTGGTCACATAGATTTCAGCTGCGAATTTGCGTAATTCCAGCAGCCCCACGAAGGCCAGGATGGCCCCGATCAGAAAATTGACAATGCTGACGATGAGCAGTGCCGAGGGGCCAGCATTCCAGACATCCACAAGCAGGTCCTTGAGACGCATGGAGTTTTTGCCACGCAGCGTCCCGACAGCTCCCCGCATGACTTCCAGCAGCAGGGCGCTGGATGTGGCTGTCTCATGCAGGATGTCCAGCGTCTTTCCGCCAACACGGGCAAAGAAGCTTTCCCGGTCCTGCTGGTGGGGGGCGGGTTGTTCCACTTTTTCTGGCAGAAGAGCCAGAAGGCGCTGGGCGGAAGACGGCAGGGCGTGATCATCAAATGTCAGGGAGGCCTGGCAGGCGGCCTGCTTGACGGTCCACAGGAACATGATGAAGCAGGAATCCCAGCTGCCCAGTCCGTCCGGGTTGATGGACAATGTCTTCCCGCTCCCTGGGTGGGAGGAGGTGAGAGCAGTTGCCGGGAACTGCACCACATCATCCTGCAGGGCCTTCCAGTCCCCCCGGATGGTCAGGGACAGCCCGTTGGCCGTATCGTCAATGGACCATGAAGGCGGGGTGCTGTCTTTGGTGGGGGAGGGAACAGCCTGTTGTGTCATGAGGAGACGGTATGCCCTGCCACAGGCACGGGGGAAGTGAAATTCTGCAACATGGCCCTGCCCACAAAATATTCTGTCCGTTCATTCTATGTCAGTTTTTTAATGAAAGCGAGCCGCTTCTCTTCAGGGCGGCCATCAGGTCAAGGCATGAGTTTCCTTTTCAGCGGGTGGGTTTTTCACTGCTGGCATAGAGCCGCAGATGAAGCCTGTGACCGTTGGAGTAATTCAGTCCGTCAAACTGGTCATACAGAATGCTCGCCGTGCCAAGGCGGGCCAGTTCCTGCTGGAAGGCTGGGTCATCCTTCCTGTCCAGGAGAGCCAGATCGCAGCGTGCGTGGTCATGCAGTTCATGGGCTGCTTGCGATGGTGGCAGCAGTCTGGCCCGGCCCCCGGTAAGGAAGACAAGGCTGGGTTCCCTGTAGGAGGGGGAAATCAGGGCGCTGTCGGGACAGGGGCGGAGCTCCCGGAAGCTCTCGGCAATGCGGGGAGCAAGCTGGATGCTGGTCAGATGGGGAATGACGCAGAGGAAGATGCCCGTTTCGGTCAGCAGGGCGGCACCCATGGCGCAGAGTGCCCCGCCGGACCAGTTCTGTTTCCAGATGAGCCGGAGGCCTGCCAGAAGGAGTGGCAGGCTGCCCAAGGCAGGTATGAGCGCATCCGCAAAGAGGTGGCCTTCCATCCTGTAGAGCAGGACTGGCCCGACCAGGCAGAAGAGGAGTCCGGCCAATCCCCAGGCGAGGGCGTAGAGGGACACCCCCAGTTTCGTCCAGAGAGAACGTAGCGGTACGAGGGGCCAGACCGTCAGGCTGGCAGCCACCAGAATGGCAATGGCCGGGTAGGTTGGCAGGACATAATGAGGGAGCTTGGTGGCCAGACACTCAAAGATGAGCCAGTGTGGGATGATCCAGCAGAGAAGAAACAGGGTCTCTGGTTTGGCACGTCGCTGCCAGAGGGCTGGGAGAGAGCGTATGGCTGCCAGAGCCCCTGGCCAGAAAGCGAGCAGGAACAGGAGGAGATAATAGCCGGGGGGGAAGCCGTGTGTTTCCTGCGGGTGGGCAATTTTGCCAAGCAGATTGTGGCCTACGGCACGGCGGAAGAACTCACCATGACTGACCAGAGCAATGCCAAGACACCAGGGAAGGACGATGAGTACGCTGAGCAGCCAGCCCCACCCGGCCCGCAACTGTCGGATGAGTGCCGTACTGCGCAGACAGATGGAGAGTGAGATCAGGGTGCCCAGGGCGGGGATGAGAACAATGGGGCCTTTCAGCATCATCCCTACCCCGAGAGCGCTCCAGTAGAGGATGCTGGAACGGCATGGTGTCGTTCTGCCCTTCTGCATGTCGGTGAAATGGCAGAGCAGCAGGGCCTGAAGGCACAGAATATCCAGCAGCAGGGTGCTGTCGATGGTGGCCATCCGGCTCTCTGCGGCAAATAGCGGTGCCACCATGAGCAGGCCTGCCGCCAGCAGGCCTGTAGAAAATCCGAACAGACGGGTTCCGATCCAGGCTGTCAGGAGGATGCTGCAGACTGATGCCAGAAGGCTGGGGATACGGTAGGGCCAGCTTTCATGGCGTAGCGTTTCATCCTGTGTGATGATTTCGGAGGCCTTTACCGCTCCGGCTTCCAGCCAGTAGATGCCTGCTGGTTGCAGATAGCGGGGTTGGTCCTGGAAGCGTATGTCCAGGAAATTGCCGGAAGAGAGCATCTGGGCTGTGGCCTGCATGTAGCGTGGTTCATCCCTGTCCAGCGGGGGCAGGCTCATGCGCCCCGGCAAGGCAGCCAGAAACGCCAGAACGGCAAGCAGAGCGTAATGACGGAATTTTGGAGGCATGAAAACTCCGGTTCGCACTGGATGAACGGGCATGATGCCCGGATCGTCAGAAGGGTCGTCCGGTGCCGGGCGGGGAGAGAGGCTGCTGTCTTACAGTTCGTTCAGTGGTGGTGGCCGACGGGTGCGGTTCTGTAGCCAGAGAACCCCCAGCATGTCACGCACCCCCACGAGAGCCCGGTGCAGATTGGTATATTTGGAATGGCCATGAAGCCTGGCCCTGTGTCGTGTCTCGATGCAGATGAGGGGGGCGCCGTAGCTTTTCATCAAGGCGGGGATGAAACGGTGCAGCCCTTCAAACTGGGGCAGGGAGAGGAACAGGTCGCGTGGGAAGAGCTTGAGCGGCCCGCCCGTATCAGGGCAGTCATCCTTGAGCAGATGCTGGCGCAGACCATTGGCGAAACGGGTGGCAAACCTGCGGGAGAGCCTGTCCTGACGCTTGCGGCGGACGCCAACAACCAGAGGGCCGACAGCTCCTTCACCATGGTTCCATGCGGCTTCGACCATTGTTTTGATGAAGGCAGGGTCGTCCTGTCCGTCTCCATCCATTGTGGCGATCCATGGGGCACGGGCGGCCCTGATGGCCGTGCGCAGGGCCGTAGATTTACCCAGACAGGAGGGATGGGACAGAATACGCAACCCGGGCAGGATAGTGCTGCGGGCTTCCTGCAATTTCTGGAGGGTGTCGTCCGTACTGCCATCATCCACGAAGATGATCTCTGCCGGTGGCAGGCTCTCAAGAGCCGTGCGGATTTCTGCACAGACGGGAAGGATATTCTCGCCCTCATTGAGGACGGTAATCACGACAGCCAGCAAGGGACTGGTCATCTCACTGGCTGTCATGATGTCTTACGCAGCTTTGTCACCAAAGGCTTGCGGGAGTGCTTTCAGGCCATCATTGATGAGCCTGTTGGCAAGGTCGGGGTCTTCAGCCAGCTTTTTACCAAGAACGTCCTTTGTAGCTGCCAGGGCCAAGGCGGCCGCCTCACGGCGGATGTCGCGCAGGGCGATTTTTTCGGCAGCTTCAATACGCTCACGGGCCATTTTTTCGTGGCGGGCAACAATCTCTGCCGCATCACTTTCGGCTTGGGCACGCAGCTGCTGGGCCTCAGCATTGGACTTGGCAATCAGTGCCTGGGCCTCTTCCTGAGCCTGCTTGTGGTCACGTCTGGAATCTTCGAGCATCTGCTCGGCCTCACGGCGGAGACGTGTGGCCTCATCCAGATTTTTGCGGACCTCATCAGCCCGGTCATCCAGCTTGGATGTGACAACAGCCCATATCTTGCGACCGAAGATGACGAAGAACAGGACAAAAGCAAGTGCTGTCCAGAAGCGGGGTTCATGAAACATGCTTAGCTCCTCGCAGCATGGGCGTGTTCAACAGCAGCGGCAATGGCCTGCTGGTCGGCTGTACCAACAAGGCGCTCTGTCAGAACCGTAGCAGTGCTGGATGCGATCTCATTGATGCTGCCCAGCGCATTGCTGCGGGACAGAGCAATCTGCGCTTCAGCCTTCTTGATCTCTGCTTCCAGGCGGGCTGCTGTTTCTTCTGCCTGAACCCGGATTTTCTCCTTGGCCGTATCGCGGATGCCCTGGATGGTGGCGCGGGCCTCTTCCATGGCTTTCTCGCGGGCCTCGCAGAGTTCCTTCTGGGCCTGGTCGGCATCCTTGCGGGCGCGGCGGGCAACGTCCAGATCGTTCCGGACGCGGACTTCACGGGCCTTGATGACATCCGCCACCTTAGGCAGGGCGGAACGGCTCAGAAGCAGGTAGAAGACGATGAAAATGATGGCACCCCAGACCACCTGCCCCTGCAACAGGGGATCCTTGAAGTGGAGCTGGGGCATGCCTTCCGCCACGGCCCGGCCCGGTAAGGCCGCAAGGGGGGCGGCGGCAGACAGGAGGAAACGAGGCGTAAGGCGCATGGGTCCTGCCCTCAGACGAAGAGAATAAGGAAGGCAATCAGCAGGGCGAAGAGGGCAATGGCCTCCGTCAGGGCGAAGCCAAGCATGCCCAGACCGAACACATGCGGGCGGGAAGCCGGGTTGCGGGCGATGGAGTTCACCAAGGCGGCAAAGATGTTGCCGATACCAGCACCGACACCGGCGAGAGCAATCACGGCAAGACCAGCACCAATCTCACGGGCGGGATGAAGAAGATCCATGGTTCAGGTTCCTTTAAGACAGGGCGAAGGAAAACACGTGGAGGTATCGGTCACTCAGTGATCGACAGCCTCACGCAGGTAAATGCAGGTAAGGATGGCAAAGACATAGGCCTGTAGCAGCCCTACCAGCAGCTCAAGTGCCGTCAGTGCGATGTTGAGCACAAGCGGAGTGACAGCCAGCACATCGCCGACAACTCCGAGACCGGCAAGCATGATCGTGAAACTTGCGAAGACTTCCAGCAGCACATGCCCGGCCACCATGTTGGCAAACAGACGGATGGACAGGCTGATGGGGCGGGAGATGTAGGAAAGAATCTCGATGGGGATCAGGATGGGGCACAGGGCCACCGGAGCCCCCTCCGGCATGAAATGTTTCAGGAAGGCAATGCCCTGGAACCGCAGCGAGGTCAGGATGCAGAGAATGAATACCGTGATCGCCAGGGCGAAGGTCACGGCGATGTGGCTGGTAAATGTATAGGAGAATGGCAGCAGACCGATATAGTTGCCGGCCAGGATGAAGAAAAACAGGGCAAAGACGAAGGGAAAGAAGGCCGTGCCCTTCTCACCGATGGTATCGACAGCCAGGCCGTGCACGAACTCGTAACTGACCTCCGCCGCAGCCTGGAGACGACCGGGCACAACAGCCTTCGGCTTCATGCCGAGATAGAGGAACGCCAGCACGACAGCCACACTGATGACCATGTACAGCGGGGCTTGGGAGAGGCACAGGGCCTCACCAAAAGAACCAAAAATCGGATGCAGCTCAAACTGCCCGAGCGCGTCAATCGTCGATCCGCTGGCCACGCTGGCTTCTCCCGTTTTTCTGCGTCCCACTTTCGGGGACATCCATCACATTCACAACACGCCAGACATTCCTCAGGCCGGCTCCCATGCCAAGCATGGCGAACACAATTATAAACACAGGCCTGTATCCTGTCCATCGGTCAAGCTCATAGCCAATGCCCAGACCAACAGCAATACCGGCAATCATGTCACTGGCGATGCGGAAGGCCATGCCGAGGGAGGACTGTTCTGAGAGGGCTGACGGCTTCGCTTTCCCGGTCCGGGGAGCCACCTTCTGCTCCAGCCGGGCGAGACGGTCATCGAACGGCTCACGTCTGGCTGTATCGTGATCGATCATGCGCGTTCCCCCATAACTCCCCGCCGTATCTGGCGGGGCAGCGCTCCGTTCCTTTCGTGGCGTAGCGCCATCGGAAAGGAAGCCCGTGCTGGACAGGTCTAGCTAGACAGGCTGTTCAGTCACTGTCAATGATTTCCCGCCCTGCATTTCTGGCATGGCGCCTCAGCCGACGAGGCGCAGCTTCCTGTTCCGGGGGCGGGAGGATGGACCGTCCTGCTCCGGCCCGAAGGGCAGCATGGGGGCTTCATGCTGTTTTTCGCCGGACTCGGCAGGGGCATCAGGCATGCGCTGGCCCAGATAGGCCTCCGAAAGGGCGCGGAAGGCATAATCCAGCATGGATGTCGCATAGCTGGCCATTTCGTCCCCTTCCACCGTGCCGCAGGCTCCGAAGCGGGAATAGGCGAACTGCTCGACAAACACCTCCAGCGGCACGCCGAACTGGAGGCCGATGCTGACGGCCTGGCTGAAACATTCCATCAGCCCACGGGCCATGGGGCTTTCCCGAGGAGGGGTGAGGGACAGGGATGCCAGACTGCCATCTTCAAATTCACCGGTCCGCATGAAGAGACGGTGCCCGCCAATGGAGGTCCGCTGACTGAAGCCCCCCTGACGCATGGGCAGGGGACGACGGACGCCACGGCCCAGCTTCTCCTTGAGGTCGTCCGTTTCCGGCTCGGGCAGGGCCGGCAGATGGTCGCAGAAGGGCAGGACAGCGTCATGCATCAGGGCGTGTGCCTTGGCACCAGCTGGCTGGAGGGGTGTTTGTCCGTCCAGTGTCAGGGCGAGGGCGGCTTCCGGTGAGAGGCCCTTGTGGGCCAGACGCTCCAGAGTGGAAGGACGCAGCCCACCCTGACTGTTGACCAGCGAGAAAATTGGGCCGAGCCCGCAGGATTCCACATCCAGCAGGGCATCGACCGGCCCGGGGGAGGAGAACCCGGTCTCGATCGTGGCAAGGCCGGACAGGGACTGTGTGGCGGCGCTGATGGCAATGCTGGCCTGCTCTAGGTCTGGTGCCTGCGGGCAGGAGAAGGCTTTTTCCGGCGTTGCAGTACCGGCGTGGGCAACAAGCCGTGTGAAACGGGTGATGGCTGTGGCAATGGCCCGGCCTTCGTCACTGTCATAATCCAGCCCGAGGCCCGCCAGGCAGGCGTCCAGGTCTGTCAGCAGGACAATGCCGGCGGGACCGTCACTGTCGCCACGGGGGGCAGGGTCATCAAAAAGCGGAAGGTCGCCGCTGCGGTAGGGGCGCCGTGCGGCATCCAGCCGACGCAGGCTGTCGCAGGCCAGCTTCAGGCAGGCTGCGAAATGTTCCGTGGCGAAAATGCCATCCTGCACGAAACCGGAAAGCCGGATGATGAAGCCGGGCTGCCCGTCCGGCTCATTGCGCCAGAGAGCCGCGTTGGGTGCCATCTGCTGCATCAGCAGCAGGCAGGACAGGCCACGACCGACCGGCGGAGCATCCTGTGGGCTGTGTGGCAGGTGGGGGGTGGTGTCGATCATCTCCACCCAGCGGGCGGATTCACTGGCAAGGCGGACAGGCCCACCTTCTGCCGGGGTCAGCTGGACAAGCGCCTGGGCGGCGTCATCACTCCAGACAGAAGGAAGGGTGACCGCACGCAGGGCTGTGCTGTCGGGGTCGATGCTCGTCTGAAGCGTTCTCATGTGAACGCCATTCCAGTGAAGATGCGCTTTCATGCTGACGAGTCTAGTACTGAAGGGGGAATGATGAAACCATGACCGCAGGGGGAAAACGGGCATAAGCGGGCAGAAAAATGGGGATATGGGGGATAACTGCCAGCCTTGGGAGGAAAAAGAAAAAATGGCGTCCATCATGCAGGATGTTGGACGTGAAGGGCTGAGTCCGCTAGAGCGGTACGGCGTGACTGCATGATGGGTCAACAATGCTTGAATGAGGATGTGTTCATGGCTTCGGACAATGCCGGATATATCGCAGCAAGGCGGGCTGGCCGGGAGCGGATGGAATTGCTGGTCGGGCTGGTGGCCGCTGCTGCACTGGTGGTGCTTGTCGTGCTGGCTCTTGTCGGGCGGCAGCATCCGCAGGACAGTGGCTATCCCCTTCATGCGGCCTTTGGCCATGTTGACGGGCTGAGTGTGGGCTCGGATGTCCGGCTGGCAGGCGTAACTGTCGGGCATGTGCGGAGCATGCAGGTGGACCCACACACCTTCCAGGCCAATGTCGTTTTTTCCGTTGCTTCTGACATACACCTGCCAGTGGATAGCGGGGCCATCATCACGTCGGATTCCCTTCTTGGCGGGAAATATGTGGCGCTGACGCCGGGTGGCGATACGGCCATGCTGGCGCCTGACGGGACCATTGGTGAAACGCAGGGGGCCATCAGCCTTGAGCAGCTGCTGAGCAAGTTCATTTTTTCGGTCACGGACTCCCTTCAGAAGAAGGCTGCTCCGGCAGCGCAGCCGGCCGCCGCTTCTGCGGCCGTTCCGGAGCCGGCGCCTGGTGCAGGGCAGACATCACCGTGAGCCACGCCTCTGATGAGCAGACCTGGCTGGACAGGGAGGGGCAGCCCATAAGCTGCACGGGAAAGCTGCGTGTCCTGCGGGACAATGAAGTGGAACTGAGGCAGGTGCTGCGCGATGCCTGCGCCGATGCTTTGCTCATGGAGGTCGGGCCTGTCTTTCTGCGGCACCGCATGGAGCGGCTTCTGGCCGATGTGATGGTGGAAAGTGGTGTCGTCGAGGTGGTGGAAAAGGAAGGTGCGGAGTGAGGATCAGGAAGACAGTTCTGGCCCTGTCCTGTCTGGCGGGGCTGCTGGCCGCGGTGCCGGAGAACCTGCGGGCGGAAGGAGTCCGGGGTGTGGCCGCTCCGGCTGTTTATCCGGCCACGGCGTGGCAGGGGCGCAATGGAGCCGTGCTGCGGATCATGCGGCGCCTGGATTCCCATGTGGAACTCGTGCCGCTGCATGTGGGGGATGATGCTGTTTATGGGCCTCTTTCCCTCCGGCTGGAGCGGTGCCTTCAGAGGCCGGATGGTCTCCCGGCGCAGACGGCCATCCTGCTGAAGATTGAAGAGAAACAGGAATCCGGCAGTCCGCCCTTCGAGGGATGGATGTTCACGGACGATCCGGCCCTGGGGGCGTATGCAGGTGCCCTGTATGATGTGCAGGTCGTGTCCTGTGATGGGGACAGGGTAGACCCCATGGTTGGGCCGTTGCCAGCGCCTGTGCAGCCGCAGCTGCCCATGGCCATTGCCCCGCATGTGGAGGCGGATGAAGGACGGGGGCCGACCGTGCTGGCACCGCCTTCTTCTGGTGGTAGTGGTGGGCAGGGAGCCGCCTCATCCGGGCCGACATCCCTGTTGCCACCGGCGGCTCCATTGCCACCGCCGCAACCGGCGCAGGGTGTGGGCACCCAGCATTGAGGCTGGATGGATGAGACTGGGAGGATGAGGAGAATGCTGTTTACCGACAAGCGGCAGATCAGGGCCGTCTGGCATATTGGTGGGCTGTATGTCCTGGCCGCCCTGCTCGTGTTCCTGATCGTTTTCGTGGCGGAAACATTCCTGCACATGGTGCCGTGTGAGCTGTGCCTTTGGGAGCGGGGACCTTGGCGCGTGCTGCTGGGGCTGGGTGTGCTGGCTCTGGTCCTGTCCCCCCGTTATGCCCGCTGGGCGGCCGTGGCCGGGCTGGTCTGCCTGGCGGTCAGCGTCGGTCTGGGGGTTCTTCATGTCGGGGTGGAGCATGGGTTGTGGCCGAGCCCTGCGGCGGAATGTCACGTTGGCCTTGTGGAAGGGCATGATTTTGCGGACTGGATGGCCCATCTTCCTGCACGGCCCACGAAACCCTGTGACCTGCCGGATTATCCTTTCGGTCTGCCTGTCTCCATGACGACGCTTTCCGCCCTGTATGCCGTGCTGGTCTTTGGTCTGGCTGTCATGGAGACGCACCGTCTGTTCCGTTTTGTGCGGAATGGTCGGCTGGATGTGTGAGCCGTCAGGCTGAGAGGAGTCTCCAACGGGAGGAAGCCGCCATGACCATGGCTGATTTTCTGTGTCTTTACCGGCAGGGCTTTGCCCGTGTTGCGGCCTGTACCACGCCCATCACTCTGGGCGACCCCCGGCAGAATGGGAGGATCGTGCAGGAGTGGCTGGAGCGCTGCCATGAGCAGGGTGTTGCCGTGGCGGTTTTCCCTGAGCTGGGGCTGACAGGCTACACGCTGGAGGACCTTTTCTTCCAGCAGGTGGTGCTGGATGGGGCGCTGGAAGCTCTGCTGGCTCTGGTTGAGGCGACGGCAGGATGCATGACGGTTGGCATCGTTGGTCTGCCCGTTCGGCGGGGAGATGCCCTGTACAACTGTGCGGCCATTTTCCACCGGGGACGGATTCTCGGCATTGTCCCCAAAACGATGCTGCCCCGGTACCGGGAGTTTTATGAACCCCGGCATTTCACCAGTGGTCAGGGCTGCTCCGGAACCATCATGCTGGGAGGGCGTGCCGTGCCATTTGGGACGGACATCCTGTTTGAAGCCGAGGATGTTTCCGGTCTGGTGCTGGGGGTGGAAATATGTGAGGACCTCTGGGCTCCCCAGCCTCCCAGCGGAGCCCTGGCTGTGGCCGGGGCCACGGTGCTGGCCAATCTTTCAGCCTCGCCGGTGACGGTTGGACGGGCAGAGCACAGAACCCTGCTCTGCCGGGCACAGTCCATGCGGACCGTCAGCGCCTATCTTTATGCAGCAGCCAGCGAGGGTGAATCCACGACTGATCTGGCCTGGGATGGCCAGCTTCTCATCCATGAGGCCGGGGACTGCCTGGCCCGGTCGGAGCGTTTCCTCCAGCAGGGTGCCATGATCATGGCGGATATCGATCTCGACAGGTTGCGGCAGGAACGGCTTCAGATGGGCTATTTCGTCCCGGCCGATGATGATGGACTCCGTCATGTCCGTTTCACTCTGGCACCGGAGGTGAAGGACCGTGGGCTGATGAGGGATGTGCCCCGTTTTCCTTTCGTGCCCTCCCGCCCGGAGCAGTGCGAGCAGGATTGCCGGGAAGCGTGGAACATTCAGGTTCGGGCGCTGTGCCAGCGGCTGAAGGCAGCTCATGCCCGGACCATGGTCATTGGCGTGTCGGGCGGACTGGACAGTGCTTTGGCCCTTCTGGTGGCGGTCAAGGCGGCGGATTGCCTTGGCTGGGAGCGGAGCCGCATTCTGGCCAGAACCATGCCGGGCTTTGCGACGGGCAGTGCATCCCTTGCCATGGCCCATGGGTTGATGGAGAGCCTTGGTGTCAGCGCCGGGGAGCTGGACATCCGCCCCACGGCGAAAGCCATGCTGGTGGCCATCGACCATCCCTATGGGCGTGGGGAGCCTGTCCATGATGTGACCTTTGAGAATGTGCAGGCAGGGTTGCGGACGGATTTCCTTTTCCGTCTGGCCAACCATCATCAGGGGCTGGTGATCGGTACGGGAGACATGTCCGAGCTGGCGCTGGGCTGGTGCACCTATGGCGTCGGGGACCAGATGGCGCATTACAATGTCAATGCCGGGTTGCCAAAGACACTCATCCAGCATGTCATACGCTGGGCCGTGGGTCATGATGGGAGCTTCTCGGCATCGGTCCGTACTGTTCTGGAGAAGATTGTCTCGGCAGAGATTTCACCGGAGCTGGTGCCCGATCAGGGGCAGGGGGTGCAGAGTACCCAACAGATGATAGGCCCGTATCCCTTGCAGGATTTCACTCTCTATCATGTGCTGCGGTATGGCTTCCCGCCTGAAAAGATAGCGTTTCTCCAGTTTCATGCATGGCGGGATGCGGGAAGGGGGGATTGGCCCCTGAACTATCCGCAGCAGGACCGGGTCGCCTATGACCTGCCGGCCATCATTCACTGGATGCGCCTGTTCATGCGGCGTTTTTTTGCAACCAGCCAGTTCAAGAGGTCGGCCATGCCCAATGGGCCGAAAGTGGTGGCTGGGGGAAGTCTTTCCCCCCGTGGGGACTGGCGGGCGCCATCTGATGGGACAGCCACGCTCTGGCTGGCTGCTCTGGAGCGGCTCGAGTCCCGGTTGCAGTAAGGCGGGCTGTTCCGCAAATCCAGATTCGTAGTCTCGGCAGTTGATGGACGCCTTCCATGCGATTCTCATGGAAGGCGTCATGCGGTTTGCACCTGACGGGCGATTTGTTTAATAAAAAATAAATAAACATGTTGTAATTTTGAAGCTATATGTTTACTACTCATGAGTGAAAAGAGAGTCCTTGTCATGCCGTTCCTTAATTTGTGCTGAAGCGTAGGGTTTTGAGGGGGGTGTCACAGATATTCCTTAATTTGGACCCGAGGAGGCCATGAAAAATGTTGACCCTCAGAGCTCAAGGGGGAGGTGAGAAGGGCCGGTCGTTCCGTTTGTGGCGGCAGTTCTGCCTGTTGGCCCAGTTGAGTGTGACAACGCTGCATTGAGGTGAAGTTTCGTGGCTATTGTAACCGTCCCGGGAGGGCAGCAGCATCAGTATCCTGTAAGCATCCCCACGCAGGGGGCAGAGGACCTGAACAGACTGTTTTCAACCTCCTTTGCATCTCTGGTGTCTTCTTCAGGCTCTGGTGATGGCACGCCGCTGGCCCCGTCCGATGTCGTGGGCAATGGTTCAATTGATTTCCGCATGGGGAATGATGCGACCAGTCTGCCGCAGGCAACTGTGCTGGGTGGTCAGGATACGATCTCCGCTGCCGGGGATGGGACGCGGCTTTCCCTTGGTGGAACGCTGAGCTTCCTTGGTGGTGTGGGGTCCGGTACCCACTCTGTTGGTAACAATGCGACCATCTTCGGGACGGCCAATAGTGTCTATCACTATGCCCGCCAGGGAAGTGCTGGTCAGAGCGTCTTCAAGACGGATCATCAGAGTGATGCCCTGCATCCGGACAACATCCTGTTTGATGCATCCAAGTCCCATCAGTCTCTTCAGGCTTTTGCCGGAATTGGTGATACCATCAAGGGTGGTACAGCGTCCGACACGATCACCGTGCACAATACGGTCAGTGGTGGCACTGATGCCGGTGCTACGTTGAGTGGTGGCAGCGGGTCTGCCAATCTCTTCCAGTTCCTGAACAACAAGGGCGGTCATTACACGATTACCGACTTTGGCAAGGCTGCGGGCAACAAGGTTGGCCTCAAGGCGACGGACGAGCAGATCGGCCAGATGCTTGAGCATCAGACCGTCAAGGGTGGCAACACGACCATCGAGCTGCCGAATGATCAGGGCCAGATCACCTTCCTTGATCAGAACCAGCTTCACCCGAAGGACTTCCAGAAGTTCTGATGGGGTGTCTGCCCTTTCGTCAGGGAGGGCAGACAGCATCTGAGTGCAGCTACGGATGAAACGCCGTTTCCGAAGAGGGAGCGGCGTTTTTTCATGTTCTGATTTTCAGGGATGAAATACTGGCTGGGGCGGGAGGATTCGAACCTCCGCATGGCGGAATCAAAATCCGCTGCCTTACCGCTTGGCTACGCCCCAACGCAGACCCTTCTCTTATCCCGAACGGCCAGAAGGGTAAAGAGAGGGCCGCCATTTTTTGTAGGAGGGATCAGTCCAACACGTTGTTGTTACTGTTTTCCTCAGGGGCAACATGGTCGGGCAGTCCACCCTCTTCTGTAACCATGTCAGCCTGCCCAGAGGCGGAAGATTCCTTCAACAGGCCCATCCGTTCGGCACGGGCGAGCGTGCTGTCCAACACCTGCATCGTATCGGCAAGGTCTGGGGTTGAGTCTTTCTCCCAGCGTGCCAGCGTTCTGGACCATATGGCCAGCAGGCTGTTGAGGCGGATCATGCCACCAAGGCCGTGACGGTCCAGTGCTGCGGCATCAGCGACCCAGCGCAGGCTTTCCATCGTGGTTCCGGCGAGAAGCGCTGCCAGGGCAGGGTCTCGGGGGAGGGTGTGCATGATGGCGCAGATGCCGGAGCGGTAATCCTGCATGGCATCAAAACGCCGCATGAGCAGATCAAACAGCCGTTCACGAACAGTCGCACCGTAACTTTCCCCGCAGAGTGCGGCATCATCAATCTGGCTGTTCAGCCGGATCAGAATCATGGACTTGAACGGGAAACGCTGCCGGACCTGCTGGAGGGGCAGCCCCGCTTCACGTGAAGCATCAACAAGAGAGACACGCTGCCAGCCATGGCTCTGGGCGAGCTGGAGGGTGGCCTCAATCATGGTCCTGTCGAAAAGCGGGTCGTGATGGTCAAGAGTCATGATGGTTTTCCCTGTCCGTGCGGCTATGGTGATGCAGGCAGAGTGGTGTCTGCCTGCATCCGATGTCAGTCATCCAGCTCACGGGACCGTTTGATGGCGGCTTCGGCTGCCAGCGGGATCAGGCGGGGCCAGTTTTCTTCAGCCATGAAGACATTCAGGGCTGCGGCCGTTGTCCCGTTGGGGCTGGTGACGTTCCTGCGCAGGGTTTCGGCATCGTCCGGCAGTTCATGCAGCATCTTGCCCACACCGTAGATCATGCTGCGGACCAACGTACGGGCGGCCTGTTGTTCCAGCCCCAGGTCCTGCCCTGCTTTTTCCAGCAGTTCGGCCAGCAGGAAGACATAGGCGGGAGCAGAGCCGGCAATGGCGATGACAGACCGCAGGTCTTCCTCATGTGGAACGGGGACGACCGTACCAACCTGCTCCATCAGGCGGATGGCCAGCTCTTTCTGTTCCCTGCTGACATGCGGTGAGGCGTATAGCCCCGTGCTGCCTGCTCCAACGCTGGAAGGTGTGTTGGGCATGGTGCGGATGATGGGCATGTCCGCCCGGCCACACCATTCAGCCAGTTTTTCACAGTTCTTGCCTGCCATGACGGACAGCAGGGCGGCCTTGTCCATGCGGGCACCGAGGCTCTGTCGCAGGGCTTTGAGCACGGTTTCCGCACCGGCTGGTTTGACAGCCAGGACGATGATGTCCGGTGTCACGTCCGTAGTGATTTCTTCCGGTGTACGGAAGACGGTGCTGCCTGCCGGGGCGTCCTGGAGCTTCCTGTCCAGGATGAAGAGGCGTGGCGGGTTCGGGCTGTTGACCCAGCCCCGCATGAGGGCGCCGCCCATTTTGCCGCAACCGACGAGAAGAAGGGTGGGAGCTGTCATGATGGGAAGTCTCCGTTCATGTCCTGTGAAAAATCAGTGCTGTGAGGGTGGGGCTGTCAGGGCCTGTTCCAGCTCGTCCAGTCGTGCTTCGAGCTCCCTGAGGCGCTGTTCGGTCCGTTCCTGCTCGGCCCGGGCGCGGCTGGCCATTTCCTGCACGGCCTCGAATTCGTCCCGGCGGACAAGGTTGAGGGAGAACAGCATCTCGTTGATCTGGCTGCGGATCAGCGTATGGACCTCCTCCCGCAGGCCGGATGCGGCAGAAAACGCCGTTCCGGCAAGGCCGGTCAGATCATCGAGGAAACGGGGGCGAGAGACCATGGTGCTACTCCTGGACATTCAGCATTGAAAACGGACCGTCTTTTCCGCCACGACTCTTTCAGAACAGGAAGCCGGTCTGTCAACCGTCATCCCTGTTTCTGCGTTCTTTCTGTTGGAAGCCGCATCTGGCCAGACTATACAGGAAGAATGATTATCGTCACCGGCGGAGCCGGATTTATTGGTTCATGCGTGCAGCAGGCCCTGTTCCGGCAGGGCCGGCGGACTGTCATTGTGGATTATCTGCATGATCAGGGGAAGTGGCACAATCTTGCCAGCCATCCTCCCCACCAGATCATTCCCCCCCATGAACTTTCCGCTTTTCTGGCAACGGTGAGAGGGGTGGAGGCCGTCATCCACCTGGGGGCCATCAGTGAAACGACGGCCCGGGATGGAGACCTGGTCTGGCAGAGCAATGTCACCCTGTCCCAGCAGCTCTGGCGGTGGTGTGTGGAGCATGAGGTGCCGTTCCTTTATGCTTCTTCGGCAGCAACCTATGGGGCGGCAGACCGGCCAGAGCTGTTTGCAGACGGGTTGGACAGCATCGAGGGATTGCAGCCGCTCAATCTTTATGGCTGGTCCAAACAGGCGTTCGACCTCTGGGTGAAGCGGACGGTAGAGGCTGGGGAACCGACCCCACCACAATGGGCCGGTCTGAAGTTCTTCAATGTTTATGGCCCTAATGAGTATCACAAGGGGCGGATGATTTCGGTCATCAAGGTAAAATATGATGAGTTGATGGCCGGTAATCCCATCCGTCTGTTCCAGTCCGACCGGACTGATATTGCGGATGGGCAGCAGAAGCGTGATTTCATCTGGATCGGGGACGTGGTGAATGTCCTGCTCTGGCTGCTGGAACACCCTGCCGTCAGCGGGCTGTTCAATTGCGGGACAGGACAGGCCTGTACATACGAGGCTCTGGCCCGGGCTGTCTGTGCTGCGGCGGGACGGGCAGCAGAGATCGATTATGTTCCGATGCCAGAGAGCCTGAGGGGGCAGTACCAGTCCTTCACGCAGGCTGACATGAGGGCACTGCGGGCGGCTGGATATACGGCTCCTTTCACAACACCGGAGGACGGGATCAGCCATTACATCAAGGGGTATCTGGCATCAGGAAGGCCGTATCTGTGACACATCCGCTTATCTTCCCGGGGCTGGACCCCGTTGCTTTCCAGATCGGGCCGCTGGTGGTGCGCTGGTATGCTCTGGCCTATATTCTGGCTTTCATCATTGCCCTGCCCCTAGCCCGCAGGCTGGTCCAGCTTGGGCCGAAGGTGGCAACGAAGGTAGCCGTGGATGATTTCCTCGCCTATGCGGTGCTGGGTGTGTTGCTGGGGGGGCGGCTGGGTTATGTCCTGTTCTACCGGCCGCTTTTCTTTCTGTCCCATCCTCTGGAAATCTTCGCCACATGGAAGGGCGGCATGTCCTTTCATGGGGGAGCGGCAGGGGTCATCATTGCACTGGCCCTGTTCACATGGCGGCGGGGCCTGAACTTTCTGGCCTTTTCAGACCGGATCGTCGTGGTGGTGCCCATCGGGCTGGCTCTGGGGCGGTGTGCCAATTTCATCAACGGGGAACTCTGGGGACGGCCAGTGGCGAGTGCCGTGCCGTGGGCCATGATCTTTCCCGCTGTCGGGCCGGAGCCACGGCATCCGTCCGAACTTTATGAAGCCCTGACGGAGGGTGTCCTGCTACTGGTCGTGATGCTGCTGGCTGTCAGCCGCCCAGCCTTGCGGGCACGGGCCGGGTTCCTGTCCGGGCTGTTCCTGTTTGGCTATGCCTGTGCCCGGGCCTTCTGTGAGCTGTTCCGCCAGCCGGATGACAATATCGGCTTTCTGGCTGGGGGAATCACGATGGGGCAGCTCCTGTGCCTGCCCATGGCACTGGCCGGGATTGGCCTGATGGCTCATGCCTTCAGCCGTCCCGCCCGGCAGACGGACTGGATTGCAGAATGACACAGCCTGTCTTCTTACGGTCGCCGCTTCTGCCTGTCCGGCATGGCTTCTTTACCCGGGAGGGGGGCGTGTCTGTGGCTCCCTATGATACCCTCAATGGCGGGTTGGGGACGCAGGACCGGCTGGACAACGTGCAGGAGAACAGGCGGCGGATGGCGGCTGCCGTGGGTGTGGAGCTGGAGCGGTTTGCTGCGCTCCGGCAGGTTCACGGAGCGGATGTGCATGTGCTGCGCCAGGTTGATGAGGTCTGGTCTCATACGCAGGGCCACGAGGCCCTTCCGGCGGGTGATGCGCTGGTGACGGACTGCCCGGAGATTGCCCTGGGCGTAGCCACGGCGGACTGTGCCCCTGTGCTGCTGTCGTCGGACGATGGGCGGATTGTTGGTGCAGCCCATGCAGGTTGGCGTGGAGCTGTGGGAGGTGTGCTGGAAGAGACAGTCCGGCAGATGCGTCTGCTGGGGGCGGAGGGACTCCGTGCCGTGGTGGGGCCCTGCATCGGCCCTGTCTCCTATGAAGTGGGTGAGGACATGCGCCGGGCCGTTCTGGAACGGCACCCGGAGGGCGAGCGGTTTTTCAGCCAGGCAGCAAGAGCTGGGCATCATCAGTTTGATCTGCCCGCTTTCTGCCTGTTCCGTCTGGCAGAAGAGGGCGTGCAGGCAGAATGGACAGGCCATGATACGCTGGCGGAGGAGCGTTTTTTCAGCCATCGCCGGGCAACAGTGCATGGTGACGGGCGGACGGGCCGCCAGATTGCTGTCATCCGTGCGGGGCTGGACTGATAAAAAAATTGTCTTTTTCGCTTTTTTCCGCTAGGGCGGGGCAACCATCCGGCACCCCTGGAGGCCGGTTGGGCATGACAATTTCAGAACGCAGGAGCGTATAACGTGGCGAAAGTAACGACACTGGAGATCTCCCAGCGCGCCAAAGCAGGTAAGGGGGCAGCGCGCGCAACACGTCGTGAGGGCATGGTCCCGGGCGTGGTGTACGGTGGCAAGAAGGAGCCGGCTCTGGTCTCCATCGACCCCCGCATCATCATGAAAGAGCTGCACCGTGGTGCCTGGCAGTCCCGCCTGTACCAGTTCAGCATCGGTGGTGAGCAGGTCCATGCCCTGATCCGTGACATCCAGTTCCATCCGGTGTCCGATGCGCCGATCCATATCGACTTCCTGCGTCTGGTTCCTGGCCAGAGCGTGCATGTTCAGGTGGGCATCACCTTCACGGGTGAAGATGAGGCTCCGGGCATCAAGCGTGGCGGCGTGCTGAACATTGCCCGTCACTCCGTTGACGTGGAAGTTCCGGTCGAGAACATCCCTGAGCACTTCACGGTTGACCTCAGCAAGCTGGACATCAACGACAACGTGCGTTGGGACGACCTCCAGGGGACGGAGCACTCCACACCGACCCTGCATATCCCCAACTTCGTGATTGCCTCCATCGCTCCGCCGACGGTTGACGAGGAGCCGGAAGAGGCTTCTGAGGAAGCAGCTGAAGCCAAGTAAGGGGTATTGCGGTTGTGAAGCTCTGGGTCGGACTCGGTAATCCGGGCGCATCAATGAGCCGCAACCGGCACAATATCGGCTTCATGGCGGTCGATGCGATCGCTGCGCGCCACGGGTTCGGCCCGTGGCGCAAGCGCTTCCGTGGGGAAACGGCGGAAGGCATGGTCGGGCGGCAGAAGGTTCTTCTGCTCAAGCCGCTGACCTACATGAACCTGTCTGGTGACAGCGTGCAGCAGGCAGCGCGTTTCTATAAAATCCCACAGGATGAGATTACCGTCTTTCACGATGAGCTGGACCTGGCCTTCGGAAAGATGCGGGTCAAACGGGGCGGGGGAGCGGCCGGGCATAATGGCCTGCGCTCCATGGACAAGGCCCTGCCCGGCCCTGATTACTGGCGTGTGCGGCTGGGGATCGGCCATCCGGGCAGCCGGGAAAAGGTGCATGGCCATGTACTGGGGGATTTCTCCAGCACGGAACGGTCTGAGCTGGAGCTGTGGCTGGATGACATGGCCGATGCCACGCCACTTCTGGCGCAGGGTGAGCATGAGGCCTTCATGACGAAAACGGCCTTGCGGCGGAACTGAAAACAGAGAATCTAACAGGCCTGCGGTGGCGAGAGATGAGCCAGACCGGCAGGGCACAGAAAGGGGAGAGAGCGAATGGGGTTCAACTGCGGGATCGTCGGCCTCCCCAATGTCGGCAAATCCACCCTGTTCAATGCGTTGACACAGACAGCGTCGGCACAGTCTGCCAATTATCCGTTCTGCACCATCGAGCC
The DNA here is from genome assembly GCF_023337645.1 of Parasaccharibacter sp. TMW2.1890. NCBI lineage: Bacteria > Pseudomonadati > Pseudomonadota > Alphaproteobacteria > Acetobacterales > Acetobacteraceae > Parasaccharibacter > Parasaccharibacter sp. TMW2.1890. The sequence goes on along the minus strand of NZ_NWUV01000003.1, from coordinate 5,958 downwards.
GAACACGGGGCGGGTGGCCGTGCCGGATGAACGGCTGGAGGTTCTGGCCAAGGCTGGCAATTCCCAGCGCATCGTGCCGACAAGCCTCGAGTTTGTGGATATTGCCGGGCTGGTCCGTGGGGCTTCCAAGGGGGAAGGGCTGGGCAACCAGTTTCTCGCCAACATCCGTGAGGTGGATGCCATCATCCACGTCCTGCGCTGCTTTGATGATGATGACATCACCCATGTCGAGGGCGGCGTGGACCCCGTGCGGGATGCGGACATCATCGAGACGGAACTGATGCTGGCCGATCTGGACAGTCTGGAGCGCCGCAAGGTCGGGCTGGAAAAGCGTGCCCGTGGCAATGACCGTGAGGCCAAGGAACAGCTGGAACTCATGGAGCCGCTGCTGGCCGCCCTGCGTGAGGGCAAACCGGCCCGTACGGCCGTTCCTGAGGGGAAAGAAGTAGAGGCTGCCCGCCTCCAGCTGATGACGACCAAGCCCGTCCTTTATGTCTGCAACGTGGAAGAATCGGCGGCTTCGACTGGCAATGCCTATTCCGAGCAGGTGCGGAAGAGGGCCGAGGCGGAAGGTGCCGGGGCTGTCATCGTCTCTGCGGCCATCGAGGCGGAGGTCAGCCAGCTTGAGGCTGAGGAACGGACCGAGTTTCTGGATGGCCTCGGCCTGAAGGACAGCGGTCTGGACCGTGTGATTGCTGCTGGTTATCGCCTTCTGGGCCTTCAGACCTACTTCACGGTAGGGCCGAAGGAGACCCGGGCCTGGACGATCACGGCAGGTACGAAGGCCCCGCAGGCGGCAGCCGTCATTCATAATGACTTTGAGCGTGGCTTCATCGCCTGCGAAACCATCGCCTATGATGACTATGTCACCTACAAGGGCGAGGCGGGTGCCCGTGAGGCCGGCAAGCTGCGTGTCGAGGGCAAGAACTACGTCGTGCAGGATGGTGACGTCCTGTTGTTCCGCTTCAACGTGTAAGACAGCCTCATGAAGGGGCCTCGTCCCGAAAGGCTCCCGGCGACTCCGCTGGGGGCTGCTGCATCCCGTTTCGGGGATGGCCGCCGGATGCGCATCGGCCTGCTGGGAGGGTCGTTCAATCCGGCGCATGAGGGGCACATCCAGCTGGCCCGCAAGGCTCTGGCAAGTCTGAAGCTGGATCAGGTCTGGCTGATGGTGTCTCCGGGGAATCCCCTCAAGCCCCGCAAGGGAATGGCGCCGTTCTCCCGGCGGCTGGCAACGGCACAGGCTCTGGCAGATGGACGGCGCATCATCGCCACGGACATAGAGCAGAAGCTGGGGCAGCGTTACACGGTCCGGACCGTGGCCATGCTCCGGCAGCGTTTCCCACAGTGCCGTTTTGTCTGGCTCATGGGGTCAGACGGGCTGGCCCAGTTTTCCCGTTGGCGGTCATGGCGGCGGCTGGCGCAGATGGTGCCGATTGCTGTCCTGCCTCGCCCCGGAAGCATCATACCGGCCCTCAAGGGGCGGGCCAGTTCCGTCCTGCGGCATCATCGTCGTGATGGAAGGGCGGCGTCTCTTCTGCTAGAAAAAGGAAGTGGGCCGGGCTGGACATTCCTTTCGGCACCTCAGAATGACATATCTTCGACCGCTTTGCGTCAAAAGGGGCTGTTCTGCCCGTCTGTCGATCAGGAGTGAGAACCATCATCAACGCGACTGAAACCCCCGCTTCCGCCCCTCATAGTGATGAGGAAGGGCTGGCCCGTCTTCTGTCTGTCATTACGGACAGTCTGGATGAAGACAAAGCCGAGAACATTGTCGTGCTGGACCTGACAGGTCGTGCCGGATTCGCTGAGCGCATGGTCATTGCTTCCGGTCTTTCCGAGCGTCAGATTTCTGCCATGGCCCAGCATCTGGAACGTCGCCTGAAGGAAGAAAATCTTGCCCGCCCGCAGATTGAAGGGGACCAGGGCAGTGACTGGGTTCTGATGGATGCAGGAGATGTGGTTGTCCATCTCTTCATGCCGGAAAGCCGTGAGCTTTATGCGCTGGAACGCATGTGGGGTGGTGACTTTGATGCGGCTGCGGAAGAAATTGCCGTTGAATGAGGTGGTGGCTGGCGAGAGGGCTTTCTGATGAAGCTCATCGCCGTAGGAAAGCTGAAGGCCGGCCCGGAACGGGAGCTGCTGGAGCGGTACTGTACCCGGTTGCGCCCGAAGCTGGAGATTGTGGAAGTGGCCCAGGGCCGGGGTGCTCCTGCCGAACTGAAACGGCGGGAGGCCGATTCCCTTCTGGCTGCCTGTCCTGACAATGCGTTTCTTGTGGCGATGGATGAAGGGGGCCGTCTGCTGGATAGCCCGGCCTTTTCGTCCCGATTGCAGACGTGGCAGGAGAGTGGCCGCCCTGTCTGTTTCATGATTGGGGGAGCCGAAGGGTTTGATGCCGCCATTCTTCAGCGGGCGGATGCTGTTTTTTCGCTGGGGAAGCTGACATGGCCACACATGCTGGTGCGGGTCATGCTGGCGGAGCAGCTCTTCCGGGCACAGTCCATCCAGACAGGTCATCCATACCACAAAGCCGGACGTCCCTGAGGGAACGGTCCGGCTTTGTGGGATTACGGTCGTGAGGTCCAGTTCTTACTGGAGAGACCGGCTGGGAGCTTCGTCTCCGAAGAAGCTGGCATCAGCCGGAACGGAGGCTGTTTCCATGTCACTGGCCGTTCCTTTGGCAATGACATTGCGGTACCGTGTGGAAACAGGAGCAGAACCGTCCTGACGGTTGTAGATGAAGCCATGCGTCGGATAGATGCTGCCGAGACGTTCCCCATTGCCCGGGAGAGCCACACGGACAGCTGTCCAGTCATTCTCAGGAGACACGTCCACCACTTTCGTGTTGTGGCTGATGCCGTTGGAGGCCCAGTGTGCCTGGTCGATCATGATGGTCCGGCTGTCGATCTGCCGACGGACAACGGCAACATGCCCAAGTGGCATACGGCGTGTGGGACGGAAGCTGAGGACAGCACCGGGCTCGGGCTGCTGGCCACGGGCGTACATGCCTTCAGCATTGCGCCACCAGTCCCGTGCATTGCCACGGATGTGGAAGTCCGTGCTCTGGTGCACATAGGCAACGCACTGGATGACATGGGCATGACCATAGTGGCGGTAATGCCTGTGCAGGAAGTGGCTGCTTCTGATCAAACGGCTTGAATGGCGGACATGGTGCCTCGCTTCGGCCTTGGGAGCGCAGAATGCTGCCGCAGATAATACCAGACATGATAAAAATAACCGTTTCCCGGCACGGCGCATGATACATCTTCCCGTTCTGTTTGACCGAAGTGGACCTCATTCTTTCAGTAGTTCCGGGAAACTATCAGAAGAAGCCTGTGAATGACAAGACAAATAATGGCATGAAATGGGCAGAGAAACCTGAATAAGATTTAACATTAGGAAATATATACCAATTAGAAATATGTTTCAGGCTGATCATACTCATTTGGCAAGGCAAAGCCCGCAAGAGGCATGGCCCTCCGGAAAGGTAAAGGAGAAATGGCTCCAGAAACTGTATTTAGATCCGAATCTTCTATTCGTCTACTCTGCTTTTCTTGCTGCAGTATTTTATTTCATGGGTGTGGAGTGTGGGGAAGTGGTGGTTTCTTGTCGGGTAGGGGTATGACGTTGTAGATCATTTCTTGTTTGATGCCCGGAAATGGAAGCCCGTCATGAAATTAACCTTGCGGAAAGTGACCGTGACACCGATTCGTCAGAACTGCACGATTCTGTCGGACCAGATGGGGCGGGCGATTGTTGTCGACCCTGGCGGAGAAAGTGTGCGGCTGGCCCGGGAAGCCGAGGGGCTGCATGTCGAGGCCATCCTGCTGACACATGGTCATCTTGATCATGCCGGAGGTGCTGCCGACCTCAAGAAACTGCTGACGGACCGGCAGGGGGGTGACGTGCCTGTCATCGGGCCGTTGCGGGAGGACCTGTTTCTGCTGTCGAGAATCGAGCAGCAGGCGGCTGCTTTCGGGCTGGATGGCATGAAAAGCGTCACACCGGACCGTTTTTCCAGCGACGGGGATATACTGTTCTTTCTTGGGCATGACATTGAGGTTGCTCATGTTCCCGGTCATACGCCCGGTCATGTCGTGTTCATCCTGCGGCAGGCAGGGCTGGTGATTGCCGGTGATACGCTGTTCCGTGGTACGGTGGGGCGGACAGACTTCCCCTATGGCAATGAAAGACAGCTGCTGGAGGGGATCCGCAGCAGACTGTTCACTCTTCCGGCCGATACCATCGTCCTGCCGGGTCATGGCCTGCCGACCACGATAGGGGAAGAGCGGCAGCATAATCCGGCATTTCAGCACTGATCGGCATGGTGGTGCAGATAAGGAGAGGGATGATGAAAAGAGTTTATCAGTGGGGTCTTTTGGCAGGTGGACTCGTCCTGGCGGGTCTGGCTGCTGCTGGTGGCATGGTTCGGGCTGAAGAAACGGTTACGGAGGCACAGCCACCATTACCCGAAGTTGCCTTGACCATTACCGATCAGACCGGGCGCAGCCATGCCTTCAGGGTGGAAGTGGCCAGCACGCCACGCCAGCAGGAAGTGGGTGAGATGTTCCGCAAGGAGATAAAGCCGGATCATGGCATGCTGTTTGTCTGGCCTGCCCCGCAGGAATCCGCCATGTGGATGCGCAACACCTTCATCTCGCTGGACATGATCTTCATTGATGATCAGAACCGCATTCACGCCATTGAGGAACATACAACACCCCTGAGTGAGGGAATCATCAGCAGTCATGGGCCTGTCCGGGCTGTTCTGGAGCTTCCTGCCGGAACGGCGGAAAGGCTGGGGCTGGTGGTGGGGAACCGCATCGTGTCCGATGCTCTGCCTGGTGGGGCACACTGAATGTGTCCCGCACGGTTTTCATAACAGGGGTTGCTGGGTTCATCGGGTCTCATGTGGCCCGTGTCCTGCTGGCTCGTGGATGGCGTGTCATCGGGCTTGATAGTGAGCAGTCCACTCCGGCCATGGCGCCTTTGCGGCTTGCTGCACTGCATGGGCAGTCTGGCTTTCATTATGTCAGGGCCAATGTGCGTGATCAGGCTGCCCTGGCAGGTCTGTTCGCACAGTATCCTGACATTGATACGGTTCTGCATCTCGCTGCCCGGGCGGGGGTCAGGCAGTCCCGGCTCAAGCCCCATGCCTATATAGAGGACAACATTGCTGGTCAGGTCAGTCTGTTGGAAGCCTGCCGGACCCTGTCCCGGTTGCGGCAGATTCTCTATGCCTCGTCCTCCGCCGTGTATGGGCCTTCGGCGGCCCTTCCTTTCTCCGAATCCGTTCCTGTTGGGGCGCAGGCATCTTTTTATGCCACGACCAAAAGGATGAACGAGCTTACGGCGCAGACCTACAGTCATCTTTACGGGTTTGCCCAGACCGGTCTGCGTTTCTTTACGGTATATGGCCCGATGGGGCGCCCGGACATGGCCTGTTATGGTTTTGCCAGAGCGATTCAGGCGGGGCATCCTTTGACCCTCTGGGATGCCGAAGGGCTGGCAAGGGATTTCACGTATATTGATGATGTCGTAGAGGCGATTCTGCATCTGATGGATGCGCCGCCGAGTGCAGGAGAAAGCCGACTCTTCAACGTGGGATATGGGCAGCCTCGTCTTGTGAGGGATCTGATCCGGTGTCTTGAAACATCTCTGGAACGACAGGCCATTATCCAGAAAGCTCCCAGACCTGCGGAGGATATGCTGGAGACATGGGCTGATACGACCGCTCTGAAGGCAGTGATTCCATGGGAACCGCAGGTGTCTCTGGAGGAAGGAATCAGCCGGTTTGTGGCGTGGCTCTGCGGAAATTCAGAATATTTTAACTTTTTTTGAAGTTTTTTTGATTTTTTTGGTGTGATGGGGTTGTGCGGTGAGGGGGATCTGCGTATAAGCCCATTCACCGGCGGCGCTGGAGCGGAAGTTTCGGGGCGGCTGGGGTGGTCATTG
>NZ_NWUV01000002.1:0-409993 GCF_023337645.1 Parasaccharibacter sp. TMW2.1890 | reverse complement strand
TCGCCGCCAGGTCCCCTCGCTCACCCACACCCATAAAAACCACCCACCAACGCGGGGTGGAGCAGCCCGGTAGCTCGTCAGGCTCATAACCTGAAGGTCGTAGGTTCAAATCCTACCCCCGCATCCAAAAATATCCCCCCCCAAACAAAATACATTGCTCCAAATCGCTTGGATGGTTAGCGATTCGCCTATGGTAGGTTCGATTGCTCTAAGGGCCTCACGGCGGAAGGGCCGTGGTTTCCCTACCGATTTGCCTATGGTAGGCTCACGAACGGCATCCGCAGCAACAATGAGCTGCCGTGGTTTCCCTACCGATTTGCCTATGGTAGGCTGTCATGGGCAAGGGCGGCCGCCAGAGGAACGCCGTGGTTTCCCTACCGATTTGCCTATGGTAGGCTGGCGGACGATCCACGTGCCTGTCGGTATTGGCCGTGGTTTCCCTACCGATTTGCCTATGGTAGGCTGAGGCTCTGCCGAAGGGATGCAGGCCACATGCCGTGGTTTCCCTACCGATTTGCCTATGGTAGGCTATGCAGTTTGCTAAGGGCTTGCAGGCTGGGGCCGTGGTTTCCCTACCGATTTGCCTATGGTAGGCTAGCTCTTGCGTAACAGATTGATGTTGCATGATTTTTTATTGTTTTTACGATCGAAAATCATAGCAACACCATCTGTTTCGTGCCTATTCCTTCGGTTTTTTTGGCAAGGCCGAGCATAATCTCCATCCTTCCATACTGTTTGTCCGTTACTTGCAAAGCTCGGACGCTTCCTTCTTTAGGGAGGGCGGTCCGAACCCGGCGTAAATGTTTATCGAGACTGTCTTGTCCCCGTCCGACACGAACATAGACAGAATATTGTAGTATGATGAATCCATCATCACGTAGGAAATTACGAAACTGCGCTGCCTGCCGCCTTTGAATTTTGGTGCGGACGGGGAGGTCGAAAAAGATTATTAGCCACAAGAATCGGGTCTCCTCTGCTTTCATGAGCTACCCCCAGCGATGCAGACAGGCAGGCGCAGTAAGGCAGCACTGTTATGTTCAAGGGCTTTAACCAGGTTAGAGGCAACAATTTCAGTCGCTGCAAGAATGGTCATGGTTTCTTGGCCTATCAGAACAGATTGTGACAGGATGCCAACCATGAACTGGCGGTCCTCAAGACTGGCTGAAGCAGTGGCTGGCTCCGGATGGTATTGGGCTACCATCTGGTCCACGAAGGGGCGGAAAGGTTCTATGAGATCATCAACAAGATTGAAGGCGTTGGTGCGAGATGCATGATGCACTCCTAGTGAAGGGATAAGTCCTGCAGCAACGCAGGCACGTGCCAAGGCTGCACGAAGGATGGCATAGCCATAATTTAAAAGGCCATTGCGCTTATCAGCTTCGTTGGCGCGAGTGAAGTTGAGAAAAAGCCGGGACCAGTAAAAGCGGGCGGCTTGTGCCTCGATGTTAGCCTTATCGCCTGAGGTCACGAGGTCTATCATGTTTTGCAACCTTTTGGCCTCACTATGCCTTTGCATGTTCAGAACGGCCGCTTGATTGTTGATCTTGGTAGTGACGAGCAGCTGCCAAAGTCGTTTACGGAGTGGCAAAGAAGCGGATATCTGAAACTGTATGATGTCTGCTTGTGCATAGTGTTGGTGGAAGGGGAGGAGAAGTCCGGCTGGGTGGTGTCTGGCATCCGGTACGATCAAGATGATGCCCTGCACGGCAAGCGTGGAAAGCAGGGCACCAGAAAGAGTGATCTGTGGCGTGTCGAGTACGCAGCAGGCTATGTCCTCTAATGGCAGGGTGATGGTGTCATCATCCTGCACAATAAGCATTTGTCCGTCTTTTAGCTTCAATCGTGCTGGTCGGGAGATGTGCACGCAACGCCATGCCATGTTCGTGTCTCCTGTTTGACGGGTGACAATTCGCCGAAGCGATTAACGGAAAATTTTTGGATATGCTCCAGGGTTTTTATACATTTGTCTTTTTGTGACGGTGCAGCATCGGTTGAGTCGGTTGATTCGGTTGAATCGACTAGAGTAATATAAGCTTTTGACCGATTACAGCTGTAGAAATATCCTTTTATGACAGATTTCTCGTTAGAAAGCTGCACATAACTGTAGCGATAGAGACTAAACTGGAATTGAGCTTCTGCCCCCATGATAGGCCAGTCTTCCTCGGATTTTTTTTCGACGACAGCTTTATTAGGGGGAGCTGGCCATTGGGAACGATTCATGATCTGGTGGGGATATATGGGGATCATGTACCATTCTGGCTTCCCCTTTTTCCCGATGACTTTGAAGATATCAACCCGTGTTATGTCACCTCTCTTCGCCATGCCCCCTCGGACAGGAACAGCTGGTGTAATTATGGTAGCAAGGCGTACTTTGCGTATTTCATGGCCTGCTGCGCTCTGGTGGCACGGGGTTCTTGGTGGCTTGTCTGCCGGTTTCCCAGCTTCAATCCACTGGCGGAGGGAGGCGATAAGACCGGCATTGCGGTCTGGGTCTTTGATTTTGGCAAGATCAGCTAAGGTTAGGGCGCTGACGGCTTTGCGTTCATAGATGACCGGGCCTGTTTCTTCTTTCCGGACCTGTCGGATCGTGGCTTCGTGGCCTTGACCACGGGCCCGCTGGCGTTCGGGACGGGCGACGAAAATGGTCTCGTATTTTTCTTTTAACTGATCCCGGAATCCGTCCCATGGTGGGGCAACATCCCGCATGGGGCGGGATAGGCCTTTCTGCTCACATTCCTGAAAAGACTTCGTGAGTTTCTGGATTTCCGCTTCGCTGACAGCAGCCACAATGGCGGCATCCAGTGCATGATGACGGTTATCATGGAGGCGTTCCCCATCGATCTTTTTGAGGGATTCAACACCCCAAGCATGACGGAGAGCAGCTGTTAGAGCCCCAGGACGGGTGAATACCCGCCTTGTTCCCCCTTTTTCGCCGCGCTGTCCGGCGGGATATAGCAGGCGTGCCGCCTCGACCATCAGGCGGGCTGCATAGCGTGTATCATTGAGATTGCGGCTACGGAACCGTTCCTCTATCTCTTTGCTGCCTTTAAGAAGGAAATTGCGCTTTTTCAGGCCCTTGGTGTTTTTACGGCTTTCCACATCGGCGACAAATTTGTCCCATTGTTCCTTCTGGGCCGTGGTTCCCTGGCCATGAATCCACTCATAGGGTGTCTGGTTTTTCTTGGCTTGATTTTCTTTTGCGAGACAAAGCCCTTTATTGCTGTAACTGTCATCCCCAAAACGAGACCAAGGCAGGATATGATCAATTTGAATCCGATTATCCTGTGCCATGAGCATGTCCGGTGTAATGGACTTGCCCGAATAACAGCAGCGGCCTCCCTGTTCTTTCCAGAGGCGGTACCGTAGGAGGATATCTGAAGAAACCTCCTTCAAGTTCAGTAGTTCACAGGCTTCTTCACGCTCTCTGGCACGCTGTTTGGCCGTGGTTTTGAGCTTACGCTCAATTTCCTTACGTTTTTCAAGGCTGTTACCTACATCACGAGCCAGTTCAATACAGATGGCCCCCGGTAGACCCCAGCGGTTTCGCATGGCCCAGAGCTGTTTCATCCCTTCACTCAAGGCTTTTCTGGCGATGGGGTTGGCAATACTGTCCCGGACCTCAGCCATGAGAGCGTTAAATTTGGCTTTTGTATCGATTGTTGCACGGCCGCTGAATCGGGATGCAGCGTGATCATATCCCGCCTTCTGGCAGGCTTTGTCGTACGTTAGACCCTGCTGAAGGTAGGGGATAAGAGCCCGTACGGCTTTGTCGGAGAGGGAGGAGGCCCCTTTGAATTTTGCAAATGGACTTTTGTCACTTTTCAGAGCATCGCAGATGAGTTCGTAGGCTTCGACAGGAAGGCCGATTTCGCCCAGTTTCTCTATGATAGTTTCCGTTAGTTCATGGAAACTGATGATCCATGCAGCGTTATCAAGCCATTCAGGATGTGGCAGTAACTGCCGCCATAACGATTCTCCCAGTACGGAACGGAACGTTGCCGTGCCTGCAAATGTCTCTCCCGTCCGGCTTGTGATGTCTTGTTTTTCTTGCTCTGGTGGTATGGTGGTGAAGTGTTGATCATCCCGTAGACCGATGAGCTTACGGATGGCGGCGGCTGTCAGTTTGCGTGTTTTACCTGCGTGCTCGTAGGCAAGGCGTAGCTCTTCTTCTGTCAGAGGACGTTCTTCTGGGCCATCGGTGACACGGAGATTGATAAGGCGGCAGAGAAGACGAAACCGCTCGAAGGACGGTGAGAATCGGGATGAACGTTTTTCTTTCGGCTCGAAAGGGCAGGAGGCTACCAGTACGCCGCTGTCCTGCATGGGGTTCTGCCAAAAGGCGATGCGGGTAAAAGCTTCCTCAATTTCGGTACTGGCAACGGGGTTGCCTAGCTTACGTTGCCTATCAAAGAGGATTTTTGCCTCATCGATGAGGTCATCCCGGCTTATTGTACGGTCAAAGAGACCATCCCGGTTGCGCCGCCGCTGTACATAGGCGGAATCACGGGCGAACATTTCGCCGACTGTGCGATATTGGGCTGATAGCTCTTTGGTTTTTTCAAGCGCGGCCAACATTTTACTGTCGTCAGGCGAGGCATTGCTTCCGACACGTTTCGCAGAGGATTTGAAGCCTCGATGTTTGGCAATATGAGCCAAGGCTACGGCAAATTCTTCGGGGGTCAGTTTGTGATCAAGGCCCCGTCTCCTCATTTCCCATGGGTCAATGGCAGGTTGGTGGAGAGCATCTGGTCGGTCATTATCAATCAGGCCATGCCGAGCAAAGAGACGGCGTATCTCAGTCATCCGGTTGCGGCGACGGCGGACGACACGGCGGAGAAGGCGGCTGGAGCGTCTGATCTGATTGGTGGGTGTGCGTTCTTTCTTTGTTTCGGGGGCATCAAAGCACCAGCTTCCAAGGGCTTCTATGTGTCCTGTTGTGTCTGAGTGCTTGAGTACGGCCCAGCCACATGAGCTGATTCCAACATCAAGACCGAATAGGAGGGATTCGGAGATAGGTGTCATAAAATGTTTTCCTTCATGTCTATTGACATCATTTGAGTATTATTTTTAATATCGATTCTAGGCAAATCGGTTGGGAAACCACGGTAACATGGTTTTCCATGCGAAGGATTACCTCCCCCTCGTTTACGAGGGGGAGGGATTCCCTTATTAGCTATATTTATCAATATATTATGATTGTGTTGTGTCTCGCTATTGCCTAGCGGGGGCGATATATGATGGCCCCTCGGCGCTCTTGTAAGTAGTGGTCAAGGGGGGTGTCGACGACATAGCGATGTTCGGGAAGGGAAGAGGCGTTGCGGAAGAGCAGGGTTCTACCGTGCCAAATTGCTAGCCCGATATGGAAGACATCTAACCCTGCCAATGGGCTATAAATACCGATAACATCGCCCGTTTTTACAATCTTGCGAACACCACCGGTTTGTAAATCATCAAGCAATGGTCGTGTTGGCAGGTAGGTGATGAGGCGTTTCTTCAGTGGAATACCCGGCACATAATGGTCTTGGGTCTTTTCATGCCCGTTATCTGGATTGTTGGAAGAAGAGAGTTTCAGGTTCAGTGTTTTCTCAACCCGCTGTGCATACGAAAATTTCGGGCTCAGATCACGACAGAGAACGGGTGAGCCATGTAACCAGTCACTCAGAAAATGTCGTCGTTCTGTAAAGCTGACATGATGATGACTGTATCGTGTGGCGATTAGTGCGTGTATGAATTGCTCCACATTAAAGCTTTGGCTAGCGGCTAGAATGATTTCCACGAAGGTCATGCAATTTACACCCCGCCATGAAAGAATAAGTTCTTCAGCTGTATTCGCTGAGCCAATAAGTGGCTGCGCCAGATAGGGCGTGCCCTTCATGAATTGTGAGATCAGCATGATGCGCTCTTGCCGTGATTTATGAGGAGCTATGCTGACAAGTTGGGTAATCTGCTGACGTGTTGTGTCTGAGAGCGTACTGAGAGCGGGCGCATCAGATGGCGGGGCGGCAGCAGGTGCGTGCTCATGACCATGAGGCAGATGCCGTTGTTTAGTCCGTGCATGATGATGTCCATCTCCTCTTGCGAGAGATGGACCGGAAAAAGCGAGACCTCCCAAACCGAGGCCGGTGAGGAAGGTCCGCCGTTTCATCATATTGTTGTCGTTGTACCCGTCAGACAAGATAGCGTGCGCTCTGCTCTGCCATCATGAAATGGATACCAATATCATTGCCGTCTTGCAGTTCCCGATAAAGATGCTGCACTGGGTTGCTGCCTTCATGGAATGTTTCTTTTACATGGCTAACAAGAACACGCAGCCCCCGGATATGGTGACGCCCGCCGCAAATATGTCCCAGGTCCCGCAGAGTTTGTAGCAGGTCTTTAGGGCGAAGCTGGCCACAGAGGGCGTTTTCTGGCTGTGCATCCGGATAGGTTACGCCCATGATGATGGTGTGCAGCTTTTTCTCTCGTAGCAGAGGCGCAATAGCCTTCCAAAGTTTTTGGAGGTTCTGTGGGCCATCTGGTTGATCTGCTTGCGTATCACCCAGATAGAGAATGGCCCGTCCATGGTGCTGAATGAGGAAGGCCGTGGAAGTCGTGCTGGCATGGCTGAGAGGCCAAGCCGTGATTTCCAGCCCGCTGCCTTCAATGTTCTGGCTTTCCCCTGCTTCCATATCTTTATAGCTGTATTTTCCGATGCGGGGTTCTGGCCCTTTATCCCCCATGGCACCCCAAATACGGCCATTGAAAAGATGTTCAGCTAGAAGGGCGTTTGTTTCTGGCAAAGCATAGATGGGTTTGGGCGTATCTTCGGGAGAGGAAAGAACCAGCCCAGCTACATGGTCCAGATGGGTATGACTGATGAGATAGGCCCGGACCGTCTGTTTCAGCACATGACCGGCCCGGCCAAGGGCGGAATCGGGCATGATGGGAATGTCATTCAGGACACCTCGGGCCTCGGCCCGTTTCAGCCCGTGCCCCAGAGTGCCTGCATCGCAGATGACGGCCTCATTCGTGCCCAGAGGGCGGATCAGGTAGGAGGACAGATTGCCATCTGCAACACCACTCCGCACACCGAGGGCCACGATCTCGAAAACCGGGTTGCTGTCAGCAAAGGTGACAGGCGTTTCCCCAGCTCCAGCCCGGCTGGTTTTCAGTCGGTCACGGAGCGTTTTCAGGTGATGTAGAGGCATGGTTTTTCCCTCCCTGACGGTAAGGTGGTGGTGGAACGCCCGGCCACGAATATGGTTGAGCCGTTAAGGGGTCATCCGGTAATGAATGGGCATCATGTCTGGCAATTGTTCCAGTAATGATGAAACATTCCAAGGATACTCCTGCCTCGCCCGTGGGGGAAGGGGGAGGAAAAGGAGAAGATATGCGGTTTTTTCATCCCGTCATGATGAGGGCAGGCATGCTTGCGGCTCTGGCTGGTGTGATGGCCCTGAGCCATCCGGCAAAGGCAGAAGCCACCATGCCGGCACAGTGTGACAATGCCCGGTTTGTAAAGGATCAGGCAGGATACGCCCAGCAGTTTGCCCATCGGCAGGTGCCCTATGGGCAGCATCTGGACCTGCCAGAGCATGTCTGCGGAACCGTTGTGAAGGTCTTCCGGGCCCGTCGCAGCCGAAGCGGGATGCATGGTTATTTTCTGATGTCCGTTGCGGGCGGCCAGCCCATCCGTGTGGTGTCCAATCTGGATGAGATGAAGGCCCCGTCATGGCCATGGGTGAAGACCGGAGACCAGGTCGAGGTGCAGGGGCGGTATTATTATGATGGGCCTGGCCGTCAGGGGTTGGACTGGACCCATCATGGCACGGGCCGTCACTGGCCGTGGCCGGGCTATGTCAGCGTGAACGGTCAGCGTTACGATTGAAGACCGGCCCACCCCGGTGTCAGGCCGGGGTGAGTGTTCCTGCCTGTTTGCGGCCCTTTCTGTCTGATGGTGCCGCAGGCGCAGCGGAGATGGTGAAGGTCAGCTGGCCATCACGTGCCCCGATTTTGACGGTTCCCCCATCTGTCAGCCTGCCAAAGAGAATTTCCTCGGCCAATGGTTTCTTGATGTGGTTCTGGATCAGGCGGCCCAGCGGGCGGGCTCCATTCGTCCGGTCGTAACCCCGTTCAGCCAGCCATGCCCGGGCACCGGCGGTGAGGTGCAGGGAGACGTTTTTGGCCGCCAGCATGGTGGTCAGCTGGGCAAGGAATTTCTCTACGACGTGGGCCACCACAGCGGGTGTCAGCGGGGCGAAGGGGATGATGGCATCCAGCCGGTTACGGAATTCGGGTGAGAAAAGCCGCTTGATGGCTTCCTCGTCATCACCGGAGCGGGCAGTGCGTGCAAAGCCGATGGCTTCTTTGGAAAGATCACTGGCTCCGGCATTGCTGGTCATGATGAGGATGACATTGCGGAAATCCACCGTCTTGCCGGTATTGTCTGTCAGCTTGCCATGATCCATGACCTGAAGCAGGATGTTGAAAAGGTCTGGGTGGGCTTTTTCAATTTCATCCAGAAGCAGGACGGCATGGGGTGTCTGGTCTATGGCGCTGGTCAGGAGGCCTCCCTGTTCAAAGCCTACATAGCCGGGCGGCGTACCGATCAGCCGGGAAATGGAATGGGCCTCCATATATTCTGACATGTCGAAACGGATCAGTCTGATCCCCAGGGATTGGGCGAGCTGCCGTGCTGCCTCCGTCTTGCCAACACCTGTTGGACCGGAGAAGAGATAGCTGCCAATGGTTTTTTCCGTATCCCGCAGCCCGGCCCGGGAGAGCATGACGGCTGAGGAGAGGGCATCCAGTGCTTCATCCTGGCCGAAGACGGCCTTGCGGAGGTCGGCGGGCAGATGGCGGATGGAAGTCCTGTCATCTGCGGAGAGATGACGGGGCGGGATATGGGCGATGCGTGCCACAGTTGCTTCGATGTCTCGAACACCAACCGTGCGCCGTCTGCGGCTGCTGGGCAGGAGGCGGCAGGCGGCGCCGGCCTCATCGATGATGTCGATGGCTTTGTCAGGCAGTTTCCGGTCATGGATGTATCGGACCGACAGCTCCACAGCACTGCGGATAGCCGGGTCTGTGAAACGGATGTCGTGATGCTCCTCATACCGTTCCTTCAGGCCCCGCAGGATGCGGATCGTGTCGGTCTGTGAGGGTTCGGTGACATCAATCTTCTGGAAACGCCGTGTCAGGGCGTGGTCCTTCTCGAAATGCTGCCGGTATTCCTGATAGGTGGTGGAGCCGATGCAATGCAGCTTCCCGGTTGCCAGAGCCGGTTTTAGCAGGTTGGAGGCATCCATGGAGCCATTGGTCGTGGCGCCCGCCCCGATGAGCATGTGGATTTCATCAATGAAGAGCAGGCTGCCCGGCTTCTGCTCCAGTTCGCTCATGATGGTCTTCAGGCGTTCTTCAAAATCGCCACGGTAGCGTGTACCGGCCAGCAGGGCACCGAGGTCCAGGCTGTACAGGCGGGCATCAGCCAGGATGGCGGGCACCTGGCCTTTCACGATTCTCTGGGCCAGCCCTTCGGCAATGGCGGTCTTGCCAACACCGGGATCACCAACCAGTAGGGGGTTGTTCTTTGTCCGGCGGCAGAGGATCTGGACAACCCGCTCCACTTCCTTTTCCCGACCGATGAGCGGGTCGATTCCATCACGGCGGGCCCGCTCGTTGAGGTCCGTGCAGTAGGTCTGGAGGGCCTCTTTCTGGTCGGCCTCGGCAGGTTCGCTGTTTTCTCCACCATCCTTGCGGGAGGCCCTGGTCCTGCGGCCGGTCTGGCCAGTCTGCGGCGGGATGTCTGCCACGTCGTCATGCCGCATGGCATGGATGGCATTCAGCCGTGTCAGGCCCCGCTGCTGGAGGAAGAAAACGGCGTGACTTTCTTTCTCGGCGAACATGGAGACCAGTACATGGGCTCCTGTCATGATGGCCTGGCCTGCACTCTGGATATGGACTGCCGCCCGCTGGATCACCCTCTGGAAGGCGGCTGTCGGCTGGGGGGCATCGTCCAGCTCGGGGCGGATGATGGCCTGCTGCTCATGCAGGAGAAAATGGTCGACATCCTGCCGGAGCAGCTCAAGGTCGATCCGGCATGCTGAAAAGATCGCCATGGCATCACGGTCATCACAGAGAGCAAAGAGGAGATGTTCCAGTGTGATGAATTCGTGGTGATTCTGACCCGCAAGGAGGAGCGCACGCTGAAGCGTCTGTTCAAGTGTGGAGGACAACATAGGCGCTCCTTGTGCCATGAAGGAATGTCAGAATGATGAAGCGGCGGTACAGAAATCTGTCAGGATATCAAGTGGCGATGGCCTCAGGCTTTCTCAAGGGTGCACTGGAGAGGGTGCTGGTTCTTCTGGGCAAGGTCCATGACCTGTCCGACCTTCGTTTCTGCAATTTCATAGGTGAAAATCCCGCAGACTCCGCTGCCCCGGTTGTGGACTTCCAGCATGATAGCCTGTGCTTCTGCGGGGGATTTGTCAAAGAACTGTTCCAGCACGAACACCACGAAATCCATGGGGGTGTAGTCATCATTCAGCAGGATGACATTGTACATGGAGGGGTAGGCGATATCCGTCTTGCGGGATGTCAGTGTGTCTTCCCGGGCAGCGTGGACAGGCAGGGCCATGCCGGTATCGTCTATGGCAGAGGCCATGGGAAGCCCATATGTCATGGCATGTGGCCTGTGCTGCATGGGGGACGCTCCTGAACTGGTTGGTAAATATGACTTATTTCTTGTATCAGGAAAATGCACGAAGGGCATGGTGTGATGCTCTGACGGGATGGCGTTGGCCCCATCATGATACAGAGGCATATGGCGTTTTTCTGCCGGTCATGCTGCCTGCTGCCTTTCTGGTTCATAACAGGGTTGTGGTGAAAACGTTTTTTCAACTTTATGGGCCGGGAGGATATCTGGCATGTCTGGTGGAAAAATCTGGACATTCTCAGGTACTGAAGACTAGAGTTGCACGGTTTTTATGGATTCCAGACAAACTGGGGATGATTCCTTCTGATGCGCCCGTTTTTCAGTCGTACCCTGTTTTCGTGTGTGGTCGCCCTGGCTGCTTTCTCCGGTACGGCACGGGCGCAGTTTGCCGGACATGTATCGTCCCTGGTCATTGATGCCCGGACAGGAGCCGTCCTGTCCGAGTCGGATGCCGACCTCCAGCGTTATCCCGCTTCCCTGACAAAGATGATGACGCTGTACATGACCTTCCAGGCACTGGAGCGGGGCAGCATCACCCTTCAGGACAGCATGCCGGTTTCCATCCATGCCTCCATGCAGGCCCCATCGAAACTGGGTATGCGCCCGGGGACGCATCTGGCGGTGGAGCAGGCCATTCTGGCCCTTGTCACCAAGTCTGCCAATGATGCGGCCTGCGTGCTGGGCGAGTACCTGGGGGGTGGGGATGAGACCCGCTTCGCCGCACTGATGACCTATCAGGCCCGGCGGCTCGGCATGGCCCATACGACATTTCGCAATGCCTCCGGCCTGCCCGACCCGGATCAGGTCACCACGGCCCGGGACCTGTCCGTGCTGGCACGGGCCCTGATGCGGGATTTCCCCCAGTATTACCATTATTTCGGCGTGCGTGAATTCCCGTTCCGCCGTCACATGATCCCCAACCACGACCCGCTCCTTGGGGTGTATCAGGGGGCAGATGGTTTCAAGACCGGTTATACCGATCTGGCAGGGCACAATCTTGTCAGCTCTGCCCAGCAGGGGCAGGTGCGGCTGATTGGCGTCGTGCTGGGGGCTTCCAGCAATGAAAGCCGGAACCAGACAATGATTTCCCTGCTGGATGATGGTTTTTCCGCTTCCGGGCAGGCCCCGCTGCCGCTGCTCAAGCAGCCGGGTCATTATTACGCCCTAGCCCGGCATGGCGGCAGCCGGGTGGCGCACCGTTCCCATCTGCGGCGGGGAGTCGTGCTGGTCACTTACCGGTCTCACGGCGCTCCACGGGGGCTGCATCATTCATGGGCCTCACGCCGGGGGCATCATCGCTCCTGAGGCTACAGCCGGAAGCCCCTCCGCCCCCATGGCCGGAGGGGCTTTTTTCTGTCTGGCAGGCTGTTCCGCTTCTGGCAGCTGAGGGGGCGGTCACTTGGCCGTGTCTGAGAGGGTCTTGCACTGGGGCAGGGCAGGGCGCATTCTGCGGGCAGTTCCGACATCATGGTCGAGCCGACAGCACATCACAGAACAAGAACAGGGATTACGATACTTCATGTCTTCTCAGGACGGGCGCAGCATCCAGCATTACACGACGGACGATTTCAGGCATCTCAAGGCAGCCGGGCAGCTGGCCGCCGCCACGCTGGACATGATCACCGAGCATGTACGTCCCGGCATCACGACAGGTGAGCTGGACAGGATTGTACATGAATACACGCTGGAGCATGGCGCAACGCCAGCCCCGCTCAACTATCACGGTTTCCCGAAATCCTGCTGCATTTCCCTCAATCATGTTGTCTGCCACGGGATTCCCGGTGAAAGACGCCTTCAGGAGGGGGACATCCTCAATATTGACGTCACTTCCATCCTGAATGGCTGGTATGGCGACACGTCCCGCATGTATGTCGTGGGCAAGCCGCCCCGCAAGGCCGAGAAGCTCATCGACCTGACCTATCAGGCGCTCATGCTGGGGATCGAGCAGGTGCGGCCCGGGGCCACGCTGGGCGATATCGGTCATGCCATCCAGAGCTTTGCGGAGAAGCACCGCCTTGGCGTGGTGCGGGATTTCTGCGGGCATGGCATTGGCCGCAACTTCCATGAGGCGCCAAGCGTCCTGCATTATGGTCGGCCCGGCCAGGGTACGATACTGAAAGCGGGCATGGTCTTCACCATCGAGCCGATGCTCAATCTTGGCCGCCCGGACGTGAAAGTGCTGGCCGATGACTGGACGGCCGTGACACGGGACCGCTCCCTGTCCGCCCAGTTCGAGCATCAGCTGGGTGTGACGGAAGACGGGTATGAAATCTTCACCCTGTCGCCCCGTGGTTATACGAAACCGCCTTACGCCCTCTGAAATCTGTTTCGTGGACAAGGAAGCCCGTCATGATGGCATTGCGTAAACTGGCTGCCCGGCTGGCTCTGGGGAGCATGGTGCTGGGCAGCGTGGCCCTGTCCCAGGCCGAGACGCTGAGTGCAGCACATGACCCGCTGGCCTATGGGCCGGACACCACCCGCCCCGGCACGCTGGTGAAGGGGGAGACGGGCATGGTCGTCTCTGCCCAGCATCTGGCCTCCGAGGCAGGGGCACGGATTCTGCGTGAGGGCGGCAATGCCGCCGATGCTGCCGTGGCCGTCGGTTATGCGCTGGCCGTGGTCTATCCAGCGGCGGGCAATCTGGGCGGTGGTGGCTTCATGACACTGCGCCCCCCGCATGGTCCTGCGGTATTCATCGACTTCCGGGAACATGCACCCCTGCGTTCCCAGCCTGCCATGTATCTGGATGAAGAAGGCCGGGTGAAACCGGGTCTTTCCACGGTGGGCTGGAAGGCCGTGGCCGTACCGGGGACGGTCGCCGGGCTGGAGGCCGTGCGGAAACGCTGGGGACGGCTGAGCCGGGCGAAGGACATGGCCCCGGCCATCGCCCTGGCCCGGGACGGTTTCGTTCTGGAGGAAGGTGACGTGGAGCTTCTGCACACGTCCACCGACTATTTCCGGCAGGATGAGTATGCCCGTAGCATTTTCCTGCGGCCTGACGGGACGGAGCTGGCCGTGGGGGACAGGCTGGTCCAGCCCGGTCTGGCCCGGTCGCTGGAACTGATCGCCAGGGATGGCAGGGACGCCTTTTATCGTGGCCCCATAGCCTCGGAAATCCTCCGGGCCTCCCGTCTGGGTGGCGGCTTCCTGACGGAAGCGGATTTTCGTGCCTATAAGCCACGCTTCATGGAGCCGGTCACCTGCCAGTATCGTGGCTATCAGATCGAGACGGCACCTCCGCCAAGCGGTGGTGGCGTGGCCCTGTGCGAGGTGCTGAACATTCTGTCCGGGTATGACATGGGTCGCCTTGGCCTGCACAGTGCGCCTGCCGTCCAGCTGGAGCTGGAGGCCATGCGTCATGCCTATTCCGACAGGCGGGACCTTGGTGATCCGGCCTTTGTCGTCAATCCGGTTTCCTATTTCCTGAACTCCACTTACGCCGGGCAGATCCGGGCCGCATTGCCCAGGGACAGGGCCGTGCCATCCGATACGCTTCAGGTCGGGCGTCCGGCCCCCGGCAGGAGCGTGCCGACTTCCGGCCCGGCCGTGGAGAAGCACGAGACGACCCATTTTTCCACGATCGATTCCCATGGCATGGCGGTGTCCACCACCTATACGCTCAATGGCTGGTTTGGAGCGGGCGTCATGGGGGGGCGCACCGGCATCTGGATGAATGACGAGATGGACGATTTCTCCATCAAGCCGGGAGAGCCGAACATGTTCGGCATTGTCGGTTCTGTGGCCAATGCCATTGCGCCGGGCAAGACGCCCCTGTCATCCATGTCCCCGACGATCGTGAGCCGGAACGGGCATGTCGTGATGGTCACAGGCAGCCCCGGTGGCTCCCGCATTCCTACCATCGTGCTGTCCAGCCTGCTGGGCGTGGTGGATTATGGGCTGGACCTGGCACAGGCGGTCGATCTGCCCCGCCTGCATGAGCAGTGGAAGCCCGATGATGTGGAGATGGAGACGGGCGCCCTGAGTCCGGACGTGCAGAAGACGCTGGAACAGGAAGGGTACCATTTCATCCCCCATCGTCCGTGGGGCATCACGGAGGCGATTCTGGTCGGGGGGCCCCGGCTGGATGGTCAGGACCCGGCCCGGAAGGGGATCGGCCCGTTCTATGGCGTGGCGGACCCCCGGCATCCCGGTGGTGCGGCTGTCGCCCCCTGAAAGGGCATGGGGTGTGGTGGAAAGTAAGGGCTTGCCTGCCCCCCCTGTTCCTGTGCTAGAAGCCCGCTTGGGAGATCGGCCCCGGGCGGCTGACCTGCGAACCCGGTCAGGCCCGGAAGGGAGCAGCCGTAGTGGGCTCGTGTCGGGTCGGGTGTCCGGTCTCCTCCGATTGCCGTGCAGGCCCGTGTGCCTCCGGGGCGTCCTTTCCAGACGATGAAAGCTGTGGGAGGCACGTTGCAGCCGTGAGCGAAGAAGACATTCCCCTCCCACCCGAAGGCGGAGCCGGTTTTTTCTCCGATGCTGCCCCAGCGGATGCCGTTCCTTCGGAACAGAAGGCACCCTACCGTGTTCTGGCTCGCAAATATCGTCCCCAGACATTCGATGACCTGATCGGTCAGGAGAGCCTCGTCCGCATTCTGCGCCGGGCTTTTGCCGTGGGCCGTGTGGCCCATGCCTTCATGCTGACAGGGGTGCGGGGCGTGGGCAAAACCACCACGGCCCGGATCATCGCCCGTGCCCTGAACTGTACTGGCGTGGATGGCACGGGTGGCCCGACGGCTGATCCCTGCGGTGTCTGCCCCAACTGCAAGGCCATTCTGGCAGACCGTCATCCTGATGTGCTGGAGATGGATGCTGCCTCCCGCACGGGCGTGGATGATGTGCGGGAGATTATCGAGGCCGCCCGGTTCCGCCCCATGCAGGCCCGCATGAAGGTCTTCGTGATTGACGAAGTGCACATGCTGTCCCGCAATGCCTTCAATGCGCTGCTGAAGACGCTGGAGGAACCTCCGGCACAGGTCACCTTCATCTTTGCCACGACCGAACTGCGGAAGGTGCCTGTCACGGTGCTGTCCCGCTGCCAGCGTTTCGACCTCCAGCGTGTGCCGCAGGCCATGCTGGCCGAGCATTTTGCCCGCATCGCCCGCAAGGAGGGGGCGGAGCTGGAAGAGGGGGCTTTGGCCCTCATTGCCAGAGCCGCTGACGGTTCCGTGCGTGACGGCCTGTCCCTGCTGGATCAGGCCATCGCACAGGGAGCGTCCGATACGGCCAGCGTGGCGGACATGCTGGGGCTGGCGGACCGTGGCATGGTGTTCGACCTGCTGGAGGCCGCCCTGCACGGGCAGGTGGCGTCCGTGCTGGAGATTGCCGGGCGGGCTTATGCCCGTGGGGCTGATCTGGGCGTCCTGCTGACGGACCTGATGGACGTGCTGCACCTTCTCTCCCGCATCAAGGCCCTGCCGGAACTGCGTGACGGCCCAGAACTGCCGGAAATGGAGAAGGTCCGTGGCGGGGCGATCGTGGATCATGTGGGGGTCACGGTTCTGGGGCGGGCCTGGCAGCTGCTCCTGAAGGGGCTGGCCGAGGTGGAAGCCGCTCCGGACCGGCAGCAGGCAGCCGAGATGGTGCTGATCCGTCTCTGTCATGCCAGTCTCCTGCCCACGCCGGACAGGCTGATCCGGCAGATGCAGGAGGCATCGTCTTCCGGTGCCATCCAGACCGAGGGACGGTCCGGTCCGCAGGGAAATGCCGCTTCATCTGCCGCTCATGGCGGGGGGACGGCTCCAGCAGGGGGCGTGTCCTCATCCGTGTCCCGGTCTTCCGTTCCCCGGGGGCAGGAGGGAAGTGGGCCTTCAGCTTTCGTGCAGGGGGCTGGGACGATGGCCGGGGGGAGTGATGTGGTCCGTCAGGGCAGTACCGTCCTGAAGCCGCAGCTGGACGGGCCTGCGCCGGAACCGGTCCCTGCGAGGCAGCCTCTGCGTCTGGCCACGGAGAATGGCACGGCCGTGTCGGCCCGTGATGAAGGGCCGGGGCCGGATGATGGCGGTGCGGGCGAGGCCATTCCGCCCATGCCCCGAAGCTGGCGGGAGCTGGTTGCGCTTGTGGGGCAGCAGAAGGAAGCCCGTCTCCACGGAACGCTGCGGCATCTGGGGCATGTCGTGGAGTTCGAGCCGCCCCGTCTCGTGCTCCGTCTGGCTGAAAATGACCGGGATCAGAAGCGGCAGGCCTTCCGTGCCCTGACAGCCCTGCTGGACAGGCTCTATCCCGGCCGCTGGCAGGTGGTTGCCTCCGAAGAACAGGGTGAGGCGACGCTGGACGAGCAGGGGGCAGAAATCATCGCCCTGCATCAGGACAAGGCCAGGCAGCATCCGCTGGTCCGGGCCATCATGCAGCGGTTTCCGCATGCCCAGATTGGTGAGGTGCGGGATCATACTCTGGATGATTACGGCCTGCCGCCGGAGACGGTGGTGCCTTTGGGGGAAGACGTGCCGCCTGATTTTGAATTTGCCCCGCCGGATGCCGATTACCCTGATGAGGATGAGTTTTACTGAGCCGTCAGAGGTCACCATGGCCCCGGCCCAGTTCTGTAACCAAGGAGTGACGTGATGAAAAATCTTGCTGGCATGATGAAGCAGGCCACACAGATGCAGGCCCGCATGAAAGAGGTTCAGGCCAGGCTGGAGAGTGCGGAGGTTGACGGTGAGGCCGGCAACGGGCTGGTACGGCTGACCCTGACGGGCAAGGGGGCGCTCAAGTCCATCACGATCGACCCCAAACTGGCTGATCCGGAAGACATGGAGACCATGCAGGACCTGATCGTCGCTGCCTTTGCCGATGCCCGCAGCAAAACGGAAGCCATGAGCCGGGAGGAGATGAAGAAGGTCACCGGTGGTCTCCAGCTGCCGCCGGGCATGGACCTGCCTTTCTGAAAGCCGGAGCGAGGATGAGGGTCTGACGTGCGCATAAGCCCCGAAATCGAAACCCTGATGTCCCGTCTGGCCCGTCTGCCCGGCCTTGGCCCCCGTTCGGCCCGTCGGGCGGCTCTGGCGCTTCTCCAGGCACCAGAGGCACGTCTCCAGCCCCTGATTGCTGCCATGCAGGCGGCGGCACAGTCGATCCATACCTGCCCGCAATGCGGCAACCTGGACAGCTGTACACCCTGTTCGCTCTGTGCAGACCCCCAGCGTGATCCATCAGTCATCTGTGTGGTGGAGAGTGTTGGTGACCTCTGGGCGCTGGAGCGGTCCGGAATGCATCGGGGGCGGTATCAGGTACTGGGTGGTGTGCTGTCGGCCCTTTCAGGCTGTGGGCCGGAAGACCTCAATCTGACGGGCCTCATGGAGCGTGTGCAGTCAGGCGAGGTGGAAGAGGTCATTCTTGCCCTTGGGGCCACGGTGGATGGTGCGACCACGGCCCATTGGTTGCAGGAAAAACTGGCCCCTCACAAGGTGGCGGTGAGCCGTCTGGGTCACGGCATGCCGATGGGAGGAGCGCTGGATGTGCTGGATGAAGGCACGCTGGCGGCCGCCATGTCATCCCGGAAGGTTCTGTGAGCATGTTTGGTCTGTCGCCCCATATGCCCCGTGTTGCGCTGGTAACGGGGGGAGCCCGTCGCCTCGGCCGGGCGATGGTGGAGATGCTGGCCCGGGAAGGCTTTGCCGTGGCCATCCATTGCCGCCACAGCCGTGATGAGGCCGAGGCCCTGCTGCGGCAGATTGATGGTCGTGGCTGTGTCGTGCAGGCTGATCTGGCGGAGGAGGCTACTCTGCTGCCCCTGTTGGCGGAGGTTGAGGCCAGGCTGGGGCCGGTTGGCGTTCTCATCAATAATGCGTCCGTTTTTGAACGGGATGAACTGGGCGGCGTGACCCGTGAAAGCTGGGATGCACATATGGAGCCGAACCTGCGTGCTCCGTTTGTTCTGTCCCAGGCTATGGCTGATTCCTTGCCGGACGGAGCGGAGGGGCTGATCCTCAACATGCTGGACCAGCGTGTCTGGAATCTGACGCCTCATTTTGTCAGCTATACCGTATCCCGCTCTGCCTTATGGAGCCTGACCCGCAGCATGGCTCTGGGGCTGGCACCCCGCATTCGGGTGAATGCCATCGGGCCGGGGCCTGTCCTGCCTGCCGCAGGCCAGTCTCTGGACCATTTCGAGAGCATGTGCCGCAGCACACCCCTTCAGCGGGGTGCGGGTCCGGATGAAATTGCTGCCATTGCCCGCATGTTCCTGATGCTGCCATCTGTCACGGGACAGATGCTGGCACCTGATGGCGGGCAACATCTGAACTGGTCGCCTGCGGCGTCTTGATCTCAAGGGCCGCCTTTTTGTAGCGTTCAACAAGATAGGAAAAACCACGCTGATCCACCCTGCGGTGGAGGATGGCCCGGTTTTCCAGCACGACGCCTGCGGGCAGTCCTGTGAAGCGGCTTCCAAGACGCTGCCGGGAAAAGGCGGCCTCACCAACGGCCTGGCCGAAAGGCACATGGCTTCCGGCCAGTTTCCGGCGGGCGTCTGGCGTCAGACGGTCGGGCAGGTATAGATTCCATGCCTCTGACCATACTGCCCGCCCGCAGAGAAGCTGGACGTGCCGGATGACCAGTCGTGTTGTTGGGGAGGCCTGCAGGGCCTGTCTGGCGTCCCGCTGGAGGGCAGGGGGTGCCGCTCTGTCCAGAAGATGGGCTGTAATGGGGCGGGGGCAGTGCTGTTGCAGGGTGGCTGTGGCACTGGCCCGTTGGCCCAGCTCGTGTGCGAGGGCCTCTGCTGTCGCTGGGCGGGGAGCTGCGGCATGGGCCTGCACGATGCCGGCCATGCAGGTGCCAATCCCGAGACAGAAAAGCCGCACCCGGGTGGGGGTGCGGCTCCTGCATGGGAAGAATAGGGAGAGCCCTTTATGAATCGTCCCGGTCATCCTTGTCGGTCGAGACCTCGATATCCTGGCTGATGTCATCATCGTCATCCAGATCATCATCACCGGAGATGACATCGTCATCATCGCCAGTGTCGATGTCCATATCATCCTCATGCTCTTCCTGGGCGAGATTCTTGTCCTTCTCGTCGGCCAGCTCGTCCTCTTTCTTCAGGCGGGAGAGGTTTCCGGGCTGGGTTGTCCCACATTTCGGGCAGACAGCCGGTACGCGGTTGAGATCATAGAAGCGTGCATTGCAGTCAACGCATGTCCGTTTCAGACCGAGTTCTGGTTTTGCCATAATGCTGGAGCCCATGTTGCCACAAAAGAGAAGTGACTGGGCCATGCCACCGAAATGTCCCGCTGTCAAATATTTCTCCATGTGGTGGCAGAAGAGGCGGAGCTCTGCCTCGGGGTCCGTTCCTGCTGGCAGAATTGCCGCATGGGGGGACAGACTTTTCCAGATGGATGGAGTAGTCTGGCCCTATTGGATGATCCCACCCTTGATGATGTGAAGCAGGATTATGACAGCACAGCGTCCCTTGAAAGTCTCCTCTGCCCCGGCTGGGCTGGCCGGGCGGGTCCGTGTTCCCGGAGACAAGTCCATCAGCCATCGTGCGCTCATGTTCGCCGCCCTTGCCGAAGGGCGGACCCATATTTCCGGCCTGCTGGAAGGTGAGGACGTGCTGCGTACGGCAGAGGCCATGCGTGCCCTCGGGGCAAAGGTCGTCCGGGAAGAGGGCCGCTGGATTGTCGATGGCTGTGGTGTGGATGGGCTGAAAGAGCCTGCCGATGTGCTGGACATGGGCAACTCCGGTACGGCAGCCCGGCTGCTCAGTGGTGTTCTGGCGACGCATCCCTTCATGAGCATCATGACGGGTGATGCCTCCCTCCGCAGCCGCCCGATGGGGCGTGTCAGCGTTCCGCTGGGTGAGATGGGGGCACGATTCGTGACCCGTGCGGGCCAGAAGCTGCCCATGGCCGTGGAAGGAACGGGCAAGGGGAAACCGCTGCATTATCGCCTGCCGGTGGCCTCGGCACAGGTGAAATCCGCCATCCTTCTGGCAGGGCTGAACTGCGAGGGGGAAACGGTGGTGGAAGAGCCGGCCCCGACCCGGGATCATACCGAGAACATGCTGCGTCATTTCGGCACGGAGGTGAAGGTCGAGGAGCTGCCCGGAGCCGGACGGCGCATCACGCTGAAAGGCCCGGCCCGCCTCGTGGCGCAGGACGTGCTGGTGCCGGGGGACCCGTCATCAGCGGCTTTCCCCGTCGTGGCGGCCCTGCTGGTGCCGGGTTCGGAGATTGTCGTGGAGGCAGTGGGCCAGAATCCACTGCGGACCGGCCTGTTCAAAACCCTGAAGGAAATGGGGGCGTCCCTGGAGGTCCGTGATGAGCGGATTGAAGGGGGGGAGGTCATCGGAGACCTGCATGTTCGTGCGGGGCGGCTGAAGGCGGTGGATGTTCCAGCTGTGCGGGTACCCTCCATGATTGATGAATATCCGGTTCTGGCCGTGGCCTGTGCGTTTGCGGAGGGTACATCCCGCCTGCGGGGCCTTGCCGAGCTGCGGGTGAAGGAGAGTGACCGCCTGGCCGCCACCGTGGCGCTGCTGGAGGCCAATGGGGCGAAGGTGCATGTCGAAGGAGATGATCTGATCATCGAGGGGCAGAAAACCCTGCCCGGTGGTGGGAAGGTCCAGACCCACATGGATCACCGTCTGGCCATGAGCGCCACCGTGCTGGGGCTGGCGGCTGAGAAGCCGGTCCATATTGATGATACGGCCTTCATCGAGACCAGCTTCCCCGGTTTCGTATCCCTGATGAATGGTCTTGGTGCGGGGCTGGAGGCATGAGCCGGCGGGGCATGAAATATCCGGTCATCGCCATTGATGGCCCTGCCGCCGCAGGCAAGGGCACGCTCGCCCGCCAGCTGGCGGACACGCTGGAGCTGCCTTATCTGGATACGGGGCTGCTGTATCGGGCCGTGGCCCGCCGGGTGCTGGACCAGGGGGGCGATCCGGCTCATGACGGGCCGGAGCAGGCCCGTCAGCTCGTGCCGGAGGACATGCGCCGGACCGACCTGCGGGAGCCGGAGGTGGACCGGGCGGCCTCCGCCGTGGCCCGGCACCCGGAGGTCCGGGAAGCTCTGCTGGAGCGGCAGCGTCATTTCGGGCGGGCCCGGGGTGCCGTGGTGGATGGCCGTGATATCGGGACGGTCGTGTTTCCTGATGCCACCGCCAAATTCTTCATTACGGCCTCGGCAGAGGTCCGGGCCCAGCGGCGTTATGTGCAGCGGCATGGTCAGCCATGCACGTCTCCGGCCCAGCTGGCTGAGGAAGTGGCGGCCATCAATGCACGGGATCAGCAGGACGCCTCCCGCGAGACGGCACCGTTGCGCCCGGCCGAGGATGCCGTGCAGATTGTAACGGATGATCTGGATGCAGCCGACGTGCTGGACCGTGTCTGCCAGATTTTGCAGGAAAAGGGCATCATCCGGCGCTGATTCATATCTTCGCTGTTGACAGTCCCCCCCTTATGCGTGTTGGTGAGGGGGTATGACGCCGCACAGCCCGTGGTGTCATGAATCCCCTTGGGGGATCTGCGATTTGTGATGACTTCCGCTCCGGGCTGTGGGGTCGGGGGGAGACGTCGTTTTTTGGGCCCATCACTGTGTTTTTGGGCAGAGGGAGACGGCGCATGGCTGGGTGCCGGGCACTGGCTGCGGCACTCTGGAATGCTGGAAATACATGGCTTCTGCCACTCAGAATACACCGGAACACGGTAAAGAAGATTTTGCTGCCCTGCTGGATGAAACACTGGGCAGTGACAGTGCGTTTGACGGGACCGTTGTCCGCGGCCGTGTCATCCGTCTGACAGACGATCACGCCATCGTCGATGTCGGCCTGAAGAGCGAGGGGCGTGTTGCCCTGCGCGAGTTCGGCCCTGTTGGCACAACCCCGGATGTGAAGCCGGGTGATGTGTTTGAGCTGTTCATCGAGCGCTACGAGGACCGTGACGGTTCCATCGTTCTGTCCCGTGAGAAAGCCCGTCGCGAAGAGGCATGGACCGCTCTGGAGAGCGCTTTTGCCCACAACCAGCGTGTCAACGGCACGATCTATGGTCGCGTGAAGGGTGGTTTCACGGTTGATCTGGGCGGCGCCATGGCCTTCCTGCCGGGCAGCCAGGTGGACATCCGCCCCGTGCGTGACGTCGGGCCGCTCATGGGCCAGCCGCAGCCGTTCCAGATCCTCAAGATGGACCGGGCCCGTGGCAACATCGTCGTGTCACGTCGCGCCGTTCTGGAAGAGACCCGTGCCGAGCAGCGTTCCGAGCTGATCCAGGGCCTGAAGGAAGGCATGATTCTCGATGGCGTCGTCAAGAACATCACCGATTACGGTGCGTTCGTTGACCTCGGCGGCGTTGATGGCCTGCTGCATGTCACCGACATCGCCTGGAAGCGCATCAACCATCCGTCTGAAGCTCTTCAGATCGGCCAGCCTGTCCGCGTGCAGGTGATCCGCTTCAACTCCGACACGCAGCGCATCTCCCTGGGCATGAAGCAGCTTGAGGCTGATCCGTGGGAGAATGTGGCCGTCAAGTATCCGGTCAATGCCCGCTTCACGGGCCGCGTGACCAACATCACGGACTACGGTGCCTTCGTTGAGCTGGAGCCGGGTGTTGAAGGTCTGGTGCACGTCTCCGAAATGTCCTGGACGAAGAAGAACGTCCATCCGGGCAAGATCGTGGCCACCTCCCAGGAGGTCGAGGTCATGGTTCTGGATGTGGACAGCGCCAAGCGCCGCATCTCCCTGGGCCTGAAGCAGGTTCAGCGGAATCCGTGGGAGCAGTTCGCTGAAGAGCACAAGGTTGGCTCTGTCATCGAAGGCGAGATCCGCAACATCACCGAGTTCGGTCTGTTCATCGGCCTGTCCGCCGACATCGACGGCATGGTCCACATGTCCGACCTGTCCTGGGACGAGTCCGGCGAAGAGGTCATGAAGCGCTACGAGAAGGGTCAGGTCGTTCAGGCCAAGGTTCTCGACGTGGATGCCGAGAAGGAGCGTATCTCCCTGGGTATCAAGCAGCTTCAGGAAGACCCGGCTGCCGATGTGCTGGACCGCATCAACAAGGGTGATGTT
The DNA here is from genome assembly GCF_023337645.1 of Parasaccharibacter sp. TMW2.1890. Classification (NCBI taxonomy): domain Bacteria; kingdom Pseudomonadati; phylum Pseudomonadota; class Alphaproteobacteria; order Acetobacterales; family Acetobacteraceae; genus Parasaccharibacter; species Parasaccharibacter sp. TMW2.1890. The sequence goes on along the minus strand of NZ_NWUV01000002.1, from coordinate 386,303 downwards.
GTCACCTGCGTTGTGACGGCTGTTCAGAGCAACGGGATCGAGGTCAAGGTTGATGATGTCCTGACAGGCTTCATCCGTCGTGGCGAGCTGGCCCGTGACAAGAGCGAGCAGCGTCCGGAACGCTTCGCTGTTGGCGAGAAGGTCGATGCCAAGGTGGTCGGTCTGGACCGTTCTTCCCGCAAGCTGTCTCTGACCATCCGTGGTCGTGAGGTTGAGGAAGACAAGCAGGCCATCAGTGAGTATGGCTCTTCTGACTCCGGTGCATCTCTCGGTGATATCCTTGGTGCGGCCATCCGTCGTCGTAGCTCCGAGGACTGAGAAGCTCATTTTCGGACCATGGCGGAATGGTAACATTTCTTCATGGATTCAAAGCGGTAAAAGGGCGGCCATTTGGCCGCCCTTTTATTGTTTTGTAATTATGTTGGTGGTAAATCTTTACTGGAGCTGCGCTTCAGACTGGCTCGTCCTCTGTAATTAAGCCGTTCTTACGGTCTGTCTGGTGCGGCCAGACTTGAAGATAGGTTTTTCTTGGAACTCAGGGTTGGCAATGGCGATTATCTACAACACGAATCATACCCATAACCCGAATGCCTATCTGACACTGGCAATACAGCGTGCGGCAGAAGAGCTGTTCGGGAAAGAAAACATTGTCGTTGCCGACAATATGAGTCTGGCCAGTGCGGCGGCCTCCGGCCAGCATGACACCCTGCTCTGTATTGATGGCCAGCGCATCAATCAGGCCCTGATCCGCCGTGTGCGCCCCGCCTTCAAGACCGTGATTCTCTGGACATTTGAAGACCCCTTCATGCAGGAGATAAACGGTCAGCTGGCTCCGCTGTTTGACCATGTTTTCACCAATGATCCGGCCTCCGTGCCAGTCTATCAGGGCAAGGGGCATTATCTGCCGCTGGCTGCGAGTCCCAGCCTGCATGAGCGGCCCGTGCGGGCTGCGGCTGATTGTGAGTATGATCTGTTTTTTGCCGGGACGATGTGGCCCAACCGGGTGCGGACTCTCCGGCGTGTTCTGGCCAGCTTTCCTGATGTAAGGCTGAAGCTTGTCTGCCCGGGCAATGAATATCTTCCCCCGCTGCCGGACGATATTGCTGCACTGGCCCTCCAGCGGCCTGTCAGCCATGAGGCCTTTATTGATTTCGCCAATGCCAGTGCTGTGACGCTGACCATGTTCCGGGACTATGCCAGCCATGGTGATGTCAGCCAGGCGACGGCGCCTGGTCCACGCTATTTTGAGCTTGGCCTCGCAGGGACAGCGCAGGTGGTTGAAGTGGCCCGTGGCATGGATGTCGAGCACTTCAGGAGTGTGGATGGCGTTCATCTGGCCCATGATGATGATGAGGTGGTGGAGAGCATCGCCCGACTGCTGCGGGATCATGAGCTGCGGCAGGACTCCGCCCTGGCGGCGCAGAAGTCGGTCATCGGGCAGCATCTCTATGCGCATCGTCTCCAGTTCATCCGTGAAGTCACGCAGGCGGAGTTCACATGCCATGCTCCGGCCAGTGTGGTGCCGACACCACGCCGCAACCGCCTGCGGGTGCTGATGTGCACCCACTCCACCATTCATGAGCAGGTCTGGGGTGGGGTTGAGGTTTACCAGCGGGAGCTTTGCTCCTTTCTGGGCCGGGAGGTGGAGTTTTTCTTCTGGCTGCGGCGGGGGACGAACTGCCGCCTCCTGTCTGCCAACGGGCATGAGCTGGAGCGTTTCGATATTGCGGAATGCAGCTGGGATGATGTCGTCTGCGATGCGCAGGAAGAGATGCTCTTCTCCAGTGTGCTGAGCCAGTACAATATCGATGTGGTTCACTTCCAGCATCTGGGGCATCACGCTCTTTCCCTGCCGCTCATTGCCAAGGCAAGCGGGGCAGGCGTCCTGTTCTCGGCGCATGATTTCTGGCTGGTGTCATCCCGCTACAACCTGCTGAATCAGGAGATGCGGCATGTGGAGGACCAGTTTGGTTCCGTTCTGGCCATGGATATCATGCTGAAGCAGGCGGAAGGGATCGAGTATGGCGGGGAACAGACCCGCCGTGCCTTCATCGACCGGATGCTGCACCACGTTGATGCCATCATGTTCGGTACGGCCCATTCTCGGGACTTCATGCACAGGATCTACCCTGTGCTGGACAGGAAGATCAGTCTGGTCAACGGGATCCCGAGCCCCGACGTGACGGTACCGGTTGTGCCCAACGCTTACAGGCCGCTGGAAGAACGCCCGCTGGGCGTGGCTGTTGTTGGCAATTTCGCCCGGACCAAGGGAGCGGATACCATCCTTTCCCTGATAGAGGCGGCCCATCCTGATCATTTCCATTTCCACATTCTGGGCTATGTCCATCCGGATTATCAGCCGGTGCTGGAGGGGATGAAACGCCCGAACGTAACGGTGCATGGGCGGTACGAGGTTGGCAATACGGATGTCATGAAACAGGCCGATGTGGCGCTGTTTCTCTCCATATGGCCCGAGACCTACTGCATCTCCCTCTCCGAGGCATGGCAGTACGGACTGGTGCCCATCGTGACGGAAATCGGGGCGCTGGATGACCGTGTGACGGATGGTGTCAATGGCTTCAAGGTACCGGTCAGCCGGGCAGACGTTGTGCTGGAACGTCTGGAGCTTCTGCGGTCTTCGGAGGATATCCGCCGGAAGATGATGGAGGCCATCACGCCTGATCTCTGGACGCATGAAGGAGATTATACGGCCGGGTTGCTCAGCCTTTACAGGGAGCTCGCACCAAAGCGTCTTCTCGGTGTGTCAGACCTGATGCTGGATGCCGGGCAGCTTGGCCTTCTGCCCATCTCTTCCTGGAAGAACCAGGCGCCGCCCCGTCATATTTTTGATCCCCCGCTGGTGCGGGATCTGGCCATCAATCTGCCATCGCACATCAATGACTGGTTCGCCATCCAGGGGGCCAACTGTTATCTGGATGACATCTGCCACCATGTGCTTGTTGAAGGGGCAGAGAAGACCTTCAAATCGGCTGATGAATTCCATCTCCGTGGCTGGCTGTTCATTCCTGGTGTCACGACGGCGGGACAGCTGCATGTCGTGCTGATCAGTGAAGATGAGCGGAGCCCGCTGATCTTCCTGAAGAGCGAGCGGGAAAGCCGGGGGGACATTTCGGAACTGTTCGGTGCCGATGTGCCGCGCCGGTCCGGTTTTTCCGTCAAGGCAGCGCTTCGGGGCAAATGGTGCGAGGGCTGGTACAGGATCGGCCTTGTCAACTCCATCAATGGCCGTGGGGCGTTCCAGCTGCTGGCCTATGGCCTGGAGGTCGAGGGCAGCAAGGTCAAGAGCATCAGGGCCTTCCGTCCGGACAATGATGTGATCCTGAACGATTTTTACAGGGTCGTGAATGATGACAATGTCCTGCGGGGTGTTCCGCTGACCCGTTTCCCGCGAGGGCGCCTCTTTGCGCAGGAGCAGGGGACGCAGTTCTATTTCATGGACCGTCTGGAGCTTCTGGCAGCCAATGAGGATACGACGCTGGTCGTGCCGCCTGAGGAGTGGGGGGGGGTCGTCCTGCGGGGCTGGAGCTTCATGGCGGGGCAGGGCCGGTCTGGTACGGTGTACGCTGCCATGGTCAGTGAGGAGACGGATGAGATCGTCCTTTTCGCCATGTCCCGTTTTGCCCGGGATGATGTCCGGACAGCCCATCACGATGCGCCACTCTGCTCTGGCTTTGAAGGGCTCCTGAGACCATGGAAGGGACGTGTCAGCCCAATGGGCGGCGTCTGGCATCTGGCTCTGGTGAATATCATCGGAGAGATTTTCGGGACGGTCGTGACGGATATCTGCATGCAGATGGAAGGGGGCCGTTGCCAGGCGCTTTACCGTGAAATGCCGACCGACGAGCAGCAGGAGCGTATCCGGCAGCTGGTGCTGGACCTTTCTGACCGACAGTCCCGGCAATGAGTTCTGGCGTGGCGGACAGGGCCGGTGGGCCATTGGGGGGACTGTCACCCCAGTGGCTTGAGTTCCAGCCGCAGTGGTATCTGCTGCGGTACCCTGATGCGCAGGAGCTGATGCTCCAGCATGGCTATGAAGATGCGCAGCGTTTCTACGAGGAGATTGGCTGCCACAGGGGGCATTCGCCCAACCGGTATTTTGATGAGATATGGTATCGGCAGGCCTATCCTGAAGTGCGACGTGGCCTGTTGGAAAAACGCTGGAAGTCCGGCTTCGAGCATTACCGGTCAGAGGGGTATCATCGCTTCTCGCCACACTGGCTGTTTGATGAGGTGGCCTATCGCCGTCGATATCTGGAGCTGACAGACCGTCATCTGGCGGAGCGTGGTTTCTGCAACGGGTATGACCATTACCTCTCCCATGGTGAGGCGCATGGGTTCAGGGCGGGGCCCTTTGTGGATGTGACGCTGCTTCAGGAAATGGCAGGCCGTCATGAGGAGTGGTTCGGCCCGGAGGGGCTGCTGGCCTCATGGCTGGTTCTGCCGGCCTATATCGCAGATGCTGCGCCACTTTCCTGGTATTTTGATGCCCCCTGGTATCTGGAAACCTACCCGCAGGTGCGTGAAGCCATCGAGGCCGGGGATTATGGTAATGCGCTGCATCATTATCTGACAAATCCAACGCCGGAGGCCTTCAATCCGTCGCCCTGGTTCGATGAGGCCTATTACCGCAGGACATCGCCGGATATTCTTCCTTCCGTCGGTGCCGGGGGATTGCGGAATGGGTATGAACATTTCGTTCTGTTCGGGGCGCATGAGGGACGTTCACCAGCAGAGGGAATTGATCTGGCGCTTTATAAACGCCATCCTCTCGTCTGGTCGGATTGTGAGGGCGGTGTCTATGACAGTCCCTTCGCCCGTCTGGTAGCGGAAAAGGCTGGCCATGCCGTACCAGTGGGATGTGAGGACCCTCTTCCTGATGAGGACCAGACCCGCCAGCTGTTCCGGGATGATGCGGCCCTGCATCTGCCTGCCCTCGCCCGTCAGAAGCTGGATTTCCGGGTGCGGGGCATGGCGGAAGTCAGTGTCATCATGGTCGTGCATGACCAGATCGACCTCACCCTTCAGGCTCTGGCGTCCCTGCGGGCTGGATATGATGGAGCCATCGAGCTCATCATCGTGGATTCCGGCTCCTGTGATGAGACATCCGGTCTGGAACAGCTTGTCGAGGGGGCGATCATCCTTCGGCACAGGACCAATATCGGCTATCTGCTGGGCTGCAATGAGGCGCTGGAGCATGTCACGGCACCGGCTGTGCTGTATCTCAACAATGACATACGGCTTTATCCCGATGCGCTGCACCATGCGCTGAAGCGCCTGTATCGTCAGGAAACAACCGGGGCCGTGGCAGCCCGTCTGGTGCGGACCAATCTCTTCCTTCAGGAAGCCGGGTCCATCATCTGGAGGGACGGAGCGACCTATGGATACCGGCGGCAGGATGACCCCAACATTCCCGAGGCCAGCTTCAGCCGGGAGGTCGATTATGGCTCGGCAGCCTTTCTGCTGGTCAGGACAGGGCTGCTCCGGCGTCTTGGTGGGTACGATACCCGGTACTGGCCTGCCTATTTCGAGGATACGGATCTGTGTGTCCGGCTCCAGAAGATCGGGGCCCGGATTGTCTATGAACCGCTGGCGATGGTCGAGCATCTGGAGTTCGGCAGTTCCGGGCAGAGTGGCTCCCATCAGCTCATCCAGCGGCACTGGAAGGTTTTTGCCCAGCAGCATCAGGAGTTCCTGCGTCAGCAGCAGCCCCAGCATATCCGCAATGCCTTGCTGGGGCGCGAGCGGCGCAGGCCGGAGCGGCAGCGTGTCCTGCTGATCGAGGATCGGATTCCCTTGCGGGGTCTGGGTTCAGGCTATGTGCGTTCCAATGATATTGTCCGTGCGCTTGTGGCGCTGGATTATCATGTGACGGTCTTTCCCGTCATGCGGGAGCAGATACCGCCCTTCCTGCTTTACCGGGATTTCCCGGAAGAGGTGGAGCTGGTCTTCAATCAGGACATGTCCACTCTGCTGGAGTTTCTGGAAGAACGGGCCGGGTATTATGACCTGCTCTGGGTCGGGCGGACCCACAACATGGCCCGCCTTCTGCCTCTGCTGAATGAGGCAAGCCGCTTCCTGCCGCATTGTGGCTCCGTCCTGGATACGGAAGTGGTGGCGGCCCCGAGAACTCTCCTTCAGCAGAAGGTGACGGGCCTGATGGCTGATGGCAGCCCGGCTCCGGAGCTTGCGCCGGAAGCCTGGGAGGAAGAGCAGGACCGGCTGCTGGCGGAGGAGCTGCGCTGTGCCCATTACTGCCAGCAGATCGTGGCTGTGACAGAGCATGATGCCGGGCTGATCCGCCGGGCGGGCTATCCCAATGTGATGGTTCTGGGGCATGGCATGGCAGCCGAGCCGACATCCCGGCCTTATGGGGAGCGGCGGGACATCCTCTTCCTTGGGGCCTTCCATAGCGAGGCCTCGCCCAATTACGACAGCATGACGTGGTTTGTCGAAGAGGTCCTGCCTTTGCTGGAGGCGTTGCCGGAAGATGTATGCCTGCACATTGCCGGGTATGTTCATCCTGCCGTGGACATGACCCCGCTGGGACAGCATGACCGCGTCGAGATTCTGGGAGCGGTGGATGATCTTGGTGCACTGTTTGACAGGTACCGGGTGTTTGTGGCGCCGACACGCTTTGCCGGTGGTCTGCCCTTCAAGGTGCATGAAGCTGCTGCCCGGGGTCTGCCCATGGTCGTGACGGATCTGCTTCGGGAGGAGGTGGGCTGGCAGGCTGGGGAGAGCCTGCTGAGCGCACCGGGAACGGACCCGGCAGGTTTTGCCGCAGCGGTGGAGCAGCTGTATGATGATGAAACACTCTGGCAGCGTATCCGCCAGTCTGCCCTGGAGGCTGTGAAACGGGATACCGATCTGGGGCAGTTCAGACATAGATTGAAACAGATTGTGGATGCCTCCCTGAACTGACATGGGGCAAGGCGTTGTGGGGGAGTGACAGATGAGCGCAGGTGAAGGGCAGACCGCCGTGAAGGACAAGGACAGCCGGAAGAAGAACAGGCCCAAAAGAAAAGAGCACAAAGTGCTGCTCTGCAGCGGTGGCCGTTATGAGAGCCACGCCAATGCCCAGGTGCGTGCCACCATCATGGAGGGACTGGAAGACTGCTTTGGCAAAGGGAACGTGGTGTCCGTGCATGTGACGGCCGCTGCCTCGGCCATCCATACCCTTCAGCCAGCCCTGGTGTTTGCCATGGGGTCTTACCTGCCGGAGAGCACCTATTTCGGGGAGGTCTCACGGGCTGCGAAAAAGGTTGGTGCCGTGACGACCTTCTGGGCCACGGAAGACCCCTATGAGCAGGATGCCCATTACCAGATCGCCAATGATTTTGATGTGATCTTTTCCTGCGACCGCTGGGGGCACAATTTCTACCAGCGTGACCGGGTGTTCCATCTGCCGCTGGGGGCCTGCCCCAAACAGCACTATGTGCCGCTCGACAGGCAGGCGGACAAGACCATTGATGTTCTCTTCTGTGGTGTGGCTTTCAGTTCCCGCAAGGAGGTCGTGCGCAACCTCATGCCGGTGCTCCAGCAGCTCAATATCCGTATCATCGGGCCGGGCTGGGGTGAGATGGGTGTGGGCTTCTCAGATGCCCGGATTGAGAAACAGCAGCTCATCGAGTTGTATAGCCGCTCACGTCTGGTGCTGAATCTGGGCCGCTCCCTGCATTTTGAGAACAAGCGCTTCATGATTTCCCCGTCCACGCCGGGCCCACGCACGTTCGAGGCTGCAGCGGCCGGGGCTTTCCAGGTTTTTCATGAGGAAACCTATGAGCTGCGCCGGTATTATGAAGCAGACGAGATTCCGGTTTTCTCGAACCGTGATGATTTCGAGCAGATCGTGAACCGGTATCTGCGGGATGATGACCTGCGGTTCGAGATGGCCAGGAAGGCGCAGGAGCGGACCATGAAGGAGCATCTGTATGGCAACCGCATCCTCCAGGCCGTGAATTATCTGATGGATGAGGGCCTGCTCTGACCTGCAGTGCGCCATGGGTCACGCTGACGTGTGGCAGGTATGGAAAAGGGCACCCGTGGGGGTGCCCTTTTTTCGTTCAGGGGGTTGAATGACTGCCCTTCATCGTGCCGGTGCGGGCCCCATGATGATGCGGGCCAGGTCTGTCGGGCGGATCCACCGGGCGAAGGCTTTCTGCACATCCGTTGCTGTCATTTCATAAACGGCTTTGGCGGCCTTGTCCGGGTTGTCCAGCGGCAGGTCGAGATCAATCAGAGAGAGCCAGAGACCGGCAAGGGAATCGAAGCTGGCCCGGCTCATCGGGAAACTGCGCAGAAGGCTGGCCTTGGCGAGGTCCAGCGTCTCGTCAGAGACAGGTTTTGTCCTCAGCCGGTTCAGGTCCTTGATGGCCAGGGCCTGTGCGGCGGGTACTTTGGCCGGGTCCGCTCCGAAGGTGATGGAGAAACTGCTGCGTGTGCGGCTGTAATTCAGTGCACTGCCAACACCATAGACATACCCTGTACGGACACGGAGGTCCTGCATCAGGAGGGATGAGAAGCCATCACCCAGAATGGTGTTGCCGACGGCCAGAGCATGACGGTCCGGGTTGGTGACGGTCAGGCCCAGTGTTTCTGTCAGTGTTACCTTGTCCTGGGAGCGCCCGGGGTCGGCAACCACCGTTCTGCTGGCACGGCTGGGGGGAATTGGCGGCAGGTCAATCTGCGGGGCCGGTCCCTTGGCCTGCCAGCTGCCAAAGGCAGCCGTGATTTTCTGTACGGCATCCTCTGGCGTAATGTCCCCGATGATGACGATGGTTGTCAGGTCTGGCCGGTAGGCCAGCCGGTAATAGGTGTTCACATCATTGAGGCTGAGGGCCCGGATACTCTCTGGCGTGGCTTCACGCAGGGTCGGGTCCTTTGCCGGGACCAGTGCTTTCTTGACAGCCCGGCCGAAGCGATAGGCGGGGGATTGCAACGTGCCCTGCTGGCTGCGGGCTTCCTGCTCCCGTGTGATGACGAAGGCCTGGGCTGGGAAGGCTGGGTGCAGCTCGTGCTCTGCCAGAAGGGACAGGCCCGTGGTGAAGGAATCTGTCAGGGTGCTGAGGCTGAAGCTGCTTCCGGCTTCTTCTTCGGCAGAGATGTCATCAAGGGCACGGGCCAGCGAGAGCCGGTCATGCTGCGTGCTGCCATAGAGGAAAAGCCGGTCCGTCAGGGAGGCTATACCCTCCTTGCCCTGTGGCTGCTCCAGGGCGGGGTTCTGGCGGATGCTGCCATACAGCTCGATTGTATGGCTTACATGCTCGGGCTGGACAATCAGCCGCAGGCCGTTGGGCAGTGTGGTGGCATAAGGCTGGGGGGAGGCTGGGGGCAGGGTCAGCCGGGCAAGAGCCTGCTCTGCCCAGTCCGGCAGGGTGACATGCTCCTTGGGCGGATTGGTGAAGGATTCGGCACCACCAAAGCCTTTATCTGCCAGCGGCTTGCCAGAGTTGCTGGGTGTCAGCGTCGCACTGATGGCGTGGTTGGGGTCCAGCCATTCCTGTGCCAGAGCATCAATATCGGCTTTGGTGACGGTCTGGAAGGCCCGGATCATGTCACGGGGATTGTGCAGGTGCTGGATGGCCACAGCCTGGGACCAGCTTTCCGCCTGTCCGCTGATGCTGTTGGCGTTGAATTCCAGCGCAGCGATTTCCCGCCGCCGTGCCGCTTCGATGAGGTCTGCCGGCAGGCCTGAGGAGCGGTAATGCTCCAGAATGGAGGCCATCTTCACCCGGACCGGGTCTGGATTGCCACCCTGCGGGAAGACCGCATAGGCCGTGGCAATGCCGCCCTGGGCTTCTGGTGCATACATGAAGCCGGTCTCAAGTGCTGTTCCCTGCGGGACGAGGGCAAAGAGATCAGCCCGCTGGCTGGCCAGCACGTCGGCCAGAAGCGTGGCGGCGGCAAAGCGGGGGTCACGCTGCCCGGGCATCTGCCATGCCAGCGTGACCAGTCCAGCTGGCAGGTCCGTTGGCAGGGACAGGGTCTGGCTGGCGACAGGTTTCGGCACAACCCGTGGGTGTTCTGGCAGGGTGCGGGCTGGCAGGGACCCAAAAGCGGCGTCAACCTTCTTCAGCGTTTCGGTCGGGTCCACATCTCCGGTGATGACCAGCACGGCATTGTTGGGGGCGTACCAGCTTTCATAGAACTGCCGCAGCTGATCGACCGTCGTGGCATCGAAGGACGGGCGGCTGCCCAAGGCATCGGCTTCGTATGGTGTCCCCTTGTAGAGCAGGCCTCGCACCTGTGAGAGGTAACGATAGATCGGGCTGGAGAGATCACGGGAGACTTCCTGCTCGATGGCACCGCGCTCATGTGCCCATTCATCTCCGCTCAGAGTCAGGCCCTCCATCCTGCCTGCTTCGATACGCAGGAGAATGTCCAGATCACTGGCAGGGGCGGTGAAGTAATACTGGGTGACGTCTGCTGTCGTATCGGCATTGTCGTTGTTGCCGAGCCGTGCGCTGAGTGTGGCCAGCTGGTCCCGGCTGAGGGACTTCGAGCCATTGAACATCATGTGTTCAAGCGCATGGGCCGTACCGGGAAACCCTTTGGGGGTATCCACGGACCCGACTTCGTAATTCATCATTGTCTGCACGACCGGGGCCAGATGGTTCTGGACGATGATGACACGCAGGCCGTTCTTCAGGGTCGCCCGGGTAACGCCTTCCTCATCGGTTGTGGTCAGGGCAGCTGGTGCCGCTGGGGTCCGGGTCGGCTGGGGAGGCGTTTCGGCCAGGGCGGGCAGGGCCGTGAGGCTGGTGGTCAGCAGTGTGACCGCAAGCAGGGCCGGACGGAACAGTGAAGCGGGTAGAGCCATGAGGGCTGCGCATCCTTTCAGCAGGGGAAGGGTCTGTGTCTGTTTTCGGTGTGTTGGTTACATATCGTCAAGGGGTGTGTTCTGTTATACTCCCGGCCAGGAGTCAGGCCACGCCAAGATGGCATGGTATCAGAGAAAAGGAGACAGGATGAAGGAGGGGGTTCTTCAGGCACTGGATGATTTCATTCTGGACAGGCTGTTCCAGCCCGTTGCGGACCGTCTGCCGGGTGCCATGTCTGCCTGGAGCATCGGCATCAATTTTGAGCTTGGGTCCGTCGTTCTCCAGTTTGCCTGCCTTCTGGCACCGTTGCTGATGTACGGGGCCTCCATCAGCGAGAGTGTCCAGTCCGTTCTGGTACTTCTGTGCAGTATCGTGCTGTTTGTCGGCTTCCAGCGGTTCCGCCCATTGGTGAGGCCGAACACGCTCAATCCCCTGCGCCCGCTGATGCGCAGCCTGCGGCTGATCTGTCTGGCCTTTCTGGTCTATGAGACCATATCCGTTTTCATGGCTCCGTCTTCTCCGGCCACATGGTTGTGGAACCGTCTGGGCCTGCTGTCGCAGCTGGCGTTTGTGACGGGTCTGTATTTCATGGCCTGCCAGCCCCGTCCGCCGGAGGAAGAACGCAGGGCCGCAAGACGTCGTGTCGAACTGAGAGGAGTCGTGACTGATGGCATATGACCGGATGAAGGTAGCCTCCCTGTGTGGGCTGCTGCTGGGCGTGGTCTGGACTGGGGGGCATGAGGCCGTGGCAGGTGATGAAACGGCTGCGTCTCTCCAGGCTCAGTCTGTCGCACCGGTACAGGACAGAAAGCCTGGTCCATCACCCCGCAAAAAGGCCGTCCCAGCCCGGAAGGCCGAGAATCATCTCCTGATTCCCCTGCCGGCCGATGAGGTCGTGGGGCGGCAGGATGTCGATTATACATGCAGCCTGGATGAGAAGAAGGCGGGTGATGATGTCCGGTCCCTGCGGACTTCCCTGCCTGCTGGCCGTTTCACGGTGACCTATCTGACAGCAGATATCATGGCATTGGCCATTCTGCCCGTGGATGGTCGTGTGCTGGTGTTTTCCAATGTCGTGGCGGCTGATGGTGCCAAATATGTGGCAGGCAGCTATAGCTGGTGGTCGAAGGGTGATGAGGTCACGTTTGCCCGTGAGGGGAAGGATGATGTGTTCTTTTCCTGCCATGTCGTCCCTTCCGGTGGGAAAACGGCTGATCATTGAGCATGGGGCAGATGCCCTGCAACAATGGAAGCGGAAATACAGAAAAGGGCTCCCCAGAGAGGGAGCCCTTTCCATGTGGGGGAGACTGTTTTAAATCGCCCCCCGGAACCCGGCTTCATTGGATGGATCGTGCTAGGTAACGAAGCCGGGTTCCATCTCTTTCAGCCTTCAGCCACGCAGGATCTCGGCAGCCTTGACCATGTTGGTGATGGCCGGGCGGACTTCCTTCCAGTTGCGGGTCTTCAGGCCGCAATCCGGGTTCACCCAGAGCTGGCGGCGGGCAACCTTCTTCTCTGCCGCACGCAGCAGCTCGACCATTTCCTCGACGGACGGAACACGGGGGGAGTGGATGTCATACACGCCCGGGCCGATCTCGGCAGGGTATTTGTGATCGGTGAAGGCTTCCAGCAGTTCCATCTTGGAGCGTGCCGTCTCGATGGAGATCACGTCAGCATCCATGTCGGCGATGGCCTGGATGATGTCGTTGAACTCGGAGTAGCACATGTGGGTGTGGATCTGCGTTCTGTCCTGCACGCCGCTGGCCGTGACACGGAAGCTTTCCACGGCCCAGTCCAGATAATGCTGCCAGTCCTTGCGGCGCAGGGGGAGACCCTCACGCAGGGCGGCTTCGTCAATCTGGATGACGGGGCAGCCAGCCTTCTCCAGGTCCTGCACTTCGTCACGGATGGCGAAGGCGATCTGGCGGCATGTCTCCGAGCGTGGCTGATCGTCACGGACGAAGGACCAGTTCAGGATCGTGACCGGGCCTGTCAGCATCCCCTTTACCGGCTTCCTAGAGCAGGACTGTGCATACTGCCACCAGTCGAGCGTCATGGCTGCCGGGCGGGAGACATCACCAAAGATGATGGGCGGGCGGACATAGCGGGAACCGTAGGACTGCACCCAGGCATGTTTGGTGAAGACGAAGCCTGAAAGCTTCTCACCAAAATACTGCACCATGTCGTTGCGCTCGAATTCGCCATGCACGAGGACGTCCAGCCCGACTTCTTCCTGCCACTTGATGGCGGATGCCGTCTCCTTCTGGAGGAAGGCCACGTAATCCTGCGTGGAGAGTTCCTTCTTGGCGTGGCGGGCACGGGCCTGACGCACTTCCTTCGTCTGCGGGAAGGAGCCGATGGTGGTGGTGGGGAAGAGCGGCAGCTTCAGGGCCTCTTCCTGCGCCTTCTGGCGGACAGGGAAGGCGGACTGACGCTGTGTCAGCTTGGCATCCTTCTGGGCGGCACGCTTCTTCACATCCTGATTATGGATGCGTGTGGAGGTGCGGCGGCTCTCGGCAGCAGCATCGGAGGCGTCCAGAACGGCCTTCACACTCTCATGGCCTTCGTTGAGGGCCTTGGCGATGGTGGCGAGTTCGGCAATCTTCTGCACGGCAAAGGCCAGCCAGTTCTTCACCTCGGCATCCAGCTGCGTCTCACGCTCCAGATCAATCGGCGTGTGCAGCAGGGAGCAGGACGGGGCCACGATGATGTCACGCTTGGCGGCAACCGGAGCGATGTGCTTCAGAATTCTGGAAAGGTCGGCCTTCCAGATGTTCCGGCCATCAATCACGCCGAGGGAGAGCAGCAGGTCCGGGCGTGCCTTGGCAACGACGTCCTCCAGCTGGTGCGGGGCACGGACCAGATCGACATGCAGGCCATGAACCGGCAGGGACAGGGCTGTCTCCAGATTGTCACCGAGCCCGCCGAAATAGGTCGTCAGCAGCAGCCTGATGTCAGGAACGGCACTGGTGAGGCTCTGATAGGCCAGGGCAAAAGCCTTGCGGGTGGCATCATCAAGGTCCAGCACCAGGGTCGGCTCATCAATCTGGACCCATTCGGCCCCAGCCTGACGCAGCTCACGCAGCACCTCGGTATAGACGGAGAGCAGCCCCGGCAGCAGGTCCAGCTTGTTGAAGGCGGCACCGTGGGCCTTGCCCAGCAGCAGGAAGCTTACCGGCCCCAGCAGGACAGGGCGTGTCTCGATGCCCTGGGCCTTGGCTTCCCTGTATTCGTCAATGATCTTGGTGGAGGAGAGGCTGAAGCTCTGCCCTTCTTTGAATTCCGGCACGAGGTAGTGATAGTTCGTGTCGAACCACTTCGTCATTTCCGCAGCGGGAACATCGGTGGCGGCATGGTGATGACAGGAACAGTCGTGGGCATGGTCCCCGGCCTCTTCCCCACCGGCGACCTGACGGCCACGGGCGATGGCAAAATAGGTGGTGAGGTCCACCTTGCCACCCTTGTGGCCATAGATATCCGGCACGGCTCCGACCAGGGCGCTGGTATCCAGCACATGGTCATAGAGGGAGAAATCGTTGGAGGGGATGATGTCCGCTCCCTGCTCCTTCTGGCGGGTCCAGTTCTCCTTGCGGAGGCTGGCGGCGGTCTGGAGCAGCTCGGCCTCGCTGCTGTTGCCGGCCCAGAAACTTTCCAGAGCCTTTTTCAGTTCACGGCGACCACCGATACGGGGAAAGCCCAGTGTTGCGACGCGTACGGTCATGACATGCCTCCTGGCGTTGGGTGGGAACCGTTCCATTTGCCTTCCACCACCCTGCGGGATGTGCCGCCGGGGGAGAAAGGCAAACGGGCGGGCGGTATCTGCCCCACCGATGAGATCGGGACTGCCTCCGGGAGGCAGCCGGGAAAAGCGTCCGGTCCATCCCCTGCACGGGGTGGGGAGACAGGCCGGGCTGTGCTTCGGGAACCAGAAGTGACAGGGCTTTTTAAATGTGTCAACAGATATTGCATATATAATGAAGTCATTATATATAGTCTGCATGGATCGTGCTCTTATAATCTTTCAGGCTCTTGCAGAGCCGACGCGTCTGAGAATTTTGCGCCTGCTGCGCGAAATGGAGTTGTCAGTTGGCGAACTGGCCCAGGTTCTGGGCCAGAGCCAGCCGCGGGTTTCCCGGCATGTAAAGGTGCTGGCGGAGGCCGAACTGGTGGAGCGCCGCAAAGAAGGAAGCTGGGTTTTTCTTGCCCTCGGGGACGAGAATGACTTGGAGCCCATTTTTGCAGCGTTGGACCATTGGCGGCGTTATCACGAGGAGGATGATGACGAGATGGGCCGGGCGGACCGGCAACGCCTCCAGGCCGTGCGGAATGTCCGTATGGGTGAGGCCGAGGACTGGTTTGAGGTTCATGCAGCGGAGTGGGATGCGATTCGCTCCCTGCATGTTTCGGAAGAATCGGTCGAGTCGGCCATCGTGAAACTGGTGGGTGATGGACCGCTCGGGCGTGTTGTGGATATCGGGACGGGGACAGGGCGCATGCTCGAGCTTCTGGCCCCGCAGTGTGAAAGCGCCATCGGGTTTGACCGCAGCCCCTCCATGTTGAGGTTGGCCCGGGTCAAGCTGGAAGAGAACCGGACGGCGGATGGAGAAGAGATCAAGCTGCGGCAGGGCAATTTCTATGCCCTGCCACTGGCTGCAGGCTCGGCTGATCTGACCATTCTGCATCAGGCGCTGCGTTATGCGCAGCACCCGGCCGCCGTCATTGCCGAGTCGGCCCGGATTCTCAGCCCCGGCGGGCGTCTTCTGGTGGTGGATTTTGCCCTGCATGACCGTGAGGAACTCCGCACACGGGATGCCCACATGTATCTCGGCTTCAGTGATGACCGCATGAAACAATGGTTCGAGGCGGCAGGGCTGGAAGCAGACCCCCCTGTCTCTCTCGATGGAGAATTGACGGTGAAGCTCTGGATGGGCCGCTTGCCGTTGGATCAGCAATCAAGGGTTACGTAGAACCGTATGTAAAAGGAACTGGCATCATGCCTGAGGTCTCATTTGAATTCTTCCCGGCGAAAACGGATGAAAAATCCGCAGCTCTGCTGCGTGTCGCCCAGCGGCTCACGGCTTATGAGCCCCGCTTCATGTCTGTCACCTATGGGGCAGGCGGTTCCTCACGGGAACGGACTCTGGAGACCTTGCGGCAGATGTTGGCCAGGGTATCGACTCCTCTTGCGGGGCATCTGACCTGCGTCAATGCGTCCCGGGGAGAGGTGGACGATGTGGCCAGAGCCTATTGGGACAATGGAGTGAAGCATATCGTAGCTTTGCGGGGGGATCCGCCGGTGGCAAAAGGGGCGGCGGCAACGCCCTACGTGCCACACCCGCAGGGCTACCGCTATGCAGCAGACCTCGTGGCGGGGTTGAAGAAGGTTGCTCCTTTCGAGATTTCTGTCGCAGCTTATCCGGAGACTCATCCGGAAGCGGAGTCGTCCCAGTCAGACATCGATCATCTCAAGGAGAAGTTTGATGCCGGGGCAGACAGGGCCATCACGCAGTTTTTTTTCAACCCCGAGAGTTTTCTGCGTTTTCGGGATCGTGCCGTGAAGGCAGGAATCACCAGGCCCATCGTGCCGGGCATCCTGCCCATAGGTCGGGCGTCGC
This sequence comes from Parasaccharibacter sp. TMW2.1890, assembly GCF_023337645.1. Lineage (NCBI taxonomy): Bacteria > Pseudomonadati > Pseudomonadota > Alphaproteobacteria > Acetobacterales > Acetobacteraceae > Parasaccharibacter > Parasaccharibacter sp. TMW2.1890. The sequence continues at coordinate 369,847 of NZ_NWUV01000002.1, read as the reverse complement.
AGGCATGGCGCTTTGCCCGGATGTGCGGTGCCTCCGTGCCGGAGGAACTCAAAGCCCTGTTTGAGGGGGTGGATGATCTGGCTCCGATCCGCTCCCGCCTGAGTGCCGTGGTGACAGACCGCATCTGCCAGCGTCTGAGAGATGAAGGGGTGGAGCATTTCCATTTCTACACGCTCAATCAGAGCGCACCCACGTCAACTCTCTGCACGTTGCTGGGCCGCCAGCGCTGCCATGCTCTGGTGGAGAACGTGGCCTGAGGGTGTTCCCGTACTCATGCGCTCCTTCTTCACCGGAGGGGCGCTGCAACGTGGGGTCATGAAGGTAAAAACCCCCGGCTCTGCCATGCAGGACCGGGGGTTTTCATGGAGCATGTCTCAAGCCACCTTCAGGACAGGGTGGCCGGAAACATCATTTGGTGTCCCGCTGCTTGCTCGGGGCCAGAATCATGATCATCTGGCGATTCTCAAGGCGAGGCATCTGTTCGGCCTTGGCAATATCTTCCACGGACTCACGGATGCGATGCATCATCTTGGCACCGAGGTCCTGATGGGCCACTTCACGTCCTTTGAAGCGCAGGGAAACCTTGACCTTGTCACCTTCCTCCAGGAAGGAGCGGACGGCCTTGGCCTTGGTCTGGAAGTCGTGCTCACCCGTACCCGGGCGGACCTTCACTTCCTTGATCTCGATGACCTTCTGCTTCTTGCGGGCTTCGTTACGTTTCTTCTGCTGTTCGTACTTGAACTTGCCGTAATCGAGGATCTTCGCAACCGGGGGCTCCGCCGTCGGGCTGATTTCCAGCAGGTCCAGTCCTTCAGAAAAAGCACGGGAAAGAGCCTCACGCGTCGGCATGATGCCGATCATTTCGCCTTCGGCGTCGATAACACGTACCTGCGGCACCCGGATCTCTTCATTGACACGTGGCCCATCGCGGTTCGGGGCGGCGTGAAACGGCGGTCTAGCTATGGTCATCTCCTGTTGATGCTGCGGCCCCATCACTGATGAAAGAGCAACGGGACTCAAACTACCTGTTCAGATTCATACCCCCCGCACCGGTATGGTGCAAGGGGGCAGACGCAGGAGAGATCAGGCCGTTTTCCGGGAGGCAGCCCGCAGGATATCCGGCGGAGTGGCTTCCTCCACCAGTGCGGCGATGATCTCATCGGCAGCCATCACATTCTGTGCCTGTTCACCAAGACGGCGGACGCTGACAGTGCCTTCTTCCGCTTCCCGGCGGCCGACCACGAGCATGACCGGCACCCGGGCCAGACTGTGCTCACGCACCTTGGCGTTGATCTTCTCATTGCGGACATCCGCCTCGGCATGAAGACCGGCCTTGCGCAGACGTTCGGTGACTTCCAGCGCATAATCGGCGGCATCGGTGACGATGCTGGCTACCACAACCTGCGTCGGGGCCAGCCAGAGCGGGAACTTGCCTGCATACTGTTCGATCAGGATACCCAGGAAGCGTTCGAAGCTGCCAAGGATGGCACGGTGCAGCATGACAGGGCGGTGGCGGGCACTGTCCTCGCCAATGTAGGAGGCATCCAGCCGTTCCGGCAGGACGTAGTCCACCTGGAGCGTGCCACACTGCCAGTCACGCCCGATGGCATCGGTCAGGACGAATTCCAGTTTCGGACCATAGAAGGCCCCTTCACCGGGATTCAGCTCATACTCCACGCCGACCATTTCGCAGGCCCGCTTGAGGGCCCCCTCGGCCCGGTTCCACACCTCGTCAGACCCGGCACGGGTTTCGGGACGGTCGGAGAATTTCACACGGAAACTCTCGAAGCCGAAATCCCTGTAGACCTCGCCCAGCATGGTGACGAAACGGGCCGTTTCTTCGGCGATCTGGTCATCCGTGCAGAAAATGTGGGCATCATCCTGCGTGAAGCCCCGCACCCGCATGATGCCATGCAGGGAGCCGGACGGTTCGTACCGGTGGCAGGCGCCGAATTCCGCCATGCGCAGTGGCAGTTCACGGTAGGAGCGCAGGCCGTGACGGAAAATCTGCACATGGCAGGGGCAGTTCATCGGCTTGAGGGCGAGGGTCTTGTCCTCATCCTCCACCGTGGCGATGAACATGTGCTCACGGTACTTGTCCCAGTGGCCGGAGGCTTCCCAGAGGGTCCGGTCCACCAGCTGCGGGGTGCGGACTTCCTGATAGTCATTCCGGTTCTGGGCACGGCGCATGTAATCCTGCACCGCCGTGTAGAGGCGCCAGCCCTTCTGGTGCCAGAAAATCTGCCCGACCGCCTCTTCCTGAATGTGGAAGAGGTCCATGTCCCGGCCGATGCGGCGATGGTCCCGCTTTTCGGCTTCCTCAAGCCGCAGGAGATAGGCCTTCAGTTCCTTCTTGTCCCGCCATGCCGTGCCGTAGATGCGGGTCAGCATGGGGTTGCGGTGGTCACCACGCCAGTAGGCCCCGGCCACCCGCATCAGCTTGAAGGCGTTGCCGACATCCGCCGTGCTGCGGAGGTGTGGCCCACGGCAGAGGTCCAGCCATTCGCCCTGACGGTAGATGGAGATTTCCTCACTTTCCGGCAGGTCCCGGATCAGCTCGGCCTTGAACTTTTCACCACGTTTCTCGAAGAAGGCAATGGCCTCGTCCCGGTCCCACACCTCACGGGTGAAGGCATCGCCCCGTGTGATGATCTCGGCCATCTTGGCTTCGATGGCTTCAAAGTCGGCTGGTGTGAAGGGTTTGTCCCGGAAGAAGTCGTAATAGAAACCATCCTTGATGCTCGGGCCGATGGTGACCTGCGTTCCCGGCCAGAGCTCCTGCACGGCCTCGGCCATGACATGGGCGGCATCGTGGCGGATCATCTCCAGCACGTCATCATCCTTGCGGGTGATGAAGCGGACGGTGCTGTCTTTGCTGATCGTGAAACCAAGGTCCACGGCTTTGCCATCAACTTCCATGGCCATGGCGGCACGGGCGAGACCCGGCCCGATGGCTTCGGCGATGGTTGTCCCGGTCACTGCCCCATCGAAGGTGCGAATGCTTCCATCGGGCAGGGTAATGGCGGGCATGGAGGAACTCCTTGGTTGTTGGTCAGAAGAGGATGCTGCCCTTGTATGAAAGGAAAGGCGCAGCAGACAGAGATGGGGGCGAAAATGGCCTTTTATGGCGCTGTCCTGCAAGCCCTAATATGCAGCCAGATGGAGGAAGGGCGGTTTTTTGCCGGTTCCTGCCAGTTTTCGGGGCAGGGTCGGCTGGTCACGTTTTGTCGATCAACCATGCTTCTGAAGCGTCAGGCGGGCCTGCATGAGGGGTCGGCCCCAGTCTTCCAGCAGTCTGAGAACCCGTTCCGGGTGCAGGGTGGAGAGGTCGGGGCAGTCCAGTACCCGGCTCTGCCCGGGCGTGATGCTGAGGGGGGCACAGCGTCTCGGGTCACTGTCGGCGGAAAAGAGGGTCAGGGTTGGGCAGTCCATCGTGGCGGCCATGTGCAGCGGGCCGGTGTCATTGCCTATGCAGAGCAGGGCACGGTGGAGCAGCCCGGCCAGAGCGGGAAGGTCCGTCCGGCCTGTCAGGTCCAGTGCCTGCGGAACCCGGGAGCGGATGATGTCTGCCAGTGGGCGGTCCGCCGTACTGCCGATGATGACGGGCTGGCAGCCCCACGTGTCGAGAGCCTGTGCCAGCGTGGCAAAATGGAGGGCAGGCCAGCGTTTCGCCGGGCGGTGTGGTGCGGCCCCGGGCACGAGCACGGCATAGGGGGCGGGCAGGTATGGGCCTCGGTTCTTGAGAAATTCCGGGACGGTACGGGGCAGGGAAGGGAGTCCAGCCGCCCGGAGCTGATCGGCCTGCCGCACGAGCGTGTGCATCTGGCGGGCTTGTGGATTGAGATGGGGCAGGCTGGCCCGCCTGTTCTGGCCGGACCAAACAGTGCCGGGGCGGACAAGATGGAAATAGCGGGCTGTCCGGCCGGAATTCTGGAGGTCAAACACCATGTCCATCTGTCGCAGGATGTGGCGGATTTTCAGCCAGTGGCGCAGATTGGTGAAGGGAGGCCGGTCATCCGTGGCGATGGCATCGAACCACGGGCAGCACGAGGCCAGATCATGATAGGGACTGGCTGTCAGGAGAGTGACATGGTCGTGGGGGAAAGCACGACGGATGGAGGCAAAGGCTCCAAACGCCTGAAAGAGATCTCCCAGAGCACCATGACGGATGATCAGTATCTTCTGCGGCATGAGGCTCCGGGTGATCGTTCCGGGAATCAGTCCTTCTTTTCGGGAGGCTGACCCGTTGAGGAAGCGTTGGAGACGATGACCATGGCTGGCTTCAGCAGGCGGTCTTTCAGCATCCATGTTGGCGTCCATGCCTGCACGACATGGTTGGGCGGAAGGTGGTCGACTTCCTGCTCCTGCATGGCCTGATGCAGGTTGGCATCAAACGGTCCGTGTGTCGGGTCCAGTCTGGTGATGCCATTCCGTTCCAGAATGGAGAGGAAGGAGCGCTCTGTCCCTTCGAATCCTTCCCGCAGGCGGGTGATCAGGGCATCCTCGCCCTCTTCATGCGGGGGCAGGGCGGACAGGCCACGGTGCAGGTTCTCGGCGGCTTCGACGACATCACGGGCGAATTTCTGAACGGCGTAATGGCGGGTGTCTTCAATCTCGCGCTTGTGGCGGGCACGGAGATTCTGGTTGTCCGCTTCGGAGCGCTTCCAGCGGTCTTCCATCTCAGCCAGTTTCTCTTCAAGGGCGGCAATGCGCTCCTCGGCAGTGCCGGTCCCGGCCTGTTCTTCCGTAGCGTGAGCCTCATGCGCCTCGGCCTGGGATGCCGTGTTGTGCGGCTGGGCTTCGTGCTGTGTGGTATCGGTCTGTGGCATGTCGGTATGAGAAGTCTGTTCTGTCATATCGTGACCCTGTTTCCGTCTTCGTGAGCACATTTCCTGCGGACTCGACTCACTATGCCCTTTCGGGTTTTCGTGATTGCAGTGGCAGGATGCGCTCCTTTCGTGCCTCTAGGAGATAGTGTCCCATGCGGCAAAAGCAAGGGGGGAGGTAGTGCTGGGGAAGGGTGGCGCTGAATTTTGGATGGCAGCGTAAAAAAACACAATTTACATAATGGGCTAGCGGAATTACCGGGATTCAATGTATAATGTTGTCAGAATAGTGGCATGTGTTGGCAGTCGTCTTCCTGTTAATATTTGCTGTAAACAGTCTTAACTTTGTGTTGAGATTTTTTTGTTGCTTGTTATGTTGCAAGGCACAGGAGTTTGCATGAAGAAGACCACTTTCCCTCCCGTGGTTCCGTCTCACACGGAAGAGAAACATGGTTCCAAGGCCCAGCAGGTTCCGGTCATTGCCCTGGTGGATGATGACCGGAACATTCTGACATCTGTTCAGATGACGCTGGAGGCCGAGGGTTTCACGGTTCATGTCTATACGGATGGGGAAAGTGCCCTGCAGGGTATCCTGTCCCGCTCGACATCCCTGGCGGTGCTGGATGTCAAGATGCCCCGCATGGACGGGATGGAGCTTCTGCGTCGGCTGCGCATGCGTTCGAGCAGCCTGCCTGTCATTTTCCTGACCTCCAAGGATGAAGAGATGGACCAGCTCATGGGGCTGCGCCTGGGGGCGGATGATTATATTACCAAGCCTTTTTCTGTTCGCCTGCTGGTGGAGCGGATCCGTGCCCTGCTGCGCCGGCATGAGGTCAGTCAGGCGGAAATCACGGGGGAGGCTGGGGCAAGCAGCAGCATCCTGGTCCGCGGTGCGCTGGCGCTGGATGAAGCCCGGCACCAGTGCCTCTGGAATGGTCAGGAAGTGGCGCTGACAGTTACCGAGTTTCTGCTCGTCAAGGCACTTGTCGTGCGTCCGGGGCTGGTGAAATCCCGCGACCAGCTGATTGATGCGGCTTATGGGGACAGCATTTATGTTGATGACCGTACGATCGACAGTCACATCAAACGGGTCCGCAAGAAGTTCCGTCGGGTGGATGAATGTTTCAATCATATCGAGACCCTTTACGGTGTCGGGTACCGCTATCGGGAGTGAGGTGATCCTATGGCCTGCCCTGGAGAGATCATGTCTGTCGGCACTGGCAGGGTTCCGTCATGATTACCGGGCATGACGAGCTGATAAGCCCCCTGCGGAGCACCTGGGAATATCTGCGTGCCGTGCGGCTGCGGCGCTGGGTTTCGCCGCTGACGAGCCGGCTTCTGCTGGTCAATTTTCTGCCGCTGCTGTTCATGGGGGGGCTGCTTCTTTCCATCAATGAGGTACGCAACACGCTGCTGAATGACAGTGTGGATAGCCTGCGGGAGCAGGCCCGCATTTATGCCTCTGTTCTCCAGCAGGCGCAGAAGGTCGATCCTGAAAGCGGGGAGGTCGAGCTGGATACGAAGGTGGCCCACCTTTTTCTGGATGACATGATCCGTTTCAGCCGCAACGCGCAGGTCCGGCTTTATGCGCCCAACGGGTCCTTGCTGACAGAAAGCGCCAGGGGCGGCGTCCTGACGGCATCCGGCACCCGCTGGCAGCCGAATGTCAATGTGGTTGACCGTATTTATGGCTGGGTCCTGTCCCTGATTCCTCTCAGGACCAGAGAGGGGGATGTCCCTCTGGACAATTCGACGACATCACAGAATTTCGGGCAGGATACGGGTGAGGATGTCCATCTCAGTGCCCGGGAGGACCTGCCACCCTATATTCGGCAGACTGCCCAGCATGAGCTGGTCATGACCGTTGTGGCGCCCGTCGTGGTGAATGGGGAGACGGTCGGCGTCCTTCAGCTGACCCGTCACAATGCGGATATCGATCGGGCCATCATCAAGGTGCGATGGGTCATCGTCATCATGATGCTGATGAGCATGGGAGCTGCCGTCCTGCTGTCGTGGTATTTTGCGATGACACTGTCCCGGCCTTTGCGTCGCCTTGTCGTGCGGTCGCGGGAGATGCGTGAGCCCGGGCAGGGGCGGGTGGATGGTCTGCCCTATGCTCTGCTCAGCCGCCGGGATGAGATTGGTGAACTCGCCCGGACCCTGCGTGAGAGTGCACTGGCCCTGTGGGCCAGAATGGATGATGTGGAACGTTTTGCATCGGAAGTCAGCCACGAGCTGAAGAATCCGCTGTCTTCCATCCGCTCGGCTCTGGATACCCTGCCCCGCATTGCGGATGTTCAGGCCCGGGACCGGCTGCTTGGTATCCTCGGGCGGGATGTCCAGCGGCTGGAACGGCTGATAGCGGACATTTCCTTTGCCAGCCGGGTTGAGGGAGAGCTCAAGCGGGGCGGGCGTGTGGTGGTTGATGTCGTGGCGCTGCTGGAGCTGTTTGTCGAGGTGAACCAGGCCACCCGCAAGGAGCATGCTGCCAGGCTGGTGCTGTCCATTCCGGAAGGGGAAGAACCCCTCAATGTGATGGTCGGGCGGGATGGGCTTGTCCAGGTCCTGCATAATCTGATCGGCAATGCGAAGTCCTTTTCCCCGCCGGATGGTATCATCCGGCTTGCTGTCCGTGTCATGAAGGGGCTGCCGAAGCTGGCCGAAGATGGCACCATCTACCCCGGTGGCCCGACCATAGAGATTGCCGTGGAGGATGACGGGCCTGGCATACCGCCTGCAAAGCTGGACAGCATATTTGAGCGCTTTTACTCGGAACGTCCCCCCGGGGAGAATTTCGGGAAGCATTCCGGCCTGGGGCTGGCCATCAGCCGGCAGATCATTCTGGCCTTCGAGGGAACCCTGCACGCAGAGAACCGGGAAGAGCTGGATCCGGAAACCCAGCAGAGCCGCATCTGTGGGGCCCGCTTTGTCATCCGTCTGCCCCGCTTTACGGCTGCGGCACTTCCGCCTGTTCCGGAGTAGGCAGGCGGGGGTCTGTTTCTTGTGGGTTGGAGACTGTGATATGCTCCACTGCGCTGGCAGTTCCGCCAGCGTGATGCAGGGAAACAGGTCATGGGTATGAGGATGCAGGGCCGGTCTTCACGGGGTATTGTTCTGGTGACGGGTCTTTCCGGCGCCGGGAAGGCCTCCATCCTTCATATGCTGGAAGACCTTGATTACGAGGTGGTGGACAATCCGCCGCTGGACCTGTTTGAGGCGCTGATTACCCGGACAGGGTCCCGTCTGGCCATCGGGGTGGACGTGCGCAGCCGGGGGTTTGATGCCCATCGGATCGTGGATTTTCTGACACTGGCCCGTCGTGAACCAGACTGCTCGGCTCAGCTGGTTTTTGCCACGGCGGATTATGATGTCCTGCTGCGCCGGTTCACCGCCACAAGGCGGCGCCATCCTCTCGCCGGGGAAGGTGGCCTGCGCCCTGCGCTGGAGCAGGAGGCCGGACTGCTGGAACCGCTGCGGGCCGTGGCTGATTTCGTGATAGATACCAGTGACCTGCCCCTGCCGGACCTGCGCCAGATGATCGAGGCCCGTTTCAGTGCCGGGGTTGGGACCATGCTGTCCGTGGCACTCATGTCTTTTGCCTATCCGGCAGGTCTGCCGCGGGAGGCAGATATCGTGCTGGATGCCCGTTTCCTGAGAAATCCGCATTATGATGAGGAGCTGCGGCCCCATACGGGGCTGGAGGCCAGCGTGGCGGAGTATGTGAAGGCGGATCCGTTCTACCAGCCTTTTTACAGCCATGTATTGGGGCTGGTGCAGACCGTGTTGCCCCGTTTTGCGCAGGAAGGGAAAAAATACGTCACCATTGCTGTTGGCTGTAGCGGGGGGCGGCATCGTTCCGTCACGGTCGTGGAGGCGTTGGCACAGGACCTGGCAGCCGACCCGATGATCGGGGAGCTTCGGGCCCCGGTGATGGTGCTGCATCGGGAGCTGGCCCGCAACGGACTGGCCTCATGCCGCTGGGCCGTGCCACCATTGGATGGTACGGCATGAAGGCGGCGCATGGGAAGCCGGACAGGATGGAGGAACCGGGCGGGCCGGCGTTCAGCCGGGATGTCATGGCCCGGCTGGAAGAGGCCACTCACTGGTGCCGACATCACGGGCAGAAACTGACCCCGGTCCGCCGCCTGGTTCTGGGACTTGTTCTTTCGGAAACCAGACCGCTGGGCGCTTACGATATTCTTTCCCTTTTGCGGGCCTATCAGCCGAGGGCCGTGCCGCCGACCGTCTATCGGGCTCTGGATTTTCTGCTGGAGCAGGGGCTGATCCACCGGATAGAGCGCCTGAGCGCCTTTGTGGGCTGTCATCACCGGCTGGACTGTGAAGAACATTGCACGTCCCATGGTGCGTGGGGTGCCCATAGGGCCCAGTTCCTGATCTGTCGGAGCTGTGGTCAGGTGCAGGAGCTGGAGCAGGATGTTGTGGCGGCGGTGCTGTTGCAGTCTGCCCGGGGGCAGGGGTTTCGGGCTGAGGCTGCCACGGTGGAGATTGAGGGAGTCTGTGCCCGTTGCGCCGGAGAAAGGAAGGTAAGGGAAAATTAAGGCCTGCCCTGTTTTCCTGCCATGCAGACATATGGTTTGTCTTTCTGAAAGATCAGGTAGATCAGGGAGTTATGCGACCTCTCAGAACTGTGATCCTCTGGTCAGTCATGGTGCGTAGGTTAAATTGTTTTTTATGATATGGAAGATTCTCTTCAGGGAGTTTTCCCTCCAGTAATAAAGGTCCGATTGTTATGAACGGGACAGCTGAATCTCCACGGTCTGCTGTGGATCCCGCTGCCAGGCGGAGAGTGCTTTTCATCTGCATTCTTGCCTCTTTGGCGGGGCTGATGTGCGGTATGGACATCGGGGTAATTTCCGGTGTGCTGAGGCCGTTTGGTATCGAGTTCCATGCCTCCACCGTGGCGCTGGAGTGGATTGTTGGGGGTATGCTTGTCGGCGCCACGATTGGCGCCCTGACAGGGGGACAGCTGACCCAGCGTCTGGGCCGCAAATACACGCTGACGACTGCTGCGGCTTTCTTCTCCATAGGGGCGGCTGGCTGTGCGGCTTCCCAGTCCATCACCATGATGATCATCTGCCGTGTGCTGGTGGGCATGGGCATGGGCCTTTCCGACTTCTGCACGCCACTTTATCTTTCCGAGGTAGCCCGGACGGAACAGCGTGGTGCCATGGTCTCGCTGTACCAGCTGCTCAAGACGATCGGTATTTTCCTGGCCTTCTTCTCCAACAGCTGGTTCGCCCCCTCCGGTGCATGGCGCTCCATGATGGTGGTAGAGGCCGTGCCGGCTGTCGTGTTTCTGGTGATTTTCCTCTGCCTGCCGCAGAGCCCACGCTGGCTGATGCTCAAGGGCCGTGAGGAAGAGGCTCTGGAGACGATGACAAAGCTGCGTGATGCGCCGTCCCAGGCCCGGCAGGAGCTGAAGGCCATTGGCGAGCAGTTGCAGACCAAGGAAGAGGGCTGGAAGCTGCTGCGGACCAACAGCAACTACCGCCGTTCCCTCGGACTGGGCATGTTGCTGATGGTCATGCAGCAGTTTGCTGGCATCAACATCATCATGTACTACGCCCCGCGTATTCTGGAGACAGCCCATTTCAGCCTTGAGGCCCAGATGTGGTGTACGGCGCTGATCGGCCTTGTGAACGTGCTGATGACATTTGTGGCCGTTGGTTATTCCGACCGCTGGGGCCGCAAGCCGATCCTCTATGCCGGGTATGCCAGCATGGCAGCCAGCATGGCCATTCTTGCCTTCCTGCTGTGGTACGGGACGACGACCCTTGCTCTTCAGCTTCTGGCTCTTGGCATGATCATCATCTTCGTGGGTGGGTTCGCCATGTCCGCCGGGCCGCTCATGTGGGTCATCTGCTCGGAGATCCAGCCTGCCGCAGGGCGCAGTCTTGGCATCTCCATCTCTACCGGGACAAACATGCTGAGCAACCTTCTTATCGGCACGACATTCCTCAGTGTGCTGGAGCTGATTGGCGGCCCCAATACTTTCTGGCTGTTTGCCGGATTCAACGCCATCTGTGTCGTGTTACTTTATCTCTTCGTTCCAGAAACAAAGGATGTTTCGCTGGAAACTATTGAGAAGCGCCTCATGAGTGGTGTAAAACTGCGTGATCTTGGTAGTTGATTGAAGATCAGCCCTGTTCATGCACTGCCGGGCAGGAGGGACAGTCCGTCTCTTCTGCCCGGTTTCGTGTCTGGCTGGTGGGGCTGGTCTGCATCAGGGAGGTTGCGCCCTTTACATGGTAGATGAAGTTGATCCCCGTTCTGTATCCCCAGGGACAGGCGATGATGACGATGCGTCATTTTTCGATCCCACGAAATTCAAGATTCTTGTCATTGGTGGTGTTGCGGCCCTTGCGGGGCTGATGTCTGGTATTGATATCGGCGTGGTTTCCGGTGCGCTGGATCTGTTTTCCCGGGAGTTTCATCCTTCCACACTGGCGCTCTCATGGGTTGTCAGTGCCATGATGGCCGGTGCGGCCCTTGGCTCGGTGAGTGCCAGCAAGCTGGCCCAGAAGGTCGGGCGCAAGCGGGCGTTGATCTGCGGGGCCGCAGTGTTCGTGATTGGGGCACTGGGCTGCTGCCTGAGCTGGTCTGTCGCCTCCATGATCTCCTTCCGGGTGGTGATGGGCTATGCCATCGGGCTGTCCGCCTTTACGGCGCCGCTCTATCTTTCTGAAATTGCCAGTGAAGATACCCGTGGTGCGATGATCTCCACCTACCAGCTTATGCTGACGATCGGCATATTCGTGGCTTTTCTGGCCGATGCCTATTTTTCCTATCGTGGCAGCTGGCGGAGCATGTTTGCTTTTGCAGCCTTCCCGGCAACGCTGTTTCTTATCGGGGTTCTGTTCCTGCCTTACAGTCCGCACTGGCTGGTGATGAAAGGCCGCCACAAGGAGGCGCGGAGAATCCTGCTGGACCTGCGGGATGACCCGCTGGAGGCCGCCAAGGAGATTCAGGCCATCCGCCAGCAGCTGGAAACGAAGCAGGAAGGGTGGGCACTGCTGAAGCGCAACAGCAATTTCCGTCGTTCCGTGCTGCTGGGTATTGGCCTTCAGGCCATGCAGCAGCTGGCGGGCATCAATATCGTCATGTTTTATGCTCCGAAGATTCTTCAGGCTGCCCATTTTGATACACATGCACAGGTCTGGTGTACGGCCATCATCGGGCTGGTGAACATGTTGGCCACGTTCGTGGCGGTTGGTCTGGTGGACCGCTGGGGCCGCAAGCCCATTCTTTATGTCGGTTTTGCCGTCATGGCGCTGACAATGGGGGCTCTTGCAGCCCTGTTGCATGAGGGTATGGCGGAGCAGGCTTCCCAGATGATCGCCGTGTTCGTGCTGATGGTTTTCTGCGCCGGTCATGCCATGTCGGCGGGGCCGCTCATGTGGGTGCTGTGTGCAGAGATCCAGCCCATTCAGGGGCGCAATTTCGGCATGTCCGCTTCTACCCTGATGAACTGGCTGGCCAATATGGGCGTGAGTGTCAGCTTTCTGCCGCTGATGGAGGCCTTTGGGGCCTCTGGCACGTTCTGGCTTCTGGCCGTTCTGAACTTCATTTTCATTGGTCTGACATATCTGTACGTGCCGGAGACCAAAGGCATGTCTCTGGCCAAGATTGAAGAACGGCTGATGAGTGGTGTGAAGCTGCGCAAACTTGGGCGCTGAGCCATGGCGGTCAGCCTGTCTGGCACGAAGAGAAAAAAGGCTCACCAGTCCTCTGGTGAGCCTTTTTCAATGAAGGGAATGGGCCTGCTCCCCTGTTCTTACAGGATGAAGGGGGCCAGGGCGCCCAGATGGCTGTGCAGTTCCCTGTATTGTGGCGCCTGTAAATGGAGGGCCAGAAGAGGGAGAAGCCATACGGTGGTTTCCCGGTCGATGGCTGTCAGGGTGGAAATGGTGTCCAGCGTGAAGGTTGGAGCGCCCAGAGCCATCTCCAGCAGGTTGAAGGGCGACAGGCTCAACCAGGAGGCCCCTGAGGGTGTGGTCTCCTGAGGAATGGTGATGAAACATTCCCAAAGGCTGACGGCCTGCCTGTCAGGCGCCATTGGTTCCGTGGGAGGAGAGCAGAGAAAACGTTTCTGGCCCCCATGCTGCCTCAGGGCAATGGCTGTCTGTTCGATGACAGGCAGGATGTCGTAGCGGGGCAGGCCGGTGAGGCGGCCATCATGCAGGATGAAGAAGTCCCGTATCCTGTCCTTTTCATCCAGGCCGAACAGAAAGGCGGCTTCGGGATGGATCAGGCTCTGGATCAGGAAAAGCTGGAACTCACCCCCCTGCTGCTCGGCACTGCCAAGGTCCTGGAGCAGATCATTGACGAGACCGGGATGGCGGGCATCCTTCGGATGCAGGGAAAAGACCCGGAAGCCAGCCGGATTCTGCCGGGTTGAGGGGGGAGTCAGGCCGGGGATGGGAGGGTGCTGACGCCGCATCTCTTCCAGCACGGTCATGGCCCCTGCCGTGATGACCGGCCTGACCCAGCGCAGAACGTCCGACGTCTTTTCACGGGGGACCGTGTCTTCAATGTCGTTCCATTGGGCCAGCTGGTGGTCTGAAAGGGTGAGCTGGAGGTCTTTGCGGTTGAGGACCCGTTTGACGAACTGTTCCAGACTGCGCCGCTGGAAATGCATCAGGCTGGCAACAGCCCAGTCAGGATACCCCACCGTAATGCCGGGTACGGCAGACCAGGCAACAGGCGCACCGGATGAGGTGACATAACGCCCTTCAGCCAGCGCAAAATAATGGACATTGACCCATTTGCCTTTCTTCCAGCAATGAGGGCGGATGAAGCTCTTTACATGCCGGTTGATGGCCTCTCCCGCCGTGCTGTGGCGGCTGAAACTGTGGAAAGGCGGCAGGCTGGGTGTCGTGATGTGATTGTCATGGCCATAAACCTGCCAGTGCAGGGCTACTGCACCGGCATCGGCAGGCAATGATTCCAGAAATTCCGGCAGGGTTTCGTGGGCGTACAGCCTGACATATTCGTCCGTATCCAGAAAACCCACCCAGTCGTAAGACTGTTCATCCATGGCAATGGCCGACAGGGCATCGAGATAGACCTGTCTCTGGCGCTCTGCATGGTCCTGGCTGGACAGGTCAAGGCTGTGCTCACGGATATGGAAAAGGCGCACATCCCAGTGCAGGCTGGCGGCCGTGACGAGATCCCTCGTGCCATCATCTGAATCATCATCAAACAGGATGAAACTGTCCACACCGAGGAGGGCATGCCAGGCCAGCCAGTACAGTATGTCGTGTGCTTCGTTTTTGACGATGCCGACCAGAGCAGTCTTCATGGTGCTACGTGGCCCCTGCGTTACGGTGATTCAGCGCCGGAGAGAGGCGAGGGTGCGGATGCCGGAGCGGCTCATCTCGTGCAGCAGCTCCTGCTTCAGCCGGGTGAGGACGGCGGGCCCTTCGTAGATGAAGGCCGTGTAGACCTGTACGAGGTCCGCCCCCATTTTCAGACGCTCGAGAATGTCTTTTCCGGTTTCGATGCCGCCGGAAGAAACGAGGCAGAGGCGGCCATTGTTCAGGTCGCTCACGAGCTGGAGCACATGGCGGGCCCGTTCGGCCAGTGGCGCACCGGAGAGGCCTCCGGCCTCCTCACGGTGAGGGTCCGTCAGGCTGGCGGGACGGGCCAGCGTGGTGTTGGTGAGAATGAGACCATCAGCGCCACCGTCCAGTGCCGTCTGGAGGATGGGGCCATAGGCGTCATCTTCAAGATCAGGGGCAAGCTTCACCAGCAAAGGGGGGCGGTCGGGATGGGCGGTCTGTATGGCATCCAGCAGGCGGGCCAGCATGTCGGTAGCCTGAAGGTCCCGCAGGCCGGGGGTGTTGGGGGAGGAGAGGTTGATGGTGATATAATCGGCGTAGGATTTCGTCCGGCCTACCAGGGCGGGGTAGTCCACAAGCGGGTCTGCCCCTGTCTTGTTGATGCCCAGATTGATTCCCAGCGGAACACCGGCGGCTTTTACGGTGCCATTCCCGTCCGGGCGGAAAAGGGGTGTCAGGTTCTGGCAGAACCGGTCAATCCCACAGCTGTTGAAGCCCATGCGGTTGATGATGGCGTGGTCATCGACCAGACGGAACAGGCGGGGCCGGGGATTGCCCGGCTGGGGCCGGGGTGTGACCGTGCCGGTCTCCACAAAGCCGAAGCCGAGTCTGGCCAGCCCCCGCACGGCCCGGGCATTCTTGTCGAACCCTGCTGCAAGGCCGATCGGGTTGGGGAAGGAAAGCCCCAGAGCTTCCGTCCGGAGGGCCGAATGATCGGGTTTGCCGCGACCGGCGAGGCCGTGGGCAATGCTGTGGATGGCAAGCTCATGTGCAGTTTCAGGGTTGAGACGGCGCAGAAGCCACGTGGCTGTTTTTCCGATATCGAGCATTCACTCTTCCCTTACTGACAGTTAAGAACCTTTCAGAACGCATGGTCGTTCTTGTCAAGACAATTTGCGGTATTGATGACTGTTGTGTGGCTTTGCAGAGAGGGAGTTGCGCCATGTCGATGAAACGGGAGCCGGAGCCATGAGCTGGGATGACCTGTACCTGGAAACCTGCTGCCGTTCGGCCCTGCACCGGCTTGTGCTGAGCGGTGAAACGGGCCGCCCGGTCGGCCCCCCGCCGGAAGGGCGGATGCCCGATTTCCGGGCCCCTCTCAAGGACCGGTCCTGCCTGCTGCGGCTGGCTGGCATGGGGCTGGCCCGGCAGAGGGATGACGGACGTTTTGAGGTCACACCGGCTGGGGAACAGCGTCATGACCGGGAGATTCTTTCCATGAGGCGGGCCCGGCGGCGCAGGCAGGGGTAAGGCAGCCGCCATTTGCGCTTTGAAGGCCGTAACTGTAAAATCCCGCCCCGGTCTGCTCCACGAAAACCTGACAGGTATCCCGTATCCATGCCAATGCCGATTCCTCTGCCGCCCATCACTCTGGGGACGGGCTGCGTGATTGATGACCCTGTCATCCTCGCTCCCATGTCCGGCGTCACGGACCTGCCGTTTCGCAGGCTGACCAGAGAGCTGGGAGCGGGACTTGTCATTTCGGAGATGATCGCCTCATGGGCGATGGTGCGGGAGAATGAACGGACCCTGAGCATGGCCCGCAGCGCCGGGGCTGGTGGTGTCAATGCCGTACAGCTGGCGGGGTGTGACCCGCAGGCCATGGGAGAGGCAGCGAAGATCGCCGTGGCGGGTGGTGCGGATGTCGTGGACATCAATTTCGGCTGTCCGGTCAAGAAGGTGGCCATCGGCCAGATGGCCGGATCGTCCCTCATGCGGGATGAAGCTCTCGCCGCCCGCCTGCTGGAGGCGACAGTGAAGGCGGTGGATGTCCCCGTGACGCTGAAGATGCGGATGGGGTGGGACCATGAGCATCTCAATGCTCATGCCCTGGCCCGTATTGCCGAGGATGTCGGCATCCGCATGATCACGGTGCACGGGCGGACCCGCCAGATGTTCTACAATGGCCGGGCGGACTGGAAGTTTGTCCGCAGGGTCAAGGAGGCGGTGAGGCTTCCAGTGATCGTCAATGGTGACATCGTGAGCATGGCCTCGGCCCGTCAGGCCCTGGCGGATTCGGGGGCGGACGGCGTCATGGTGGGGCGGGGCTGCTATGGGCGGCCCTGGTTCCTCGCCCAGCTGACCCAGTCCCTGCGGAGCGGCGTGGACGTGCCAGACCCCGATCTCGCAACGGAGAAAGAGATTGTCCTGAAACATTATCACATGATGATGGACCATTTTGGGGAGCGACCGGGCCTGCGCCTCGCCCGCAAGCATGTCTCCTGGTATTCCGCCGGTCTTCCGGGGTCGGCGGCATTCCGGGCGGAGGTGAACCGGCTGGATTCCGCTCCTGCTGTCATTGCTCTGCTGGAGCGGTTCTATGATGACGCCATCGCGGCTGGCATCGTGCGTGATCGGGAAGGGGCTCTTGCCCGGCATGTGGCGTGATGGGTGAGCCGACGGCCCGGGCAGTCCGTGCGCTGCGCCCGTTGTTCCTGCATGGTGCCAGCTCGCAGGAGCGTCTGGACGTGGCCCAGAGGATTCACGCCCACAGTTCCTGTGCAGGCGGAGCTTTTGTCGTTGCGGGGCTGACGGCTGTTCCCCGTGCCCTGCGGGAGGAGCGGCTGTTTGGTACGGCAGGCAATGGCTGGCTGGAGCAGGCCCGTGGCGGCACGCTTCTTCTGGATGAGCTGGATTGCCTGTGCCCGACACTCCAGAAGCGTTTTGCGGCTGTTCTGGCCCACAGGCCGCCGGCACGGCGGGAGGAGGCCGTGCGTATCGTGGTGGCCAGCCGGCATGACCAGGCGACCCTGTTGCGTCACGGAGGGCTGGAGGATGGCCTGCGGCACTGGCTGGCTTCCCTGCCGATGGAGCAGTGCCTCGGGCCGGAACGTCTGCGGGCCGTGCGGGCTCTTTCCGGTGACCGGAGCGGGGGGCTGGCAGCGATGTTCGAGCCGGTCATGCGCAGTTATGTACGGGCAGGGCTGGAGGCGGGCAGCTGCAACCTGCATGGCAGCGTGGTGGGAGCAGTGGAACGTCCCCTCATCACCATGGCCCTCCAGCATACGGGTGGGAATCAGCTCCGTGCCGCTGCTCTGCTGGGGTTGAACCGCAACACTCTGCGCAAGCGCATCAGGGAACTTCATATCGTTGTCCCCCGGCCCGGAGCGAAGCCGGGGGACCGTTGAGCAGGAAAGATACCGTGATGATCAGACGTCTTGCCAGCAGGATGCGGGCCTCTCTCGGGCGTCTGACCAGCCCTGATGGCGTGGTGGTGCTGACGGTCGTGGCGCTGGTCCTCACGTTCGTGACATTCATCGTCCTTGCGGGTGGTGTTTCACTGGCCCGGGTACCACGGGCGCAGGCCCTGCTTTTCCTGCTGGATTTCATCACGCTCATGCTCATCGGTGCTGCCGGGGTACGGCAGATTGGCCGGATGCTGGCCGCACGGCGCATGGGGCAGGCCGGGGCCCGGCTGCACAGCCAGCTTGTCATGCTGTTTGGCGTGGTGGCCGTGGCGCCTACACTGATGGTCGGTGCCCTTTCGGCCCTGTTCTTCCATTATGGTGTGGAGATCTGGTTTTCAAACCGGGTCAACACGGCCCTGAGCGAGGCCCGTTCCGTAGCGGCAGGATATCTGCGGGAGCATAATGAGAATACGAGGACAGAGGCCTTTGCCCTGGCCAACACGCTTCTGACAGTCCAGAACGACGAGATGTTCGCCCACGGGACGGACCTGTTCCACGACCAGCCACGCCTTCAGGCCCTGCTGGAAGATGAGGTGACGGAACGGGGACTGAATGATGCGATCATTTTCAATCCGATCACCTACAGGATCATCGCTACGGGGGGGCTCATGGCCATCCGGGCGGGGGACCCGGAAAAGGAGCTGCCGCCCCGGTCTGTGGCGGCCATGGCCAGAACAGGAGAAGTCGTGCTTCTGGACCAGCCAGAGGCGCAGCTGGTGCGGGGGGTTGTCTCGCTGGGGGGCAATTCTGGTCTCATGCTGGTCATTACCCGGCCAGTGGACCCGGACATCCTCCACCATATGACACGGACAGACACGCTGGTGCAGGATTATCAGCGGATGCTCAACAATCGTGGCAAGACCCAGCTGACACTCATCGTGATTCTGGCGCTGATGGGTCTGCTGGTGCTGGCGGTGGGAATGCTCAGCGGCCTGTCCCAGGCCAACAGGATCACCCGGCCCCTCAGCCTTCTGATCCGGGCAGCCCGTCGCATTTCCCGGGGGGATCTGACGGCACGGGTCCCTGTGGAAAGCCGTGGCCTGCGTGAGGATGAGCTGGTGGCCCTCTCCCGTGCCTTCAACCTGATGGCCAGCCAGTTGGCCAGCCAGCGTTCTGAGCTGATGCAGGCTTATGACCAGATTGACGAACGGCGGCGTTTCACGGAGACCGTTCTTGCTGGTGTGTCTGCCGGTGTGATCGGGCTGGACCATGACCAGACTGTCGAACTTCCCAATCGGGCTGCCTCCTCCATTCTTCAGCGGGACCTGGAACAGGCCAAGGGGTGCCCTCTGGTCGATCATGTGCCCGAATTCGCTACTCTGCTTCAGGCTGTGAAAGAGCATCCCGAGAAGGAGCATGGGGCTGAAATCCAGATCGATACTGAAAGTGCCCGGGCGCCGGGTGGGCCGGGAGGCGGGGGTGGTGCCGGAGCCGGACGGACCCTGCTCGTCTCTGCCGTGGCGGAGCAGAACGGGCATGAAGGCCGGGGGGGATATGTTGTCACCTTTGATGACATCACCCTCCTTCAGGTAGCCCAGCGCAAGGCCGCCTGGGCCGATGTGGCCCGTCGCATCGCCCATGAAATCAAGAATCCACTGACTCCTATCCAGCTGGCGGCTGAGAGGCTGAGACGGCGTTTTTACAGGGAGATTACCAGCGACCCGGAAATCTACGATCAGCTCATTAGCACGATCGTGCGGCAGGTAGGGGATATCGGGCGCATGGTGGATGAGTTCTCATCCTTTGCCCGTATGCCCCAGCCAGAGATGGCCGAGCATGACCTTGTCCGCCTGTGTCGTGAGGCGCTGTTCCTCCAGCAGAATGCCCATCCGGAGATAGCGTATCGGCTGGATGTCCCGGCTGGTGGGCCGGTCATGGTGCGGTGTGACCATCGCCTGATTGGTCAATCTCTTATCAACCTGCTACAGAATGCAGCAGATGCCATCCTGATGACAGGGCGGCGCCTGGGGGTGGACCAGCCCGTGCTGGGCTGGATTGTCCTCCGCTTGACGCTTGAGGATGAAGCGGCAATCATTGGTGTGGCTGATAACGGCGTGGGGCTGCCCGCTGGGGAGCATCAGCGTCTGACAGAGCCTTACGTGACCCACAAGGAGAAGGGGACCGGGCTGGGGCTGGCCATTGTTCACCGGGCGATGGAGGCCCATAAGGGGCGGCTGCACCTGCGGTCCCTGACAGAGGAAGAGCGCCGGGTGCTTGCCGGTACCGGAGATGTGGGAACGGCTGGCACCCTGGTGGCACTCATCTTCCCGCTGGTGGGCAGGGGGCTTGCAGCAGAGGGCGTGAGCAAAGCATGAAGGTATCCCATGGAGCATGAAATTCTGATCGTTGATGACGAGCCGGATATCCGCCTCCTGCTTGCCGGGATTCTGGAGGATGATGGCTACGTGACCTGTGGAGCTGCGGAGGCTGATGAGGCCATCCGGGTTTTCCGGGAGAATCGGCCCTCGCTGGTGATACTGGACATCTGGCTCCAGAACTCCCGTCTGGATGGCATGGCCCTGCTGCGTCTGTTCCGGGAGGAGCAGCCGGATGTGCCTGTCATCATGATTTCCGGGCACGGAACGATCGAGACGGCCGTCTCCAGCCTGCATCAGGGGGCTTATGATTTTCTGGAGAAGCCCTTCCAGTCGGACCGTCTTCTGGTCATTGTCCGTCGGGCGCTGGAGGCAGCCCGGCTGCGCAAGGAAAATGCCGAGCTGCGCCTGAGAGCCGGAGAGCAGAGCACGCTCATGGGCAACAGTGCGCTCGTCAATGCGCTGCGGGGGCAGATCAGCCGTGTGGCCCCTACCAACTCCCGTGTTCTTATCACCGGCCCTGCCGGTGCGGGCAAGGAGGTGGTGGCCCGGCTCATCCACGCTGAATCCAAAAGGGCGGAGGGCCCTTTCGTGGTGCTGAACTGTGCTGCTTTGGCCCCGGAGCATCTGGAGGAAGAACTTTTCGGGGTTGAGGGAGCCGGTGACAGGCCGGGCCGTCCGGGCCTGCTGGAGCGTGCCCATCGGGGCACCCTGCTGTTGGATGAAGTGGCCGACATGCCGCTGGAGACACAGGGCAAGATCGTGCGGGCGCTTCAGGTCAATACGTTCGAGCGTCTGGGTGGCAATCACAGCGTGAAGGTGGATGTCCGGGTGCTGGCGACCACCAGCCGGGACCTTCAGGCTGAAATTGTCCGGCGCCGTTTCCGGGAGGACCTGTATTATCGGCTGGCCGTCGTGCCCCTTCAGGTTCCGGCTCTTTCGGAGCGACCAGAAGATATTCCGGTCATGGCGCAGCATTTTCTGGAACGTTGTGCCCGGTCTTCCGGCCTGCCGGTCCGGACACTTGCCGTGGATGCTCTGGCCTGTCTCCAGACTTACGAATGGCCGGGGAATGTGCGTGAGCTGCGGAACCTGATGGAACGGATGCTCATTCTGGCCCCCGGTGGGGATGGTGACACCCCGCACGTCATACGGGCAGACATGCTGCCAGAGGCAGTCCGGGAGGGGGCTCCTTCCATGACCTGCCTGACAGCTGGTGCTGATGTGATGAGCCTGCCTTTGCGGGAGGCTCGGGACCAGTTCGAGACACAGTATCTGCAGGTCCAGCTGATGCGTTTTGGTGGCAATATCAGCCGGACGGCCAATTTTGTCTGCATGGAGCGGAGCGCACTGCACCGCAAACTCAAGCAGCTTGGTGTAACACAGGAAGATCGGTCTGCTGCCCCGTCCGAACGTGACGGGCAGGGTGGGAAATGATGAAGGAATCCATGTCAGAACAGAGAACAGGCGACGTGCAGGAGCAGTTTCTGGCCCATGTGCAGCAGCGGGAAGAACCGGTGACGGTTTTTCTGGTCAATGGTGTCAAGCTCCAGGGGGTCATCACACGGTTTGATGGTCGCAGTGTGCTGCTTCGCCGGGACGGGCATGTGCAGCTCGTCTACAAACATGCGATCAGCACCATCATGCCCGTGGCGGCTCTTTCGGACCTGCCCTGACTGGTGCCTCTCTTCCGGGGGGTGCTTGTGTCTGGCAGGGCTCCCTCCCATATGAGGCGGGCCTGAAGAAGGCCGATACAGGATTTTGAAGACAGGATGTTCCGGATTTGAGACGTCAGCCCAAGGAAACCGCCCGCAAGCCCACCCTCGCCGCCGTCATTCTCCCTGCGGAGAAGCAGGCCTTCACTGAAGGCCGAGCCGCAGAAGCCCGGCTGGAGGAGGCGGTGGGGCTCGCGGCCTCCATCGGGTTGGAGATCGTCCATACGGCCATTTATCCGCTGCGGACGAAGCGCCCGGCGACCCTCCTCGGTGCGGGGCAGCTGGAGGAGCTGACAGAGATCGTCAAGGCGGAGTCCGTGGGCGTGGTGGTGGTCGATGCCCGTCTTTCGCCCGCCCAGCAGCGCAACCTAGAAAAAGAGATGGGCTGCAAGGTGGTGGACCGGACCGGCCTGATTCTGGATATTTTCGGAGCCAGAGCTGCGACACGGGAGGGTGTGTTGCAGGTGGAGCTGGCGCATCTGGAATATCAGCGGTCCCGTCTTGTCCGGCTCTGGACGCATCTGGAGCGGCAGCGTGGTGGGTTCGGCTTCCTTGGTGGCCCGGGTGAAACGCAGATCGAGGCGGACAGGCGGATGCTGGATGAACGTCTGGTCAAGCTGCGGAAGGAGCTGGAGCAGGTCCGTCGGACCCGTGGCCTGCACCGCCATGCCCGTCGCAAGGTTCCGTTCCCGGTCGTGGCTCTGGTGGGTTACACTAATGCGGGAAAGTCCACCCTGTTCAACCGGATCACCGGGGCGGGTGTCCACGCACAGGACCAGCTCTTCGCCACGTTGGACCCGACCATGCGGAACCTGACCCTGCCTTCAGGCCGTCGGGTCATCCTGTCCGACACGGTGGGATTCATCAGCGACCTGCCGACCGAGCTGATCGCCGCCTTCCGGGCGACGCTGGAAGAGGTGGCGGAGGCGGACATCATCCTGCATGTGCGTGATGTCGCCCATCCGGACAGTGCCTCCCAGCGGGAGGACGTGCTGTCCGTTCTGGGTGACATGACAGCCGACGGGATGTTGGATGAGGCGTGGCCGGAACGGACGATCGAGGTGCTGAACAAGGCTGATCTTCTGGGCGGTACGGAGGCCGTGCCCCGCCGTGAGGGCAGCGTGGCCGTGTCCGCCCTGACGGGGGAAGGGCTGCCGGACCTCATGGAGGCTCTGGATGCCTTCATGACACGGTCCATGAAGCAGTTTTCGGTGCAGGTTCCTGTCACGGATGGTGCCGCACTGGCATGGCTTCATGAGCATGGGGAGGTGATGGAACGGCTGGATGATGAGGAGAGACTGCATCTCCGGGTCCGTCTGTTCCCGGCGGATCAGCAGCGTTTTGTCCGGCAGTTTCCAGCCTTGCCCCTCATGCTGGAACAGGAGGGCTGATCATGAAAAACCCCGGCGAGGTCATCCTGCCGGGGTTTTCCGTATCCGGAGGCCGAGGTCGGGCCTCCTTCAGATGGTGAAAGCCTTTTCGTCGGACTGCTCGGTGAGGATGCCATGCTGGGCATGATCCAGCCCGCAGACGGTCACCTCCTTGCCGTGCTTGCGGAATTTCTCGACAATCTTCTCGAGGGCCTGCACGGCCGTGATGTCCCAGAAGCGCGCGTGGGAGAGGTCCAGCGTCACCCGGTGGGCATGGGTGGTGTAGGTCATGGCCTCGGCCATCAGGTCTGCTGAAGCAAAGAAGATCTGACCCTGTATGTGGTAGGTCAGTATGTCATGTTCTTCCGTGGAGCGGACCTGCACCAGCCGGGCCGTATGCCATGCAAAGAACAGGCCGGAGAGCAGGACGCCCACGAGCACGCCAGCCGCCAGATTGTGGGTCAGCACGACCACGCCGACGGTGACGAGCATCACGAGGCTGGTCAGCTTGGGGTGGTGGAAGAGGTCTTTCAGGCTGCCCCAGGCGAAGGTGCTGACGGATACCATGATCATGATGGCCACGAGGGCGGCGACCGGCACCCGGGCCACCCACGGGTGCAGCACGACCATCAGCAGCAGGAGGAAGGCTCCGGCCGTGAAGGTGGAGAGCCGCCCACGCCCGCCATAGCGCAGGTTGCCGACGGTCTGGCCGATCATGCCGCATCCGGCAATCCCGCCGAACAGGCCGACGAAAATGTTGGAGATTCCCAGCCCGGTACATTCTCTCTGTGGTGTGCCGTGCGTGTCCGTCAGGTCATCCACCACACTGGCAGTCATCAGGGATTCCAGCAGTCCGACAGCCGCCACGGCCAGGGCATACGGAAAGGTGATGGTGAGCGTTTCAGCATTCAGGGGAAGCTGTGGCAGGGTGAACTGCGGCAGGCCTGTCGGCAGGGCCCCGAGGTCCGCAATGGTACGGACCGGCATCGGATGGATGATGGTGATGGCCGTCAGTACGATGATGCAGATGAGCGGTGAGGGAATGGCCTTGGAGAGCCGGGGCAGAAGATAGATGATGACCAGCCCGATGATGATGAGCAGATGGGTCTGCCAGCTCACTCCCAGCATCTGCGGGACCTGTGCGGAAAAGATGAGAATGGCCAGGGCGTTGACGAAGCCGGTACGGACCTCGCTGGAGACGAAGCGCATCAGGGAGTGGAGGCGCAGCAGCCCGAAGATGACCTGCAGGCCCCCGGCCATCAGGGTGGCCAGCAGCATGTACTGGAGGCCATGGGCATGGACGAGCGGTGCCAGCACTAGGGCAACAGACCCGGCGGCCCCGGAGATCATGCCCGGCCTGCCTCCGAAGATGGCGATGGAAACGGAGATGACGAAGGAAGCGAACAGCGAGACGGCCGGTGACACGCCAGCAATGTAGGAAAAGGCGATGACTTCAGGAATGAGGGCGAACGTGCCCACCATGCCTGCCAATATTTCCCTGACGGGTCTTTGGGTCCATTGCTGGATGTAGGAATCACTGGCCATGAATGCGGCTGGTCCTTCTCTCTGTTGAGGCTGTGGGGCAGATACAAGGTTCTGCCATGGTCACCGTACTGGCGGCCCGGTGCGGCCAATTGTGCGGCAACTATAGGCGGCTGCCGGGAGGCTGTGAAGCATTGTGGCCATGTCGTACCGGATATCGGCCCATGATGGCGGGTTTTTCGGCCCGGAGGGGGTACGTCCTAAAAAAATATGACAAAAATGCTTTTGAGGGCTGGACGGCAGAAGCAGGATTTAATAAATGTCAGGTCGCTGTGTGGCGGATGTAGCTCAGTTGGTAGAGCGCCGGTTTGTGGTACCGGTGGTCGCGGGTTCGAATCCCGTCATTCGCCCCAGCATTTCCCCTGAAACGTGATGTAGAGTGACGCAGGCAGGCTCTCCTGAGCCTTTACTGGTCCTGCGTTGTGACACTCAGTACATGCAGCCGGTCGAATTTGGCCGTGTCGCTGCTGTCGCTCGGGATATGGGCCAGTTCTTCCAGAGAGAGCGGCCCGGTCTTGAAGGTGAGGGTCCGCCGTTCGGGTGCCAGCAGGAAATCCAGTACAGGGGCCAGAATGGGTTTCTGGAGGGCCAGAACATTGAAGCGGGGTGTAACGACATACCCCTGTTCGGCCATCATGGAGCCTTTTGGAGACTCCAGTGTGGGTTTGGCAGTGCCCGTTCCATCGGCTGGTTTGTCCGTTTCGGAGGAGGCTTCAGCCTGGTGGGTCAGGATGCCGTAATAGGAGAAGATGTCCAGCCCCTGCACGGTCAGCTCTGTCCCCAGGCATTGCCCAGCCTGGAGGAAGCGTGACACGCTGTCATCGCCCAGATGGAATGGATTGATGTCAGGCAGACTGAAGACCACGGACATCAGGGCGGGGCTGTCCTTGCCAAAAAGGGTACGGAGCTGGAGGGTCTCGTCCCATTCCCCCATCCTTTTCCGGGAGGTGGCAATGATGTGGTAATCCGTCGGCAGAGCCACGGGAGAGGCCAGCAGTGAGGGGGGTGGCGAGAGCCGGGTCGTCAGGCCGGACAGGTCTCCCTCCGTGCGGAGATCATCATTCTCTCCGGCCCGCCGCTCGCCTGCCAGATGGGTGAGGATGAGGGTCCGTCGCAGGTCTGTCCGGCTGAAGAGAAGGGACAGGCCATTGATTTCCAGTTTGCCAGGCTTTTCCCACAGGGTTGCTGCCGGGTCCTGCCAGAATGTTTCTGCCGGGTTGCCTGCATGCTGGAAGGGGCGCTTCAGCCACTGGATGTAACCTTCTCTTGCTTCCAGATGCTGGAGGGCCAGATTCAGTTCCATGGGAGATTCGGCCCCGGGCGTGGCGTCCGTGTTCCCGGGCAGGAGGATCTGCTGCAATACTGGCGGGAAGAGGCTGTTTTTGCCGCCGGGGAGGGAAACGGAGAGGGACAGGCCGTTCATGAGTGTATGGACACGGAGTCCCTGCCCGTAGCCTTCAACGATCAGGTTGTCAGCCGACAGTGTTTTTATGGTGAACGGGCGTGCAACTGCGGAGCCAGCCGCAATGGGCGGGGCGTTTTCTGATGGTGAGACACGCAGTTTTGTCAGCTGCATCTGTTCAAAGCGCAGGGCTGTCACGTCTTCCGGTTCAAACGACATGATGGCTGCCAGGGAGCGCATGCTGTCCGCTTCGCCATGACCTTCATGCAGCGTTTCTGCCGAGGAGGGGATATGGAGGTGATGGAACGACGCTTCGTCTGCTGTGATGTGGTGTGTCTGGTCGGTATAGCTGGGTGAATCCAGCAGGAGGCTGGCCAGTCTCAGGGTTCCGCTGGAAAGCAGCTTGGGGTAGCCGAAACGGACACGCCGGGCGTGGAAATCTGTCGCCTGATAATGGAACGACACATCATACAGGGTCACCCCGCCAAGCAGGAATGCGGGCCGGACCTCGCTGTAATGAAAGTCCGCCCCGGCAGGCAGGGCAGCCCGGAACCGGTCCAGTGCGTGGGAAAGACGGATTCCGGCCTCGCGGTAGATGCCCAGTCCCCCCAGAATCATGATGAGGAGGGCCAGACAGAGGGGAAGCCGTAACCGTTGCATGCTGCACTTACCTCACTTGGGCACTCTTGATATGCGAACCGGCACAATACCCTTTGGCAGAGGCATGAGCAAATGGGGATGGAGCTGTCTGCTGCCGGAAGGAGGCAGAAAGAAGGGATTATTTTGCGGTATTTTAATACCACATCATAAAAAATGGCTGTTCTCTGCCGCTTGTGGCGCAATGATCCAGAATTAAAGGGCTTGACCTTTTTCCCGTCTCCCGCAATAACGCCCACATCCTGAATCTGTTTCCGGCTTTCAGGGTGTCTGGCCTCTTACGGAGCCGGCATCGTCGGGGCAGTCCTTTTCCTGATGCCGCATTGTCCGTGGCATCTCAAACTGGAAATGATACGTCATGAAGACCACACTTTCGCTGAAACCCGCGGAGGTGACGAGAAACTGGATCCTGATCGATGCCGAAGGGCTGGTTCTGGGCCGTCTCGCCACCATCATTGCCAACCGTCTGCGCGGCAAGCACAAGCCGCAGTACACCCCGCATGTTGATTGCGGTGATGCGGTTGTCGTCATCAACGCCGAGAAGATCGCCCTGACAGGCAACAAGGTCGGCCAGAAGCTCTTCCATTACCACACCGGCCATCCGGGTGGTATCAAGGAGCGCACCATCACTCAGCGTCTCGAGGGCAAGAACCCCGGTCAGGTCGTGGAGAAGGCTGTCGAGCGCATGATCACCCGTGGTCCGCTCCAGCGCGCCCAGATGAAGCACCTGTACGTCTATGCCGGCACGGAGCACCCGCATGAGGGTCAGAAGCCCGTCAAGCTGGACGTTGCTTCCCTGAACCGCAAGAATACCTTGAAACGTCAGTAAGGCCTGTCATCATGTCAGAAACTCAAGAGCGCCCCGCCGCCGAGCTTACCGGCACTTTGCAGGACCTGGCCAATGCGGCTCCTGCTGTTGCCAATGCAGCTCCCGTCTATGAAGCCAAGCGTGATGCGCAGGGCCGTTCCTACGCAACGGGCCGCCGTAAGGACGCCGTCGCCCGTGTGTGGATCAAGCCTGGCAAGGGTGAGATCACCGTCAACGGCCGCCCGGTCACGAATTATTTCGCACGCCCCGTGCTGCGCATGCTGATCACCCAGCCCTTCCTGCTGACAGATCGCTACAACCAGTTTGACGTGTATTGCACGGTCACTGGCGGTGGTCTTTCCGGTCAGGCTGGTGCGGTCCGTCACGGTATCTCCCGTGCCCTGACCCACTACGAGCCGGAGCTGCGTGGTGTGCTGAAGATGGCTGGCTTCCTGACGCGTGACAGCCGTGTCGTCGAGCGTAAGAAGTACGGTAAGGCCAAGGCCCGCCGTTCCTTCCAGTTCTCCAAGCGCTGATCTTTCAGCCATACGGAAAACTGGCCTGCGCCGGAAAAACCCTCACCCTGCCGGGTGGGGGTTTTTTTATGGTGCATGTCTGGCATTCATGAAATAAAGTTTCAAAAATATGGTCTTGAAAGACATAGTATTCCATATATTAGTCTCTTGACGGAACAGCACATAAATTCCGAAATGTGACATCTTTGAACCGACCGGGAAGGCAGGAAGCATCATGGCAGAGTTCAGCATTGAACGGACAGAGACCCCTACATCAGCCGAGCAGCGGCAGGCCCTGATGGTGGACCCAAAGTTCGGGCGTGTCTTTACGGACCATATGGCCGTCATCCGTTATACGGATGAAAAGGGCTGGCATGACGCCAGAATTATTCCTCGTCAGCCTTTGCAGATCGACCCGGCATCGACCGTCCTGCATTATGGGCAGGAGATTTTCGAGGGGCTGAAAGCCTATCGTGGCAAGGGGGGGGCTGTTACGCTGTTCCGGCCGGAGGCCAATGCTGCCCGGTTTGCGGCGTCAGCCCGCCGCCTTTCCATGGCCGAGCTGCCGGAGGAGCTCTTCCTCGGGTCCATCAAGGCCCTGCTGAAGGTGGACCATGACTGGGTGCCCACCAATCCGGAGCAGAGCCTCTATCTGCGGCCGTTCATGATCTCCAATGAAGTGTTTCTTGGCGTGAAACGGGCCAATGAATATCTGTTCGTCGTGCTGGCCAGCCCTGTAGGGGGGTATTTCAGTGGTAATGGCAGCATCCCGGTCTGGGTGTCGGAGCAGTATACACGGGCGGCTCCCGGTGGCACGGGTGAGGCCAAATGTGGGGGCAATTACGCAGCCAGTCTGCTGCCCCAGCAGGAGGCGGCGGACCATGGCTGTAGCCAGGTGCTGTTCCTTGATGCGAAGGAACGTCGCTTCATTGATGAAATGGGCGGCATGAACGTCATGTTCGTCCGCAAGGATGGCAGTGTGGTCACACCACCGCTTGGTGGGACGATTTTGCGAGGCATCACGAGGGACAGCATCCTCAAGCTGGGCCGCAGGATGGGCCTGACCATGGTTGAGGAGCCTCTGGCCATAGATGATGTCTTCAGGGCTGCCGCTGCTGGTGAGATCACGGAGGCCTTTGCCTGCGGCACGGCGGCAGTCATTTCACCGATTGGTGAATTCCGCCGGGATGCTGGCTCCGTGGCGTTTGGTGATGGAAAAACGGCTGGGCCGGTTACCATGAAGCTGCGCAACGCCCTGTGCGCTCTCCAGCGTGGTGAGGAAGCGGACCCGTTCGGCTGGGTTCATACCGTTTCCCTGTGAGGGAAGAGCGCAGGCCGGGTGTTGTCAGTCATCGCCCGGCAGGACTGTTTTCAGCCGCTGCCTGAGTGTTTCCATGAGGTCCGGGTCCTGTGGGGCTCCGGGCCTTTCCAGCTCCCGCTGCATGGCCTGAAGAATATCTGGCGTGGCGTCCTTTACGGCCATGCGCCAGTAGCGCAGAGCATCTTCCGGCTGCCCCATACCCATCAAGGCGGTAGCATAATTATGCTGCCCCCGGTAATCGCCTCCGTCAGCAGAGCGCTGATACCATTCCAGAGCGGCAAGGGGATTGGCGGGGGTCTCCCATCCCTCCTCAATGAAACGGGCCAGCAGGTTCATGGATTTCGCATGGCCTCGCAGAGCTGCCCGACGGAAGAGAAGGAAGGCGGTTCGCCGGTCTGCCTGCACTCCCAAGCCCCGCATGTGGCAGATGCCGAGATTGTAGATGCCCCACAGGTCATCCAGCTGCGCAGCCCGGCTGTAATGGCGGACAGCTTCTGTCAGATCCAGCGGGCACCCCCAGCCGAACTGTGAACAGCGGCCCAGCATGTTGTGGGCCGGGCCATAACTGGCAGAAGCCGCAATGGTGAACCACTCCCGTGCTTTGTCCACATCCCGGGGGACATACTCGCTGTCCAGCAGGGCTTTCCCCCAGAGAACCTGCTCCAGTACATGGCCGTTCCGTGCCTTCTGGTAGATTTCTGCAAGATTGTCCGGCAGGTCGGGCTCTTGCGGATGGGCGGAAGAACGGCTGAAGAAGCGACGGAATCGGGCGAATACCATGGCGTTCCTTACTTTGCTGGACGGGTGCCAGGCCTTGGGATCAAACTGATAATCTTTTGCAGGAAGATAGAGCCGGGCTGCATGGAAAGGCAATGGTACCGGGCAGAAAAGGCGCCTCTGGTGCGCGCTGCGGGACTTGAACCCGCACGTTCTGACCGAACTCGAGATTTTAAGTCTCGTGCGTCTACCATTCCGCCAAGCGCGCAGAGGAAGCGGGCATTTTATATCATGGCCAGCAGATGAGCACCATTCTGTGAAAGCCATTTTTCAGCTTTTTTGCGCCCCGGCTGTCCGCCCGGGGCGTATTGGTCCACAAGCACCCAGAAGGCCGGCCCATGGTTGAAATGGCGCAGATGGGCGAGCTCATGCACCATCACGTAGGTGTAGATGTCCGGCGGAGCCATGATGAGCCGCCAGCTGAGCATGATGCGCCCTTGCCTTGTGCAGCTGCCCCAGCGGCTTTTGACATCCCGCAGGCTGAATTTTGCTGGTGAGGCCTCCATACGGAGGCTCTGTTGCCGGAAGAGGGGCGGGAACAGGCTTTCGGCACGGCGCTTCAGAAAGGAGAGCAGATGGCGGGCATGTTCTTCGGGAGGGTGGCCCACATGCAGCCCTTTGTCTGTCAGGCGTGTACGGCCATCCAGTATTATGGTGGGGAGGATGGGAATGGCCTGCCCCTCCAGCCATATCTGGCCCTGATCGACTGCCGGAGGAGGGAGGTCTGCCATGGCCTGTGCCAGCCATTGTGACTGGCTCTGGAGGAAGCGCAGCCCCTGTTGGCGGGTGGCTCCAGCAGGGAGGGTGATGACAATGGCCCGTCGGCGGAGGTCCAGACGGAGAATGATCCGCCGGGCCCGGGAGGACATACGCCAGAGAACGGGTGGAAGAAGCACGGGAGTGTCAGCTGTTGCCATTCTGACGGAGCGCAACGCAGGGTGGGGCGCCCTCCGGCCAGGTACCGGGCCAGTCGGCGATGTGGTTTTCCAGCAGGCCGGCCCGGCGTTCGCTGATGCAGCGGCCACTGGCCGAGGCGCCGGCCTTCAGCACGGTGTCGTCCGTTCCACTGCGAAGGGGATGCCATTCCGGCAGGTCGAACCCGTCCCGCAGGAGGCGATAGGCGCAGCTCGGGGGCAGCCAGTCGATGTCGTCCAGCAGGGCCGGGGTCAGGGAGATGCAGTCCGGAATTTTTTTCTGGCGTCGCTCATAGTCGGTGCAGCGGCATGTCTGGGTATCAAGGAGACGGCAGGAAACGTCCGTCCAGATGATCTCATCGGTGTCTTCGTCCCGCAGCTTGTTCAGGCAACAGCGGCCACAGCCGTCACAGAGAGATTCCCATTGGCTGGCTGTCATGTCCTGAAGGGAAGTGGTTCGCCAGAAGGGAAGGTGATCTGTCATCGTGTGGTCTGTTCTGTCGTCAGGGGCCTGGAAAGAGGAGTGTGGGTGAGCCATGCGTTAAAGCGCTCACTCAGCAGCAGTTCATGTGTTGCCCAGAAACCGTCGCTGATTTCAAGTGATTCGGCAGGAATGGGGGAAGGAGGATAGGGCAGGTGTGGTGGGTTCTTCAGCAGGAGGGTGCGGATTTCGTTGGCCTGCTCAGTGGGCAGTGTCGCCGGAATTGCCCACATGGCGGGACTGTACAGAACGTTGCCCATCTCTGCCTGATAAGGTCGCACCAGTGTGTTTCTTGCCTTGGGAGAGAGAATGATGGCGCCGGGGGTGATTCCCATCAGCACGGCCTGTTTCTGGAGGATATGGTAGGCCTCGGAGGGAGAGCGCCACCAGATTATATAGGGCCGCAGCTGGTTGAGCTTGTGGAAGGCCCGGTCGATCCCTGCCGGGGTGGAGAGCTGGGCGTAGACCTGGTTGGGGGGGACGCCATCAGCCAGCAGGGCAATCTCCAGCGTCATGCGGGGGCCCCGGAAGAAGGCTCGCTGTCCGGGATAGCGGGCAACATCCCACAATGTTGGCCAATGTGGTGGGGTGGTGATGCGGGATGTATCCCAGAAGAGGACATTGCGGAAAAAACCGGCCGGCCGACCACAACGGCCCAGGGCATGGAGGGGCTGCAACCAGGCTCGTGCACAGGCGATGGCCGATTCCGTGCTGTTCAGCATGATGGCCTGTACGGTCTGTGGATAGGCAAGGGCCTGCTGTTCTATTTCGTCCAGTCCACGTCCTTCACGGCTCAGGAAAGCAAGATTCATGGAGGTGGAATCACGCAGTATCGGGCCGATGAGATCATGCTCTGGAATGGCCCAGTAATAGGTCCTGTCCTGTGGGGCAGGGTCGGTCTGTGTGCTGGCCGCATCCGCCATGGCGGAGACAGGGGCTGCGCCAGCCATGGCTGTGAGGGCCAGACAGAGTGCAGGCAAACGCCCGATGGATGGATGAATTTTGTCCAGGAACTGCCTGACAGGACAAACCGCCCGCATGATGGAACGGAACAGACGGTGCCCCGTGTGGGGCAGTGAGGGGTGTTTCTGGCAGCTCCGGGGGCGGACTGTTTTCATGACGTAGCGGCACCGTACGGACTTGAAGTGGCGGTGGGATT
This sequence comes from Parasaccharibacter sp. TMW2.1890, assembly GCF_023337645.1. NCBI lineage: Bacteria > Pseudomonadati > Pseudomonadota > Alphaproteobacteria > Acetobacterales > Acetobacteraceae > Parasaccharibacter > Parasaccharibacter sp. TMW2.1890. The sequence goes on along the minus strand of NZ_NWUV01000002.1, from coordinate 337,276 downwards.
CAATGGACAGGATAAATGCATGGAAGTGGTTGAGATGAAAGGATATTACATGATGATTCTTGAAACTTCGTTACAGAGGGGAGAAGAAAAAAGAATCAGAACATCTTTATGCCTTTTTTTCTTGATAAAATGAGGAAATATTTTCCATTCAACCTTTAATGAGGGATGGGTAGCGCCGCTTCATGGGGTGCTTTGGCTTTTTCCCGTGCAGTGCTATAGGTGAGGGAATGGTCGGTGGAGGGGTGTGTTCTGTCCTCCCTCTGGCAAGGGCCTTGGTGTTTTTCATGAATCTGGAAGGGGCAGCAGTCGTATCATGAATGGTCTACTGGAACTTGGTCAGGCAGTGCTCGCTGCCCAGGGAAAAATTTTCAGGGAATGTGCAAAACGGCACGGTATCCGGCTGTGCTTCCTTGTCGTGGCTCTCGTGTTTCTCGGCTTTGCAGCCATTACCCTGCACGGAGTGTTCTGGGCCTTTTTCAGGCAGGTCTGCCATCTGGGTCTTCTGCTGTCTGCTACCTGTGTACTGGGGATAGACCTGCTGTTTTTCATCATTTTCCTGCTTCTGGCGGTGCGTGCTGGTCATTCCGGCCTGGCAGAGGCCCGCGCCCGCATGGAGCGGGACAGGAAGATGCATGAGCTGAAGCAGAGCTTTGCGTTGACGTCCCTGCTTGGTCTCGCCAGTGGTCCAGTGGGCCGTTATGCGGGTGGGCAGGCATGGCGTATGGCCAAAGGTGTCTTCACACGCCGGAAAAAGTGATTTTGTCGGTTCCATAGGCATATGAGACAAAAGAAGCGGCCTTCAGGGGCCGCTTCTGCTATGGGCTTTCTGTTTCCAGGTGGGTTCCATCTGGTCAGACGCCTGTAATTGACGTTAAGAAGTGGTAAGAGCTGCTTCTGCCTCTGTGGTTGAAACGGGAAGATGGCCTGGCGGTGGTGCCGTGTCGTCCTCTGGATGGATACCCGGCATGGTACCTTCGGGAGGGAGCAGAGTCCGGCCCGTCTGGACGGACGCCGGGCCTTTTGCAGGTGCGATAGGGAACAACGTGAGCAAAGCATCAGACACATCACCCGCCCGGTCCCGTTCTTTCGGGGATTGCGGCGCATGATGCTTTCGGAAGTCAGCCTCTGCGGAGTGTTCGTTTCTCCAATAGCTGTTTATGCTGTCTGCGCAGTGCTGGTGACTCTGGCCCTGCGCTATGTGTTGTGGCGTCTCGGAGCATTGGGCTGGTTCTGGCATGTCGCCCTGTTTGAGATTGCCCTGTATGTCTGTGTTCTCTGTCTTCTGGTTATTTTCGTCTGAGGTGGAGCGGGGGTATGAACTGGTTTCGGCGTCTTGTACGTCCATTGCTGACACTGATCATCATCGCTCTGGCTATTGGTCTGGGGTATGTCGTGTGGGACCTTTATGTCCTTGATCCCTGGACACGTGATGGTCGTGTCCGTGTTTACGTCGTTACGGCCACGCCTGAAGTGTCGGGAACGGTCGTGTCTGTTCCGGTTGTGGACAACCAGTTCGTTCATAAGGGGGATCCGCTTTTCACGGTGGATCCACTGCGTTTCAGGCTCAGGATCGATGAGGCACGGGCCCGTCTGGCGGGTGTGACGGAAGATTACAAGCTGAGCGTCATGAATGCGAAGAGGCGGCGCGGGCTTGGTGGCGTCGTGTCCCGTGAGGAACAGGATGTGTTCGACTCCGAGATGGAAGTACGCCGGGCACGGCTGGAAGAAGCCCGGTCTGCCCTCGATACGGCCCTGCTCAATCTTCAGCGTTCCACGGTCTATTCTGCCGTGGATGGCTACGTGACCAATCTCAATCTGCGTGTCGGTGATTATGTGACGGCTGGACAGTCCCGCATGGCCGTGATCGATGCGAACAGCTATTGGGTCTATGGTTATTTTGAAGAAACCAAGATGCATGGTGTGCATGTTGGTGATGAGGCCCGTATCAAGCTCATGGGATATCGTCATGTCCTGCGGGGGCATGTCGTCAGTATTGGCCGAGGCATCAATGATGCAAACGGCATGTCGGACAGGCTCGGCCTGCCAGATGTGAATCCGATCTTCACATGGGTACGGCTGGCTCAGCGTATTCCCGTGCGTATTGAAATTGATGAGATGCCGCCAGAGGTCATTCTGTCTGCAGGCATGACAGCCACCGTGGCGGTGGGGAAGGCAAAAGCCGGAGGCAGGGGGCTGTTGACGACATGGCTGCAGGATCACCTGTGAGATGAAGATGCGGTTTGTTCCCCTTGTTGTCAGCAGCTGTCTTTTCTTGACGTCCTGCATGGTCGGACCGGAATACAGGCCGGACAGGATGAAAGTGCCGGGCCATTTTGCCAGTGAGCCCCACCCCGCCACCAAGGAGGAAATTGCCGAGACGGAAGCCAACCTCCGGGACTGGTGGGCGCAGTTTCACGATCCTGTTCTGGACAGACTGGTGGAGCAGACCATCAGAGGGAATTACGACCTTCAGGTGGCCACCCAGCATGTTCTGGCTGAGCAGTCTGTCCGGCGGCAGGCACAGGCCAACTGGTATCCCCAGCTGGATGCCAATGCGGGTGGGGGAGACAACCGCTACTCCATCAATGTTGACAACTGGCCCCTGCGCCCGGGCAACCCGAACAATCACCCCCATGCGTCTGTGCTGACCTATGGCGCCCGGGCAAGCTGGGAGATTGATGTTTTTGGCCATATTTCCCGGCAGGTGCAGGAGCGTAAGAGGCTGGTGGAAGTCAGCATCGAGGAGCGGCGGGGACTGCTGCTCTCTCTGCTGAGCCAGCTGGTGACAGACTATGTTGAGCTGCGGACCATCCAGACCCGCATGAGCGTGACAGAGGATTCCATCCGCACGGCTCGGGACAGTACCCAGCTGGTGGAGAGGCTCTTCAATAATGGCGTCGGCAATACGCTGGCCATTGCCCAGTCCCGGACGGAAGAACATGCCGAGCTGGCTCGTCTGCCCCCCTTGCGGGCGCGGCAGGAGCAGCTCATCCATGCCATCAACGTGCTGATGGGTGAGATGCCCGGTAAGGAACAGCCTGATCTTGAAGAGCGGCGGCCCATCCCGACCCTGCCCCCGTTCCCGGCCATGCTGCCTTCCGCCGTGCTGACCAACCGGCCCGACATCCGTTCGGCCGAGCGGCGCTATGCGGCGAGCGTCTCCCGCATCGGAATCACGATTTCCAATCTGTATCCCAATTTCAGCATCCCGCTGACCTTCAATCCCAATGCCTCTGCCGCCTATCAGGCGTTCCAGATTGGAGGGATGAGCTGGAATGTCATGATGATGGCCTCCCTGCCCATCCTGCATGGGGGTAAATACAGCGCCCAGATCGCCCAGGCCAGAAGTGAGGCGGAGGCCAGTCGCCTGCAATATCGTCAGACTGTTCTGAATGCTTTTCGGGAAGTGGAAGACAGCCTCGATGACTGGCATCAGGACAGCGAGCTGGTGCGGGAAGAACGGGAGGCCGCCACGCAGGCCGGTCTGGCCCTGTCCCGTGCCCGCAAGCTCTATGCCGCCGGGCTGACGGGCTATCTGGATGTTCTCAACTCCCAGCAGACCTACCTGTCCCGCCGGGTGGCCGCCGTGTCGGCTACTGGCAAGCGCATGGATGATGCCATCTCGCTCTACATTGCTTTCGGTGCCGGTTGGCAGGGGCGGGAACTTTCCAACACCACCCTGAAGGTGGAACAGCATGAGAGCAAGGACATGATCCTGCGGGCCTTCAGCCGTTAGGTCATATCTGGCTGGCGGGTGTCCCGGTAAGCCTGCATCGTGCTGAACCGCAGATTGAGGGCCTGTGTTCCTCCTGCCCGGTCGGGCACGTCCATCGTCACGGTCGGGTCCAGCCGCATGGCGTCGTGCCCGGCGAGATGGACGATGCCGACAGGGCGGTGCGGAAAAGTGACCTCGCAGAGCAGGCCCGTTCGTGAGTCGATCTGCCACGGTCCCAGATAGTTGCATCCGGCAGGCATCAGGGCGGTGGCGTAGCCATCGTGATAGCTTGTCAGGGCCATGGCGAGCTGGCCGGAGCTGAATATCTTGCCGTGCCGCAGGGCTTCTTCCTGCCAGTGGCGGAGCCGGGGCCAGTGCGGAGCCGTGCGGGAGAGGGCGAAAACACCGGCATTGAGGGTGGGGCGCACGCCGATATGACGGCATATCGCCCGGGGCAGCCGGGCCAGACGGGAATTCTTGTACAGGATGGTGCGGAGCTGCACGAGGCCGAAGGGCAGCCAGCGCAGCCGGAACAGCGGCTTGTGCAGGAAGAGTTCCGGCGTGATGGCCAGAGCGTGCGGCGTCTGCTCGGCGGCCTGGAAGAGAAGCTCCACGGCCTGACAGTCCTGCACCCAGGCATCTGCATCGATCCATACCAGCGTGTCATGCTCCGGGAAGAGCTGGTCCAGCCACATCTTGGAGAGTTCGATGGCCAGATTGGGGCGCCTGCGCATGGCCCATCGTGAGACATGAGGAAAGGCTCTCGGGGTACGGACAGTGATGCCATTCTGCTCCAGCCATGTGACCTGTTTCCGCTTCAGCCCGCCATCAATGCAGGCGACCGGCAGCCCGGCCAGCTCCGGGAAGCGGCGGATGGAAGCGACCAGCTCCTGAAGCAGGGGAAAATAACGGCTGTCGCTGCCTGTAATGATGAGGCGGCGGGAAAGGTTGGCAGGGGAGGGGCTGTCAGCATGCAGCATGAAGAACTGTCTTTCGGCAAGGTCTGGGAAAGTGTCGGGAAATGCACGGGCAAAAATTCATTCTCTATTGACCTTACCTTACAGGCACACCACTTCTTTGGGAAAGAAAGGTTTTTTCCATGACAGGCACACCAGTACAGTCAGCCGCCGATTTCCTGCGCCCCCGGGTGCAGACCCTCATCAGGGAGGCGGAAGCTGCTGGCTATTCCAGAAGCAGGGTTCTGGCCGTGCTGATCGACCTGCTGGATGATACGGATCTGGAGGATACAGGACAGTAATGGCGACTGACCCATATAAGGTTCTTGGCGTAAGCAGTACAGCGTCGGAGAAGGAAATCCGCAGCGCCTACCGTCGGCTGGTCAAGCAGTATCACCCCGACCGCAACCCCGGTGATACCAAGGCGGAGGAGCGCTTCAAGGAGATTGGCAAGGCGTACGAGATTGTCGGTGACGAGGAGAAGCGCGCCCAGTTCGATCGTGGCGAGATCGATGCGGATGGCCAGATGAGGGGTCCCTTTGGCGGGGGCGGTTTTGGTGGCGGTGCCGGGGCCGGTGGCCCAGGTGGTGGCTTTGGCGGATTTGGCGGTTTCTCGGGCGGTGGTTTCAATCCGGAGGATCTGGGGGACATTTTCGGTGCCTTTGGTGGTGGGGGCGGTGGTTTCCGGTCTGCCCGTCCCCGGCGGGGCGAGGACCTGCATGGCGAGCTGCGTATCAGCATGGAGGAATGTGCTCTTGGTACCCGGCGTGATGTCAGCCTTGGTGGAGGGCGTGAGGTGTCCGTCACCATTCCTGCGGGCATCGAGGATGGCAAGACGCTTCGTCTTAGGGGGAAAGGTCAGCCGGGGCAGCCCGGCATGGATGGTCGGCCCGGCCCTGCCGGGGATGTGCTGCTGAAGATTCATGTGGCGGAAGACCCTTATTACAGGCGTGAGGGGCGGAATTTGCGTGTCACGCAGGATGTTGACCTCCATACGGCCATTCTGGGTGGCAAGGTGCATGTCCGTACCCCGGGTGGAACGGTGGCGCTGAAGGTCAAGCCACATTCTGACAGTGGCACGGTCCTGCGTTTGACTGGTCGTGGTATTGCGGCGGATAAACGGCATGAGGCGGGAAATCTGCTGGTGACCCTGCGTGTTGTGCTGGGGACCATTTCGCCGGAGCTGGAAGCCCTCGTGCGGCGTGAAGCCGAGGAGAAAACGGAGAGCTGAGGGCCAGTCCCTGCTGGAGTGTGGTGTGTGGCAGGGTGGTGAAAAAGGAAGGCAGGCCCTCTGTCCCGCTTTGGGATGTGAAGGGCCTGCCTCTGGTGTGTTGGTGATGGCCCTGCAAGGGGTTGGGAGTGGCGGGGAAAGGACGGGTTAGCCATGGTCTGGGGGATGTCTTTCTGGCTGCGTGTCAGACAGTCCAGCGTTCTGGGAGCATTGGTGGCCATCGTGTTTGTTGTGGCCCTGTGTGTGCTGGGCCTGGTGGGGATTGCCCACGTGGATGGGTTCCACCTCGCAGGGGGCTGATTTTTGCGCTAGTGAGGAGGGAGCCAGTGTCCTTCCCGTAACGGAGTAGCGTGCCCTCATGACCGATCAGCAACATTCTGCGGCGTCCTTTTTTGTCGCACGGCGGCAGGCTTTTGCTGTCGTCATGGCCATCGAGCTGTGGGAGCGTTTCGGTTATTACGGCATGCAGGCTGTCCTGACCGTTTTCATGGTCACCCAGCTGCACATGCGGGATCATGACGTTAACCTCATGCAGGGGGGACTGGGATTTTTCATCTACAGTCTTCCTGTTTTGGGGGGGCTTCTGGGGGATCAGTGCCTCGGGACAAGACCCACCATGCTGGTGGGGGCCTTCGGGCTGACAGCCGGATATGGTCTTCTGGCCATGTCTCTTGGCAGTCAGGCTGTTTTCCTTCCGGCCCTGACACTGATTGCCCTCTCCAACGGGTTGTTCAAACCCAATGCGGGGACGCTCGTTCGGCGCATTTACGCCGGGGATGGCACGGCACTGGATGCCGCTTTCACACTCTACTATATGGCCATCAATGTTGGGTCGACCGTCTCCATGCTGCTGATGCCGTGGCTCCAGCAGCGCTATGGGGCGGCTGTGGCCTTTCTGGCCTGTGCCGGGGGGCTGCTGGTCGGGCTTGGCTATTATGCAGTGCGGGCCGGGCGTATGCGGCGGTTTCTTGCCGCACGGGCGGTTGAGGCAGTCCGGCGGCATGGGCCATCCTCCATGCCTGTTCCTCTGGTGGAGCGTCTTTCCACTCCCGTGCTGAAAGGGGCGCTGGGCGCTGGAATCCTGCTGGCCCTGCTGGTGGTCTGGGGATTTTGCACATGGGTGCTGTACAGCCCGGCGCTGGTCCAGCTCTGCATCATTCTGGCAGGGGTGGGGCTTCTTCTGCTCTGGGTCTGGCTTTATGTGCGGGCGAAGGACGGTGAACGGCCCGGTCTGCTGCTGACCTACATCCTCTGTGCTCAGACAATGGCCTACCAGATCTTCTACCAGCAGATGCAGACCTCCCTGACACTGTTTGCCATGCGGGATGTCTCTGGCGTGTACCAGCTGGGGTCATGGCGGCTGTTCACCATGTCGGCAGGCCAGTTCCAGGCGCTCAATCCGATCGCTGTCATGCTGTTCAGCCCGCTGCTGGCATGGCTGTACCGTCGTCATGCGGGTAGGGGGCAGGATGCTTCACCCGCCATCAAGATACTGCTCGGTTATGGCTTGGTCGCTCTGGCTTTTTGCATCTGGTGGTTGGCCGCTGGCCATAGCACGGGGCTTGTTTCGCCGTGGGTCATGGTGGCCGGGTATGGCACCATGTCCCTCGGGGAGCTGCTGACCATCGGTCTTGGGTTGGCCATTGTGGCCCGTTATGCCCCGGCCCGTGTCAGCGCAGTGCTGATGGGGGCCCTGTTCCTGCTCTGGGGGGTCGGCATGTATCTGGGGAGCCTGGTGGCTGATCTCGCCAGTGTTCCGGCCGATGGTGGGGGCAGCCTGGCGGGTTATGCTGCCCTGTTCCGGGAACTGTTTCTGGGGTGTGTGGGGCTGTGTGTTGTGCTGGCCCTGCTTCTGCCGCTGACCCGCCGCCTCGGGCAACAGCATCGTAGCTGGACGGTAAATAAACCGGCAACGGTCACATGAACTTGAAGAGGTGGATGACGACTGATCTGGTATAGACAGATTTCACCACTGGAAGTCAGCGATAAAATTTATATAAAGGGACGGTGTCATCCTTTGCCGCAGTGCCGCTTGTGGCCTGTCTGGCATTGTCGTGCTGAAGGCTGCCATGGCGCATCTGGCCTTCAGGTTCCTGTCCTGATCAACGGCTATGAAGGCTAATCTATGCGTGGAATGTGGCAAAAGGCTGGTACAGCAGCAGTAGGTGTCGCTTGGATGCTGGGAGCCCATGCCGTTTTTGCGCAGGATGCTGCCGGGCCGGCTGCCGTGAAGGAGAAAGCGGCAGCAGGTGGGGAGATCACGACGGCCCAGAGGGATGAGCTGTTGAAGGAGCGGAATTACGGTGCGCCTGCAAGGGATGAGCAGCGTGCTTTCGGGTCCGTGCCTCTCCCGATCCCGGGTGACGTCTTCTCCCGCGGGGCCAGTGAGCAGGCTTCACCAGAGAAGCAGAAGGGGCTTTTCCCCAACAGCTGGCACGATTTTGCCAATCAGGATGGGTTTTTTGGTGACCCCTGGGGCGCACGGAGCTGGCTGGCCGATCATGGCGTGACGATCGGCGGGCGTTACTTTCAGGACACCGCAGGCAATCCGTTCGGGGGGAAATCCCGTGCGGTCCGCTATGCGGATGAAGAGGCCCTGTCTCTGGATTTCAACCTGAAGAAGCTACTGGGCGTTGCCTTCAATGCGGGCACACTGCACTTCCTGACACTGGCCCGTCAGGGGGCCGGGCTGGGAAACACGTTGCCGGCTGTTGACAGCCCGATGGAAATTTACGGGGCCGGTGAGACCATGCGCCTTGGCCGCCTCAGCTGGGAAATGCACTGGAACAAGTACGTACATACCGAGGTTGGTGAGATCAACACGGAGAATGACTTCGAGCAGTCTTCCACCTATTGGGGGGCCAACCTGTACTGCCAGTTCCAGAACAACGGCATCTGCGGGATGCCGCAGTCCATTGCCATGAATTCGGGTTACGGCTTCTATCCGACGGCCCATCCCGGTGCGTGGATCAAGCTCTATCCGGCGGGGAATGACCATTATCTGGTGCAGTTCGGGGCTTACAGTGTGGACCCGACGATCACCGGCGTGCGGAATGGCTGGAAGATGAACCTGCACGGGGCGACAGGTACCTATCTGCCGTTCCAGCTGGGCTGGCATCGGGGCGGGACGGATGATTATAGCGGCCCGTTACAGACGAACGTGAAGATCGGCGGCTATTGGGACACGTCCGAGGTCAAGAACGTCTATGGCCAGATGGGAACATATTACATTCCGGCTTCTGCGGCGCAGGATGCGCCCGTCTCCAAGGTGAGGGGCCGGTTTGGTGGGTGGTTCCAGTTTGACCGCATGTTGCAGCGGGATGGAGCGGACCCGCACCGGGGAACGGCGTTTTTTGCCTCCTTCACATGGGGCGATCCCCGCACGGCCATTGCGCCCTATTTTGTGACGGCGGGTATTACCCGGAAGGGAACGTTCGCCAGCCGCCCCAATGATACAATCAGCCTTGGCATGAAGGCCCTTTGGGCCAATCCGAAGGTCACACACTGGATCGAGCATCTCCAGCACACGGGCCGGGGTGCCGGGCTGTATGCTCCGCATTCGGAAGAAGCCATCGAACTCAATTATGGATACTGGCCCACACGCTGGCTGCTGCTGCGGCCCGGCTTGCAGTATCTCTGGAGCCCCGGTGCTCTGAAACGGTACAAGGATGCCATGCTGATTGATCTGGAATCAGCCATTTCTTTCTGAGGTCATCCCGCCTGCTGCAGGTCACAAAAGGTCGTCTTTGGGACGGCCTTTTTTCATTTTCGGCAGCAGAATATCACTTTTCATCCCATTCTGTCTGTTCTGGATATTGTCCCGCTTTTCAGAAGGTGGATATACTTACGATACCGGAACAATAGGTGGGGTGGCTCAATGCGGTATTGGCAGTATCTTCTGGTGGTCGGGGTGTGCGGTGGAGCTGTGTCATGGCTGGAAGGCGCACAGGCCGCTCCCAGCGAGCAGGGGGGGCCCGTTCAGGCCACGCTGGCCGGCACGTCCTCTTCTCCCGCTCCGGCAGCTCCATCACCCGCCCCGGTGGCGGCTCCCAGTGCTGTCCAGCCTGCCGCACCGGCCGGGAAGAGCTGGTTTTCCGACATTGATGTCGGTCTCCAGATTGAGGGCGGGGCCATGGCCAATACCGGCCATCCTGGAAATGGCATGAATTTCGGTCAGCTTCTCCAGTCCCACAGTGATACGGGGATGCTCAATCAGGTCGCCCTGACCATCACCAAACCCGTTGACCCGATTGGTGACGGTTACGGGCTGGGGGCGAACATCCAGATGCTTTATGGTTCTGATGCCAGAGCTTACGTCATCACGGGGATTTCAGACCGCTGGCTGGATCATCATCGCTACCAGCTTACCCCCATTCAGGCCAACATCGCCCTGCATATGCCGTGGCTGACGAAAGACGGGCTGGACATGCAGCTGGGCATCCTGTCCTCCCCCATGGGGGTGGAGGTGCTGAATCCGGCAGGGCGGGCCTTCTACACCATGTCCTATACGGCGCAGTATTCCAATCCGTTCGAGCATGTCGGCTTCTATGGGCAGTGGCACCTGAATTCGCATTACGCTGTTCTGTTCGGGATGGATGCCGGGAACCAGAAATCATTTGGCCGGGGCAACAACAATGGCGAACCGGCCGGTTATGTGGGCTTCAATGCCAGCCAGCTGGCAGGAGGTGCCCTGTCCCTGACCTATCTGCTGCGTGTCGGGCCGGAAGACCCCCGCCGTGCGCTGGGCAGCCACAGGGCGCATGAGGCGCAGCGTTTCTGGAACGACCTCAACGCCACATGGCAGATCAACCCCAAATGGAGCCTGACAGCCGAGGCCACGCAGGTTCATGATGAGGGGCTGGATGCCAATACATGGAGCGGCGTCATCTGGGGAGCCTATGCGGCAACATCCACCCTGACCTTCAATGCCCGGGCGGAAGTCTATCGGGACAGCACGGGCCAGTTTGTCGTGCAGTACCCGGAGGACACAGGCTATGGCCGGTCACTGCTCGGCCTGCCCGCCCGGACCTACAGCGCCCCGGCAACGACGTATGGCGACCTGTCCTTCAATGCCGTGTGGCGGCCAAATATCGGCCATCATGTCAAGCTGCTTCAGATCCGTCCGGAAATCCGGTTTGACCGTTCGTTGAACAACACCCGGCCTTTTGCGGATTTCCGGCATCAGAACCGTATTCTGATTGGCGGAGACGTGACGCTCGGTTTCTGAGGGGGAATTTCAGCCACGCCCCCGGTATCCGGGCACATCCTGTGCGGGAATCCAGACATCGTCCGGGGCGGGGCCTGTCTGCCAGAAGACGTCGATCGGCATCCCGCCACGAGGGTACCAGTAGGCCCCGATGCGCAGCCATTCCGGGTCCAGCAGTTCGACAAGGCGTGTGGCGATGGTTACCGAGCAGTCTTCATGGAAGGCTCCGTGATTGCGGAAACTGGTGAGGTAGAGCTTGAGGGACTTGCTCTCCACGATCCAGTCCCGTGGGATGTAGTCGATGACGATATGGGCAAAGTCCGGCTGTCCCGTCACCGGGCAAAGGGAGGTGAATTCCGGAGCGGTGAAACGGACAACATAACGCCGCCCTTTATGGGGAGCCGGGACACGCTCCAGCTCGGCGGTTTCAGGCGACTCCGGCTGTACGGTCTGTCGGCCAAGCTGGCTGAGGCTTTCCGTGCCGGGGGCGGTGGGGCCTTTGGGGGGATGGGTGGTCATGAAACGGCTCCTTTTCTGCTGGAATGAGAAAGATGAAGGCATGAAATACGATGCTGCATGGCTTGATACACGGTTCGGATTTGCAAAAAAATCAGTTTCGGTGCAGTAAGGGCACCATTCTGTCCCAATCTGTCACTTCCTGAAAGATCGTCCATGGACATCCGTAACATTGCCATTATTGCCCATGTCGATCATGGGAAAACAACACTCGTGGATCAGCTGCTCCAGCAGTCCGGCACCTTCCGTGAGAATCAGGCCGTCACCGAGCGTGCGATGGACAGCAATGATCTCGAGCGTGAGCGCGGGATCACCATCCTGGCCAAATGTACTTCCGTCGTGTGGAAGAACACCCGTATCAACATCATCGACACCCCGGGCCATGCCGACTTCGGTGGTGAGGTGGAGCGCATCCTGAGCATGGTCGATGGGGCCGTGATTCTGGTGGATGCCGCCGAAGGTGCCCTGCCGCAGACCAAGTTCGTGCTGGGCAAGGCCCTGGCCCGTGGTCTGCGCCCGATGGTTGTCGTCAACAAGGTGGACCGTGGCGACGCCCGCCCGGACGAGGTGCATGACGAGGTGTTCGACCTCTTCGCCGCTCTCGGTGCCAATGACGAGCAGCTGGACTTCCCGATGCTGTATGCGTCCGGCCGCCAGGGCTGGGCGGATACGGAGCTGGAAGGCCCCCGTGAGAACCTGCACCCGCTGTTCGACCTCGTCCTGAAGCATGTGCCCAGCCCGGGCTTGGATAAGGACAAGCCGTTCGCCATGGTCTCCACCATTCTGGAGAGCGACAACTTCCTTGGCCGTATCCTGACAGGCCGCATCGAGCAGGGCCGTGCGAAGGTGAACATGCCCATCCGTGCCCTGCGGGCTGATGGCAGCGTGGTCGAGACAGGCCGCATCACCAAGCTGCTGTCCTTCCGTGGTCTGGACCGTGTGCCCGTCGAGGAAGCCGAAGCGGGTGACATCGTGGCCATTGCCGGTCTCTCCGAGGCCACCATTCCCGACACGCTGGCCGAGCCGTCCATCGAGGAGCCGCTGCCCTCCACACCGATCGACCCGCCGACCCTTTCCATGACCTTCCGCATCAATGATGGTCCGCTGGGTGGTCGTGAGGGCAAGAAGGTGACGTCCCGCCAGATCCGTGACCGTCTCTTCAAGGAGACGGAAGGCAACGTGGCCATCAAGGTGACGGACAGCCCGGAAAGCGAGGCTTTCGAGGTTGCCGGCCGTGGTGAGCTTCAGCTGGGCGTGCTGATCGAGAACATGCGCCGTGAGGGGTTCGAGCTGACCATCGGCCGTCCCCGTGTGCTGTTCCGTGAGAATCCGGAAACGGGTGAGCAGGAAGAGCCGTTCGAGGAAGTCGTCATCGATGTGGACGAGCCTTATTCCGGCGTGGTCGTGGAGAAGATGTCCCTGCGCAAGGGTGTGATGCAGGACATGCGTCAGTCCGGCGGTGACAAGGTCCGCCTGACCTTCATGATCCCCTCCCGTGGTCTGATCGGCTATCACGGCGAGTTCCTGACCGATACCCGCGGGTCCGGTCTGATGAACCGTCTCTTCCACTCCTACCAGCCGCATGCTGGTGCGATTGAAGGCCGCCGCAACGGCTCCCTGATCTCTGCCGAGGATGGTGCGACGACTCCGTATGCGCTTTTCTCCCTTCAGGATCGTGGGACGCTCTTCGTGGATGCGGGTGAGAAGATCTACACCGGCATGATCCTCGGTGAGCATTCCCGTGAGAATGATCTGGAAGTGAACGCCGTGCGTGAGAAGAAGCTCACGAACATGCGTGCCTCCGGCAAGGATGATGCCGTCGTGCTGGTTCCGCCCCGCAAGATGAGCCTCGAGCAGGCCATTGCCTACATCGAGGATGACGAGCTGGTGGAGGTCACGCCGTCTGCCATCCGTCTGCGCAAGCGTTATCTGGACCCGCACGAGCGCAAGCGTGCCGCCCGTGGTGCGAAGGGCTGAGGCCCGGACTTCCGTTTTGGGTCATGAAAAAGGCCGGGGCGTCTGCTCCGGCCTTTTTCCATGTCAGGCTGTATCAGATGTCTGCCCCTCTGTGGCATGATGGCGGGGCTTCACAAGGGAAGAAGGGAAAATGTCATGACCAAGAGTCTCTATGCGACCATGAAAGCCCTGCCCGGCCACCGGGAGAAGGTGGCCAGCCTGCTGACGGCTCTGGCCGAGAACGTGCGGGCCGAACCGGGTTGCGTGCGGTTCGTGGTGTACACGCTGGAAGATGAGCCGGACCTGTTCCATGTCGAGGAAAGCTACCGGGATGAGGCGGCCTTCAAGGCCCATATGGGGACCGAGCATGGCCGTGTGTTCAACAAGGCCATCGAAACCCTTGTTGAAGGTGGTGCCTCCAGGGTCGTGTTCCTGAAGGGCGTTGCCTGAACGGGGACCATCCGGCAGACGAAAAAAAGCAGGTGTCCCGTCATAGGGCACCTGCTTTTTTCATGGGCGGTGGGTGGGGGAGCCGTATCAGGGCGTGCCCGGCTGGCCCCGGCTTGTGGAATGTTCAAAGCGCAGGGCCTTGTCAGGATGGGCGACATGGTGGGCCGCATGGGCGGCCACGGCTCCCTCCGAGAAGCCCTGAAGGATCAGCTTCATCTTGCCGGGATACTGGGCCACGTCGCCAATGGCGAAGATGCCTTCCAGACTGGTCTGCATGGTGGCGGGATTCACGGGGATGGTGCTGCGCTGTGTCTCCAGCCCCCATGCGGCCACCGGGCCAAGGTCGGTTGAGAGACCGTAGAAAGGCAGCAGCACGTCCGCTTCCAGAGAGCGGACCGTGTCATCCATGGCGATGAGGTCCACATGGGTCAGCTGGCCGTTTTCGCCCTTCAGGCCGTGCAGCTGGTAGGGAACGGCTTTTTCGATGGCCCCGGCGGTGATCTTGGCCTCGATCTGCGCCAGTGTCTCCGGTGCCCCACGGAAGCGGTCCCGCCGGTGGACGAGATAGACTTTTTCGGCAATGTCGGAGAGGGAGAGGGCCCAGTCCAGCGCAGAATCTCCGCCCCCAGCCACGACGATGCGCTTGCCGGTGAAGTCGGCCCGTTTTTTCACATAATACTGCACGGCCCCGCTGCGCTCATAAGCGTCCAGCCCGTCCAGCGGAGGGCGGTTTGGCCCGAAGGCACCAGCACCGGCAGCGATGATGATGGCCTTGGCATGGATAGTATCGCCACGCTCATTCTTCAGGGTGAAGGCCCCCGGCCCACCTTCCAGATGGCTGACCCGGCTGCCGAGAAGGCGGGGCACGTTGAAGGGAGCGATCTGCTCTTCAAGGGCGGCAATCAGGTCACCTCCGGTGATGGAGGGATGGGCCGGAATGTCGTAGATCGGTTTTTCCGGGTACAGGGCCGCACATTGCCCGCCCACACTGTCCAGAACATCCGTCAGGATGCAGTCCAAGCGTAACATCCGGCATTCAAAGGCGGCAAAAAGTGCCGTGGGGCCTGCGCCAATGATGGCGACATCTGTCGTGTGGGAAGAAGCTGCATGTGTCATGCTGGTATTCATAAGCATTTTTTTGCCGCTCGAGTAGAGGTTTGTTTGGCCATGTGAGCCCGGAACAGGCCCCATTGGCTGGTTCTGCTGAGAGAAACGGCCGGGGGTTGTGGGGCTCCCTCTTGTGTCCGGGGGAGGCTTCAGCAATGCTGGCGCCTGTTACGGGTAGCGATACGGGGCGTTGTGTCTGATGGACGTGCATCTTTCTTCTCAGCAGCAGACAGTGCTTCTGGCACGGCATCTTGCGGACATGGTGCGACAGGGGGACTGTTTGGCCCTTCAGGGTGAGATGGGAGCCGGCAAAAGTACGTTTGCCCGGGCACTGATCCGCCATATGGCTGGTGATGAGGCTCTGGAGGTCCCCAGCCCGACCTTTGCGCTTGTCCAGCCTTACGAGACGAAAGCCGGAACGGTGTTCCATTATGACCTCTGGCGACTTTCCGGGCCGGATGAACTTTATGAACTCTCATGGGATGATGCCTGTGAAAGCATCATGCTGGTGGAGTGGCCCGATCGTGCTGAGGATATGCTGCCAGCCGGGGCCCTGCATCTGACATTTGCGCAGGGGACCGGCGAGGAGGCCCGCATCGTGACCCTGCATGGCTGGCCGGAGGAACGGTTGAAGGCCCTGTCCTCTTTTTCTGAAGGGAGGAGAGGCTGATGGGACAGGCACATCCGCTCAATATTGCAACCATTCCGGCATCCTGTCCGTTTCTGGATACGGTCGTGCAGAACTGGCTGGAGCGTGTGGGGGTGGAGGCTGGCCCGGACGGGCGCAGCGGTGGTGACAATGGCACGATTCTGGTGCCTGGCCGCCGTGTGGCCCGTGCCTTGATGGAAGCCTTCCTGCGGGTTCTGGATGGCCGTCCGGCCCTGCTGCCTGCCATCGTGGCTCTGGGAGATGTGGAGCAGCAGAGCCTGTTTCCCATGACGGTTGATGAGACTGTTCCGCCTTCTGTGGGGCCGGTTTTCCGGCTGGCCATTCTGGCCCGGCTGATTCTGGCGGCACCTTTTTTCACGACCGTATCAGGCCGGGACGGCGGTACGATCGACCGGGTCTGGCCGCTGGCGCAGGCTCTGGCAGAGCTGATGGATGATGCCGAGCGGAATGGTGTGGACTTATATGAAGCCCTGCCGAAAGCCGTGGCTGATGATTTTGCCGGACACTGGCAGAAGACGCTGGAGTTCCTTCGGATCGTCACGGAAGCATGGCCTGCCATTCTACGGGAGGAAGAGCGTAGCAACATCATAGCCCGTCAGGTCGCCCTGATTGAGGCGCAGGCCCGCCTCTGGGCGGATATGCCGCCGGATTATCCGCTCTGGGCCGTAGGCTTTGTGGATGGGTCTGCCGGGGTGGCCACGGCGCTGGAGGCTGTGGCGGCCCTGCCACGAGGCATGGTGGTCTTTCAGGGGCTGGATTGCGGCATGGAGGATGAGTGGTGGAACCAGCTTCTTCCCACCCATCCACAGGCCCTGTTTCGTGAATTCCTGTCCCGGGCCGGGATAAATCGGGCGGATATTGCCATATGGGGATATCCGCTGCGGCCGGAGCGGGAAAATCTTTTCCAGCATGTCATGTTGCCAGAGGCAGGCATTGCCTGCTGGGGGCAGCCGGTGGGTGATGTCCGTCCTTCTGGCATCAGTCTGCTGCCAGCAGCGGATTCGCAGCAGGAAGCGCAGGCCATTGCCCTGATCCTGCGGGACGTGGCCAGCCAGCCGGGGCGTTCCGGTGCTCTTGTGACGCCGGATCGTGGTTTGGCCGACCGTGTCCGGGCGGAGCTTCTGCGTTTTGGTATCCATGCGGATGATAGTGCAGGAGAGCCGCTGGTCCGTACCCCTGCGGCCGTATTCCTGCGGCTGATCGCCCAGGCCGTGACGGCCCGGTTCAGCCCGGTGGCATTGCTGTCCGTTCTCAAGCATCCGCTGGCAGCTCTGGGGGGGAGTCCCGGCCGTGCCCGGGCCAGTGCCCGCCTTCTGGAAAGGCGGCTGCTACGGGGGCCGGCTCCCCAGCCGGGGCTGGATGGACTGCGCCATGCTCTTGAGGCTTTGCAGGAGGCGCAGCAGACGGATAATGGCTATCAGGCTGATGCACCAGACAGCCCGGAACGCCTCGCAATATTTCTGGACAGGATGGAAGAAGCGTTCAGGCCCCTGCTGGGGCTGGAGTCAACCGCTCGTGTGCCAGAGCTTCTGGCTGCCCTTCTGGAGACAGCCGAACAGCTCGCAGCGGTGGAGGGTGAGGGGTACGAGGCTGACCAGCCCCGCCCTGGGTCCCGCCTCTGGCTGGGGGAAGATGGCGGGGCCCTGTCCCGGCATTTCGTGGAGCTGATGAGCCATACGGGGGACTTGCCACCCCAGCCCCTGAGAGCACTGGAGGGGTTTCTGACGGCCAGCATGGCGGGCAAGACTTTGACAGGGCTGCGGGGCTACCAGGGGGGTGTGGAACTCGCCCATCCCCGAATCTCCATCTATGGCGTGCTGGAAGCCCGCCTGCTGGCTTTTGATACCGTCATTCTGGGAGGGCTGAATGAAGGCAGCTGGCCTCCCGCAGCGGAATCCGGCCCGTGGATGAGCCGCCCGATGCGCCAGCGTGTCGGCCTGCCGTCACCGGAGCGGCGGATTGGTGCACAGGCGCATGACTTTGTATCTGCTGCCCTGTCGTCGGAGCAGGTCATCCTGTCCAATGCCCAGCGGCGGGAAGGGTCACCCGCCGTCCCGGCCCGGTGGCTGATGCGCCTTTCAGCGTTTCTGGAAGGGAGGCAGATCACGCTTCCCGTTCACCCGGCACTGGCGTGGCAGACCATGCTGGACATGCCTGCCGGGGAGGCAAAGCCCGTAGCTCCCCCCGAGCCACGGCCTCCCCTGTCTCTGCGCCCCCGGCGGCTGAGCATTACCCAGCTGGATACGCTCAAGCTGGACCCCTACACCATCTATGCCCGTCATGTGCTGGGGCTGAAGGTTCTGGCCCCGCTGGAAGAAGGGGCGGAACACGCCGATTACGGGAAGATCGTCCATACGGCTCTGGAGCGCATGATCAGGGAGCATCCCGGTACATGGCCGGCCCATGCGGCACAGATTCTGCACCGTCATTTTGATGATGCCCTTGATGAGGACCTGGTGAATCCGGCTCTTGCCAGCTGGTGGCGGCCTCGCCTGCATCGTATTGCCGACTGGGTACTGGCGCAGGAGGAGTGGCGTCGTGTAGGGCGGTTGAACTGTACGTCTCACACAGAGGTCTCTCTGGCATATACGCTACGGGGCCTGCCGGGTGGTGATTTCCATATTACAGGACGGGCCGACCGGATTGATCTGTGGAATACGCCGGGGCAGGAGGACACCACGGGGCGCATCCTTGATTACAAGACAGGAACACCCCCTGAAAGCAACGAGGTGATCGCAGGCTGGTCATCCCAGCTGGTGCTGGAGGCTGCCTTTCTGAAGGAGGGTGCTTTCGAAGGCCTGCCTGCCGTGGAAACGGACGCGTTGGCCTATTGGAAACTGAGCGGCGGAGAGGAACCCGGCAAGGAAGAGGTCATTCCCGCCGTGAACGCAAAAGTGACGCTGGGTGATCTGGTTGGCCCGGCTCTTGAGCAGCTGCGGACTCTTCTGACGGATTATGACGATCCATCCCGGCCTTACCGGTCTCAGCCATGGGCAGGGAAAGAGCACCGTTACAGCGATTACACCCAGCTTGCCCGTGTGGCGGAATGGCGTCTGGCAGGAGACGATTAAGAATGATCCAGCTTGCATCACAGGGACAGGATAACCATCAGCGGGCCCTGAAAGAGGCCAATACGGCACAGAAAAAGGCCTCGAATCCCATGGCTTCCGTCTTTGTGTCGGCCTCGGCAGGGTCGGGGAAGACAAAGCTGCTGATTGACCGGCTGTTACGTCTCATGCTGCCACTGGAACAGATTGGTGAGGATGGGCAGCCTGTCCTTCTGGACGGGTCGGAGCCTTCCCGCATCCTGTGCCTGACCTATACGAAAGCCGCTGCCGCTGAGATGGCGCATCGTCTGCAAAGCCATCTCGGTCGCTGGGTGTCTCTTTCAGATGAAAGACTGGGAGAGGCACTGACTGCACTGGATGTGCCCAACACGGCTGCTACGCGGGAGTGTGCCCGTGGGCTGTTCCTGAAAGTGCTGGATGCGCCGGGCGGTTTGCAGATTGAAACCATTCATGCCTTCTGCCAGTCCCTTCTGCGGCGCTTCCCACTGGAGGCAGAGCTGGACCCGCATTTCGTCCTGATGGAAGAGGCGGACGGACAGATGGCCCTTCGCCGTGCGCTGGAGGACAGTCTGGCGCAGAATCAGGACCCTGTGCAGGTTCTGGCAGGCCTGACCGGTTTTGACAGGCTGATGGGCCTGCTTGGGCAGTTCAATGCTCAGTCAGGTCTGCTTCAGCCCCTGTTGCGGCTTTGGGAGATGTGGCCGGAGCGGGTGCAAGAGGCCTATCAGGGGCTTCTTGATGTAGGGAGCGAGTTTTCAGAGGTTCTGAAGGTCGAAGCCTGCCAGCTGGAAGATGAAGCGGCATGGCGGGCGGACATTCAGGCAGCTTTGCCGCAGCTGGCGCCTTCCAAAAGGGAAAAGTTCGAAACGTTCCTGAGATGGCTGGAGTGTGACAATCCTGCCGAGCGGGATGATGCCTTCCTGCTGTCGCTCCTGTTCAAGCAGAAAGGCGGGGTCATGGACATGAGCCGCCATCTGGGGGCCAAGGCCCGCAAGGCGGCCCCTGATTTGGTACAGCGTCTTCTGGATGAAGCCAGACGCCAGCAGGAGATGCAGGAGCGTATCCGTATCCAGCGGCTTCTGGAGATCAACACGGCTTTTCTGTCCCTTGCCCTGCCGGTCATGGGGCGTTTTGCCGATGAGAAAAGAAACCGTGGCACGGTCGATTATAATGATCTGATCGCCCGGACGAGGGCTGTCCTGCGGGAGCCGGGGGCAGCATGGGTGCTGTACAAGCTGGATGGCGGTATAGACCATCTTCTGCTGGATGAGGTGCAGGACAATTCCGGCCTGCAATGGGAAATTGCCGGGGCCCTGACGACAGATTTTTTCTCTGGTTCCGGCGTGCGGGAGGACATGCCCCGTCCCCGGACCATCTTTGCGGTGGGGGATTTCAAGCAGTCCATCTACAGTTTCCAGGGCGCAGAGCCGGAACAGTTCCACAAATGGCGGCAGGAATTCGCTCGCCATGTGAAGAATGCCGGTCTTCTCTGGGAGGAACCTCAGCTCAATGTGTCGTTCCGGTCCCTCTCGCCGGTTCTGAAATTTGTTGATGCCGTTTTTGCGGGAGAGGCTGCACGGGACGGCCTGCGGGAGCCGGGGGAAGATGGCAGGCTCATCCACCGTTCGGCCCGGTCCGGTGGTGGGGGGCGTGTGGAGCTGTGGCCTCTGGTACCTGTGGATGGGACAGCCGGAGAAGTGCCTGATCCATGGCGTGCGCCGGAGAAGAACGAGGATCAGCGTAGCACCCAGCAGCGTCTGGCCGATGCGCTGGCCACGCATATACGGGCGCAGATCGGCCGTCCGCTCCAGTCGGACACGGCCCCGCTGAAGGCCGGAGAGGTGATGATTCTGGTGCCCAAGCGCTCCGCCTTCCTGCGGGCGCTGATTCGGGCCCTGAAGGCACGGGATGTGCCGGTGGCCAGCTTCATCAGCAGCGGGCTGGTGGAGCAGCCAGCCGTGCAGGACCTGATGACCCTCTGTGATGCGCTGCTTCTGCCGCAGGATGATCTCAGTCTGGCCAGCGTGCTGACATCCCCCCTTGGTGGGTTGAGTGATGAGTCTCTCATGGCCCTAGCCACGGCGGATGGGCAGCGGCGTGAGCTGGGGCGGGGCGGGATGCCGCTCTGGAGTCTTCTGGCCCGGCGGCATGAGGAGCGGCCGGAATGGCGGGCGGCATGGGAGCGGTTGCAGGCCCTCTACAAACGTGTGGATTATGATTCACCCTACGAGATTCTCATGCAGGCGCTGGGTGTGCAGGGGGGACGGACCCGCCTTCTGGCCCGTCTTGGTGCTGAAGCTGCCGAACCGGTGGATGAACTGTTGACGGTCGCCCTGACATATGAAACCCAGCATCCGCCATCCCTCCAGGGTTTCCTGCACTGGCTGCGTGCCAGTACGGTGGAGAGCAAGCGTGAGGTGGAGGCCGAGATTGATGCCGTGCGCATCATGACGGTCCATCGGTCCAAGGGGTTGCAGGCCCGTCTGGTCATTCTGCCTGATATGACAGGTACGGCTGGCCGGCCTGACCCTCTGCTCTGGACAGAGCTGGATGCCGATATGCCGGAGGGTGGCCTTGCGGATGATGCGTTACATGGGCCGCTCTGGATACCACAGGTCAAGATGGGGACGGAGCGGACACGGGAGCTTCTGGCACACCAGCAGGCCCGCCAGAAGGAGGAGAAGAACCGTCTGCTCTACGTGGCCCTGACACGTGCCAGTGATGCGCTGCTCATCTGTGGCTGGAAGCCCAAGAAGAACAGCAGTCAGAGCTGTTGGTATGATCATTGTCTGGCTGGCATGAACCGTCTGAAAGAGCAACTGGGAGAGGAGGCTGTCGGTTCTTCCGGGGATGGGCATGATGATCTGGAGAGTCTCTTCCGGATGGGATTGACGGTGAAGGATGAACCTTTCGCAGGAGACTGGGAGGGGGAAAGTCTTGTGCTGGAGATGCCCGTCATGGCTTCGGCAGTAGCGGGGATACGTCCCGATGCGGCGCCGGTCCGGCCTGCTCTGCCTGCCTGGATGGGACAGGCACCGGACTGGCAGGTGACCCCTGCCCCCCATGAGGATGCCCTGGCCCGTCCTCTGGCCCCAAGCCGACCGGAAGCGGCGGCCTATGGGCCATTGCCTGCGGCCCGGTCCCCTTTGGAGATCATGCGGGAGGGGCTGGTCATTCCACAGCCGGCCCGTCGCCGTCAGGATGCCATGGAGCGGGGGACGCTGGTCCACAGGCTGCTCCAGTTCCTGCCGGACCTGCCCGCATCAGAGCGGCGGCTGAAGGCCGAAGCATGGCTGCGGCATACCATGCCGGGGTTGGCGGAGGAGGACGTGACCAGTCTGGCAGGGCATGTGGTTTCTGTCGTGGAGATGGATGTTCTTGCGCCGCTTTTCGGGCCGGGGAGCCGGGCCGAGCAGGGTGTGTCCGGTACGCTGGGCCGCCCGGGGGACGGGTCGGGTCGGGTCGTGCTGGGGCAGGTGGACCGCTTCCGCTTTGATGGACAGACGGTCTGGCTCTGCGATTACAAGACGGGCCGCCCCCCATCCCGGCCGGAGCGTGTACCATCGGCCTATCTGGGGCAGATGGCCAGCTACCGGCGTGTCATGCAGGGGCTGTATCCCCATTGTCCCGTGCGGTGTTTCATTGTCTGGGTGGATGGGCCTGCCGTGACGGCGCTGCCGGAGTCTCTGCTGGATGCACAGGAAAACCTCCCCCGATGACCGGGGCATGGCATGATGTCTGTTACCCTCTGTTTATCATAGAGAAAACATATTACGCTGCACGGCAATACCTGTTTCTCAAGTAGATGGTCCATCTGCGAAGGTAACAGTACCGGAGAAGTCATGATTTCATGAGGGCGTATGAGGCCCCGGTCATGGTGGGGTGTGCTGCTGGTCACTGCGTCTGATCTATGGCAGAGACACTACAGGTGAGATCGTGTTTGTGTGGGGAAGGATCATATCATGAGCGAGCATACAGTAGCTGTGACGGATCAGAGCTTTGAGGCGGATGTCCTGAAGGCTGAGGGATTTGTTCTGGTGGATTTCTGGGCAGAATGGTGCGGTCCCTGCCGTATGATTGCCCCGGCGCTGGATGAGATCGGCAGGGATTACAAGGGCCGTGTCACGGTGGCAAAGGTGGATATCGACTCCAACCCGGAGACCCCGACGACCTTCGGTGTGCGCAGCATTCCGACGATGATCCTCTTCAAGGCGGGCAAGCCGGTTGCCCAGCAGATGGGCGCCCTGCCGAAGAGCCAGCTCAAGGCATGGCTGGAGGCCCATATCGATTGATGCCGTTTTGCCATGGCGGATGGCATGAGGCCCGGATGGCAGGGGTTACCCTGCTGCCGGGCCGTTTTCATAAAGGGGGAGCGCATGAGGGAGATGGTCAGTTTCCGGCAGACGGTGTAGAATGGCCGCCATGTCAAAAAAGCCTGATTTTCCTGCCCCTGTCATGATCACTACCTCGGCTGGGGTAGCATCCCTCTGTGAGAAGCTGCGTCACGAACCGTTCGTGACGGTGGATACGGAGTTTGTACGGGAAAGAACCTACTGGCCCCGCCTGTGCCTTGTCCAGCTTGGTGGTTGTGAGGATGTTGCCCTGATTGATGCCTGTGTGCCGGGCATTGACCTGTCTCCCTTGGCGGCTCTTCTGGCAGAGCCTGCGTGCGTGAAGGTTTTTCATGCTGCCCGGCAGGACCTTGAGATTTTCCTCCATTTATTCGACCAGCTGCCCGTCAATGTGTTTGATACGCAGGTAGCGGCCATGGTGGCCGGGTTTGGTGAGCAGGTCGGGTATGACAATCTCGTGTCTGCCATGACAGGCCAGGGCATCGACAAGTCACACCGTTTCAGCGACTGGGCAGCCCGGCCTCTTTCAAAGGCGCAGATCGCCTACGCCAGTGCGGATGTGACCCATCTGCGGGTCATTTATGAAAAGCTGTTGGGCCAGCTGGAGGAACAGGGCCGCCTGCCCTGGGTGAAGGATGAGCTTGCGGCTTTGGGGGAAGTCAGCCTCTTCCGGCCGGATCCCAGAGGGCTCTGGATGAAGCTGAAACCCCGCACAGGCAACAGGAAGGTACTGGCTGTCCTGCGGGAGGTGGCTGCATGGCGGGAAGAAGCGGCCCAGCAGGCGGATATGCCCCGCCAGCGAATCATTCGTGATGAAAGCCTGCTGGAGATTGCCGTGGCCCGTCCGCATGATAGCGGGACGTTGGCACGGATCCGTGGTGTCACGGCTGATTTTGCCAGAAGTGATCTGGGGCGTGATCTGCTGGCTGCCGTACAGCGGGGGGAGCAGTGCCCGGAGAGCGAGCGGCCGGAACTGCCGCACAAACGCAAGGCGGAGCGGCCCCGTGCGCCTTCCGGTGTGCTGGCTCTGCTCAAGGTTCTTCTTACGGCCCGGAGTGAGGAAGGGCGCGTGGCAGCCCGGCTGATTGCCTCCTCGGATGAGCTGGAGCGTCTGGCGCAGGGGGAGACGGACCTGCCGGTTCTCAAAGGATGGCGGGCCGAACTGTTCGGGCATGAGGCGCAGGCCCTGCTCCGGGGGGAGAAGGTTCTGTTTGTCAGTAAAGGCCAGTTGCAGGTCGTGGACAGGGGATGAAGCCCTGTTGCCCGGAAACTGCGCTGGTGGATGAGCCACACGGCAGGTGAGGAGATGGGGCCGGTTTTGGGTTGGCCCGGTTTCTGCTAAGCATGGTGGGAGACCGCCATGGCTGTGTGCTGTGGGAACGAGTGGAGAAAACGTGGATGGCTATGGAATGGACAGATGAGCTGATCGCGCGGCTCAAGGAGCTTTGGGAGCAGGGTCTCTCAACGGCTGAGATTGGCCGTCAGCTTTCTATTACGAAGAATGCGGTCGTTGGCAAGGCTCATCGCCTTGGGTTGCCGCCTCGTCCGTCTCCCATCCGTAACAAGGCCGCGGCGGAGGGCTCTGCCAAACCGGCACGTACCCGGACCCGCAAGGCCGAGGCCACATCTGAGGCTGTGGAGGAGAAGGCCGCCTCCGCAGCGCCTGCCAAGCCTGCGGAGAAGAAAAAGGCTGCGGCTCCCAAGGTGGTGAAAGTGTCTCCTGCTGCTGCGGAGGAGCCGGCAAAACCAGCCAGTGTCAAGGCGGACAGACCGGCCGGAGCCGAAAAGCCAGCCAAGGCATCAGCTCCGAAAGCAGCTGCAGCGGCTCCTGCTGAAAATCCCAAAGCAGCCGAGCCAGCGGCACGTCCGGCAGCGCCGGTCGCCCAGCGTAAGGTGGCTCCGCCGCGGCGTGTGCGTGATACGATCGATCGCACCTTGCGGCAGGGGCCGACATGCCAGTGGCCTCTCGGAGATCCCGGCACGCCAGACTTCCATTTCTGCGGTGCCACACCACTGCCCGGCAAGCCTTATTGTGCGGAACATGCTGCCATTGCTTATGTGAAGATTCGGGATCGTCGTCACTGAGAGCGTGACTGCGGCTTGCGGGCTGTCATGAAAAAGGCTGCCATCCCGTGCAGGAATGGCAGCCTTTTCCGTTTCCAGATGATGAGGGGGCAGGTCAGCCCTTGAGCTTGCCTGCTGGGGCCTCGGCCGTTTCATGGGGGTGGTTGTGGGGATGGTCTTTCGTGCCAGGCAGTGGTGCGGTGATCATGCCCAGCTTGCCGGTGATCTGCCCGCCTTCTTCCACCTGCAGGCGACGGCATTCCGCATCGCCAAGCAGGCGCCCGCTGGCCCGGATGGTGAGTGTGTTGCGAACGGTCAGTTCGCCCTCCAGCGTACCGGAGACTTCTGCACTTCCTGCCTCGACCTTGCCACGGAAGCAGCCGTCTGGGGCGACGGCGAGCTCCTTGACGGTGAGGTGGTCTACCTCAAGCGTGCCTTCAATGATGAGGCGTTCGATGTTTTCGACAGTACCACGGATGGTGATGCCATTATGGACAACCAGCGTACGGGCATTATCGGTGTAGCCGCCTTTGTCCTGACCACTGAAGCGGCTGGAGGAAGCCCGTTGGCGGGGCGCAGAACCGGGCATGGGGGAGGGAGGCGTGGGAAGAGACATGATTTCCTTTGGTCGGGTGGTTGGAGTGGGCTGCATCACGGCAGAGCGGTTGAAACATGATGCCGGAACACCGTTCCAGCAGGTGTACGACCCGGATAGAGCCAGAAGATGTTTCTGGCCAGGTGGCGGGACCAGTAAAGGGGGCTTTTTCATAACCTGTCAATGCCGGGTGGCAAAGAGGCATTGATATGCCCGCCACGGGCGTTATGGTATCAGGCTGATCGCCTGAAAACGAAAGAAAGTCGCCATTTATGTCTTCCACTGCTCCCAGATATGACCTTCTCTGCATTGGCAATGCCATTGTGGATGTGCTGGCCACCGTCAGCAGCGAGATGCTGGCCGAGTTTGGTGCCACTCCGGGCAGCATGACCCTGATTGATGCCCCCACGATGGCACGGATCGAACAGCGTATTCGTGTCGAGCAGGTGGCCGGTGGGGGCTCGGCTGCCAACAGTGCCGTTGTGGCTGCCCGTATGGGAACGAAAACGGCCTATCTGGGCAAGGTAGCTGCTGACAGGGCTGGTGAAGAGTTCACGGCTGACATGAAGGCGCAGGGCATTGCCTTTCCGTCTGTTCCGCTCGCCGGGGAAGAGGGAATCCCGACGGCCCGTTGCATTGTGCTGATTACGCCGGATGGTCAGCGTACCATGTTCACCTATCTGGGCGCCTGTGTGGAGTTCACCCCGCAGGATGTGATGGCCGATGTCGTGTCTGGCTCGGCCATCACCTATCTGGAGGGGTATCTGTTCGATCGTCCGCAGGCGCAGGAGGCGTTCTATCAGGCTGCCCGTCTGGCCCATGAGGCGGGGCGCAAAGTGGCCCTGACACTCTCAGATGCGTTCTGCATCCAGCGTCATCAGGCGGCGTTCCGTTCTTTTGTGTCGGAATCGGTTGATATCCTGTTTGCCAATGAAGGGGAAATCCTGGCCCTTTACGAGACGGAAGATTTTGATGAGGCCCTGAAGGCTCTCTCTGGGGATGTGGCGCTGGGTGTCGTGACACGGGGTGAGAAAGGGGCTGTCGTGCAGGCTGGTGCTACACGGCATGATGTTCCGACAAAGCCTGTGAAGGTTGTTGATACGACGGGGGCCGGGGATGCTTTCGCTGCTGGCTTTCTGGCTGGATATGGCCGGAAGCGGTCTCTGGTGGAGTGCGCCACGCTGGGGAATGAGGCCGCAGGCCATGTCATTGCCCGTCTTGGAGGCCGCCCTGATGAAGGCTTCGCCCTGAAAGCCTGAGGCTCATGCAGCCGGGATAGAGAAAGGGCCAGCCCTGCGGTTCGAGGGCTGGCCTCTTTTGCAGGTTGTGGATGGGGAGGGTCAGAGAGCACCCCATGTGGTGGTCTGTATGTTGTGGGCAGCGAGCAGCTCTCTTGTCGCAGGGCTCGTGAGTGTGGCGAGTTCCTGTTCGGGCTGATAGCCGGGCATGAGGCTTGCCATCTGGCTGTTCTGGCCTTTTGCCGGATGAAAATAGATTTCACTGATACCAGATGGCAGTTGTGGGATCAGTCTGTGGATGCGTTCTGGTGTCATATGGCCGGACCAGCGCAGGCCAAAGCAGGAATCATTGGTTTTCATGCCAGCGCGGCGAATCTGGTGGCGCAGGACACGGGTCCACTGCTCCAGGGCCTGGTCGCCAAGGCTGGGCGTTTCCCCCAGTGGGCCGGCAGGTTCCATGGGAGTGCGGATGGCTCGCAGTCCGTAGGTTCTGCCCGTCTGGATCATCATCTGCCCGATGGTTGGGTGCAGGTGCATGTGTTTGTGGGCATTGGCATGATCCAGTTGCAGGCCTGTACGGGCGAACTGCTCAAACTGGGCATGGATTTCCTTTTTCAGGGCAGCACGTGTGGTGGGCGAGAAAAAATACTGGAGGCCCAGCTGTAGCTGATTGCTGCCAAACCAGCCCTTCTGGTCCGTAATGATGGGGAGGTGCAGCAGGGAATCCCCTTCAATGACGACCAGATGAAGCCCCAACCGCAGGTTGGGCAGTCTTTTTGCCCGCCGCAGGGCATCCTCAAAGGCAGGGGCGGCCACCATGAGGCTGGCTGTGCTGAGGAGACCGTTGCGGTGGGCTTCCTCGATTGCTTCATTGACTTCCACGCTCATGCCGAAATCATCAGCAGAGAAAATGACGCGGCGGGGGGAGGAAACTGTCATGGTCTGGCTCGTGGGAGGAAGGTGAGAGGGTGGCCCTGTGTGGCAGTGGGCCCGCATGATGCCTCAATCAGGCTCTTATGTGAATGTCAGGGCATGTCATGAAAAAGGCGGCCTCTGGTGAGGCCGCCTTTTCCCTGTTCAGTCGCTTCAGGCCAGTGTCAGGAGGAGTGACGCTGACGGAGGAACTGGAAGAATTCCACACCCTCACGCAGGCGGCGTTTGAGCATCTGTGGGTCCGTAATCATTTCCTTGACGATGGCGAAAATCTTGGAGGGGCGGAAGTAGAACTCCTTGTAGAATGTTTCCACGCTCTTGAAGATTTCCGTATGGGAGAGATGCGGGTAATGCAGCGGGGCGATCTGCACGCCGTTCTCATCAATCAGCTCAGCTTCGTCTTCATTCAGCCAGCCATTTTCAGAGGCCTGCTTGTGCAGGAAGGTCCCCGGATAGGGAGCTGCCAGAGACACCTGCATGGTGTGCGGGTCAATCTCCTTGGCATATTCGATGGTCTCACGAATGGTTTCTTTTGTCTCACCCGGCAGGCCAACGATGAATGTTCCGTGAATCTTGATGCCCAGCTTGTGGCAGTTTTTCGTGAATTCACGGGCCGTTTCGATGCGCATGCCCTTCTTGATGTTGTGCAGGATCTGCTGGTTGCCGCTTTCATACCCGACAAGAAGCAGGCGCAGCCCATTGTCCCGCAGCACCTTCAGCGTGTCGTAAGGCACATTGGCCTTGGCATTGCAGGACCACGTCACGCCCAGCTTGCCAAGCTCCCGGGCGATGGCCTCGGCACGGGGCAGGTCATCGGTGAAGGTGTCATCATCAAAGAAGAATTCCTTCACCTGCGGGAAATATTTCATGGCAAGCCTGATCTCGGCTGCCACATGCTCCGGGCTGCGTGTGCGGTAGCGATGCCCGCCCACTGTCTGCGGCCAGAGGCAGAAGGTGCAGCGGGACTTGCACCCACGGCCCGTGTAAATGGAGATGTACGGGTGTTTCAGGTAACCGATGAAGTAATCTTCAATTCTCAGGTCACGCTTGTACACTTCCGTCACGAAAGGCAGGCTGTCCATGTCTTCAATCATGGCGCGGTCCTTGTTGGTGATGATCTCACCATTCTCATTGCGCCATGTGATGCCATCCACCTCGGCAAGGGGCTTGCCTTCGGCAATTTCCTTGATGGTGAAGTCGAATTCATTGCGGGCCACGAAGTCGATCGGGCTGCCCTGTGCAAGGCTTTCGTCAGGCTGGACAGCCACCTTGGCTCC
This sequence comes from Parasaccharibacter sp. TMW2.1890, assembly GCF_023337645.1. Lineage (NCBI taxonomy): Bacteria > Pseudomonadati > Pseudomonadota > Alphaproteobacteria > Acetobacterales > Acetobacteraceae > Parasaccharibacter > Parasaccharibacter sp. TMW2.1890. Next base: position 307,942 of record NZ_NWUV01000002.1, on the reverse strand, counting down.
GACCATGCCGATCTTCAGCTTCGGGTTGGTTTCCTTCAGCATCTTGGCCACACGGACGTCAGACGGGAAGGACGGCGTGGAGGTGTGCATGATCACCAGATCACGATTCTTCACATCCTCAAGGATGGGGCCCATGCCCATCTTGGCCGGGGGAGCGTCGATCAGGCGTGAGCCAGGCACCATTGCTGCAGGCTGGGCCAGCCACGTGGGGTACCAGAAGGAGCGGATTTCCCGCTTTGCCTGGTAGCGTGAGCCAGCACCGCCATCAAAGCCATCAAAAGATGGGGGCTGCAGAAACAGTGTTCTCAACATGAACGGACACTCCTGATAATGTCGGGCCTGTCAACGCCGGTTTCGTTGACGGGAAAAGGGGCACACAAGGTTAATTGAGCTTGTTATAGGGACTTCGGAAGTTTTTTGCCACGGGAGATGTGCAGCGACTGCCCCCGCCAGGTCACCTGCGTGCCACGGGCGCTGCCAACCATGACAGCGGCCGACAGCCAGTCCCGGAAGATGAGATGGGGGAAAAGGCCGGGCATGGCGCAGTTTGTCAGCCGTCCGATGTGGCACGTCATGGCACTGCGGCAGAGCAGCCCCCCGCCCAGCAGTGCCCAGGAAAAAAACCGGGCTGGTGCAAAAAGGACACAGAGACTGCCCCAGAAGAGCGGCAGCTGGAGGGCGGAAAGACCATAACCGACAGGCTCCACACTGCGGACAGTCCGTCCCCAGCGCAGTTCATGCTGGAAGAGGGCCCCCAGGCCCGTTTCGGCAACGGTTGTCTGGCAGATGGTGGGTGCCAGGGCAATTCTGCCGCCATTGTGGCGGATGAGCTGCCCCAGCACGGCGTCATCAGCCACATGCTGGACAAGAGCTTCCAGTCCGCCGATGTCTTCCAGATGCTTGCGCCGCAGGGCCATGGTGGCCCCCAGGCAGTCCTGCCGCCCCATGAGGCGGGACATCATGACACCGGGAAGGAAGTTTGTATTTATGCCACATGCCCCCAGCTTGCGGACGAGCGTATTGCTGGCGGGCAGGCCTGCATAGAGGGTTGTGGCAAGCTGCACGCCGTCTTGCTGGAGTGCCCGTACGATGCTGGCCGTGTAGTCTGCGCTGACATGGATGTCGGAATCAGAAATGATCAGGACATCATGTTTACAGGCAGGAAACATGTTGATGAGATTGCCCACCTTGCGGTTGGGGCCGTGCTCTGTCTGGTCGATGACGACAGATATGTCCCGTTCGGGGTAGCGCTTCTGGAGGCGCCGGACGACGGCCAGTGCCGGGTCGTGTTCATCCTGAAGGCCGAAGACGATCTGATGGGGCGCCGGATAATCCTGCTTGAAGAAACTTTCCAGAGCCTCTTCCAGCAGCGGCTCGTCCCCGTGAAGGGGTTTCATGATGGTTACGGCTGGCAGGGTGCCATCATGGTGCAGGGGGCTCAATGTTTCATCGGGAATATGGGCTGTCCGGCGGAAACGGTGCAGCAGCCCGGTGCCGATGGCCCCCTGGAGATGCCCAGCCAGTGAAAAGATGCCGCTTACGGCAGAGGCGATCGCAAGCAGTGAGGGCATCAGCAGGAGTGTCCGCAGGAATGATGGAACTGGTGTGGAAGAGCTCCGCAGAGGGGCATCATGGTCGTCTGCCTGGCTGGCAGAACAGCTCTGCCAGCCATGTCATGACGTTTCTGATGGCCTGATACGTTGTCAGAGAGAGCTGGAAAGGAAAAAGCCATGCAATCCGGTTTTAGTCTTGTAGAAAATCATCCGCTTTCTTTGTCAGCGTACGAGCCAGGCCATTGGCGCCACTCTGGCTGAAAATGGTCTTGAAGTCGGAACGCTGGGCGGCAACCTGGCTGATATGGCCATCCAGCAGGATGTCCACGATGCGCCAGCCATTCGGGCCTTTGACCATCACATAGTCAATGGGTGTGGCTGATTCGGCGGAGTCATTCCTGTTGCCGATGGTCGTGTGGACGATGGTGCGTCCATCTTCTTCCGTAGTCTGGCTGACAGTGAAAACGGCATTCGTCCCAGGCTTGAACGTGGAGGCATAGCGGGCCACGGTGAACCGTTTGAAAGCATTGATGAGGGCACTGCGTTCATCAGCGGAGAGCTGGTCATAATGCAGGCCGACCGAACGCTTGAGGATGGCATCCATGTCGAAGGCCTGGTCAACCAGCGGGGCGATCATGGCGCTGCGCTTGCCGATGCCAGCCCCGGACTGTTCGGACTGCTCAAGTGCTTTGTAGAGGCCACTGATCGGGGCCTGTGGTGTGGCTGCCCCTGCCGGGGCGGCGGCGGGGGTGCGCCCGGCCGCATGGGCGGAGATAGGGGCGATGGCGGCGGGGACGCCTGCCAGCAAGGCCATCATGCTGATGGAAAACATAAGACAACGTTTCATGTGCATGTTCTTTCCTCCTATGTTCCTGTCCATGCAAGAGGCCATGAGACTCTTGGCACGGGGTCCCTGTAGGATGCCGCGTCACTGTGGTGAATCTGCTACAGTCGGGGCGGCAGTATAGCGCATTATCATTGAATGAACGAGTCTGTCGGCGTTATAGCGGGTGCATGTGGTGCCGGGAGCCTGTGGCAACCAGGGGAGGGAGCCTCTCTTGTGCTTGCAATTCCCGGCTGCTTCTGCGAAGGAACCGGCAGGTTTCGTGGTGGGTCCCGGTCATGGAGGGATGTTCCATGGCTGGGCACGGGTGTCCTGATACCGTGATGCAGCCCCGATGGAGAGAATGATCAGAGGATTATAATGGCCGTACCATTGATGCAGGCTGTCCGAGTTGGACGGTACGTTCTCAAGCAGCACCTGACAGGACGCAAGCGCTATCCGCTGGTGCTGATGCTTGAGCCGCTGTTCCGCTGCAATCTGGCTTGCGCAGGTTGTGGCAAGATTGATTACCCCGCAAAGATCCTCAATCAGCGCATGAGCTATCAGGAGTGCATGGATGCTGATACCGAGGCGGGCGCCCCTGTGATCGCCGTGGCCGGTGGCGAGCCGCTGCTGCACAAGGAGATGCCGCAGATCATTGAAGGTCTGGTGGCCCGCAAGAAGTATGTCTATCTCTGCACCAACGCCCTTCTGCTGGAGAAGAAGATCGACGACTACAAGCCGTCTCCTTTCTTCTCATGGGATGTCCATCTGGACGGTGACCAGCAGATGCACGATTCGTCCGTCTGTCAGGAAGGCGTGTACGAGCGTGCGGTCAAGGCCATCAAGCTTGCCAAGTCCAAGGGCTTCCGTGTTTCCATCAACTGCACCCTTTTTGATGGTGTGAAGCCCGAGCGTGTGGCTGCCTTTTTTGATGAGGTCATGAAACTGGGCGTGGATGGCGTGATGACGGCTCCGGGTTACGCCTATGAGCGTGCGCCGGATCAGGAACACTTCCTGAACCGCCAGAAGACCAAGACGCTGTTCCGTGACATCTTCCGCCTTGGCAAGGGCCACAAATGGCGGTTCACGCAGTCCCCGCTGTTCCTGAACTTCCTGGCCGGGAACGAGACCTATCACTGCACGCCGTGGGGCAAGCCGCTGCGTACCGTGTTTGGCTGGCAGCGCCCCTGCTACCTGCTGGGTGAAGGCTATGCCAAGACCTTCAAGGAGCTGATGGACGACACGGCCTGGGACCAGTACGGCACAGGTGCTTATGAAAAATGCGCCGACTGCATGGTCCATTCCGGGTACGAGTCCACGGCCGTGATGGACGCGGTCCGCCGCCCGCTGCATTTCATCAAGGTGGCTCTTCAGGGGCCGGAGACGGAAAAGCCGATGGCTCCGGAAATCTCTCTGGCCAACCAGCGTCCGGCCTCTTATGGCTACGATGATGAAGTGGCCCGCCAGCTCGAGCGTATCGAAGGCGAAGAAGCCAAAAGCGGCAAGAAGCCGGCCCGTGGGCCGCGTGTCCGCATCAATGGCCGTATGGAAGGCCCGGCTGCTCCGGCTGCCAAGTAAGGCCGCCCTGTCTTCCTGCCCTGACTGTCCCGTCTGTCCTTGTGGCATGGGGCAGATCAGGGCAGGATGGCCTCATGATGATTCCTGTCCTGACAATTGTTCTTCTGATTTTCCTTAATGGCGTTTTCGCCACGGGGGAGCTTGCGCTTATTTCGGCCAAGCGGGCCCGGCTCTCCAATCTGGCACAGAAAAAGGTTGCCGGTGCGGAGCGGGCGTTGAAGCTGGCTGAAAACCCTCAGAATTTCCTGCCGACAGTGCAGATCGGCATGACCCTTGTCTCCATTCTGGAAGGTGCCTTCGGGGGCAGCCAGCTGGAGGAGGGAGTTCAGCATTTTTTTGAACATCTGGCCATTCCACAGCCTTTTGCGGGGGAGCTGGCCATCATCAGTGTCGTGGCGGCGATCACTTTTGCCATGCTCGTCTTTGGTGAGCTTGTGCCGAAGCAGATAGCCCTGCGGCGCCCGGAAACCATTGCCATCCATCTTTCATCCACCCTGGTGGTGCTGGCCTGGTGTACGAGGCCGGTCGTCTGGCTGCTGAGCAAAACGACGGACATGGTCCTGCGGCTGATCGGCCTCGGCTCCATGCCCCGTGTGACGGTGACGGAGGAAGAGCTGAAGGCTGTCCTCCAGGAGGGGATGCAGGCCGGAATACTGGAAACGGAGGAGCGGGCCATCATCGAGCGTCTGCTCCGTCTGGCGGATCGCCCCGTCCGGGCCATCATGACTCCCCGCAACGAGCTGTTCTGGGTCGATCGCAATGCTGATGAGGAAACACTGGCCAGGAAACTGCGCCAGTCATCTTACGGGCGCATTGTGGTCTGTGATGGTGATGTGGACCATCCTGTCGGTGTCATGCTGGCCAAGGATGTGATGGACAGGCTTCTGCTGGGTCTGCCCCTGTCCGTGGACGCTGTATTGCGGACCCCGCCTGCCATTCCGGACAGTCTGACCGCACAGGGGATGATCGAGCGCCTCAAGGGGATTTCCCTCGGGATCGTGTTTGTCTTTGATGAGTATGGCTCTTTCGAAGGGATCGTGACCCCCTCTGATGTGTTCGAGGCCATTATTGGTGATGAGGCGCTGGACGTGGCCGCACAGAAAAATTCTGAATCCGGTGGCAAGGAGGAATATATCCTTGATGGCACCATGCCGATTGATGATGTCTGTGTCCGTCTGGATATCGCCGTACCACCGGATGATGGCCGTTATCATACTCTGGGAGGGGCTCTCATGGCCCTGTTGCGTCGGGTGCCTGCCAAGGGGGACAAGGTGGTTTTCTCTGGCTGGCTTTTTGAGGTGCTGGAAATGGAGCGGCGGCGTGTTCTGCGGGTCCGGGCCAGCCGTTGGGCCTTGGCGAAGAACTGAAAAATCCCCCTTAATATGCTGGGGAAAATCAGTTAATATGGATTAAATTACAAGTATAATTTTTGTAAATTCACAATGAATATCTCTTGTGAATTATATTTCATAAAATAGGGGAAGGAGGAATCTGCCAATATTCTGGGGGTGACAGGGAGTATCCATTTAAAAAAAAGCGGTTCTCTGTCTTGGCGTTATCTGGTGGGGTCGATATAACCCGGGCATCCGACTTCTCTGCCCGTCTCGCTTTGGAGCGGTGAGGTGAGGGAAGCTCTGCGAGAGGGAGTTCTGCATGATCACGCTTTCACCTGACTATCGCCCTTCCGATGATGAAGAGTTCATGAATGAACGGCAGCTTGCCTATTTCCGGCAGAAGCTGCTGCATTGGCGGATGGACCTTCTCAAGGAGGCGGGGGAAACTCTGGCCAGCCTTTCCGAGGGTGGGATACGTGAGGCTGATCTGACAGACCGTGCCACCGTGGAGACGGACCGGGCTTTCGAGCTGCGGACCCGGGACCGTGCCCGCAAACTCATCATCAAGATCGACATGGCTCTGGCCCGGATTGAGGATGGTTCTTACGGTTACTGTGAGGAAACGGGTGAGCCGATAGGGCTCCAGCGTCTGGAGGCCCGTCCGATTGCCACCCTGTCGCTGGAGGCGCAGGAACGGCACGAGCGGCACGAAAAGATTTATCGGGACGACTGATTAGGGGTTGCATGGCGGGGGCGAACAGGTTAGTTAACCCGCCATGGGACAGCAGTGCTGCTGTAGCTCAGTGGTAGAGCACTCCCTTGGTAAGGGAGAGGTCGCGAGTTCAATCCTCGCCAGCAGCACCATTCTTCAGTTTTTGATGAAGCCTCTTATCTGTCTCCTGTTTTTTCCTGATAATATGATGTCTTCTGTTTCCTTGCTGGAGAGGCACGGTCATTATGGTTGATACGGTTGTCCTGTACGGGATCAAGACCTGTTCTACGGTGAAGAAGGCCATGAAGTGGCTCGAGGACCGGGGGATTCCCGTCCGCTATCATGATGTTCGCAAGGACGGGCTGACAGCTGCCCTGCTGGAAGGTTGGGTTGAAGCTGTAGGGTGGGAGAAGCTGCTCAATCGGTCCAGCCTGACATTTCGCCGTCTTGATGAGGCACAGAAGCAGGACCTGACACAAGCCCGTGCCGTGGCGCTGATGCTGGAGCATCCAACCCTGGTGCGTCGCCCCGTGCTTGAGAGCGGAAAGACCGTTACGGTGGGATTCCGGCCCGAGCTTTATGAAGGGCTGTTCGCTCCGACAGCCTGACCATGGTTTTTCAGGCATGCAGGGAAGGCTCTTCGCCGTTCCGTTCATGAGATGATAGAGAAGGCTCCAGTTTCGGGGCCTTTATTTTTGAGAAGGAGGTGCAGTTATGGAGGTGTTTTCACGGCGGTCCTCTGTGGCTCCTTCGGTGAGGCCGGAAAAGGGTTTTCCTGTCATGGCGCCCGAGCAGGTACAGCTCCTGTTCCGACGCCGCCTTTCGGAGATATGCGCCCGTTTTGAAGACTGGCAGATGCCCGTTACTGTCAGAGGGGTGATTGGGGAGGTGCGGCCGGACCATTGGCGCCGTCGGGAAAGTACGCCCCTGCTGGATGAAAAGACGGGCACGGCCATTCTGCTGGACATCTCCCCTTCCCTGCTGGAGGGAGACGGGCTTCATGCGGGAGAACGTGTGCGTGTCTGCGGCCTGTTGAGGGCGCATCTGCATCAGGGACAGGTCATGCCCCGTTTTGAGGTTCTGGCCGTCGGGCGGGATGCAGAAGAGAAGGCCGACAGGCAGCGGGAAGAGCTGTTGCAGTTTCTGCGAGGGACGCCGCCCCAGCGGCGCAGCTTTCCAACCCGTGAAGGGGCGCGGATGCTGCTGCTGGGTATTGGTGTCGGGGTGGACCGGCTGAAGAGCATGGAGCAGGCCCTTGGTGGTTTCTGGACAGAACGGAACGTGACATTCCGTGCCGTGCAGGGTGATGGGGCAGCAGGCCAGTCTCTGCATGGGGTGGAAGAGGATATCGTTTTTCTGGTCATTGCCGGTGCACAGGCGGTGGAGACGGAGTCCGCCATGTTCATGAAGGCGCTGCTGCACTGTCCGGCCTATCGTGTTCTGGTCTATGACGCCGCAGCAGATGATGGGCTGCCTTCTGCCATTCTGCCGCATATGGTCGACTGTTTTTTCCGGACGACTGTGGAGGCGGCGACCTTCATAAGGCAGCAGAGCAGCGTGGTGCGGCAGCATCAGGATGAAGAGCGGGCACATCAGGAAGAGCTGGCAGCCTTGCGGGCCAGTCTTGCTGCCCTGGCAGAGCGTCCCGGGGAGACCAGTTCCCCATCACCACTTTTTCTGTTTCTGGCAGGGCTGTGTCTCGGCGGGGGGCTGGTTGCAGCCAGCCTGTGGGGCCTGCACCATCTTTTTCAGGGGGGCTGAGCCCCCCTTTCCTGTGGGGCCTCAGGGCAGGAATTCAGGCCGGGGCCGTAATGGAAGAAATTCCCCCAGCATGGGAGCCAGATTGTGCAAATGTTGAGCAGAATCCGGAGATAGCAGAAGCAGTGCCCGTGCCAGGTCATGTGGTGGAAGGCCGGGGTGCCCGGCAAGCCATGTGAGCAGCCCGTGCACGCTCAGGCCCTCCGGCTCATCAACGGGGGGTAGCGGTGTGAAGAGGCAGGCAGGCGCTGTGCTGGTCGGTACCAGCTCCAGCGGCATGTTGGCATGGCCTGTTTCGTGTGGCAGATGGATGGCCTGCCTCTGTGTGTTGAAGGTGATGCGCAGGCTGGCCATGCCAAACGGGCAGGGTGCATCTCCAAGTGTGAAGGATGACCTGTCCTGCTCATGGAGAGTGAGAAGATGCGGAGTGCTCTTCAGCCAGAACCCGATGAGTGGTTCGTGGTGGTTCGACTGGTCCCCCGTCAGGAGTCTGCCCTCAGGGAAGCGGAGAAGGACGGTCTGTCCGGCTTCATAGCGGGCTGAAAACTGGTTGTTCAGCAGCAGGCCACTCTGGGTGGAGGGGCGTATCCGCTCGTACTGGAAGGTTCCGTGCTGCACAAGGTCCCGGATGCCCAGTGCTGTGGCATCTTCCTGATAGTGCAGACGTGCTTCTTCAAGCTGCGGCTCCACGAGCTTCTGCAAACGGGAGAGCCCCGCCTTCAGTGCGCTTTCCCGCATCCGGTTGGAGAGCACGCGCATGGCCCGGAGGTCACGTTCCTGTGGAGGGGTGACCTGCTCGTTGCGGTTGTAGTGGGCCCGCATGGGTGGAGGCAGTTCGTCTTCACCATGGGCCAGTGCGCAGATGTAATGCTGGATGCAGCCACCGGCCCAGGGTTTTTCTGGAAGGGTTTCCCTGTCGGGCTGGTAGGGCTCTCCATCCGCCCGGATGATCTGCTCTGGCAGCAGGCCCAGCATATGCGCATCGGTCAGTCTGGCTGGGGTGGGCAGCTGGTCCAGCCGGGCCATGAGCCGGACGAACCGGTGATCGGCAAAAGAGGGCATGGCGTGCCAGAGATGGTTGGCCACCACATGCCCCGGAGGAGGCTGAACATGCCCGGCGCTGCCATAAATCCGCCAATGTATGGCCATGGCAGCGATTTCATCCGTGGATGGGGGGAACAGGCGTGCCAGTTCGCGGGTAGGAGACAGATATTCATCCGCATCCAGAATGATGATCCAGTCCTCCACGGGAATGGTGTCGCCCTCCGCTTCCTCCTGGACGTCCCGAGGCATGTTCTGGGTGATCTGCCGGAGGTGGGTGATGGCCTGCCGGGTCAGCTCAAGGCGCCGTCCTTCCGGGCTCAGCTCTTCCCGGAGCTCCACCGGGTGCCATGAGAGGGGCCAGTCCTGCTGGAGACTCTGGACAATCTGCCGCACATTATCAAAAGCGCCAGCATCAATGATGGCGATATGCTCAATCCCGAGGGCCAGGTGCCATGCCAGCCACCCCGGCAGGGTATGGTCTGCCTGCTTGAGAAGGACGGCACATGTGAGACGGGGGTGCCTATCGGACATAAATACGGACCATGTTGTTCTGGACGGTCGGGCTGGAGCCGACTTTCATCTCCAGCTGGATGGGGCGGGCACCGGCTGCCAGAACATGGCTGGCGACCGGGTTGACGAGCGTCTCTGTCAGCTGCTGGAGGGACTGCCTCTCGGCCTCAGGCGTCTGCTGCATGGGAGCCATGCCCTGGATGATGAACAGGATGTTGCTCTTGCGGCCCAGTGCAAGTTTGGTGGCTTTCTCCACCGCTGGCCCGTAATCCCGTTCTGGCGTGCCGCCAGCAATCTGGAGAAAGGCCGGTTTTTCCGGGGCGGGAGCAGGCAGGGCCGGGGTGGCCGTTTTGGGAGGCCTGCCAGCCTGCGCATCGAACGTGCGTTGATCGATGGGATTGCAGCCGCAGAGGGACGCCGTCAGCAGAAGCAGGGCAGTGGAGCGGAATCGCAGAAGAGAGCGGGGGACAGAGAGAGCCATCATAAAGCAACAGGTTACAGGAAGCCGGGCATGACGCAAGAGGGAAGCAGGGCTGCTTCAAAAACTTCATTTTCCCTCTGTTGCTCTCTGGCAGTGGTGCTATGGATAAGGAGTCCTTTAGCTACCAATTACGGAGGAAGCGACCAATGGCCGTTAAAATTGCAATCAACGGGTTCGGACGTATCGGGCGTCTGGTTCTTCGTGGCATCATCGAAAGCGGGCGCACTGACGTCGAGCCGGTTCTGATCAACGATCTCGGTTCCGTGGAGGCCAACGCTCACCTTCTGAAGTACGATACCGTTCATGGTCGTCTGCCGGCTGAGGTCGAGGTCGTCAATGGTGATCTGCTCATCAAGACCCACCAGGGCCGCACCATCGGTCCGATCAAGGTGACAGCCCAGCGCAACCCGGAAGAGATTCCGCTCCAGGGTGTTGATGTGGCCATGGAATGCACAGGCCTCTTCACGGCCCGTGACAAGGCTTCTGCCCTGCTGAAGGCCGGTGCCAAGCATGTGCTGGTTTCTGCTCCGGGCAAGGATGCTGACGCCACGATCGTGTACGGCGTGAACAACGACGCCCTGAAGCCGGGCATGCAGATCGTCTCCAACGCTTCCTGCACGACGAACTGTCTCTCCCCGGTTGCTTCCGTGCTGGATGAAAAGTTCGGCATCGAGCGTGGTTACATGGTGACCGTCCACTCCTACACAGGTGACCAGCGCACCATCGACACGCTGCACAAGGATCCCCGTCGTGCCCGTGCCGCTGCTGTCAACATCATTCCGACATCCACGGGTGCTGCCCGTGCCGTTGGTCTGGTTCTGCCGCAGCTCAAGGGCAAGCTGGACGGCACGGCCATCCGCGTGCCGACGCCGAACGTCTCCCTCGTCTCCCTGGACTTCGTGCCGAAGCGCAAGCCGTCCTCCGTCGAGGAGGTCAACGAGGCCATCCGTGAGGCTTCCGAAGGCCGCCTGAAGGGCATCCTCGGCTACAACACGGAGCCGCTGGTGAGCCACGACTTCAACCACGTTCCGTTCTCCTCCACCTTTGATGCCACGCAGACAGCGCTGGTTGATGGTGGTGAGCTGGTCCGTATCTGTGCCTGGTACGACAATGAGTGGGGCTTCTCCAACCGTATGTCCGACACGGCATCTCTGTTCGGGAAACTCTGATCATGGCTTTTCGCACGCTTGATAAGGCGGAGGTACGTGGCAAACGCGTACTTCTCCGCGCTGACCTGAATGTCCCCATGCATGAGGGTGCCATTACCGATACGACCCGTATCGAGCGTGTGCTGCCGACCATCCGTGAGCTGACTGAGAAGGGGGCCAAGGTCATCCTTCTCAGCCACTTCGACCGGCCCAAGGGCAAGGTCGTTCCCGAGATGTCGCTGGCACCGGTTGGCAAACGTCTGGGTGAGCTGCTTGGCCGCCCGGTCGCCTTCGCTGCGGACTGCGTGGGCCCCAAGGCCAAAGAGGCTGTGGATGCGCTGAAGGATGGCGGGGTTCTCCTGCTGGAGAATACACGTTTCCACGCTGAGGAAGAGAAGAACGATCCCGAATTCTCCAAGGCACTGGCTGCCAACGGGGACATCTATGTGGATGATGCTTTCTCTGCTGCCCACCGTGCCCATGCTTCCACAGAGGGCGTGGCCCATCTGCTGCCGGCCTATGCTGGTCGCCTGATGGAAGCTGAGCTGAAGGCTCTTTCCGCTGCGCTGGAAAGCCCGAAGCGCCCTGTCGGCGCCGTGATTGGCGGGTCCAAGATTTCCACGAAGCTGGACCTGATTGGCAACGTGCTGGACAAGGTGGATGTTCTGTTCATTGGTGGGGCCATGGCCAACACCTTCCTCGCTGCTGAAGGCGTGAAGGTTGGCAAGTCCCTCCAGGAATCCGACATGCATGAGACGGCTCGCAAGATTGCCGCCCGCGCCAAGGAAAAAGGCTGCAAGCTGGTCCTGCCGGTGGATGCCGTCGTGGCCCGTGAGTTCAAGGCAGGTGCCGCCTCCGAGGTTGTGCCGGTGGACAAGGTGCCGGAAGACACCATGATCCTTGATGCTGGCCCGAAGACAGCTGAGCTGATCTCCAAACATCTTGCTGACCTGAAGACTCTTGTCTGGAACGGTCCGCTGGGTGCTTTCGAGATCGAGCCTTTCGACAAGGCAACCGTGGAAGTGGCCCGTGCCGCTGCCAAGCTGACCGAAGAAGGCAAGCTGCTGACAGTGGCTGGCGGTGGTGACACCGTTTCTGCCCTGCGTCACGCTGGCGTGGCTGACCGTATGAGCTATGTCTCCACGGCTGGCGGTGCCTTCCTCGAATGGCTGGAGGGTAAGACCCTTCCGGGTGTTGAGGTGCTGCGCGCCAAGTAAGATCGGTTTCGCTGGTTTTACGGAAGAGGCGGTGTCCTTCGGGACGCCGCCTTTTTTGTGTCTACTGTTTCTTCCTGTTGCATGAAAAAACGCAGCCAGGGTATGGCCCCGCTGCGTTCTGTTCAGTGCAGTTCTGAAGGAGGAGGTGGGGATCAGGCTTTGACTTTTTCGGCCACCTCTTCTTCGGAGAAGCCCTGTTCCCTGCGGCGTTCCTTGACGGCGGAGGCCATGGCTTTCTGCAATTTTTCCATGGCACGGGCTTCAATCTGACGGATGCGCTCACGGGAGACACCGTAATGATGGGAGAGTTCTTCCAGCGTGGAGGGGTCTTCCTTCAGGCGGCGTTCTGTCAGAATGTGGCGCTCACGGTCATTGAGCGTCTGCATGGCTTCGGCAAGCAGAGCCTTGCGCCCGCTCATGTCCTCGCTTTCGGCCAGTGTATCTTCCTGATTCTCGTTCTGGTCCACAAGCCAGTCCTGCCATTCCTGCTCGCCATCTGCACGGAGCGGGGCGTTCAGGCTGTGGTCAGGTGCCGTAAGGCGGCGGTTCATGGAGATGACATCCTGCTCCGGCACGCCCAGTGTTTTGGCAATATGATCAATCTGCTCTGGCTGCAGGTCGCCTTCCTCATAAGCCTGCATCTGCCCTTTCAGGCGACGGAGGTTGAAGAAGAGCTTCTTCTGGGCAGCGGTCGTGCCCATTTTCACCAGAGACCAGCTGTGCAGGATGTACTCCTGAATGGCTGCCCTGATCCACCACATGGCATAGGTCGCCAGCCGGAAGCCTCGCTCCGGGTCAAAACGGCGGACAGCCTGCATCATGCCGATATTGCCCTCGCTGATCAGTTCGCTGACAGGCAGGCCATAGCCCCGGTAACTCATGGCAATCTTGGCAACAAGGCGCAGGTGGGATGTTACCAGTTCATGAGCCGCCGTGCTGTCGTGTTTGTCACGCCAGCGGCGGGCAAGAGCGAGTTCCTGCTCGGAGGTGAGAAGGGGGAACCGCCGGATTTCCTGAAGATAACGGGAAAGGTTGGTCTCCGGGCCGATGGCGGGAAGAGTTGAGGGAGACTTCATGCGACTTCGACTCCTTGCACCCGACTGGGGAAGAGGCGGGCAGATCATACCAGCCTATCCCTTACAGGAACGATGAGACCAGCGCCTGCATCTTAACGCCGGTCAGGCCGTATCTCCATCGCAAATAAGGCAATAGAGACATGTCCATTCTTTATAGGACTTTTTTCGTCCTATTATTCTTTAATTGATTCCTGCCGAGAGTCAAACTTAATAAAAAGTCAGGTGCTTCACCCTTCCGAGAGAGCTTCAATCAGGGTCTGGAGATCATCAGGGAGAGGGGCGGAAAAAAGCAGTTCTTCCTTTGTTCGTGGGTGGGTAAAACCCAGAGTGGCGGCATGAAGGGCCTGACGGGGGAAGTCGAGAGCCTGATGGCGCACGTTCACGGGCAGTTTGCGGGCCGCTGCCGGGACACGACGCAGATAGACCGGGTCGCCCAGCAGGGGGTGGCCATTATGGGACAGGTGGACACGGATCTGATGCGTCCGTCCCGTGGCCAGCCGGCACTCCACGAGCGATACCCCCGCATGAAAAGTTTCTTTCGTCGTGAAGCGTGTCAAGGCGTGTTTGCCGCCATTAGGGACGACGGCCATGCGCTTGCGGTCCCGCTTATCCCGTCCGATCGCCCCTTCAAACTCGCCTGAAGGCGGAAGGAGACCCCACGCCAGGGCGAGATAGGCCCGTTCCATCGTACGGGTCGCAAAGGCTTCGGACAGGGCTTCATGGGCGAGGGGGGTTTTTGCAACGACCATCACGCCGGATGTGTCCTTGTCCAGCCGATGGACGATGCCGGGGCGTTTTTCCCCGCCAATCCCTTCAAAGTCCGGCCCGCAATGGCCAAGAAGGGCATTGACGAGTGTACCTGTTTCATTGCCGGGGGCGGGGTGGACGACCAGCCCGGCTGGTTTGTCCAGCACGATGAGGTCCCTGTCCTCAAACAGAATGTCCAGCGGGATGCTTTCGGCCTGCGGGCGGGCCGGTTCTGGCGGGGGCAGGCGCAGCTCCAGCGTCATTCCCTCCCGCAGGGCGAAGGCGGGGTCTCGCCGGGGGGTGCCGTTGCAGGTAAGGTGGCCCGTCTCAATCAGGGCTTTGACACGGGAGCGGGAGAGGGTACCGATGGCGTCTGCCAGCATACGGTCGGCCCGCTGCCCTGTCTGCTCGGGCGTGATGGTGAATGAGAAGAGAGCGGGCGCATCCGCAGGGAGAGAATCGGAGATGAGTGAGTCGGACATGGCCCCCAATCTAGTCGAGCCGGGACAAAACAGCGAGTCGAACCCGCCACGCACGCCCAGGGCTCTGGTGGCGGCTGTCATCATCATGGGGGTGATGATCATTCTGGGGACGGTCCTGCTGGTGGGAATCATCATTCATCGGATGATGAACCACTCTTCGGCTTCACCCGCTCCGGCGGCTTCCGAGCTTTCACGGGCAGCGGCAGGGCCTGCTTCTCTGGCAGGGCCAGCCCTGCTGAAACTGCCCAGGCAGGCGGATGAGCAGGTCATGGCCGTCACGGCCCGCCCTGATGGCCTTCTGGCCGTCACGCTCAAGACAGGGCAGGGCGATGCCCGCATCCTGCTCTGGCAGCCGGAGCAGGCCCGCCTTGTGGCGGAATTGGACCTGACGGGGCCTGCCGCTCATTGATGGGGACGGCCCTCGTTGGAGGGTCAGTCTTTCTCTGGAAACTCTGCCGGACATTCCCGCAGGATGGAGACCATCAGGCCGGGGAAGCGGTCCTCCAGCACGTCAAGACGAAGCGTGTTGCGGTGCTGGACCCCTTCCACACGGGTGTGCAGGATGCCGGCCTCCCGCAGGACCTGAAAATGGTGCGACATGCTTGATTTTGGCCTGCCACGCAGAAGGGTCGTGCAGTTGGCTTCCTTCAGGCCGTGCAGGTGGCAGATGATGCCCAGGCGGACAGGGTCCGCCACGGCCCGCAGAAGGGGCAGGAGGGTGATGTCTTCCGGGGCGGGGTGATGATACAGCGCAGCCATGAGATCGTGTATCGGGAGTCGGGGGGCTGTTTGTCAAGGTTTCATTGTTCTATGTTGATAGAACAAAAAGGAAGTGTTAGCGTTTGAGAAGAACGGGCGGTGACACCATGTGTCCCTGTCTCCCGTCTGGTCATGTTTTTCAGGAGAAAACACCATGCCAACACTTTTCGATCCCATCTCCTTCGGGTCCATCAAGGCGGCCAACCGTGTCGTCATGGCACCGCTCACACGGGCACGGGCAGGCAAAGATGCCGTACCGACACCCATCATGGCAGAGTACTACGCTCAGCGGGCCAGTGCCGGTCTGATCATCTCCGAGGCGGTGGGCATTTCCCGTCAGGGGCTTGGCTGGGCCTATGCCACGGGTATCTGGAATGAGGAGCAGGTGAAGGGCTGGAAGGCCGTTACCGATGCCGTGCATGAAAAGGGCGGCAAGATTGTCTGCCAGCTCTGGCACATGGGGCGGATGGTTCATTCCTCCGTTACAGGCGAGCAGCCAGTGGCACCGTCTCCCTCAACGGCACCGGGGCATATTCATACTTATGAGGGCAAGGCCCCTTATGAGGAAGCCCGTGCGCTGCGTCTGGATGAGATTCCGGGGATTGTGGAAAGCTATGCCCATGCGGCCCGCAATGCGATGAAGGCCGGTTTTGATGGTGTGCAGATTCATTCTGCCAATGGCTATCTGCTGGATGAGTTCCTGCGGGACAGCACTAATCACCGGACGGACGCTTACGGCGGGTCTGTTGAGAATCGTCTGCGCCTGCTGCGTGAGGTGACGGAAGCTGTCATCAAGGAAGTTGGGGCCGAACATGTCGGCGTCCGTCTTTCTCCGAATGGGGAAGTGCAGGGCACGATTGATAGCAACCCGGAGGCCGTCTTCATCCCGGCGGCAAAGATGCTGAATGATCTGGGCGTGGCGTGGTTGGAACTCCGTGAGTCCAACCCGTCCAGCACCTTCACATTTGCTGGGGCTACGGAACAGCCGAAATTGTCACCGGAAATCCGCAAGGTCTTTACCCGTCCACTGGTGCTGAATCAGGAATATACACGGGATGAGGCCCTGAAGGCCGTGGCGGATGGCAGGGCTGACGCCATAAGCTTTGGTCGTGCCTATATTGCCAACCCGGACCTCGTGCGCCGCCTGAAGGACGATCTGCCGCTTCAGGATGATGACATGGCGACATGGTATGGCCCGATTGGAGCCAAGGGCTATACGGACTATCCGTTCGCTAAGTGATGGCCGATAGTATCGCTTGAGAGCGGGGGGGTGACCGGGTTATCCGGTCCCACCCCGTTTTTGTGTCTGGGATCAGTCCAGCGGGCGGGTCAGCTCGTACAGGGCAACGGCGGAGGCGTTGGAGACGTTCAGGCTCTCCATCGGGCCGGACATGTGGATGGAGGCGATTTCATCGCAGGTTTCCCGTGTCAGGCGGCGCAGGCCGGCCCCTTCGGCCCCCAGAACCAGAGCCACACGGCGGTCGCCGAGCTGGTTGCGGTCCAGCCTTGTGCCGCCTGCATCCAGCCCCACGACCCAGAACCCGGCTTTTTGAAGGCCCTGTAGGGCACGGGAAATGTTGGTCTCCCGGATGATGGGCACGACATCCAGCCCGCCGGAGGCCGCCTTGGCCATGGTGCCGGTTTCATCAGGTGTATGGCGGTCCTGCACCAGAAGGGCAGCGGCCCCGAAGGCGGCGGCCGAGCGCAGGATGGCCCCGATGTTGCGGGGGTCCGTGACCTGGTCCAGCACCAGAATGGGGCCGGGGCGGTCGATGACATCCACGAGGGCGGGATTTTCCAGTGGTTCGACATTCAGGCAGACGCCCTGATGTACGGCGTCTTTCCCGCAGAGGGCATCCAGCTCTTCCCGGCTGACGATGCGGGGCTGATGGGCCGTCTCGGGCAGGGAGTCGGCGGCTTCCTTTGTCGCCAGAAGGCTGTAGATGACCCGTGCAGGGTTGAGCAGGGCGGCCTCCACGGCGTGCTGGCCGTAGATCCAGTAGCCCTTGCCCGTGGCGGGGGCACCGTGCCGGGTCGTGCTGCGGCGGGAGCGGTTGCGGGAGAGATTCTGCGCCTCGGGCAGGGCCACACGGCGGGAGGATGATTTTCTAGCCATAAGTCTTTGTATAATCTTTCTGGCTCGCATTGACATAGCAGTAAATGCATATTATCACACGCACATCCTGAGTTCGGAGGGGTGCCCGAGTGGCTAAAGGGGGCGGACTGTAAATCCGCTGGCGTACGCCTACGTTGGTTCGAATCCAACCCCCTCCACCAGGTGGTTTTTTCCTGAAAAATTTGGTTAACTGGCCTCATACTGTCATGGATGAGGATATTTACCTTTTTTAGGTTGTTTTTATCCGGTCATAGAGGGTTAGCGCATCACGTTTCAGTGTTTCTCGGTGTAGCGGGTGTGTATGTTTGTGGTTTATCAGTTCTATTAGTTTTTGATGTAGTTGTTCAAACCATTCTTTTTCGGGATGAAGAGGGTTTGACGTATTCTGGGACTGTTTGAAACGGTGGTTTAGTGTTGAAAATGCCATGTCTCTACTATAACCAATAAGGTCATTAAGAATTTCTAAGAAATATGATGGGTCTATTTTATTAAGAAAGGGATTTTCTGTAAGGTAGTTGTAGTTATTATATTTTATCATACCAAGAAGTTCTAACGCTTTTTCTTTTTTAATTTTATATTTTACATAATTTTCTACATTAATTTTGATGAAATGATTCTTTTCTTTTGAGAAGAAAAGTAGTATCTCCTTAAAAGATTCACTACCTCTTTCGATATACATTAGACTGTGGCTGTGTTCGTTAAGAAAAATTCTGTCAACATAGGCTTCTATATCTTTTTCTTGATTAAAGAGGCGTTTTTTGAAGTGTCTCTTTATATATGTTTCTAGTGTACTGATTGGTTCTTCATTGAATGGTGAAATGTTAAGGCGTGCCAACATAAGGTAAATATCACACATTTTAATTAATTCGTAGTCATCTTGTACATTTAATTCATGAAATTCTTCTAAAAATTCCTTTAATAATTTGTTGTACTCATTTTTATCGTATTGCTGATAAGAATGTATTTTCTTATAGGCTGGAATGTAAATTTCATTTGATATGATATTTGAGAGATATGAGCGTTCATCAGGATTTAATATGCCATTTTTTATGAATTGATACATAATGCGAACTGTATTTTGTTGATCTTTCATCATAGGAAAATAAGGTTTTTCTCTTATTTTTGAGTGTTTTTCTTTGATATTTTCATAATATTCGTCAGAAAATATATCTTTTGCAAATTTTTCATTAAAATCGAACAACATTATATGATGAAGATCATCAAATGTATTTTTATTTATGGAATTTTCTATAATAACACCGTAAAGAATAGATAGAACATTTAGTATATTTCTAGCGCATACTATATTATCAATTTCTTTATATGTGTATTCTAAGAGGTCTTCTCCAAATGTTTTAAAAAAATCAATAACTCTTAAATTGTTGCAGGAAGATTTGATAATTAAATCGTAAATGTATTCCTTATTTTTTTCAATGAATGAAATAAGTATACTTTTTTTATTTTCTGTAATGAATTTTTTGAATGTTCTTTCTATGTCAGGCGTCAGGTGTAAAGAAAGATAGATAGTTTTCTCTTTTACACGGTCATATCGGTCTCTCTCTACCTCACTATCAGCAGCAATGTCTTTCTCATTGGCAACAAGAATGACACGGTCTTCGTGGGATTCCACCAAAGGCTGTACGAGGGCCAATATGTCGGATACGGGCATTTTTGCACGTTCCACGTCATCGAAGACGAGAATGCGGTTTCTGAATATCCTGTCTTTGTTTCCTGTATTGTCCGGAATCCCCAGAACAGCTGACAGGTCAGCCTTTCCGTTTTCCAGATGATGAAGGTCAATCTTCAGTGTGCTTTTCAGAAGTCCTTTGAAAACGACTTTTCCAAGCTCTCCTATCTTGCCTCCCAGTATGGGATGCATGGCCGCATAGATGGCTTTGGTAATTTCTTCGGCGTCCTGAATCCCGTAAAGGGATACATAGATCATGCCCAGTTCTTTGTCTGATATGCGGTTTTTTTTCTTTTCTTCAAAAAAGCGTTTTATGAACCACGTTTTGCCACAGCCCCATGCGCCATCCAGCATAAGTGCGAAGGGAGGTCTGCTGGCTCCGTAACAGTATTTATCAAGCACCTTGGCTATGTTGGCATTCGGACCAGCCCATTCGTAATCGTCAGTCATTCGGTGAGGTATTCCTTAACAGTGTAAACTTTACCTTTTTGTGCCGAAGGTAGGAGAAAAAAGATGTCCAGGCACGAAGCTGGGCGTCATTTTGCAGGCATGAGGCCGGTGTAAGATATGCTAATCTTGCCACTCTGCTAACGAACGGTCGGGAGGCTGTCATGGCCGGAACATCATCATCAGATCATCATGTCAGTTCCCTGCAAAGTCATGGATCGGAGCCGCACGGCATGATTCGTGTGGAAGGCGCACAGGAGCATAACCTGAAGGATGTCTCGCTGGAGGTTCCACGGGGCTGTCTGGTGGTGTTTACCGGTGTGTCCGGGTCGGGCAAGTCGTCCCTGGCGTTCGGGACGCTCTATGCCGAGGCGCAGCGGCGGTATCTGGAGACGGTCGCTCCCTATGCACGGCGGCTGTTCCATCAGCTGCCTCCACCGAAAATCCGCAGCATCGAAGGGCTGCCGCCCGTCATCGCCCTTCAGCAGCAGGCGGGCACGAGCAGCCGGTCATCCGTGGGCAGCGTGACGACCCTCTCCAATCTGCTGCGTATGCTCTATTCCCGGGCAGGGACGTATCCGGCTGGTGCGCCCATGCTGGAGAGTGACGATTTCTCCGCCAATACGCCGCAGGGGGCCTGTTCACGCTGTCA
This sequence comes from Parasaccharibacter sp. TMW2.1890, assembly GCF_023337645.1. Classification (NCBI taxonomy): domain Bacteria; kingdom Pseudomonadati; phylum Pseudomonadota; class Alphaproteobacteria; order Acetobacterales; family Acetobacteraceae; genus Parasaccharibacter; species Parasaccharibacter sp. TMW2.1890. Next base: position 287,815 of record NZ_NWUV01000002.1, on the reverse strand, counting down.
GGGCACGGGATGGCTCTATGACGTCGTGGAAGAAAAGATGGTGCCCGACCCGACGCTGACCCTGCGGGAAAAGGCCGTGGCCGCATGGCCCGGTGCGTGGCAGGGGCAGAACCTGCGGGACATCCTCATGATGCGTGGGGTCGATCTGGACACGCCGTGGCAGGACCTGCCCAGGGAAACACGGGACTGGATTCTGTACACGGATGAAACCCCGACAGAACCGATCTACCGGGGTCTGAACTATGCCGAGAGTCAGGCGGCCATGAAGCGGGGAGAGCCGGCGACCTATCAGGGCACCTTCGCCAGCGCACGCCGCCATGTGATGCAGAGTTTTCACGGCTCAAAGAGTGCGAAGATGCGTGCCCGTGCGGCGACCTTCATGCAGGCGACACGCTGCCCGGTCTGTCACGGTGCCCGTCTGAAGCCTGAAGCCTTGGCCGTGACGTTTGCGGGGCAGGATATTGCGGCCCTGTCTCACCTGCCGCTGGAACGGCTTCATGCCGTGCTGAAAGACCAGCTGGCAGGAGAGCGGCGGGATGATGCGCAGGGGCGTGTGATTGAGGAAATCGGCACGGCCCTGCTCCGGCGGCTGGAGATACTGCTGGAGCTGGGGCTGGGCTATCTTCAGACGGACCGGACCGTGGACAGTCTTTCCCCCGGCGAATATCAGCGTCTGCGGCTGGGGACGCAGGTCCATTCCGCCCTGTTTGGCGTGGCCTACGTGCTGGATGAACCCGCCGCCGGACTGCATCCGGCGGATATCGAGGCCCTGCTGAACGTGCTGGCCCGTCTGCCCCGGGCCGGAAACTCCCTGCTGGTCGTGGAGCATGATCCTGTCGTCATGCGGCGGGCGGACTGGCTGGTGGATATTGGTCCCGGTGCGGGCAGCCATGGCGGGCAGGTTCTTTACAGTGGCCCGCCGGATGGCCTGCGGCAGGTGGAGGCCTCCCGCACAAGGCCTTATCTCTTTGCCCCGCCGCCTCTGGAGCGTGGTCCCGGCCGACAGGTGGAGCGGTGGCTCCAGCTTGAGGGCATCACATGGCGGAACATGAAGGACCTGTCCCTGAAGCTGCCACTGGGTGTTCTGGTGAGCGTGACGGGTGTTTCCGGTTCCGGCAAGTCCAGTCTGGTCAGTCAGGCTCTGGTAAGCCTTCTGGGGCGTGCGCTGGGCCAGAAGGTCGAGGAAGCGGACGAACCGCAGGATGGTGACGACACCACGCCTCTGGCGGACGAGGCCGTGGAGGCCCAGCCGGAAGGGCGTATCGTGGCAGGGCTGGAGCATGTCCGGCGTCTGGCCATCATCACGCAGAAGCCCATCGGGCGGACGTCACGCTCCAATCTGGCGACCTATACGGGCATTTTTGACCAGATACGCAGGCTCTTCGCCGCAACGGAAGCCGCCCGCAGGGCGAAGCTGGATGAAAGCTGCTTCAGCTTCAATGTGGCCAAGGGACGGTGCCCGCATTGTGAGGGGCTGGGGACGGTCTCGGTCGGTCTTCTCTTCATGCCCGGTGTGGAGGCTCCCTGTCCGGTCTGTCACGGGGCACGCTACAGGGATGAGGTGCTGGCCATCACGCTGCGGGAGAAGAACATTGCCGACGTTCTGGCCATGACCGTTGAGGAGGCCTGTACCTTCTTTGCTGGAGAAGGGGCACTGGCCCGCGGGCTGGAAACGCTGGAGCAGTCCGGCCTTGGCTATCTCCGTCTTGGCCAGCCTGCACCGGAACTGTCCGGCGGTGAGGCGCAGCGGCTCAAGCTGGCAACGGAACTGCAGAAGCGGCGGCCCGCCCCCATGCTGTATGTTCTGGATGAACCCACGACCGGCCTGCATCCCTCTGATACGGACAGGCTGCTGGGCCAGCTCCAGACATTGGTGGAGCAGGGGCACAGCGTGGTTGTGACCGAACATAACATGCGTGTGGCGGCGGCGAGTGACTGGGTGATCGACATTGGCCCCGGTAGTGGGGAGAAGGGCGGGAAGATCATTGCCTCCGGCCCGCCGGGGGAGGTGGTCAGGAACCCTGAAAGCCGGACAGGGCCGTATCTGCGGGAGGTGCTGGCCGGAGCGTGACGGGGTGGCCCCGCCGGGGTTCGGTCCCGGCGGGGGTGGTCGGTCAGTCGGTCTTCAGTGTGGTCATGTCGATCACGAAGCGGTAGTGCGTGTCGCCCTGTTCCAGCTGGCGGAAGGCCTCGTTGATGTCCTGCATGGCGATGGTCTTCGTGTCGGGCAGGATGTTTTTGCGGGCACAGAAGTCCAGAAGCTCCTGCGTTTCACGGATGCCTCCGGCGAGCGAGCTGGTGATGTTGCGGCGGCCATAGACCAGCGGCAGGGTTGAGAGTGCCGGTATGGGGCCGACCTGCCCGACAAGGGAGATCGTGCCGTCCACATCCAGCAGGGACAGGTAGGGGTTGATGTCATGCTCCACCGGTATGGTGTCGATGATGAGGTCAAAACGGCTGGCCGCTTCCTGCATGGCCTTTTCATCGCCAGAGGCGAGGAAGCTGTCTGCCCCCAGGGCGAGGGCTTCCTGTTTTTTCTTCCCGCTGCGTGAAAGGACGGTGACTTCCGCCCCGAGTGCGGAAGCCAGCTTCACGGCCATCTGGCCCAGCCCGCCAAGGCCGATGACGGCAACCCGTGATCCGGGCCCGGTACGCCATGTCCGCAGGGGGGACCATGTGGTGATGCCAGCACAGAGCAGCGGTGCCGCCCTGGAGGCATCCAGCCCTGCTGGCACTTTCAGGACGAATTCCTGCCGGGCGACGAGGTGCTTGGAATAGCCGCCCATGTTGGGAGTTCCGTCCACGGCATCAATGCCACCATAGACCCCATTCATGCCGATGGGATATTTCCTGTCCTCCCGGCAATACTGTTCCTCACCTTTGCGGCACTGGTCACATGTCATGCAGCTGTCCACCATGCAGCCGACGGCAACGATGTCCCCGGCCTTGTGGCGGGTCACCTCCGGGCCGACCTCCAGCACGCGGCCGATGATCTCGTGGCCGGGAATGGCCGGATAGGGCGTATGGCCCCAGTCATTGCGCACCCAGTGCAGGTCGGAGTGACAGACCCCGCAATAGAGGACCTCCATCACCACGTCATTGGGGCGGGGATTGCGGCGGTCAAAATGGAGGGGGGCGAGAGGGGCCTCGGCAGAGGTGCAGGCAAAGCCAATGGTGCGCATGGGATCATCCTTCCCTGAAGAGCGGCGATTGAACGGGCCAGCTGCGAGCCTATGGAACGTTAACCTTCTGTTCAATCTTTCAGGAGGGATGGCAGGTCTGCTTCAGAACCACACATCTTCATGCTGGGCCGTATAGGCATCCACGCCCATGCGGCGGATGTGCTGGAGGTCGGCCTGGGGCGGGCGGGCGAAGGTTTTCCTGTACTCACGGCTGAACTGGGAGGGACTGTCATATCCTACCTGAAAGCCTGCGCTGGCAGCGCTCATCTCTTCATGCACCATGAGGCGGCGTGCTTCCTGCAGGCGCAGCTTCGTGCGGTACTGGACGGGCGTCATGCCTGTCAGCTCTCCGAAGCGTTTGTAGAAGCTGGACTGGCCCATCCCGGCGATCTTCACCAGCGTGCCGATCTCGAACCGTTCCTGAAAATGGTGGCGCAGATGGATGATGGCCCTGTTGATGCGGGAGAGGTCACTCTGGAGGTGCGCCGTTTCCTGAAGGACATGGCCTTGTTGGCCATGAAGAAAGAGATAGAGGAGCTCCTTCTTGTAGAGCTGCGCCAGAAATTTCTGATCGCTATTCCGGGCGAGCAGCCCTACCAGGCGCAGCAGGGCATCCAGCAGGTCGTCGGTGATCCGGCTTACGCCCATGGCGGATATGGGAGAGCTGTTCTCTTTTCGGAGGGCCAGTTTCCGGGTCTGACGGCTGAGGGCGGACTGGCTCTCCCGGAGGAGCTGCTTCATCTCCGTGGAGGAGAAGCTGATGCACAGGGCCAGATAGGGTCTTTCCGCCGAGGCCCTGGTGATCTGGCCGGAAACGGGCAGGTCCAGTGTGGAGATCAGATACTCGCCTTCTCCATAGGGCAGGGGCTGGTCATGGAGGTGAAGGATTTTCTGCCCCTGCACGACGATGTAGATGCGGGGTTCGTAAACGACCAGAACGGGATCGGTCACGGTCCCGGTGCGATAGAGGGTCAGGAAGTCGAAAGCCGTATGGGTGACTTTTTCCGGGCAGTGGCGGCTGACAGCCGCCTGGAGGGCGGCGAGTCGGTCCTGTGGCATGGTGCAGTCTTTCTCTGTGCCGGTTGTTCCTGACCCGTGGAGCCGGTCAGGCCATGATGATGACCTGCTCGATATGCCGCCGGTAGGCAGCCTCCATGGCTGGGACATCCGGGTTCTTCATGACATCCGTTGCCAGAAAGGTGGGCAGGCGGTCCATGCCGAGAAAGGCATGGGCCCGATAGAACGGGAAAAGCACGGCATCAATACCACCGCCGCCGAAGAACTGGTCCCTGTCTTCGAAGGCTTCAAGTGGGGCATTCCACGTGGTGGATACCATGAAGCGTTTGCCCTGTAGCAGGCCACCAGAGCCATAACGCTTTGAGGGATCGTGTCGGCTGCGGCCATCATTGCTGTAAAAAAGGCCATGTGCCTGTGTGAAAACCTCATCCATATATTTTTTCAGAGGCCACGGCGTGCCCATCCACCATCCCGGAAACTGGTAGATGACGATGTCCGCTTTCTGGATCGCCCGGATCTCGCTTTCGACATCATAGCCTTCATCAATGACGGTCTGGCTGACGGACAAACCGTGTTCCTGAAGGCAGGTTGCGGCAAGATTCTGGAGGGTCTGGTTCAGTTTTCCGGCAGAGTGGGCAAAAGGTTTCGCCCCGTTGATGAGGTGGATGTGGGTCATTGGGGGACTTTCATGAGGGTTGTGAAGATGTCCAGTTCATTAATCGGAACCGCTGGTGTCAAGGGGAGAAAATGGCCTTTAGTGCTTTGTAAAAGGACATGGAATTGCCATAATCTCATGGGCTTTGTGGCAGCATTTTAACGAATTTAAAGGAATATTTTGATTGCATTTAAAAGATGGAAGGATATTTTAATGTCGCGTTAGCATTATGTCTTGATAATGAGGAGTACGAAACGATGAAGAAAAGGAAAACTTCCATGAGGTTGATCTGCGTTGGTGATAGTCCAAAGAATATGGACGGACGGCCTTGCTCCACTCTTTCTGAAGCGGTTTCTGAAGGAGGAATCTTTCTGCGCATTTCTGGCAGGGAAGGCGTGCTGAGCGCCCTGCGCAATGATCAGTCCGATGTGGCCGTCATCCAGCAGACCAACCCGGATCCGCTTCTGATCAGAACGATTCGCAACAACCGCTTCAGCCTGCCGATTCTGGTCATTGCCCGGAATCTGACAGCCCACAACGTGGCCGAGGCCCTTGCCGCTGGTGCTGATGACTGCGTGCCCATCACGGTAGGGCCGGTAGAACTGCTGGCCCGGCTGAAGGCGATTGTCCGGCGTGTCATGGATCATGGCGTGACCAGCCAGATCATCACGGTCGGCCGTCTGACGGTGAAGGAAGACACCCGTGAGGTGCTGGTGGATGATGACCTCCTGCCGCTGACACAGGGTGAATATGACATCATGTCCCTCATGGTGCGTCGTCGGGGTAGCCTGCTGAACAAGGCCGCCATCCTGTCCACCCTGTATGCCGGGCGGGAGAAGCCCATCAGCAAGACCATCGATGTCATGGTCTGCCGCATCCGTCAGAAGCTGCGGGCAAGAGGTATCCAGAAGCCCTTCATCACGAGCTGGGGCATGGGGTATCGGCTGAATGAGGAAGCCTTCCTGCCGCTGGGTGCCCGTGCCGAGGATGAGTGCAACCCTGTCCAGCAGGCCATCCGTGAGGCCAGCATGCCCGTATCGGCGGGTCTGGGTGTGACAGCCATGGCAGGCGAGGCGGAAAGCCGTCGCACTGTGGAGAAAGCCGCCAGACAGCCGGTTCATCAGGACTGATAACGGAGCGCAGCGTCATGAGTGATGAGACCAGTCCAGACGCCGGAGGTGATGGTACAGCCGCTTCGGCTGATGGCAGGAAGGGCATGTCCAGGAAGAAAATGGCCATCATGGCTGCCGTGCCTCTGCTGCTGATAGGTGGGGGCGTGGGTGCCTGGCAGGCCCATCTTCCACCATTCGGCGGTGGCGGGAAGCCTGCCCCCAAGGTTGCCGCAGCGGAAGGCGGGGAGGCGGGCTCACATCGCCTCCTTCTGTCGGTTCCCTCTGCCACGGCCAATCTGGATAACGGGGCCGGGCGGACGGTCTATGTAAAGATGACAGCCAGTGTCGAGGTGGAGGGAGCTGAGACACTGGCAGCTCTTCAGGGGCGTATTCCCGAGGTGCAGGACATTTTCCAGACCTATCTGCACGAAAGCCGCCCGCAGGACCTGCATGGCAGTGGCTTCTATCGCCTGCGTGAGGCCCTGCTGAGGCGCCTGCGTGTGGCGTTTGCCCCGCTGAATGTCACGAACATTTACATTACGGAACTTCTAACCCAGTAAGGTGGATTTGGACCCAATGGCGGATGAAGAGGAGCAGGCACAGGCTGACCAGCCTGACCTGACAGAAGGGCAGGGAGCGGAACAGCCCGGCCCGGATACAGAAGACAATGCTGCACGGACTGAAGCCCCGGAAGAGGAAGGAACATCCTCCTCCGGGGTCGCTGCGCATGGGGGGGATGATGGTGAGGCGGATGGCCATGCGCTGGACCAGTCTGCCATTGATGCCATGCTCGGCAATGCATTTTCCGGTTCTGCCATGCGGGAAGAGAGCGGGATGGAGCGCATCATCAAGGCCGGTTTTGTGGCCTATGAGCGTATGCCCATGCTGGAGAACGTGTTTGACCGGCTGGTGCGTTTCCTTTCTTCGACCCTGCGTGGTTTTACCAACGACAATGTCGACATCACCATGGAGAACATGCGGTCCCTGCGTTTTGGGGACTATATGGGAGAAGTGCCGTCTTCCTCCCTGTTTTCCGTCTTCCGGGCAGAGCAGTGGCGCAATTATGGTCTGGTTGTTGTGGATTCGTCGCTGTCTTATTCCATCGTGGACATCCTGATGGGCGGAGAGCGCGGTGGTGGACCCAAGATCATAGAGAATCGGCCCCACACTGCTCTGGAGAGAGCCCTCATAGAGAAGTTGATTGTCATTACGCTGGCGGATCTCTCCGAGGCTTTTGCGCCAGTGGGCAAGGTGGATCTCTCTTTCGAGCGGCTGGAGATCAGCTCCAGCCTGGCGGTGATTGCCCGGCCCTCCAATGCGGCCATTGCGGCCCGCTTCCATATTGATATGGGCGACAGGAGCGGGGACATGGATATCGTCATTCCCTATGCCACGCTGGAACCGGTAAGAGAGAAACTCTCCCAGCAGTTCATGGGGGACAATTTCGGCAATGACTCCATATGGGAGAATCATCTCATTTCCGAAATCATGGAAACGAGCGTGACCGTTTCCACCGTGTTTGAGACGGCGTCTTTCCCGCTTTCCCAGATTCTGGAGCTGAAGGAAGGTAGTGTCCTCCATCTGCCCAGCAAGGGCGAAGCGCCGCATCGTGTGCGGATGGAATGTGACGGAACGCCAATTTTTGAGGGCACGCTGGGGCGGCTGCATCGGATGCAGGCTGTTCGGATAGACCAGCGCCTCATCCCGCTGGAGGAAGATCTGACGCCGGAACTGCTGGCGTCTCTTGGTTCTGCTTCGGTGGATCAGCAGTCAGCAGAGCAGAGGGGACATCATGCTTCTGAAAAATAGCCAGCTCATCATCGAGATTCTTCTGATGGTCGTCCTGATAGCCGGGATTGTCAGCTCCCGTCTCATTGTCCGGCGGCTTGGGGTCATCCGGGATTCCTATACGGCACTGAATGAGATGGTGGCCACGCTTGATGCTTCGACAGAACAGATGAACCATATGTTCGAGCGGGTCCGGCATGAGGTCACCCAGGGGGACAGGCGCCTGTCTGTCCTGCTGGAGCGTGCCCGCAATGCTGAAGAGGACCTGATGGACCAGCAGAAGATGACGCAGGAGACTGCCGATTCGCTTTCTGGTGTTCTGGAGCGGTCGGAAAAGCAGGAGGCCGGGTTGAACCAGGCCGTGGAGTCGGCACAGGCCATGCTGCAACAGCTGGAAGAACAGCTGGAAATGCAGAAGAAGGCGCTGGAACAGAGCAGGGCCGCCGCTGGGCCTGCCCCGGCTGAGGGCGATTCTGCCCCGCATTTCTCCGATGAGATTGTCATGCCGGTTCCGGGCCGCCTGCGTAGCCCAAGGCCTTATATGAGGCAGAATGAGGCCGATGGTTAAGACAGGTATTTTTCCATGCCTGTCATTTTGAAATGTCCTCTGTAAGAAACATGTAAGGGTTCTGTGTTTCTATCCATCTGTCAACGATGAGTTCGTTGTTTTCTATACAGATGTGCAAGGAGAGAAGACCATGAGTCTTTCCATCAATACCAACCAGTCTTCCATGGTTGCTCTGGAAACACTGAACACCACACAGGGCGATCTGGCCAAGACGGAAAATGCCGTCTCCACCGGCAAGAAGGTCGCCAATGCTTCCGACAATCCGGCTGCTTTTGGCATTTCCTCCCAGATCGGTGGTGACATTGCCGGCCAGAGCGCTGTCAATGATGGCCTGAGCTACGCTTCCCAGATTGTCAGCTCCACAAACTCTGCTGCCAACAGCATCATCAACATCCTTCAGAACGTCCAGAACGCTGTGACCACTGTCGGTAACAACCTGGGCAACTCTTCTTCCCTCGGCCAGCTCGACAAGGAGCTGACAGGTTACATGAAGAGCATTGACACCATCGCCCGTAACGCCACGACCAAGGGGATCAACCTGCTGGCTGGTGGTACGACAGGTGGTACAGCTGATGGTCTGGGCATCACGGCCAGCAGCCTGACCTTCGTTACGGGTCTCCAGGGTGATACACAGACACTGAGCGGCTATGGCGCCCTCGTTTCCGCCACGACAGGTGCCAAGGGTGCGACCCTGACCGACGTTCTGGGCCTGACAACGAATGGTGTGGCCGGTTCTGACCCGACCTCCAACGTCTTCCTGAACGCCAGCGCCACGGGTGCTTCCCTGGCTGACAGCTCCAGCGATCCGAAGAAGGCTGTTGCCGACATGATCGGGCGTGTTCAGAAGGCCATCGTTGCCATGACGAACGTCACGTCTGATCTCGGTTCCAACCAGCAGACCATCGACTCCATGAGCTCCTATGGTCAGAAGTCTTCCGACTCCCTGACAGCTGCTTCCGGCGCTCTGACGGATGCTGACATGTCTGCCGAGTCTGCCAAGCTGACATCCCTGCAGACCAAGCAGTCCCTGGGCATCAAGTCCCTCTCCATCGCCAACGGTCAGTCCCAGAACATTCTGTCCCTGTTCCAGTAAGGGGAAGTATCCGGCCCTGTTGTTGGGCCGGAGCCTTCGGGCGACCATGTGCCAGACGCCACCGTATTTTTACGGTGGCGTTTTTTTATGCCAGAAGGGCTTTCTCCTCGGGGTCCAGATGGCGTTCCGTCATCTCCCATGAGGCCCCGCACAGAAGGCGGGGTGCCACATGAGAAATATCCTTCATGACGGCAGCCAGAGCGTTTTTGTAATTCTGCACATGGTATCTGAATTCCGGGCAGTCTCCTTCCTTCAGGAAGAGGGCGTGCTCGGCCTTGGGTAGCCACGGCTTGGAGAGGAAAAGGAAATGCTGGACCTGGATGTCCAGTCTGCTCTCTTCGACATCTTTCCGTATCTCCGGCTGGAAGGGGACAACATCCTTGGCGATGTGCGTCATGGCGTAATTCCAGCGGACTGAAAAAAACTGCACGGAATCATGGAAAACGACATTGAGGATGCTTTCGGCATGGCCCTTCCACCTGCGGGAGATGAGCTGGAGGCAGCGTCTGCCATCCTCTGGTCTTATGGCTTTCATGTTGAAGAGCATGAGACCGGCATTGAAATACCGGCTTGTGTCCTTCAGGCCAGTCCTGAGTGTCTGATCATGCAGGGGGCGGGGTACGTTGGGAGGCAGGATGGTGTTGCGGAAGAAGCAGCGGACAGCCCCTATTTTCTTGTCTGCGGGCATGGCGTGGATGAGAGACAGCAGATCGCCCGTCACGATCATGTCGGCATCAAGGAAAAAGACAAAATCATGCCCTGCCATCAGTCCCGGTATGAGCAGTGCATGGTACATTTCTTCTTTTTTCAGGTTATGGCCTGCAAAATGCTCCTGCACGTTGATGAAGGTGATCCGTCTCCCCGAATCGTTCACCAGAGTGGTCATGATCCTGATGGCAGCTGGTGAGAGCTCCTTGTGGAAGATGACGAATTCTATGCGGTTCCTGTCGGATATCGAGTTGAGAACGGACCGTATCGTGGCGATGGCGGGGACGACATACGCCTGATTCAGCGACATGACGATGGGAATGGTCTGCATGATGTGGGACAACTTGCGTGCGTCAGGGGATGGGTCGGACAGTGGCAGGGATCATGTAATGTTCTGCAAGGCGGTCCATATGGGGTCGAAGAGGAGAGGTGGCATCCTGTCCTGTATCTGACGCATGAGGGAGGCTGCGATCTTTCTGTAATCCCGGGCGTGGATGTTGGTCTGCTCCAGGGCTGCTGTCATGTCATTAGGGTCGAGATGGCTGGCGAACTGGCCGAGGTTCATGTTGTTGCGGGCGGAGGTAATGGCTGTCCGTATGGAAGGGATGAAGGCCTCATCCGGCTGCTGGAAGAGCGGCATCTGGAGATTCCATGACTGCGGGAACAGGTGCAGTGCGTGGCGGAAGAGGTAGTTAAGGATGGTTTCGTCCCGTCCCGGCCATTCTTCGTCCAGCAGCTGGATGCAGGCCTGCCCTTCCTCCGGGGAGATGGCCTGCCGGTTGAAGAGAAGCAGGTTGCGGCTGAAATGGTGCTCCGACCTGACAGGCCCGGAGTCGGGCTGGTCCATGAGGGCATGATACATGCAGCGGACAGCCCCGATCTTTGCTCCGGTAGGGAAATCGGACAGAAGGGACAGAATGTCCCCCCGGATGAGTGAACCTGCCCCGATGCTGAGTACGAAATTTCGTGATGTGAAATATTGGGGAATGAGCAGGGGATAAAGACGGTGGGTGCAGATGGTGTCTTTGTAGGTGAAGCCGGAAAGGATGCCGGGCATGTTGATGAGGGAGAAAGCGACGCCATACGAGTTGAGCAGCCCTTTTACCAGCTGTTTCACATGGTCATCGAGTCCCGTATGGAAGAGGGCAAAAGACAGGCGGGACTTGTCCTGCGCATTGCTGATGGTGGACTGTATGGTGACCAGAGCAGGAATGAGGTTGTTTTCATCCAAGCCCGTCGCAACAGTGAGGTGGGCCTTCATGAAAGGGCCGTCCGATCCGCTGAAAGTGATTGTACGTCCATGAACATTCTGATTTTCTTAAAGAAAGTTTGTAAGTTATTTATTAACCAATATGCATGAGGGAGAAAAGAGGCCGTTGTGATGGTTTGGGCTGTCCTGGCCGTGCAACAGGCAGACAGGCCATCCCTCCGGTTGGAGAGATGGCCTGTCTGGCAGGGATGGAAGTGGTTTTCAGGCGACCTCGAATCCCAGACTGTTCAGGGCCTTTTCAGCCAGGTCCCGGTCCTGCTCGTAGGTACCGCCGGAGACGCCAATGCCGCCGATCAGCTGCCCCCCGGCAAAAATGGGGCATCCACCGCCTACGGCCACAAGGTGGGGTCTGCTGGCGAGGGGGGCCATGTGGGGGTTCTGCACGAGCTGGTTCCAGACATGGGTCGGCTGACCGAAGGAGCAGGCCGTCCATGCTTTGTCGATGGCGATCTCGACCGTCAGGAAGGCTGTTCCATCATGGCGGGCAAAGGCCTGGAGATGCCCGCCTGCATCCATGATGGCGACAGAAACGGGAATCTTCTGTGCAGCTCCTTCTTTGAGGACAGCCTGCACGAGGCTGTTGGCGGCCTCACAGGTGATGGTGGCCTGTGAGACATGGTGTCTGGTAGTCATTTCTGAGGACTCCTTGCTTTTGACTGTTCCCATGCCTGTTCATGCCATGATCCGGGTCACGGCGGCCATGATCTGCTCCGCACCGGGGATGTAGGCTTTCTCCAGCACGGGCGAGAAGGGCACGGGCGTGTGTGGGGCACTGACCATCTGCGGGGCGGCTTTCAGGCTGGTGAAGCACTGCCCGGTGACCTGCGCCACGATGTCGGTGGCCATGTTGCAGCGGGGATGGGCCTCATCAGCCGCTACAAGCCGACCTGTTTTCTGTACGGACTTCAGGACCGTGGCAATGTCCAGCGGGGAGAGAGTCCGCAGGTCGATGACATCGGCTTCGATTCCCGTTTCCGCCAGCCGGGTGGCGGCCTCCAGTGCCCGGGGGACCATGGGCCCGTAGGTGACGATGGAGACGTCATGTCCTTCCCTGGCGAGATGGGCCTGCCCGAAGGGAATGGCGTAAGGAGCCTCGGCAACGGGGCCGGTCGTCTCATAGAGATATTTCGGCTCGCAGAAGATCACGGGGCCCCGGTCCCGGATGGCCTCGATCATCAGCCCCTTGGCATCATGCGGCGTGCTGGGGCAGACGACCTTCAGGCCCGGAATGTGGGTGAACATGGCCGTCAGCATCTGGGAGTGCTGCGCCGCACCATTGATGCCTGCCCCGACCATCGTGCGGACGACAAGCGGGATTTCGGCCGTGCCGCCGAACATGTAGCGCATCTTGGCAGCCTGGTTCAGCAGCTGGTCGAAGCAGACCCCCATGAAGTCGATGAACGGGACTTCCGCCACGACGGGGAAGCCGGAGAGGGCGGCCCCGACGGCAGCCCCGACATAGGCCATCTCGGTGGGGGGCGCATCAATCACTCGGTCACCATAGCGGGTATAGAGCCCCCTGGTGACACCAAGCACGCCACCCCATGTATCCGTTTCTCCCCCAGCATCGACACCACCGGCGGTGTCCTGCCCGAAGATGAGCAGTTTCGGGTCTCTGGCCATTTCCTGATCCAGAGCTTCGTTGATGGCTGATTTCAGCGAGACATGTCTGGTCATGACAGATTTTCCTTCAGATGATGGGTTCAACAGGAGACGTACACGCCGTCATGGAGTTCATTCAGGGCAGGGTGCGGGGCCTTGAGGGCTTCCTGCACGGAAGCATCGACCAGCTGCTCCACGTCCCGGTCCACTGCTTCCAGTTCCGCCGGGCTGAGGCCTGATGTCTGGGCGAAGCGGCGCAGGCAGTCCCGTTCCTCCCAGGCGTTCTTCACGTCTCCGGCAGGGCGGTAACGCTGGGTATCTCCCTCAAAATGGCCGTAGAAACGGACGGTCCGGCATTCCAGAAGAACAGGTCCGCCTCTGGCCCGCATTCTGGCGATAAGCTCCCCGGCAGCACGGTAGACGGCGAAGAAATCCAGCCCGTCCACCGTGACGGCAGGCATGCCGAAGCCTCTGGCCCGGTCCTCATAGCTGCTGACGGAGGTTGTCCTGTGCTGTGGTGTGGACTGGGCATAACCGTTGTTCTCCACGACGAACATCAGGGGCAGCTTCCAGACGCTGGCCAGATTCATGCTCTCTAGCACGGCTCCTTCATTCACGCCGCCATCACCACCGAAGACGACGGCAACATGGCCCTTGCCCTCCAGCCTGTCGGCGAGGGCGGCACCACAGGCCAGTGGAGCCCCGGCCCCAAGGATGCCATTGGCCCCCAGCATGCCCTTGCTCAGGTCGGCAATGTGCATGGAGCCGCCCTTGCCCTTGCAGATGCCGCCCTGCCGCCCGTGAATTTCCTTCATCATGGCCATGACATCGACACCTTTGGCGATGCAGTGGCCGTGGCCACGATGGGTGCTGGCGATCTGGTCCTGATCGGTCAGATGGCTGCAAATGCCGACGGCTACTGCTTCCTGTCCCGCATAGAGATGGGTGAAGCCCGGGACGATGCCAGCCTTGAAGTCCTCATGCAGACGGTTCTCGAACGTACGGATCGTCTTCATGCGCCGGTAGGCGGACAGAAGGATGTCATGGGATATGTCTGTTTTTCCAGTATGTTGCATGACTGTCTCCATAGTGACCTTGATGCGGTTCAACGCCTCGTCTGGTCTGGTGTTACAGTCTTTTTCTAGGGTTTCATCATGGCGCAGCGGTAGAAGGATCCTGCGCAAAGCTTGCCTTATTTTCCATAAATGGAGGGGCATTCCGTACAGGCTGGGATAAAGAACGGGCCGCCTCCCGGTGGAAGACGGCCCGTCATCAGGCTGGTATCGTGCTGGAAGGTACGGTCAGAGATAGTCCGCCAGAGACATGTTCTTCATGTCGGCGATGAGCGAGAAGGAGGCCTTCAGCTGGAGGCTGAGGTCCGAGGAGCGTGTGGCCACCTCGGCCAGATTGACGTTCAGGCCGTTGGAGAGCTGTTCTTTCACCATCAGCTGAAGGCTGGAATAGATGCCCTGCTGGCGTGTCAGGGTGTTCTGCGTCACGCCGACGCTGGTGTTCATGTCGATGAGCTGGTTGGCTGTTGTTCCCAGTGAGGTATGCAGCTGGCGGACGAGATTGGTGAAGCCGGGTGTGGTCGTGTCCATTCCCTTCATGGACGTCATGATCATCATGTCCCGCATGAGGTCCCGGATGGGGGAGCCGGTGGACGTGCTGCTGGCCTGCCCGCCCTGCGTGGCGACCGGGCCGGTCTGGACGGTGGAGCCGTCCGGCCCGATGATGGCGGAAGCCTGAAGAGCCCCTGCCTGTTCGGCAGGTTGTGACAGAGCCTGAGAGAAGACGCTCATGCTGGCACTGTTGTCCGCACTGGCGGCGGTGGCCTGGCTGAAGACTGTCCCGCTGTTGCCGTCCTTCAGGCCGGAAACGATCTGGGAGATGGTATGGGCCAGCGTGCTGTCATTCAGTGTTGAGGGGGAGGTGACGGGCGCTGTGGATGTGTTCTGTCCAGCAAAGATGAAGCTGCTGCCATCGGATGTGTTGAGGATCGTTCCCAGGCTGCCCAGCCCTGTCCGGGCGCTGTCAGCTGCGGTTGTGGTGGATGCTTTTTCTCCGCCCTCAGAGGAGAGCATGCTCAGCAGTTGGGAGTTGAGGGACTGTGCCAGATCAGTGACCTGCTTGAGGGCTGTGGAGCTGAGAGAGAGGCGGTTCTGTACCGAAGACAGGTTGCTCTGATAGCCCGTCAGCTCGGCCAGTTTCGGGCTGAGGGACAGGATGGTCTGCCGGTCACTGCCCAACCCGGAAATGCTGGACGATGTCGTCCCCTGTGAGGTCTGCCACGCAATGTCTGTCTGCTCGGATTCAATCTGTCTGATGCCTGTGTTGAGGATCAGGTTTGCACCGGCGGCGCCATATTGGCTGACATTCATGCTCATGGGTGGCACTCCTGTGATGGTCTGTAGGGTGAGGGGGGCAGGTCAGGGTAGGGCCTGCCCGGTTTCATTGCCGGGCAGGCTGCCATGTGGGGGCAGTCCGTCAGTGGACGGCATCCAGCAGCGTGCTGAACATGGACTGCACCATGGAGACGACCTTGGCATTGGCTGCGTAAGAGTTTTTCAGGGACACGATGGCGGACATCTGGCTGTTGACATCCACACCAGAGACATCGGCAACCTTTGTCGTGAGGGATGTCTTGATGGATGTTGCCGTGGAGAGGTCACTGCTGTTCTGGCTGATCACCCCGGCCTGGCTGCTGGTGAGGGAGGTTGCCAGCTGTGTAAGCCCTTGCGTGCCGTCATAGCCCGTGGCCTGTGTGCCATCTGGCCCGAGAGAGGTGGAGGGTGCCGCCAGGGAGCCGGATGTGCTGGCGCTGGCGCTGCCCATGGCTTTGTTCAGCACGGCATTGGCGAGGGCGCTGGTCTGTCCACCATCGCTGTTGGCTGTCAGCAGGGACGGAGTCTGCTGATAGTCCGTGGAGACGGCAATCCTGGAGGAGAGCCCGACCAGCCCTGCTGGTGCTGTTTTGGTCGGATCGCTGGAGAGGGGCTGCGTCCCGCCATTGGTGAAGAGGGGCACTCCGGCCGCCTTGAAGCGGTTTATCAGCGTGTATGAGAAGGAATCGAGCTGCGCCTGCATCTGTGGATAGCTCTGGTCCCGCAGGGTCAGGTTGGCACCCAGCGTGCCATCGGTCAGGTGGGAGGTGATGTCTTTTCCGGCCAACATGATACCGGCAACACCCTGATCGCTGCCATCGGTGGCGTGATACATGCTTGGTGTCAGTGTGGCAGGGGACTTCGTGGAGAGGGGCCATGTTGCCGTGGGCGCCTGGAACTGTCCGTTGGGCAATCCGGCCTGATCCGGGCGGGTTGGCAGGCGTGTGCCGTCCTGCGTGCTGACCAGCATGTCGCCATTCGGTTTTTCGGTAAAGGTAACACCCAGCTTGCTGGAAAGGCTCTGCATGGCTTCCAGGCGCTTGTTGGCGAGGTCTGCCGTGTCAGCGTGGGAGCTGCGTGCCAGCATGATCTGCTGTGAGATCTGGCCAATGGTTGTCAGGTCCGTATTGATGCCGGAGACCGTGCTGGTGATGGCATCCTGTGCGCCCTGGCGCTGGGCCTGATAGACCGAAGAGAGGGTATGGATGTTGCTGACAAGGGTCTGCGCAGCCGAGACCACGCCCTGCTGCGAAGCACTGTTCTGCGGTGTGTTGGAGAGGCTGATGAAGGCCGTACTGACATTCTGGAGGTTGTTGGTCAGCGTGCCGATGGTATTGGCTCCATCAGAGCCTGTCGTCGTTCCCTGTACGGCAGAAACGGCCGCAAGGGAGTTGCTGGTGGCCGTCAGGCCGGAGACACGGGCATTCTGCTGGTAGAGCGCATCCTGAAGAGGCTGGGAAATGTTCAGCTGGTTGGCCGCTGAAGTCGCACCGACTCCAGTGCCGGAGACGACCGTCGAGGATGTGTTGGCAGTCTCTGACACATAGCCCGGGGTGGATGCGTTCGTGACATTGTTGGAGGCTGTTGAGAGTTCGTTCTCAATCGTCTTGAGGCCGGACGTGGCGATATTGAGGGACAGGCCAAGATCCATGGTTTCAGTCTTTCTCCGGAATGAGGGACTGGCCGAGGCCAGACAGGTCTGGATGACGGTCCGGCGACCTCACCCTAAGGCCATCCTAAGGTCATGAGTTTACAGGAAGTTAAATGGAAAGCCTGTATTTGATGATTTGTCCTTGATCTGGATCAAAAACAGCTAGGCTGTGACTTCCGTCGCAATCTTGTCGATGGCGTTCAGACGGCGGGTGAATTCGGTCTGGAGCAGCTGGAAGTTGAGATCATATTCCCGCTGGGTTTTTATCATCGCCGTGGTTTCCTCCACGGGGTTCACATTGCTGGATTCCAGCATTCCCTGCCGGATTTCCTGGGCAGGAACGGCCCGGAGGTCATTCTCGTTGGCTGGCCTGAAAAGATGGTTCCCCTCAGCATGGAGTGTATTGGGGTTATCGACTGTCGAGAGGCCGAGGCGGGTGATGTCACCTTTTTCTGTCGAGATGATGCCATCAGAGCCGATGCCAAGGGGCAGCACCTGATCATCAGGGGTCAGGGTAATGGGCTGGCGCTGGTCGTCCAGCAGGGCATTGCCCAGGGAATCGACAAGAGTGCCATCTTCACTGCGGTGGAACTGGCCGTTGCGGGTCAGCCGGATTCCCTGCTGGCTGCGGACCATGAAATAGCCCGGCCCGTTTATGGCGAGGTCCAGCGGATTTCCCGTCTGGCGCAGCTCACCCTGTAGCGTGTCCAGATAGGTGGATCTGTCCTGGTTGTAGGAGAGCGTCTTCTCGCCATTGGCCAGCTGATCGCCCTTCTGGTGGGACAGATAGTCGGAGAAAAGAACCCGCTGTTCCTTGAAGCCATCCGTGCTGCTGTTGGCCAGATTGTTGGCCGTAACCTCAAGCCCCCGTGTCAGCGCATCAATGCGTGAAAGGGCGAGATAACCGGTCACATCCATGGGAGACTGTCCTCAAGGCTATATCATGGTAGGTTTTGTTATAATGTCATTTGTTCATGGTTATTGGAAGAGAATATAGGGCTTGAACATTAACAAACGGCTCAATTCATATCATATTCTGATAATTAACCTTGATAATGTTTTTCGTGTCGGTTTATGGGAGGGCACAGTCAAAATGTTTCGGTGCCTGCCATCATCAGGGTGGCCTTGCGTTTCTGGGAGCGTGGGTTGTGGCAAGTCGTGAGGATGTTCATTTATGCTGAGATCATTGGATGTTGCATCAACGGGCATGCAGGCCCAGTCCACCAATGTGGAGACCATCTCCCACAACATCGCCAACATGACGACAACCGGGTACAAGCGCCGCCGGGCTGAATTCCAGGACCTCATCTATCAGGACCTGCGTCGTGTCGGGACGATGAGTTCCGACACGGGGTACCGTGTGCCTGCCGGGGCTCAGGTGGGGCTTGGTGTGCGTACGGCGGCCATTTACCGCATCAACGAGCAGGGAACCCTGTCCCAGACCGGCAATGCGCTGGACCTCGCCGTGGAAGGCCGCGGTTATTTTCGCATCCTGCTGCCCAACGGGGAATATGCCTATACCCGCGACGGGACATTCTCCCTCTCGCAGGATGGTACGATCGTGACGGCAGACGGGTACCCGCTGACACCGAACATCTCCATCCCGAACAATGCCGAAAACATCACCATCGATCAGACCGGGCAGGTGCAGTACACGCTCTCCGGTCAGCCCAACTCCCAGGTGGCCGGGCAGATCCAGCTGACGACCTTCCAGAACGAGAATGGTCTGGCAGCCATGGGGCAGAACCTGTTTACGGAGACCACGTCCTCGGGTGACCCGATCATCGGCAACCCGGAGACAACAGGTTTCGGGACCATCCGTCAGGGGTTTGTCGAGGAATCAGCCGTCAATGCGGTGACGGAAATCACGGATCTCATCACGGCGCAGCGTGCCTATGAGATGAACAGCAAAAGCATCACCGCCTCTGATGAGATGCTCCAGACCCTGACCAACCTGCGCTGAAGGCGGGCGGCATGGCACTTCTTGGCATTGGATACCGGGGTACCGGGCGTAGCTTCCTGCCAGCCTGCTTCTGGCTGGCGGTCGGGTTTGTGCTGGCTGGAGAGCCCGCTGCCAGTACGGCCATGGCGGCGACTCTGCGACCTTCCGGTGTGGTGCATGGTGCATCGGTCTATCTGTCCGATGTTTTTGATGGGCTGGATGCCGGACAGGACCGGCTGCTTGGCCCGGCTCCTGCGCCGGGCAAGACCATCACCATCGGGGGCAGTCAGCTCATTGCACTGGCGGACCAGTACGGTGTGGACTGGGATGACCAGTCATCATCCACCAGTCTGTCGCTGACCCGGGCCGGGCATGTGCTGGGCCGGGACGAATATGCTGCTCTTGTCCGCAAAGCCATTTCGCAGGATGGTGAGACGGGCAGTGTCGTGGTGGATGTCACCAGCTTTACTCCTCTCGTTGCCGGTGAGAATGAACAGGACCCGGCAACCCTCCTGAATCTGAACTGGGATCATAAGACCGGTCTTTTCTCGGCAACTGTACAGCCTGCTCATGCAGCAGGAGACGCCGGGGCGGACAGGTTTCCGCTGCGGGGCAGCATCCGTCCCGTGCAGCCGGTGATGGTGTATGACCATGCCCTGCCGTCCGGTCACATCATCCAGCCGGACGACATGCATATCGACCCCGCTTTTTCAGGTACGGTGCCACCGCTTGCCCGTTCTCTGCCGGAGCCGGAGCGGATGATCGGCATGGCACTTGTCCGCACTGTCGGGGCCGGACAGCCCGTGCAGGGTACGGACCTGCGGCGGGCCGTGCTCGTGCATCGGGGGGACCCTGTCCTGCTCAGCTACAACAGCACCGGCATCCGGCTGACAGCCACAGGCCGGGCGCTGGAGGATGGTGGAAGCGGGCAGTTCGTCCATGCCCTGAATCTGGGAAGCCGGATGGTCCTCATCGGTAAGGTCACGGCTTCGGGCGAGGTGCGGGTTGATGCCTCTTCCACAGCCATTCCGCCGGATTCGGAGGAAGTGAAACGTCTGGGAATCAACAGCCTGATGCTTGGTGACGGGAGCCATCCATGATCCATCTTCTTCACAGGAGTGTCTGCATGGCGGGGCTCGTTGTGGTCCTGGCCGGGCTGGCAGGCTGCATGGGCGCTGGTACGCTCAGTGAGCTGGGACATCCACCCCGCATGACACGGACGGCCGACCCCACCCTGGCCCCGGATTACCGCCCCGTGACGATGCCAACCCCGCCCCTTCAGGCTCCGCCGACTGAAGTGGGCAGCCTCTGGCGGCCGGGTAGTCGGGCGTTCTTCAAGGACCAGCGGGCTGCGCAGGCGGGTGACCTTCTGACAGTGAAAATCCAGGTGGCAGATACGGCCAACGTGACCAATAACACGACAGCCTCCGGCAGTGGTGCCGAGGCTTTCGGGATTCCAAGTTTTTTCGGCTTCAAGGGCCGCTTCATCTCCCATCTGACCAGTGCTGATGCCCTTCAGACCAACAGTTCCAGCTCCAATAACGGGGCCGGGACCATCAGGCGTATCGATACGGTCACGCTGACGCTGGCAGGTGTCATCACGCAGGTTCTGCCCAATGGCAATTTTGTCGTCGTCGCACGGCAGGAGGTCAGGGTGAATGGCGAGCTGAGGCAGATCATGGTCAGTGGTGTTGTGCGGCCGCAGGATATTTCGGAAGACAACATCGTCACACATGACCGCATTGCGGAGGCCCGGATTTCCTATGGCGGACGGGGGCAGCTCTCGCAGTATCAGCAGCCCCGTTATGGGCAGAAAGTGCTGGACAGTGTTCTTCCATTCTGAGTTGTCATGGAAGCATGGTTTGAACATTGAATGTTTTCAGGTTATGAAGATTTTATCTTGAAAATATCCTTGTGGTGTCTGTGCTACGATGGCCATTGTGGCGGTGTAAAAGTGAGGGGGTAGTGAATGTCTGATTCAAAACAGCCGGAAGGCTTCATTCCTGGCGGCCTGGTCATCGACCATCTCTGCGGTACGCTGGAGGGTGTGCTGACCATCGCCGGTGAGGTGGAAAATGTCGAGCTTCAGGCCGGGCATCTCTGTGTCACGGAGACAGGCGTGATGAAAGATGGTCAGGTGGAGGCGGACTCCATCGTCATTGATGGCAGCGTGTCCGGGGTGACCTTCACGACGCCACGGCTTTCTGCCGGTGCCGGGGCCCGTATTTCGGACTGTGTGATCGAGATGGGCAGCCCGACTGGCTGCGCCATTCACGAAGATGCCTGTTTTGAAGGGGATGTACGCATTTCCGTGTCCCGCAAGGGCGGGGCTGGGGGCTCTGCTTCCGGCAGTGGTTCCAGCAGAACGAACAGCACCAGTTCTGCCACGCCACAGGCCAATATCCCGGCTGGAGATGATGAGCCAGACCTGCATTGGCCGGCCCAGACGCCGGACATCAGCGAGGCTGATCAGGATGCCGACATTCCGCTGGGGGGCTGATGCTCAGGAGATGCTTCCATCAGCATGACGGCTGGTTCGCCGTCTTTCTGTCGCTTGCCCTGTTTTGCGGGGTGCAGGTTGGCTGTCCTGCGGCTGTGGCGGAGGACGTGGCCATGCCTGATGAGGGTATGGCCCAGCAGATGCAGGAGCAGCAGCGCATTCTGGGGTCTGCCCGCAAGGCGCTGGAAATGCGCTTCCATCTGCTGAACCAGTCCATGGCTGTACTGTCGGACCATGTGGACAATCACAAGCTTGTCCCGCAGGAGGCAGCAGCCCGGCTGGTGGGCATTTATGAGGCCATGCGCCCCCGTGAGGCCGCAGCGGTTTTCAACGTGATGGACCCGCACGTGCTGATCGCCATCGCAGCTTCCATGAATATCCGCAAGCTCTCTGGCATCATGGCTCACATGTCGCCGGACCGGGTCAATCTGGTGTCGCAATATCTGGGGGGAGTGCGGCATTTCCATCATGCTGTTCTGTCCGTTCCCGTGGCACTGGGGGGCTCTGGTGTGGTTCTTCCGACCGGGCAGGATGATGTGCCGGCTGATACGTCAGTGGAACATCTGCACTACGAGACCATGTCCCAGCACGGGCCCCTGTTGCCCTCGCGGCAGTAATGGGGCTGGCATGAAAGAGAAACGAATGATGAGGCGGTCTTTTCCCGTTCAGGTCCCGTGGCGGCACATGCTGGTTCTGTTGCCTGTTCTTGCGGGACTGTCAGCCTGTGCCCCGGATTATATTGCCAGCAAGCTGACAGGGCGGGACTGCCAGGCCGGTTATCTGGAGGAGGGGGAAGACTGGTGCAATCCACCGGAACGTGTTCTGCCTCCACAGCCTTACTGCACCCAGAGCTGGAATGGCGTGGATTGCTGGGCCCGTCCTGAGTTGACCCCGAACATGGCCCATGAAGTCTATGAAGGTCCCCGTGGCCTGACGACCCAGCAGAATGCCAACCGCCTCATGATGCCGGAAGCTAAAGTTCCTCCCTCCAGCCAGTATTATGCACCATGATGAAATTGTTATGAAATAGGGCCATCAATTAACCTTGTTATTGGCTTTACACACGCTCTTCTCAAGGTTAATTGATGGCCGGTCGGTTGTCCTCTTCCGAGCAGGGCAGAGTATGGTGAATGACCGGAACCAGCATGTCTGACGTCCGGGGTGAAAGCAGCAGGTAGATACCCTTCATATGCAGTTTGATAAGCTCCGTTTGCCAAATATCATGGAAGGGCTGAAGAGTCTGGGCCGCATGCGGCTTGTGGCCCTCGGGGTTGTCGGCGTGCTGCTGCTGCTCTCTCTCGGCGTGATCGCCTTTCACAACCGGTCAGAACCCATGGCGCTGCTCTATGGGGACCTGGAGCTGAATGAAGCGGCGGAGATGGTGGATGATCTGGCCAAGGCTCACATCCCCACGACAACAGGGCCGGATGGTCGCAGCCTTTATGTTCCGGGGAATGATGTGGCCCAGGCCCGTCTTCTGCTGGCCAAGGCTGGTCTGCCCGGGGGAGGGGCCGTTGGCTATGAACTGTTCGACAAGAGCGGCACGCTGACCAGTACCCAGTTTGAACAGGGCATTGATGAGACCAGAGCGCTGGAAGGTGAGCTGGAGCGTTCCATCCGTCTGATCCATGGTGTGCGGAATGTGCGGGTCCACCTTGTCCTGCCACATAGGGACCTGTTTTCTACGGAGACGAATCCTTCGCAGGCTAGTGTCATTCTGGATGTTGGCCGCTCTGGTGCTGTGTCCGAGGATGCCATTGCGGCCATCCAGAATCTGGTATCAGCTGCCGTACCGGGGCTGCGCACGCATGGGATTTCCATTGTCGACACACGGGGCGATGTTCTGGCCCGTCCGGGGGACCCAGACAGTCTGGCAGGGCAGGAATCCTCGCTGGAGAAGCAGCGTCATTCCGAAGAGCAGCGCCTTGCCCAGGCGGTGGAAGATATCCTGACCCCCACGCTGGGCCTGGGTCATGTGCGGGCCCGTGCTGCCGTGACAATGAATACGGACATCATCCATGAAACGGATGAATCCTACGATCCCAACCAGCAGGTCCTGCGTTCCCAGAGCACAAGCACGGACAAGAGCGCCAACAGCGAGGCGAACCAGAACACCAGCGTTGGCAACAATCTGCCCAATGCCAATGCAGGGCAGAACAATCGTACTGGCTCCAGCGAAGAGCGGACGGACGAAACAAACAATTATGAGATCGGCAAACGGACCCGTGTCATCAACCAGACCCGGCCCCGTGTCTCTCGCATCAGTCTCGCTGTCATGGTCGATGGGACCGTCACGACAGACCAGGCTGGCAAACCTTCGTGGAAACCGCTGGATGAAGCTGAGGTCAAACGTCTGACCCAGCTCGTGCAGACGGCCATCGGGTATGACAAGACCCGCGGGGATGAGGTCAATGTGGTGTCCATGCCGTTCCGTGTGGATGGTGGGGCAGATATGCCTCATCAGGATACGCCTTTCTTCACCCGGGAGATGATCATTTATCTGGCGGAATGGATTGTTCCCATTCTTCTTCTTCTGGGGGCGGCGGCCATGCTGCTTGGGCCCATCCTGCGGCGTGCCCGCAAAGGGGCCGGGGCAGAAGGGGCTGTTGCCGGGGCCGAAGCTGCAGCTGATGGCAGCTCTGCTGAAGGTGGTGAGGCAGGCCGGAGTGATCGCATCAGTGTGGACGGTGTGGAAGGGGAAATGCGCCGTGAGGCTCTGGCCCGTGTGACGCAGCGTGTTGAAGAAAATCCTGATGATGCCATCGCTGTCGTCCGCAACTGGCTGGCAGAACCGGAGCCCCCCAAGCAGACAGCAGAAGGCTGAGGAGACGCAATCATGGCAGAACAGGACATCTCCGCTGAGACAGCAGGCAATGAAGCGTCATCATCCGGCATGGTCCCGTCCAGCCTGACGGCCGGGATGAGTGGCAGCCGGAAGGCCGCCATCCTGATGCTCGCCATAGGGCAGGAACATTCCGCCCGCATTTTCCGGTCACTCCAGGAGGATGAGGTGCGTGACATTTCACGGGCAATGTCTTCCCTGGGGTTGGTCAAGGCTTCCGTGGTGGAGGCTGTCTGCAATGAATTTTCGCAGAAATTCGCCAGTGCAGAGGGTTTCGTCGGCAGTTACGAAACAACGGAAGATTATCTGAAGAAGGCCCTCCCTGCCGAAATGGTCGAGAAGATCATGGAGGATATCAGGGGGCCCTCCGGGCGCAGCGTCTGGGCAAAAATGGGCAACATGCCGGAGACCGCTCTGGCAAACTATCTGCGCAACGAGCAGCCACAGACAGTGGCCGTCATTCTCAGTTACATCTCACCGGCGCATGTCGCCCGTGTCCTGTCTCTCTTCCCGGAAGATTTTGCTACGGATGTCATCATGCGCATCCTGCATATGAGCCCGGTGAGCAAGGATGTGCTTGAGAGCCTGGAGACAACCCTGCGCAAGGAGTTCATCACCGCCTTTGGCCGCTCCACGAAGCGGGACAGCTATGCTTTCGTGGCGGAGGTCTACAACAATTTCGACCGCAAGACCGAGGCCATGCTGACAGAGCATCTTGGCCGCCGGAGCGAGGAAGACATGGAGAAGGTGAACAAGCTGAAATTCACCTTCGATGACATCAAGCGTCTGACACCGGATGACATGATGCGTGTCATGGCAGCCATCAATCGTGATGGTGAGGCCAAGAGCAGGCTGCCCCTGGCTCTCAAGGGCAGCAACGAGAGCATCCGGCAGCTCTTCTTCGGTTGTGTTTCCAAACGTGCGGCGGGTTTGCTGGAGGATGAAATCCGGGGGCTGGGTGCCGTGCGTCTGCGGGACGCCGAAGCAGCCCAGATGGAGCTGATCACGCTCATCAAGACCATGGCCAATGATGGCGAGATCGATATTTCACCTTCTTCTTCTGACGATGAGATCATTGAGTGACGCCAATGGGACAGGATGTGCAGCATAGGGCAGCGCAGGCGTCTTCCCGGTCTGGAAGTCAGGCCTTCAGTGAAAGCCTGGAAGATTTTGCCGCTCATGACCCGTCTCTGGCCGCTGGAGCGGAGCCGGTGGCTGACGAGGATGCGGCAGATGAAAGCCCGGCTCCAGAGCCGGTTGTCACGCTGCATCCTGATGAGCTGGAAAGACTGAAGCAGGAGGCCTGGCAGCAGGGCCATGAGCAGGGGGAAATGTCAGCCGGGCAGCAGCTTTCCAGCCAGATGGCCGCTTCTGTGAAGCAGGTGCTTGCTTTCATGGAGGAGGAGGAAAACCGGCGCCATGACATCGTGAGCCGGATGGCCGATCTCTTCGTGCAGGGTGTGTGCCAGACGGTGGAAGAGCTGGTGGCGGGCGATCTGTCCCGGACAACACTGGGGCGGGACCTGGCAGAGGATGCGGCGGCCTTGGTCCGGCACTGTAGTGGTCCGGTCAGTCTGACCTGCGCTGCGGCGGATGAGGCCTCTCTGCGCCACGCCCTGTCCGGGATGGCGGCCGTCTCCCTGCATGTGGAGGCGGCGCAGCAGGCCGGGCATCTCACGATTGCCGCAGACAGGACACGGATTGTTCTGGACCAGGGAAAATGGGCGGAAACGGTCCGCCAGCGGGTGGCCGATGCCATGGTGGCCCTGACCCGTCCACCGGCCCCTGAGGCTGATCCCGCTACCGACCAGCCTCAGGGTGAACAGACAGCACAGCATGAAGGAGAGTGACGATGGCAGAGGATATGAACACGCCGGAGACAGCACCAGAAACACAGCAGACCAGTACGCCGGAGGTCGATCTGGCCGATTTCTCCTCGGAGGTGCCGGAGGAGGGCGCCACCCAGCATGATGGTCGGCAGGACAGGGAACGGGAGCGGGAAGCGATTCTGGATGTCCCGGTCAAGATCACCGCTGTGGTGGGAGATGTGAAGATGCCCGTGCGGGACCTGGTCCGTCTTGGCCGTGGTGCCGTTGTGCCGCTGAACCGCAAGCTTGGGTCTTCCATCGATATCTACGCCAATGACAGGCTGATCGCCCGTGGCGAGATCACCATCATTGAGGATGACAACATTGCCGTGACGATGACGGAGATCATGTCCTCCTCTGCCAGTACATGATGGCACCTTCTGTGGGAGAGAGGCACGGCTCGGATGCCATGATGCAGGCTGTCACGGGCCTGCACATGAATCCGCTTCTGGCTCTTCTGCTGGTCGTGGGGCTGATCTTTGTCACGCCCTGGTGCCTGCGGCGGCTGAAACACCGGATGCCAGCCCTGTTGCGGGATGAGGGCCTGAAAGATCGTGCCCTGAAGGTGCAGGACGCCATACCGCTCGGTGGCAAGCGGACCCTTTTTTCTGTGGCTGTCAGGGATGCAGAGGGGCGGCAGGCAACAGCCATCATTCTGACAGGTGGGCCGTCCGACCTGTGCGTGGGCTGGCTGGGGGCCGGTGCTGCCTCCATGCCGGCGAAACAGTGCGGACAGGTGGCGGAAGAGAGGCAGGAAATGACATGAGGGCAGATCGTATCATGAAAGGCCGTTCGGGTACCGGAATGGTGGCAGACATGTCAGCCTGCTGGAAACGCCTGCGGCGCGCCATGGTTCTGGGAGCGGTGGGGCTGTGCTGTCTGGCTGCTGGCATAACGCTGCTGTGTGTACTTTCCCATTCGGCCACAGCCCAGTCCATCACGCTGGATATGGGCAAGGGGGGTGGAATTGGTGAGGCCGGAACAACAAGCCGTCTGATCCAGCTGACGGCCCTTGTGGCGTTTCTGTCCCTGGCACCAAGCCTGCTGGTGATGATGACGGCCTTCACCCGTATCATCATCACGCTCTCATTGTTGCGGAGCGCCATCGGGGCGCAGGGGACACCGCCCAACATGGTTCTGGTGGCCCTTGCGCTGATCCTGACCCTGTTTGTCATGCAGCCGACGCTGGAGCGCTCATGGCAGCAGGGTATTGAACCCCTGATGGACGGTCGGGTGGAGGAGATGGCAGGTCTCCAGGCGGCGGCTGAGCCGTTCCGTGATTTCATGGTCCATAATGCCCGTCCGAATGACGTGGCCATCTTTTACCATTTGGCAGGGCTGAAGCCCCAGCCTGCACCAGCCAATGGAGCAGCTGCTCCGGCTCCACCATGGCGGGTCATTGTTCCGGCCTTCATGGTCGGTGAGCTGAGCCGTGGGTTCGAGATGGGCTTCCTGCTCTATCTGCCGTTTCTGGTGATCGACCTTGTCACGTCCAGTGTGCTGATGAGCCTGGGGATGATGATGCTGCCACCCCCGACCATTTCCCTGCCTTTCAAGCTGATTTTCTTTGTACTGGTGGATGGGTTCCAGATGGTGTCGGGCGGGCTGGTCCGTAGCTTTGGCGGGGGGTAGCCCTGCCACCTTTCACCCCGGCAGGACCAGAAGTCTGCGGGCCAGAATGGTCGGTGTCAGCTGGGTAAAGCCTTCATTGATGCTGCCGGAATAGCTGCCATAGGTCAGTGGCAGGCCGCAGGCGGCGGCGGTGATGATGCTGCCGATCCGTCCGGACTGTTCCATGCGGCTGGCGATCATTGATTTTGCACCACATTGCAGGAAGGCGGCGGCAATATCCGTGCTTTCCTCCGGGTCCATCCCTGCGGGGATGACGAGAGACAGGCTGGCCTCCGTACGGGCCACGACATCCTTCATTTCGCTCATGGCCTTGGGGGAATAGACGCAGAGCCCCGGCAGATCTACCAGAATGATGCGGTTGTAGCTGTCGATGAAGCGGGGGTTGATGCCGCCATAGGCTTTCATCAGATCAATGTCGCAGCCTCGCAGGATGGAGGCCAGCTTGATGTAGCTGCCCGGCGTGCTGTCGCAGGCCAGGACGAGCGGCCGTCTGATCCTCCCGCCGGACTGCCGGGCCTGTCGGGCATAGCGGGCGGCCAGTTTGGCCAGTGTCAGGGACTTGCCAGAGCCAGAGGCCCCGCCCAGTGCCATGGGCACGCCCAGCCGTAGCGGGAAAGGGGAAAAGTTGATCACACGTTCCAGCCCTGCCGCCAGGCTGCTGCCTGCCATGGCATTGATCAGTTCCTGCGGGATGGAATGCCACGCCAGAATCTCCGGTATGCTCAGGGCATTGGCGGGCAGGGCGACATCTCCGCCAGCCATGCCGGAAGCACCTGTGGCGGTGTGATGCTGGGGAGATGTCTGGGTGGAGGAAAAGCTGGTCATGGGTCAGGTCCGGTGTTGGAGGGGTTTCAGTCTGTCGGGGCCAGTCAGTTCACTGTGGCGACGGTACGGATGCGGGTCCGGGGATAGATTTCCGCCTGTGCCATGACGGCAACCGAAGGGCGGATTCGGTCCACGATCATACGCACGGAATCCCGTGTGGCGGAGGTCGTGACAATGACGGGCATTTCCCCCAGCGTGGCTGTCTGGTCGAAGGCACGGCGCAGGGCCGTGACGAAGCGGTCCAGCATGGCTGGGGGCATGGCCAGCGTGCGGTCATCCCCCTGTCCGACCGTGTTGTTGAGGATGTTGCTCTCCCAGTCTGCAGAGAGGGTGATCATGGAAATGCAGCCAGAGGGCCCGACATAGCTGTTGCATATCTGTCGGGCGAGGCGGATGCGGACATGGGCTGTCAGGGCCTTGATGCCCTTGGCGGCCAGGGCGTGGCCTTCCTGTATGCTTTCAAGAATGGTGGGCAGGTCACGGATGGAGATGCGCTCCTGCAACAGGGACTGGAGAACACGCTGGACCGTGCTGAGGGACACCTGTGAGGGGATGAGGTCGTTGACGAGCTTCTGCTCTTCCTGTGGCAGATCATCCAGCAGGGACTGCGTGGCGGCATAGGTCAGCAGATCGCCCAGATTCTGGCTGATGGATTCCGTCAGGTGGGTGATGATGACAGTGACCGGGTCCACCACTGTGTATCCCTGGTCTGTGGCCTGTTTCTTCAGGTCGGGATCAATCCATATGGCAGGCAGGTTGAAGGAGGGTTCGGTTGTCTTCTCACCCGGCAGGGGGGCCTGCCCATTCTTGTGGGACGGGCATATGGCCAGCAGGTGGTTGGGCCTGACCTCACCCGAGGCAATGTCGATTTCCTTGAGCTTGATGACGTAACGGTCCGTCGGCAGCTGGATGTTGTCCTGAATCCGCACGGATGGCGTAATGAAGCCCATGTCCGCTGCCATCTTGCGGCGCAGGGCCTTGATCTGTTTGGTGATCTGGGCATTGTCCCCGCTGGCCAGCGGGAGCAGGCCATAACCGATTTCCAGCCGCAGGAGGTCGATTTTCAGAAGGTCGGAAATGGGTTGCGTGGTGGGAGCGGCGGGCTGGGTGAGGGCTTCCTCACCTTCATCCTGCCGGGGAGTCCTGTAGCGGATCCACGCCCCGATCCCGGCCACGGCGGCAATCATGAGGAAGGGGAAAGCCGGCAGGCCGGGCATGACGGCAAACAGGGCTGACAGGGTGGCCGCAATGGCCAGCGGCTTGGCATTGCCCGCCAGCTGGCGGAAAAGTGTTACGTCTGCCGAGCCATCCGTACCGCCCTTCGTGACGACGATACCGGCGGCCAGCGAGACCAGCAGGGCGGGAATCTGGGAGACGAGACCATCACCGATGGTCAGGGTGGTGAAGGTCTGTGCCGCCTCACTGATGGGCATGCCATGGCGCAGCACGCCGATGGTCAGACCGCCCAGAATGTTGATGGCGGTGATGAGGATTCCGGCAATGGCATCATTGCGGACAAATTTGGCAGCACCATCCATGGCTCCGTAGAAGGAGCTTTCCTCTTCCAGTTCCTTGCGTTTGGAGCGGGCACCACGCTCATTGATGGCCCCTGAGGCGAGGTCGGCATCAATGGCCATCTGTTTGCCGGGCATGGCATCGAGGAAGAAGCGGGCCGAGACCTCCGCAATGCGGCCCGACCCCTTGGTGATGACCATGAAGTTCACCACCAGCAGGATGCAGAAGACGATCCCGCCGATCACCACATCATTGCCCATGAGAAAGCCGCCAAAGGAGGCGACAACATGCCCGGCTGCATAGGCACCTTCATTGCCATGGCTGAGGATGAGCCGTGTTGTCGCCACTTCCAGCGAGAGACGGAACATGGTCGTCAGCAGCAGCAATGTGGGGAAAGACGTGAAGTCCAGAGGCCGTTCCAGAAACAGCGCCACCATGAGGATCAGCACGGATGAGGTGATGGACAGTGAAAGCCCGACATCCAGGATCAGCGTGGGGAGCGGTACGATGAGGATGGAGATGAGCAGGATCACGCCCAGCGCCAGCAGGATGTCGGTGCCGGGCAGGCGGGCGGCAAGACGGGAGGCCGCTCCGTTGGGTGTGAAGAGGTCTGCCGGGTTCCGTATCAGCGTGCCCAGCCTTCCGCCCAGTCCGCCAGCTCCCCCTGCACCGGGAGCCGCCTTGGGGGCGGGAGAACCTGACCGTTGCGGGGAAGAAGAAGGAGCGGGCATTGTCATCCTGACTGATGATGTGCTGCCTTCCCCGGCTTGGGTGACGGGTAGGGAAGGTGGCAACAAGGTTTATTAAGGCCTGTTATCTATGAGTTTGCAATTTAGCCATTAAAGTCTTGCCCATCAAGGTTTATGGGGACATGTTGTTTTGCCATGAACATGACCTGTCAGGTCATTGATGGTTCAAGGCATGAAGAAAGGCAGCATGATGGCAGGAGCAGAGCAGCATGGCAGGGTGGAAGATGGCAGTCATGAGGCTGGTCAGACTGCGCTGACCCCGCAGGAAGTGACAGCCTGCTGCCAGCAGCTTGTTGCCCGTGGTGAGGGAGACCAGGCTGTCAGTCTGGCCATACAGATTGCCCAGGGGACGCAGGATGTGGCGCTCATTCTTGCGGCGGGCCTTTTTCTTGTCCGTTTCACCCCTCGGCATGAGGTGGTGATTGCCGTCTTCCGCAAGGCTCTGCTTTTGATGCCGGAGGCGGAACCCGCCATGGCCTCCATGCGGGGCGAGGTGAAGATTTTTCTGGCAGGGGCGCTCATGGTGGCGGGCGAACGGGAAGAGGCCATGGCCCTCTTCATGGATGTTGCCCGGACTCTGCCAGAACATCGGGTGCTTGTCGGGGAGCATCTTTCAATGGCCCTGCTGGAGGCGGGGCTGGCGGATCAGGCTGAGCAGGTGCTGTTGGCCTGGCTTGCGGATGGACCGCCCTCCGTCTCGCTGTACAACAACATGGGTTGCGCTCTGGGACGGCTGAACCGCTCCCGGGATGCCCTGGCCTATTATCGCCGGGGAATGGAGCTGTCCTCCCGGCATGAGGCTGTTTCCTTCGGCTATGCCATCGCCCTGTTGAAAGCCGGTGAGTATGAGGAGGGCTTTGCCCGCTATGTAAGGCGTGTGCCCCGTATTCCGAGCCTGAACTGCTGGTTCTATCAGGACCTGCCCAGACTGACGAACGATGTTCCGCTGGAAGGGCGCCACCTTCTTTTCTATCAGGAGCAGGGGCTTGGCGATACGATCCAGTTCATCCGCTTCCTGCCGGAGATCGTCCGCCGGGCAGGGCGGGTCACGCTGGCCGTTCTGCCATCGTTGGCCCGGCTGCTGAGGGAAAGCTACCCCATGGTGCAGGTCTGTCTTATCACGGAGCTTCTGGACCATCCGGAGCGCGTGGCAGAGTATGATTTTTCCTGCCCGATACCGGACCTTCCCTATCTCTGTCATCTCAGGCACGTGGCTGATATTCCGGCTTTCAGTCCCTATCTGGAAGTTCCGGTGCGGCGGCGGGAGCATTTTGCCCGACTTGTGGAGCAGGCCGTGGCACAGGGTGGCCGGGCAGGGGGGCACAGCCCCGCCGGGCGGCGCCTGCGTGTAGGGCTCGTCTGGGCAGGGGATTCTCGGTCCAGCGCACAGGATGTGGCTGCAGACAGGCGGCGTTCCAGCAGCTTTGCGGAGATGATGGAGGCCCTCGGGCCGGTGGAGGCTGATCTGTTCAGCCTTCAGTATGGCGACCGGCGGGGAGAGCTGGAGCCAGTGGAGAGGCAGGGAGCGGTCGTGCATGATCTGATGGGACACGTGCAGGACATGGCGGATACGGCTGCCCTGATGGAAAGTCTGGACCTTGTCATTTCCGTTGATACGGCCCCGCTGCATCTGGCTGGGGCACTGGGCCGGGAAGTCTGGCTGGTCAGTCGATGGGATGCCTGCTGGCGGTGGGGTGATGAAGGTGACCGCACCCCGTGGTACCCGACCATGCATATTTTCCGGGCGCAGGAGCTGTCTCTTGCCCCTGTTCTGAAGGATGTGGCCGTCTCCCTGAGACGGCGGATTGCGGAGGGCTGAGCCATGTCATCTTATAAGGTAGCCATCCTGCTGCGCACGAAAAACCGTCCCGTTTTTCTGCGTCGGGCTCTGGAAACACTGAGGGCGCAGAGCTTTCAGGACTTCCGTATCCATATCATCAATGACGGGGGAGACATGGCCGCCCTGCGGGCCTGCGTTGCAGAGTGTGGCCCATCATGGGGGGAGCGCCTTTCCTGCGTGGACCTGCCCCGGTCTGTCGGACGCAGCAAGGCACTGGCCCTTGCCTTGGCCGTGTCCGACGAGCCTTATATTCTCATCCATGATGATGATGACACGCTGGAGTCTTCTTTCCTGGCAGAGACGGTCGCCTTTCTGGAGCGGGACGGGACGGGTTTCTATGCTGGTGTCACGACCAGCAATTATGACGTGTATGAACGTATCGAGGATGGACGGATCATCACGGATAGGAAGACGGACCAGTTTGGCCGCAAGAGTGGCTCGCTGGTGGATTACGGCCTGTATCTCTCCCACATGTATGTCATCATGCCGATCACCTTCCTGTTCCGCCGGGCGGCCCTGGCGGTGGCGGGTGGAGTGGAAACGCGGCTGGATTACGTCGAGGACCACGATCTCTTCCTGCGTGTCATGATGGCGGGTGAGGTCGGGATTCTGGAAGAGTGCCTTTGTTCATACCATCACCGTCTTGCGACTGGTGACGCCAATGATGCCAGCCAGCATGAGGTGACCCATGATTACGTGCTGGCCTACAAGAACGACATCATCCGGAAGGCCATGCAGGGGGGAGACCGCCTGAGACAGATGCAGGCCGGTTTCATCCAGGGGAATCATCTGGGGCGTTCCCAGCTTGGGCAGCTGTCCCGGCAGGTGGCACAGCTTCAGGAGGGCTTTGCCAGCCTGTCACAGGTGATGGTGGAGCTGCTTGGTCATATCAGACGCTGAGGGCCACTTCTGTCGGAATGGTCAGTAGGCCGTGGCGTAAGGGACATTGCTGGCAGCGTGGACGGGCATGGCCCGGTAGGCGGCAAGACTCCGGCCATTCTGTGAGCTTTTCATTCGCTGGTGCGGTGGTGGGGGCATGGCAGGGCGGAAATAACCCCGGAAGGGACGGAAAGGACGATGCCCCTGTGAGGGAGCCTGTCCCGGTGTGGCCGCAGCAGCAGGCTGCGCCACAGGGGGCAGGGGGCGTGTTGTTTCCCGATGGCGGAGAGCGGCCAGAAAACTGGCGGGCCCTGTAGTGGCGTGGGTTATGCCGGTCCCTGATGGGGAGGCTGATGCCGGCCTGATGACGAAGGGCCGGTACGGCCTGGTCGTCTGCACCGGGTGGTTCTGACCAGCGCCAGAATGATCGCCAGTCATGACAGCCGCCACAGCGGGATGTGGCGATGTGGAAAGAGGGGGGTGTGGCAGAGGCGTGTCCAGCGGTGTGGCCCATTGCTGGAGAACCTGTTGCAGGTAGGTCGTGCCCAGGGTGCCTGTCTGTGAATGATAAGCAGCAGCGGCCCGTGGCCAGCTGCCGGTCTGGTCCTTCATTTTCTGGAGAAACAGGCCAGCATAGCGGGCATTGCTGTAGGGGTCGAAGGCTGTATCCAGAGAGGGGAAGGCTGTTGGATGGTGGAGGAGATTGACCTGAAGGCAGCCGACATCAATGGACTGTATGCCCTGCTGCTGGAAGGCTTTTACAGCCTCTACCGCTTCCTGGCGTGAGGCATAATAGTGACCTGTCCCGGCAACATTGATGCTCCATGGCCATGGGGTGAGGGTGCCATTGCCATCCGGGCGGCCTGTTTCCACCCGGCTGATGGCCGAAAGGAAACCATCCGGCAGTCGCAGGGCCCGTTCTACCTGCTCCGTGGCAGTGCGGCAGAGGCGGGACTGGGTGGGGTCCATGGGGGGGAGTGAAATCTGGGCCATGGCAGGCGGGGTCAGGAACATGCCCAGAAGAAGCCCCGGGACCCGCCAGAGGGCGAGGTGGAGCCAGCGCCCGGGTTTGTCATGCTGAAAGATGGAGGTCATGGGTCTCTCAAGGCTTTCTTTTGACGGACTTTCAGGGTAACCAAGGAATACCATTAAATAATTTTCCTTGTATAATCCATATATAAGGTTAAGTTGGAGCGTAGGAGACTATGCTTGATGTTTTTGAAGAGCTGTTGCGCCTGGCTGTCCCGAAGTCTGGATGGGATTCGGCCTGCCTGTCGCTGTATGATGCTGGCGATCTTCGGATGCGTGCTGTCTGGCATGTTTTCGGGTGGCTCAGCCCATGCCTCTGCGGTCCGTATCAAGGATATTGTGGATTATGAAGGAATCCGGGACAACCAGCTCGTCGGTTATGGGCTTGTTGTCGGTCTGAACGGCACCGGGGACCGGCTGACCAATACGCTTTTTACCCGTGAAACCCTGGTCGGCATGCTCAACCGTCTTGGTGTCAATATCCGGGACAAGGCCATCCAGCTGCAGACACACAACACGGCCGCTGTCATGGTGACAGCCAGTCTGCCGCCGTTCTCGCATGGTGGCAGCCGGATTGACGTAACGGTTTCTGCCGTGGGTGATGCCCAGAGCCTGACAGGCGGTACGCTGATCGTGACGCCTCTTCAGGCTGCAGATGGTGAGGTTTATGCCGTGGCGCAGGGGTCGCTGGTGACGAACGCCTTCACGGCCAGAGGGCCGGGGGCCGTCGCCACCCGTAATGTGCCAACCAGTGGGCACATCGCCAATGGTGCCGTGGTGGAGCGGGAAGTGCCCGTTCTGCTGGGGGCTGGTGGGGTGATCCATCTGTCTCTCAAGAATTCGAATTACACGACGGCGGTTCGCATTGCCGATGTCATCAACCGGCACATGGGCCGGGGGACAGCCCGGGTGGATGATCCCAGGACGGTGGCCGTCAACCTGGCCGGGCGCAACGTCTCCGAGGCCCTGTATGAGATCGGGGATCTGACCGTCACGCCGGACACGATGGCCAAGGTCATCGTGGATGAAGCCGCTGGGACCATCGTCATCGGGGATAATGTCCGTATCACCACGGTGGCCATTGCCCAGGGGAACCTGACCGTGCAGGTGACCAACAGCCCTGAAGTTGTCCAGCCCAACGCCTTTGGTGCAGGGCAGACTGCTGTCGTGCCCAGGACGCAGATCAATGCCACGACCGATCGTGAACACAGGATGGGCATTCTCTCTGATGGCCCCTCCCTGGCCAATCTTGTAACGGGCCTGAATGCCCTTGGGGTTGGCCCCAGAGACATGATCAGTATTCTCCAGGCCATCAAGGCGGACGGTGCCTTGCAGGCTGAGCTGGAAGTGCGCTGATCGCAGGGATGAATCCAGTCTGACTGTCTGTCTTTTACAGGAGAAAATACCGGTTCATGAGTATTTCGTCAGTCTCACATGCGGCGTCTGCGCATGTGGCGGCCCCGTCTGCCGGAAAGCAGGCAGACCGGAGCCATCCCATGTCTCCGCAGGATGAAAACAGGG
The DNA here is from genome assembly GCF_023337645.1 of Parasaccharibacter sp. TMW2.1890. NCBI lineage: Bacteria > Pseudomonadati > Pseudomonadota > Alphaproteobacteria > Acetobacterales > Acetobacteraceae > Parasaccharibacter > Parasaccharibacter sp. TMW2.1890. The sequence goes on along the minus strand of NZ_NWUV01000002.1, from coordinate 251,643 downwards.
TCCGTAAAACGGCCCGGGATTTTGAGGCCATGGCGCTGGGAGAAATGCTTCAGCCCATGTTCGATACGGTGGACAATTCCGCAGCGCCCTTTGGGGGAGGCAATGCCGAGAAGCAGTTCCGCTCCATGCAGGTGCTGGAACTGGGCAAGGAGGTTGCCCGTAGCGGGGGGATAGGGATTGCCCATCAGGTTTATGGCCGGATGAAGGCCATGCAGGAGCAGGCCGCCCAGGCCAGCAGCATACATCCCAGCAACAGGACAGGAGGATACAGACCGTGACATTGCAGAGGCTTGGCAAAGCCGCACGTCGGCTTGCCGGGCATTTTTCCAGACGGGACGAGGATGAACTGGACGGCTCTTTCCTGCCCCATCTGATGGGCAGTTTTGCCCGGGCCGCGGACATCATGGCGCAGGAAAACCGCTTTCTTCAGGATAATGACGTGTCAGCTGCTGCAGCACTTCTGCCTGAAAAGACAGCGACCATGGAAGAGCTGACAGCCCTTGTGGCCAGGGCACGGAAGCATGATGTACGGGTGGAGAATCTTTCTCCTGCCTTTCGGCAGGTGCAGAGGCGTTTTACTGAAATTGCTGCCCAGAATGGGGAGCTGTTGCAGCAGGCTCTTGTCACGCAGGAGGCCGTGATGAAGCTGCTCATTGAAAGTGCGGTGGAGGCCAACCGTCATGGCTATGGCCGGACGGGCGAGGTGGGATCTGATACGTCCTGCGGGTCACTTTCACTGAATGACCGGGCCTGAGCAACGGGCCAAAGGCCCGTTGCGTCTCTTTTACCAGTATCCGCCGATCATGTGGCGTGGCTGGTTGTTGTCCGGGTCTGCGGCCGGGCTCCAGACGGTCCAGTCCCATGAGGTTGTATCCCGGTAATTTTCAGCCGTCATGGCGGGCAGGGGCGGGTCCTGCGGTGGATGATGGGCGTGTTTGCGCTGCATGATGGCCTGCATGTGGGCCTGAAGGGTGCCATAGGCGGTTTCATCCCCCATATACACACAGCCACAGGCCAGTGGGTCAGCATAGAGGTAGATGCGCTGCCCGCTCGGGGCCATGCGGTAGGTCAGGCTACCAGGTGGCAGGCTGTTCATGAGGGCAAAACGGGCGGTCGTGTTGGCCGGGTGGGCGACAAATCCGGCATGGCTGAGCAGGCTGCCTTTCTCCAGATAGGGGGCGGCCGGTCGTACGCAGCCAGCCAGAGCCAGGCCGAGCAGGGCCGTGCAGGCATGTCTCGCCATGGCAGAGGGTGAGGGGATGGTCAGGGCCATGGTTGTCACTCCCGGTTCAGGCTTTTGGCTGTCTGATTGTCCGTCAGAACCAGGGGCGGCACACAGCAATAGGCCTTCATGTCGGCATAATGGCGGTTCATGAGATGGTCGACACTGGTGCTCATCAGGGTCCTGTTGCCCAGTGAAGGGTAATTGATGGGCAGTGTGGTCATGGGCAGGCAGCGTTTCATGAGGGAGACGGCCCCACGGGGAGACAGGGCGTAACCACAGATGCCAAAGGCCTGCTTCAGGCGGAAAGGAAGTGTCTCGACCGTCTGGTGCCGGAATTCCTCAATGCCGCAGCGAACATCATCCTGGTTGAAATAGGCGAAACAGTCTGTCTGCCCCGGCAGAACCTCATAATGGAGAGGGGCATCCGAATTCTGTCCCCACAGGATGATCTCCCAGTCTTCCGGCAGCTGTTGGATGATCTGCTGGCTCTTCTGTTCAAAATTCTGGCAGAGAAAAGCGTCATCTTCAAAGATGTTGGCAGGCTCTCCGCTCTGGGCGACTGTTCCCCACAGGGCAACATGGGTCAGCCCCGAGCCAATGGCTCCGGCCGTGAAGTGGCAGTCCTGTGCCAGAAGGCCGGCCTGTATGGCATCCTGTTTGTCCAGCGTTTTGCCATCAATGCCGGGCGCATGAGTGATGTCAGGGCCATGCCGGTTGACCCGCCGGAACCTCTCAAGCCGGTCTGGTGTTCGGGCGAGGCTGATGACGTAATGTTTCATGAATATCCTTCTTGTCATGACAGGCCTGTTTCATGTCGTGTTGCGAAGATATGGCATGTTTCCAGGTCATGCCATATCTGTTATGGTTAAAACATGATCATTTTATCCTTGCATTAATCATTCGTGTTTTAATGTGAGGCCAGATGCTGGCAGATGTCGTGCCAGCCTTATGGTTTTATGGAGGAGGCGGCTTATGGGGCTTGGTGGCATTTCACCCGTGGCACAGTTTCTTATGGCCCAGAAAAATGAGGTCCAGACAGCAGCTGACAGCGTGAAGGGCGACACTACGGCCAAACGCATGGTGTCGGACTTCCAGGACAAGGCACCATCCATCACCACGGCCAAGCAGCTCATGAGCAACTACTCTGCCAATCAGGTGGTGCTGAAGGCCTATAATCTCAGTTCCCTCAGCGGGCAGCAGGCTGTGGAAAAGGCCCTGCTGACGCAGGACCCCACCTCCTCCTCTTCTCTGGCCCAGACCTCCCGGAATGCCAGCTGGCTGGCTTTTGCTGATGCCTTCGCCAGCATGGGGGCGGGGCATGGCACGGCCAGTGCAACGCCTTTTACTTCAGACATGATGGCATCGACGGTGAGTGCCTACGAGCAGCGCCAGTACGAGACAAGCGATGCCCAGCAGAAGAATGGCGTGGGGGATGCGCTCTATTTCACCCGGAGGATGCAGTCCGGCAAGATCAAGACGGTGGATGACCTCATGGCGGACCCGACCCTGCTGCGTGTGGCAGAGGTTGTCAGCGGGTATGATCCGGACCAGTTCGGGGCTCTGGATTTCGACCAGCAGAAGCGCATCATCAGCAACAAGGTTGACATGAAGACCTTCTCGCAGCCGGAGAATGTCCAGCGCTATGCCGAACGGTACCTGACGCAGTTGCAGATTCACCCCAGCTATAACAGTGATGACAAGCCGGCCAGCATGATCGATCTTTTTGGTGGGGATGATGGTGGAGACGGCATCCTCGCCCTGTTTGGGGGTAGCGGTGATGGCGGGACTTCGTCCTCCGGTCTCTTCTGATGCCCGGAGCCCTCACCCTGCCGGATATTGAAATCCAGTGCCGGGCCGTGCGGGAACGCCATGTGATGCTCTCCGTCCAGCTTGCCCGGCAGAAGGATCTCATGGAGACCCTGACAGGGACCATCCGCCCCGCTGCGGAGGATGCCCCCATAGGGGAGCTGACCGGGCATGTGGTGGATGTCTCTGGCTTGTGCGTGACGGTGGATGGTCTGGCGTCCTTTACGGCCGTAGGGGACCAGATACGCATCAGGACGCTGGATGGCCGGGACATTCTGGCGGAAATCATTGCCTTCCGCCATGGTCAGGCACTGGCGATGACCTACGAATCCATAGAAGGAATCGGGGCCGGCTGTCCGGTCTTTCATGAACTTCACGGCCAGGGGCGGCAGGGTCTGTCTGGCGGGCTGGCGGTCAATGAATCATGGATTGGCCGTGTTGTGGACCCGATGGGGCAGCCGCTGGACGGTAGAGGGCCTCTTCTGCCATCGGCAGCCCGGCAGCAGCGTCATGCCCGCCCGCCGGAAGCCGCCGGACGGGCCCGGCTGGGGGCAAGGATTGATCTGGGAATCAAGGCCCTGAACCTCTTCACGACCTGTCGGCAGGGGCAGCGCCTGGGGCTTTTTGCGGGCTCCGGTGTGGGCAAATCCACGCTCATGGGGATGCTGGCCCGGGAGACGGCCTGCGATGTCACGGTCATTTCTCTCGTGGGGGAACGGGGCCGGGAAGTCCGGGAGTTCATGGAGGATGACCTGGGGCCGGAGGGGTTGGCCAAGTCCGTGCTTGTTGTCGCTACTTCGGACAGTTCCGCCCTCATGCGGCGGGAGGCTGCCTATAGCGCCATGGCCGTGGCGGAGCATTTCCGCAATCAGGGCAAGTCCGTCCTGCTGTTGATGGACAGTGTGACCCGCTTCTGTCAGGCCCTGCGGGAGATAGGTCTTTCAGCCGGAGAGGTGCCTGCTACCCGTGGTTATCCGCCCAGCGTGTTTGCAACTCTGCCTCGCCTGCTGGAGCGTGCTGGCCCCGGTGCATTGGATGAACAGGGCCAGGCAGGCCAGATGACGGCTTTCTTCTCCGTTCTCGTGGAAGGGGATGACCAGAACGAACCGGTGACGGACACGGTACGGGGGATTCTTGATGGTCATGTGGTGCTGGAACGCTCCATTGCTGAATCGGGCCGGTATCCGGCCATCAATGTTCTGCGGTCATTGTCCCGTTCCGTACCGGGTTGCAACAGCGAGAGTGAAAATGAGCTGACAGTCCGGGCACGGCGTCTTCTGTCCCAGTGGGATGAGGTGCGGGACCTTGTCCGGCTGGGCGCCTACAAGGCTGGGAATGATCCGGAAGCCGATCTGGCCGTACAGCTTGGCCCCCAGCTGGAAGAATTCCTCATCCAGAAAAAGACGGAGCGTGTCTCCCTTGAGGACTCTTTTGCCGGTCTGCGGGAGCTTCTCTCACAGGGTGAGCGTGTAGAAGCGCACCCCGCCTGACGTGTGAGGAGGGAACGTCATGAAACCGGCACGGCTCAAGGCCCTGACATCTCTGCTTACCCTCCAGAAGCGTAACACGACTTTGGCCCGTACAGAGCTGGCCCACTGTCTGGCCGAGGAAAAACGCCTTGAGAACAGCATAAGCGAGCTGAAGGCCCAGATGCAGGAGAACCGGATTCTTGTCAGTCAGGCCCGGGAGGAAGAAGCGCAGGACCTGACCCTGTGGAACGGATACCGGTACTGGCTGCCCATCGCACAGGAAGAGATGGACCGTCTGGAACAGGCGCTGGACAATGCCAGGGCGGTAAGTACTGCAGCCCGTGGCCGGGTGATGGACTGCGTGCGTGCACAGGAGGCGACGGATGGCCTGCTGCGGCAGGACAGGCTGGAGCAGGCAGACAGGCTGCGACAGCAGGAACAGGTGGCTCTTGATGAACGGGCGCAGCATCAGAAGATGTTGGAAGAGCTGGAACTGTAAACAGAACATTTCCTTCCCATGACGAAAAGGCTTCCATCTGGTTCCATCAGGATTACATGGGCGTGGTTTTGGCAATCATTTAATATTATTCCTTATAAAATCCTTGAGACTCAACAATTCGCTGCGGTATTTCCATGATTAAACTTATTTTTTCATGTCCTTTTCGCATGGGCATACTTCATGGAGGGAATCGCAACGATGCAGATGGGGACCACGCCTTCAGGCAAGATCATGCTGGCGACGCCCTGCTTTGGCGGGATGGTGACGACAGGCTACATGCTGTCCGTCATCGGTTATGCCTCCAGCGGTCAGAGCATCCCCATGACGGTCATGCATGTCGGTGATGATGCCCTCGTGACACGGGCACGCAATACACTGCTTTCCAATTTCTATTTCCGGTCAGACTGTTCGCACATCCTTTTTGTCGATGCTGACATCAGCTTCCCCGCCAATGCCCCGACACGTCTGTTTGAAACAGGGAAAGATGTGGTGGCCGGGATGTACCCACTGCGTGAGCGGTTCTGGGACGAAGAAACAAAACACAACATTCTTGCCGGGGAACGCCAGCAGACAGCCTCTTTGCGTTATGTGGGCGAGACGGCGGCCATGCATGAGACCTATGAACGTGGCCCGCTGTTGCAGACCGCCTATGCCGGGACGGGATTCATGATGATCAGCCGTCATGCGGTCAGCCGCATGATCAAGGCCTATCCCGAGCTGGAATACAGGCGCATTGATGCCCCCGAGGGTGAGGATGGCCGACGGTTTGCCCTGTTCGAGGGCAGCGTGGATACCGAGAGCGGTACCTATCTCAGTGAAGATTACACGTTCTGCAAACGCTGGCGGGAGATTGGTGGAGAGGTCTGGCTGGATACGTCCATTGAGTTGACCCACACCGGCACGGCGTCTTTCTCCGGCATGCCGTCCGTACGTGTGGGCATCGCCCATAACAGGGGCCGTTGATGATGGCCAGGACCGTTGGTGGCCTGCCGGTGATGGGTGGCCCGGGGGCGTGGTGGTGCTGCCATGGCTGACCGGAAGAATGCCCGACCCATCATCATCAAGCGGGAAGAGGTTGTGGAGGCAGGGCATCATGGCGGTGCCTGGAAGGTCGCTTATGCCGACTTCATGACAGCCATGATGGCATTCTTCCTTCTCATGTGGCTGCTGAACATCACCACGGATGAGCAGAAGCGTGGCATTGCCCTGTTCTTCAATCCGATGGCGGACAGGACGGGCAAGGCGACATCAGACCAGGCGCTGCTGGAAACCTCGCCCCTTTCGGCACCTTCCTCCCTGCGTACGGTGCACAATTCCGATCATGAGCCGCCGCCGAAGCCGGATTCCTCGGAGACTCACCCAGAGGATCAGGGCTCAAGAGGCGGCCGGGCAAGTGAGGGTATCCTGACCGCCAGTGGCGTCAGCATCCTTCCGCCCGGTATGGCGGACCGTCCGGATGAGGATGAAGCCAGTGTCGGCCGTCCCGAGATCATTCCTCTCGGAGGGCCGAAGAGTGGGGCGGCAGAGAATGTTGGCCAGGTTGGCCAGGGCAATGCCGCTGCTGATGGCAGTGCCGGGGGACCAGCCTCTGCTGCTCAGTCCACCGGGGCTTCTGCCGACCATGAGAGCAGCCATGAAGCTGGTACGGAAGGCGTGGCGGCAGGTCTGCATCAGGCCGCCCAGGAGGATGCCCATCTCCGTCAGACCGTGGAAGGGCTGAAGGCCAGCCTGGCCCATCAGGCCGGACTGAATGAGCTGAAGGATAATCTCGGCTTCAGGATGGGGGCGGATGAAATCCGCATCGAGGTGCAGGATACGGCCCACAGGCCGATGTTCGATAATGGCGAGACCATGCCCAACAGGGAAGGCATGGCCCTGCTCGGGCAGATCGGTTCCTGGCTTGGCAGCCTGCCGGAAGATATCTCCATCATCGGGGAGACGGATGGTGTTCCGTACCATCTGCGGCAGGTCAATCCACATGGCCTGTCCAACTGGACACTCTCCGAGATGCGGGCCGACCGTGTGAGGGAGCTTCTGGTCCGGGCGGGTTATCCAGACCGGCGGATAAGGAGCGTGGAAGGGCGTGCGGACCGCAGTCTGGCCAACCCCGCCCACCCGGAGGCACCGGAGAACCGGCGGATTGTTCTGCTCATCCATCGTCTGCATCCGCTGCCGGCATCCTTTCAGGCCGGTACACAGCAGGCCCCCCCGCAGGGGGCAGCACGATGAACAGGCAGGAAGAGATGATAGGTCATGATGTCAGAGCCGTTTTGAGAGGGGAACAATAGGATGCTGTATATCGGTGGGCTGATTTTTGCGTTGCTCTGCGTGTTTGGTTCCTTTGCGGCTTCGGGCGGGGCACTGGCTCCGCTTCTGGCATCCATGCCGTTTGAGCTGCTGACCATCCTGGGGGCTGCCGTGGGCGTGTTTGTCATGAGCAACAGCATGGCAGCGCTGAAGTCGGTTTTCGGCTACCTGATGCTGGTCGTGAAAGGCCCCCGGCACAGTCAGCAGAGCTACATGGACCTTCTGGCCCTCATGTACCGCCTGCTGCGGCAGGCCAACATGAAAGGCATCGCCTCTCTGGAAAACGATTTTGAAGAGCCGCAGGAAAGCAGCATTTTTGCCACGTCTCCACGCATCAAGCAGGATGAGAAGACCCGTGACATGATCTGCGACTACCTGCGGCTCATCAGCATGAATCTGGATGAAAGCCACCAGCTGGACGAGATCATGGGCAGGGAGCTGAAGAAGAACCTGCATGAGGATCTTCACGTTGCCGAATCACTTTCCGGCATTTCCGATGCCCTGCCTGCTCTTGGCATTGTGGCGGCCGTGCTGGGTGTGGTGAAGACCATGGCTGCCATCAGCAAGCCGCCTGCCGTGCTGGGGGAAATGATTGCCGGTGCCCTTGTGGGAACCTTTCTCGGGGTGCTGCTGGCCTATGGTGTGGTCGGGCCGCTGGCCTCGCGGATGCAGGCCATCGTGAAGATGGACAATCGTTATTATGAAACGATCCGCACCGTGCTGGTGGCGTACCTGCAGGGGCAGCCGCCGCAGGTGTGCATCGAGATTGGCCGCAAGGACATCCCGGAAGAATTCATGCCCGGCTTTGCAGAAGTCGACAGCATGTTGAGTGAGCTGACCTGACAGACATGATGCTGCCTGAATGAATGTGAGAACGCCATGGTAATGCCCCGTCCTTCACTCTCCAGCCTTCCCCTGCCTTCTGCTGGTGGCAGCCGGTCTTCGGCGGCCATGTCCGCTGGGAGGGGCGCCGTGCGCTCTTCATCGGGCGGGAAAGGCTTTGCCGGAGTTCTGGCAGGGCAGACACCGTCCGATCATGACGGGGCGGATGTGCCGTCTTCTGATCAGGACCAGCCCAAGGCGGCCGCCCCTCATACAGGCGGGACGGATGGGACAGATCGTGGAGACAGGTCGCAGGGCAGGTCATCTGCTCCGGCCGCCGGGGCTCACGATGATCAGACGGCTTCTTCTCCCGCCGACAGGGGGGACGGAGCGGACGGGTCGCAGAAGGCCGATACATCCGCAAAGGCAGCGCCTCATGCTGACCGGCAGATGACAGGGGATCAGTCGTCCCATGATGGGGTAGCGCCAGAGGGGCTGGCCACGCAGAGTCTGTCTCTGGCAGCGCTCATGGCGTCCCCTCAGGTGTCTATGGTCACGATGGAAGCGGGACAGCCCCAGTCTGGCCCGGCGGGTGGTGGGACGGCCACGGCCATGCCGTCTTCCAGCCTTGGGCAGATGACCGGCGGGCGGAGTGATGCCGGAGTGGCAGCGCTTGCGGGGCTGGGTACGGTTCCGGCTGGTGGTGAGGCTTCCATGGCGTCAGCTCATGCTACGGCCAGTGCCACAGCCATTTCCTCTTTCTCATCCATGGAGCATCTTTCCCAGGCTTCTGCTGCGGCGGGCACTGCTGGAAGTTCTGCCATGGTTTCGACATCGGATCTGATGCGCCTCGTCAGCAGGTCCGGTGATACGGCGTCTTCTCATGGGCAGGATACCGGGGTGCGTGATGACGTGTCGTCCCGTCATGCTGCCGCCGGACGGATGATGGATGCAGCCCTGCTGGCCCGGCAGTCCACACAGGTTCCCACAATGGTGAATGCCGCCACACAGGGCCCGAAAGACAGGGCACTGTCGGCTGTGCAGGCGATGAATTTCCAGTCCGGCATGGCGGGTGTCCTGTCCGGTCCGTCTTCCATGGCAGGAAACACGGTGACTGCCTCCCGGCAGGGGGATTTGCGCAGCGGGCCTGAGGGCCAGACAACAGACAGTCTGTTCAGCCTTATGGTGAAGGCTTCGTCTGGAGAATCGGAGGCGTTTTCTGCTGGTCATGGCGACCAGGGCGCTTCCGGTGAGGGGCAGGACATGCCCGGGCATGAGAGTGCCGGGGTGACGGGAGGCTCTGGTGGGGATGGCGGGCAGGAGGTGCAGGGCAGCCTGTCGTCCTTCGCTGGCCTTGTGACATCCTCCGAGGGGCACATCATCCAGCCGGAAACCCGTGGCGTGACAGCGGGCGTGACATCGCATGAAGCACGGCAGGCCGCTGCAGAAACAGGTCTTTCTGCCCTTCAGACAGGTGGTTCCGCAGCTGGTGTGCTGGCAGGGCGGGCGACTGCCGGGCAGGCCGGGACGCTGACCATGACCGTCATGACAGCGGATTCAACGCCGGTTCATGTGCAGCTGGACCGCTCCGCAGCAGGTCTGTCGGCCCTTTCCTTGCAGGGCCAGGATGATGGCACGACCGAGGCCCTTCAGAAAACACATCATGTTCTGGCCAGAGAGCTGGATGAGGCAGGCCTTCATGCCAGCCTGATGAAGATTGATGTCCTGCCTGCCGATGCCGGCCATATGGCCGGAGGCCAGGAGCAGAACATGCCGCAGCATCAGTGGCAGGGGGGGCATCAGTCTTCAGGGCAGCAGGCCGGTGCCTTTTTCTCTGGAGGGCAAGGCGGCAGCTCCCAGGAACAGCGCTCCCGCTCGGGAGATGATGTGCCTGTTCCAGCCCGGCAGGAACCGTCTCTTCAGGCAGAGGAGAGCGCCGTCACCCCCGCCACGGTCAGGCCCGCACGGATGGGCCATCTCAATATTTCAGTCTGACATGCATCATCTCGGAAGGAGAACCACATGGTGAATTCACTGTCTTCCAACAATCTTCTGGCCTTGCAGCAGGCGACAGACAGCGCCGCCCGCAGTGGGGCAGCGTCCCTCTCCGGCGCCGGGCAGAGCGGGTCATCCGCAGGGACCACGGAAGGTGCCTTTGCCTCGATGGCAAAGAATGAAAACAACTTCCTGACCCTTCTGACAGCCCAGCTGAAGCATCAGGACCCCAGCAGCCCGATGAATACGGAGAACATGGCAGCCCAGTTGGCGCAGTTCTCCAGTGTGGAGCAGCAGGTCCAGACAAACAGCAACCTCAACACCCTCATTTCTCTGAATGAGACAGCCCAGTTGACGCAGGACAAGGGGCTGGTCGGGCGGCAGGTCAGTGCTTCCGGGTCCACGCTGCCCCTGCAGTCCGGTTCGGCTGGTCTGTCCTTCCAGGCAGGAGCGGGCCAGATGGTTGGCATTTCCGTGGCCAACAGTGCCGGGCAGGTGGTCTATCACGACGTGGTGCGGGCGGATGGCGGCCAGACATCCTGGAACTGGGATGGCAAGGACGACAATGGCACGACCCTCAGTGATGGGGCCTATAGCGTGGCGGTGAAGAGTGTGGACAGCCGGGGCAATACGGCTGACGTGCCCTTTACCGTGCGTGGCACGGTCACGGGGATGAAGAAGACCAGCACGGGCATGAATGTCATGATGGGTGGGGCTGAGGTTCCGCTCTCCAGCGTGCAGGCCACAAGCTGAACCACGCCTGATGATGCATGAACAGGGCAGGCAGCCACGACGTATTGGCTGCCTGCCGGATGGAATGGGAGGTTGTGAGGGAGCATGTATCAGAACAACGCCATGAATGCTTATCGTATGGCGGCCAGTTCGTCTCTGTCGGACAGGGAAGCGGATGCGGAATGTTTCCGCAGGCTGATTGCCATGCTGGAAAGCGTGGCCCATGAGACGGATGTCATCACGCGGAATCAGGTCATCGCGAAGAATCAGCGTCTCTGGTCGCTCATCCAGCGTGCCAATGCGGTGGAAGCTGGCATGGTCGAGACGGAAGACAGGCTTCTTTTTGCCCGGATGGCCGATCAGGCCCAGAAGTATGGCATACGGGCCATGCTGGACCCCACGCTCAGCCTTGCTCCCCTCATAGAGACAGCCCGCAACGTGCTGGACGGGCTGGAAATGGCCATTCAGGAGGGCTGAAACGCCTTCCCGCCCTTCAGAGCGGATTGGTGAAAAAGACTGGCAGTGGCCTGCCCTCGGCGAGATGGTCGTCCATGATCTGGCAGGCCGCAAGAGCCTCACCAATGGTGACATCCATGTCCAGATAACGGTAGGTCCCTAGCCGCCCGAGGAAAGAGACGTTTCGGGCAGTCATGGCCGTGCGGACATAGCGGTCCAGCATGGCTGTCTCGCCTGCCAGCCTTATGGGGTAATAGGGGGCATCTTCCGGCCCGGCCAGGCGGCTATATTCACGGAAGCAGACTGTCCTGCTGAAGCGTGCGGCCTCCCAAGGGGCGAAGTGCTTGTGCTCGCTGATGCGGGTATAGGGGATGGATTCGTCGCAGTAATTGATGACCGCCGTCCCCTGATAGTCACCTTTCGCATCGATCCGTTCAAAATTCAGCGTGCGATAGCCAAGACGGCCATGGCAGAAGCTGAAATAGCGGTCCAGCGGGCCAGTATAGAGTGTATGGTCCATGCTGTTGCAGGACTGGAATGTTTCGAAAGACGTGTTCAGCCGTACGGTGATGCGGGGATGGGTGAGAATCGTTTCGATCAGGGTGGTATAGCCTTCCACCGGAATGCCCTGATAGGGATGACTGAAATAGTTGTCATCGTAATTGAAGCGTACCGGCAGTCTCTTCAGGATGGCGGCGGGAAGGTTCGCCGGGGGCAGGCCCCACTGTTTGGTCGTGTAACCTTTGAAGAAGGCCTCATAGAGGGCAGGGCCGATCATGTGCAGGGCCTGCTCCTCGAAATTGCGGGGTGAAGCCATGTCCTGCACGGCCTGCTGCCGGATGAATTCCCGGGCTTCTGCGGGCTGCATGGTCTTGCCGAAAAACTGGTTGATGGTCAGCAGGGTGATGGGAAGGGTGTAAACCCGCCCCTGGCTGATGGCCTTGACCCGATTGATGTAGGGGGCAAACCGTCCGAAGCGCTGCACATACTGCCAGACCGTTTCCTGTGCGGTATGGAAGATATGGGGCCCATAATGGTGAAGCATGATGCCCGTCTGCGGGTCCCGGGCTGTATGGCAGTTGCCACCATTGTGTGGGCGTTCATCAATGACAGTGATGCGGTGGCCTCGCTCAGCCAGATGACGGGCCGTGACCGCCCCGCTGAATCCGGCACCGACGATACAGAAATGCATGGCAGGCTGGTCTCAGGGGCCAGTACAGTTCTGGTCTATGCAGCTCCGGCTTGGTGGGGCTGGCGGATAGGGCAGGCCGGGATAGGGGGCCTGGGTCTGGATGTAGGTGTTCCATGGCATGAAGCCGGGTTCGTCCCAGCCATTCTGGCGGGAGTAACGGGGTGTCTGGTACGTTCCCCAGAGCGGCGCTGCCCACGGTGCCGGTATGCCCTGCTGGCGGTACTGGTCCTGCTGCCATGTGCCGGAAAAGGATGGCGGTGGCGGTGGGGGCGGTGGCAGATGGGTGAATTCCCCGGTGGGCGGCGGTGGAGGAGGGGGCGGGCTGAGCAGGTATTCACTGCCGCCGTAGAATCCCTGGGCTCTGGCAGGCAGGATGCCCCCGCCGGCCAGGGCAAGAAGAATGATGGCAATGGATGGACAGTGCAAACGGGTCATCTCACGGTTCCTGCATCATGTGGCCACTTTGCTGGCAGCCAGTCTATGACCTTCTCATGTCATGATAGCTTAGAAAGTATTAAATGCTGGGAAATCATGGTGTTATTTTTGTTCTGGCCTTTTGTGATGGTTATGTGATGCTTACTGTGAGTGCTGTTTAATATATATTTAACGATAGTAATGTATATGAGCGCTCCGGTTATCTTTGCACGCAAAGACTTCTGGCTGGTTTTGCTGATTTCTGTGACATGATCGACCTATGTACCGTGTTCTTGGCAACGTGATATGAGGACAAGGTCTGCCATGACAAAACTTTGGAGAAGGATTACCTGATGCCTCGTATAGCTGGTTCTTCCTGTCCTGCGGAAACCGAGGGACGTATGAAGGATTTTCTTGCCGATATACGTGCGCTTGCTGAAGGGAGCATGGTGGATTCAGCTGACCGGCAGGGCAGAAGGCTGAGACGCTGCGGCCCTCCGGCCATGTGTGTTGCAGGGTATGAGCAGGACAGGGGCCTTTATGAGCGGGCTCTGGATGCTGGGCTGGGGCTGGCAGGCATGGTGGCCTTCAGTGTGGATGGCATGGGGGGATGACCTTGTATTTGCCTTTGTGAGTGGCATCATCCCTGTTTGGGGGTGAATGGTCATGGGAGGCTACTTTTTTCAATCTGTTACGGGGAGACCTGCCGGGGGATTGTTCCGGCAGGTCTTATTTTTTTAAAGGCCATTTTCGGAAAATGTTCATATGGCCATTTTTTTGGCTTTTTCCGGCAGTATGGTCATGACTGTCCGATTGATGGGCATTGTCTGTTTGAAATAGGATCGTATTGATCTTATTAATGTGATGGCCTTATGAAAGGTCTTGTAGGCAAGGCTGCAACAATCATTTAATGTGGCGTTAAGGAATAGGCCGGAGAAGGGAGTGGGATATGACATCACAACCAGCCAGTACGTTTATTGAAAAAGGGATTGGGCGCCTGCTGTCACGGTTTCAGCAGGAGTTTTCTCCTTCCCAGACATTAAGCGATATTGTTGGGCAGGCAGAGCGTCTGCGTGGGATGACAGAAACCTTGCTGGAACTGTCCCACCATTATCCGGACCGGGCGGGTGCCGTGCTGAATGTCCTTTCTGGCCTTGCAGATGTCGGTATCATCCATGACATGGCCAGTGCCGCAGATGAGATTGCCATCATTGCCCGCAAGATGGAGGCAGGGCTGGCGTCGGAGAAGCGGGAAGGCAGCCATTCTTTCGCCGGTTTTTCCGCTCTGGCTGCACAGCATGAAGGCCACGGTGTGAACGGGTTTGGTGGTCATTTCGTGCAGGGCATGTCCCCGGAAGTGAAAGAAAAGCCCGGCCAGTGGATCGCAAGCCGTGATGAACCTTACTGTGCCCCGGAAGAATCCATTTTCAGTGACGAGATCATCTGTCTGCATTGTGGTGGGGCCTTCAGCATGCTGAAGCGCCATATCGAGCGGCAGCATCGCCAGAGTCCGGATGGCTATCGTGTCTATTGGGGGCTGTCCCCGGATTATCCCATGGCCTGTGAGAGCTATTCGGCCATGAAGAAGCTGGAGGCCTCCAGGACCGGTCTTGGCCATTATGACCGCAAGAAGAAAGGCCGCTCCCGCATCAAGGCATGAGGATGCCACGCCAAGGCCATGCAGAAAGGGCGCAGGGGGATGAACCCTCTGCGCCCTTTTCCTGTGTGAAGTCTTGCAGATGTTACTGCTTCATGGCGATGGTCTGCTGGAGCAGATTGTCTGCCGTCGTGACGGTTTTCGTATTGGCGCTGTAGGCTTCCTGCGCCACGATGAGGGCAGAAAGATCGCCTGTCAGGTTTGTTGTGGAGGATTCCACATACCCGACGGCGAGTGAGCCCGTTCCATTTTCGCCAACAAAACCGGTCTTGGGTGTGCCAGACCGTGCCGTGGCCAGATAGGCCTGACCATCGACGGCCTGAAGCCCGTTGACGTTGTTGAAATTCGTCAGAGCCACCTTGCCGATCAGCTGGCTGTAACCGTTGTCGAACTGCGCCATGACAGAACCATCGCTTTCAATCTCCGCACCCTTGTAGGTCCCGGAGGTGATGCTGTCGTTGCTCAGGGCACTGGTATCGGCTCCGGTGGAAGTGCCGGTTGTCAGAGAAGCGTTGGAAAGGTCCAGGCTGTAGCTGCTGCCATTGATGGTCAGATTTGCCGTGACCGGGCTGCCCTTGCTGACAGGCTGGCCATCAAAGCTCTGCATCGTGCCATCCTTGTTGAAGATGACGGAATGGGCTTTGTCCATCTGCACGGCAGAGGAGGCGGAGCCGTCATAGGGATTTACAGCCTGCACGGACCATGTGGGCGGGGAGGCGGCTGTCTGTGTCCATTTCACGGCAACAGGCGTGTTGGTGGCCGTGCCGTTCTTGTCCGTGCTGCTCACCGTCAAGGGGGAGCTCATGTAGCTCTGTCGGCTGTCGGTGGTGGTGCCGAGCGTGGTGGCCGGCATGGTGAGTTTCGTGCCGGAAAGGGTGAGGGGGTTGGCCTGGTTGGTTGCAGCCGAATTGTTGGATGTCACCATGGTCGTACCGCTGGTTCCGCCAATCGTGCCGAGAGAGAGCGTCATGGTCTGCTCTTCATTGTTGGCGTAATGGGCGGTGACGGGGATTTCCGCAGCGGATCCCGCCGTGGTGGAGCCAACGGCCTTGCCTGTCTGCATGTCGGTGATGGAGGCCAGGGAGCCGGAATGGTCGAAAGCGACCTGGTAGCTGTTCGGAGAGACGGTCCCGTTGCCATCAGCATCATAGGCAGAGACGGTCCAGATGAGCGGATTGGTGTCGCTCTCCTGCCATTGCACGGCGATCTTGTGTGGATTGGAGCTGGAGTCGTATGTCGTGGTGGGAGCGGTGGTATAGCTCTGCGGCGTGTAGTTTGTGGAATCGGCCGGCAGCTTCCCGACGGCCGCATTCAGTGTCATGGTTGTTGTGGCCGTGGGCTTGAAGCCGATGTTGCTGACATTGATGGGTGTGAGGGTATTGTTCAGCGTACCGGTGGAATCTGCCATGTAGCCATCAAGGTAATAGCCTGATGTGTTGACCAGATAGCCTTTCTTGTCCTGCTGGAAGTCGCCATTCCTCGTGTAGAATTTCTGTTCGGAGAAGTTGGTGACACCGGCATTGGCCGTCCCGGCGCCTGTCGGCTTGGAGGTGACGAACATCCCACTGCCGGAAATGTCCATGGCCAGACCATTGGTGCTGCTGGTGGCCGTGCCGGAATTGTCGACATGCTGGACAGTAATGGCCTGGACAGTGTTGGATTCCGCCTGCGAGGCGGAATTGCCGGTGATGTTGCCGGCCACGAAGTCGGCAAAGGATGTCGTGTCGGCCTTGTAGCCGACGGTCTGGCTGTTGGCGATGTTGTTGCTCAGGTTGGTAAAGGCGTCTGACTGGGCATTGATGCCGCTGACAGCCGTCGTAAGTGCATTGAACACACCGGACATGATTCTATCCTTGTCTGTGACCTGATGATTAAGGCTATTTGTAGGCAAACCCTAGAAAACGCTTTTTATAAAAGCAAATATAACCTGCTTATTTCATGAACAGGCTGTTAAAGTCAGGAAGGGCCTGCTTCTGCAGGGCGTGCTGCACGGGCACCAGGGGTTTTGAGCCGTACGACGTAGGCAATGATGGTGGCGACAGGTTTCCAGAATTCTTCGGGGATTTCACTGTCCAGCGGCAAGGCATGCAGGGCCCGTGCCAGTGGCGGGTTGGACATGACAGGAATCTTCGCCTCCCGGGCGATGTCACGGATGCGGAATGCCAGTTCGTCCGTTCCCTTGGCAACGATCTGCGGAGCCGTCCCGTCATGCTGGTCATAGCGTATGGCAACTGCATAATGGGTCGGGTTGACCACGATGACCGTGGCTTCCTGCACGGCTTTTTTCATGTGGCGGCGGGAGCGGCTCAGCCGGAGCTGCCGGAGGCGGGCTTTCATCTGCGGGTCACCCTCGCTCTGCTTCATCTCATCCTTGATGTCCTGAAGGCTCATCCGCAGTTTGGAAAAGCGGTGATAGCGGGACCAGACCTCATCCAGCCCGGTGATGATGCACTGTATGGCCAGCACCATGAAACCTGCATAGATGAACCATGACTTCATGGCGTTGACGAGCTGCCAGGTTGTCCATCGTTCTGTCTGTGGGGCCAGAGACACGGTCTGAAGGGCAACCTTGTAGAGAATCAGGCTGAATACGGTGATCTTGGCAATGGTCTTGAGCAGCTCGATCAGATTATTGAGGCCGACAATCCGCTTGATGCCTTTCAGGGGAGAAAGACGGCTGATATCCGGCTTCAGGGCGGCGGGGCGGAAGAGGAACCCTGTCTGGAGCACGCCGCCCATCAGGATGGCGCAGGCCCCTGTGCCCATGAGCGGGGCGATGAGGTGCAGGCCCGCCATGATGGCGTGGAGGGTGAAACCATACAGGGCAGCCGGGTCGTTGGGGACAAGGCCGAAATTGAGAAGAAGGCCGTTCATCTCATGCATGAACTGGCGTGCCGAGGCCGGAATGCTCAGGGCGAATACGAGGAGAAACGTCCCCAGGGCCACAAGGATCAGCAGTTCCTTGGACTGGGCAACATTGCCTTCCTCACGGGCTTTCTGGAGGCGCTTTTCTGTTGGGGCTTGTGACTTTTCACCACCGCCACTGCCATTCTCTTCCGCCATGGGAGGTCAGACCGGAGGACTGGCGGGAGCGATGAGACCTGGCAGGGTGGAGAGGTGGAGCTGCATCTTTTCGGCCCATGTGCCTGTCAGAATCTGGATCAGCAGGGCCAGGAGCAGGATGCCTCCCAGAATCTGGGCCGGAATGGCCAGGGAATAGACCTGTATGGAGGGCATGAGGCGGTTCAGCACGCCCAGCATGGCTGGCCAGAGGGTGCCCAACAGCAGATAGGGGGCTGCCAGCTGCATGGCAATGAGAAAGCTGGTGCTGACAGCCCGTGTCATGTCGGTGGCCATGTCTCCGACGATCATGGCTGTGACATGCCCCGCCGGGAAAAGCGTGTAGGAACCGGACAGCGCCAGCAGGGGCAGGGCGTACAGACCGGTGGAAAAGAGAATGATGGGCGCCAGAGCGCTTGTCATGTGGCTGACGGCTGTGCTGGAGGCCCCAAGCTGGCTGTCTGTCTGGATGACACTGGCCATGCCGGTGAAGACGGCAATGATCTGCCCGGCAATGGCAAGCGACATGGTCAGCAGCCGGGCCAGCATCCCGAGGAAGAAGCCACAGAGGAGCTCCCCGGCAATCAGTCGGAGAGCCATGGCGGGCATCCGCAGGGCCTCCCCTGACACGGCTACCAGGCGCTGCTGGAGGACGGGCAGAAGCGCCAGCGTGATTACCAGGCAGAGGCCGGCCCGTACCCGTGCTGGTGCTCCGCTTTCACCCAGCCCTGGTGCTAGCATGACAACCGCACTGACACGGCAGAGAATGATGGCAAACATGCCCGTCAGTACGGCCAGCGATCCGTGAGGGGCAGCGAGGTCAGGCGAGCCGAAAAAGTCGGAGAGGGACAGCATTCACACTCCCCCGGCCTTGATGAGCTGGTCGAAGATCATTTCCGCATAGGCATGGATGGTGGCATGCATGAAGGAAGCTGTCAGGATCAGCGTGGCCATGGCGGCGATGAATTTCGGCACGAAGGACAGCGTGGCCTCACTGACCTGTGTCATGGCCTGGAACAGTGAAACACAGAGCCCGGCCAGGAGGGACGCCAGAAGAGAAGGAGCTCCCAGCTTGACAGCAACCAGCAGTGTCTGACGCAGGATCTCCTGAACATCAACAGCGTGACCCATGGGTGTCCTCCTGTTTCCTGCCGTGCCGGTCAGACGGACATCCGCATGACATCCTGATAGGCGCTGACAAAGCGGTCCCGCAGGGTGGTGACCGTCTGGAGTGTCAGTTTGGCTTCTTCGACAGAGGCGACGACATCGGACATGTTGCCTTTGCCGGAAAGTGCCTGGGCGGTCTGGCTCTCGGCGACCTTGCCTGTGTTGATGGCACCCCGGATGGCGTTGTCCAGCACGTGGCTGAAGCTGGAAACGGCATCGGTGCTTTCTGTTTCGTCGGCAGGGCCTGCGCTGGCGGGGCTGCTGGTCTGGCTGAGCTGCTGTGCCCGGCCATAGGCCTGCCCGGCATCGAAGCTCTGTGCTGCGGAACTGGCAATGCTGGATAGGGACATGGGCTGGTTATGGCCTCCTTTCCGTCATGGGTATGATGGTGGCCTGTTTGTAATAGCCATTGCGGCATAACGCCATGTTTTTTCTTTTAACAGAAGGTTTATGTAAGGTTATTTTCATATATACGTCTGCAAATGGCTTTGTTTTTCCTTCTGTATTCGGTATCAGAATGGCCATCTGAGTGTTGCAGAATGAAATATCAGGGAGAAAAGAATCATGTCAGACGCATCAGTGGCTTCCGAAATCGCTTCAGCCATGCGGGTCAAGACAGCCCAGCAGGCCAATGAGATGCGTAAAGCTGCCATGTCGGAGAAGGCAGGCCGTGTGCAGGTTTCTTCCCAGCGCAGCAATGGGGCGGAGGCCTCCATGCAGTTCGATGCTACGGGTCAGGTCGTGCCCAGTGCCAAAGGAGTCCGTAAAAACTCTGCCACGGCCAGCTTCGTCAATCTTCTGGCCTGATGGCCGGTCATGTCATGCGGGGAGGTCTCCGCTCTGCGTGAAAATAGGGGATGCGGGAACGGATCAAGGAGCATGAAGGGGTGCAGCACCATGCTATGCGCTGTTCATAAGGCTGTCTCTAAAGCCATGGCAGGCGATGGAATCTGGCGCAGGGCCGGCTGTGGTGTTGCCGGTCTCATCATGCTGGGTGGGCCTGTGGTGGGCAGCCAGATGTGGCTGTCGGGTACGGCGCTGGCTGCGCAGGGGCCCGCCAGGACGTCTTCACCCTTCATGGATGAGGCCTCGGCTGGAGCTGGTCCGTCACACTCTCAGCCAGCATCGGAGCACAGGCAGTCCCAGGCGAATCCCCATCATGGCCATCCCCGTCCCGTTTCTCCGCATCATCAGGTGCGGGGGCGCCCTGCCGTGCCGCCGCCCCTGCAGGTGCAGGACCATGTGAAAGCAGGCGATCCGCTTTTGCAGGGGGTTCCTGCGGGGTGGGGGGCGCATGTGCTTGGTGTTGGCGCTGCCCAGGGTGGGGCGCCCCCGCAGAAAACACCTCCAGAGGCGCTTTCAGCTGATCACAGGGCGGAGCACAGGGATCAGTCCCTTCATCAATTTTTACAGGCGGAGGGGCGTGAGGCAGATGCTGCAAAACCGGGGCTGGCTGTGCCTTCCCAGCCAGCGGGAAACGAACCGGCTGTATCTGCGCCGTCCCGCAACAGGATTCTGATTCCCGTGCCCGGGCAGATGGGCATTGCGGCTTATCAGAGTGGAGACCGCTTCATCATTCTGGTGGATGCCCGTCAGCCCATGGATGTCTCTGCCCTGCGTGGGGATGGCATGTTCAGCCGCCTAGGTGTGACAACCTTGCCTGACCTGACAATGATCAGCCTGCCAGTGCCTGATACGCGCCAGCTTTACCTTTCCCAGCAGAGTGATGGATGGGTGCTAGGGGATCAGCCACCGCCGGGCATGGATTATACGGACAGGCCGGAGATCACGCCCCGGTTACGGGGGGATGGCCTCCTGTTCCCCATGCGGCGGCCGGGACGTGTCTTTTCCATCAAGGACCCGGCATCAGGCACGTCTCTGGTCGTGGGGACCACGACACTGGATGATGGCGGCCTGCTCTCCCTGCGCAAGGGCAGGGATTATGATGTCTGGCCTTCCATGGAAGGCGTGGTGATTGCCCAGCATGAGCCGCCGCAGGTGGTCATGCGGGCCATCATGCAGGGAGACCTGCTCCAGCGGGCTGATGACCGCCCTCTGGCTGATATGGACCGGGCCGTTTACGCCAGTGATGTGGACCTGAACTGGCTTGGCCTGAAACATCTTGCCGCTCCACAGGCGCAGGAGCGTTATCGTCAGGCTCTTGTGGCGGCAGCGGATTCATCTCCTGGTGAACGTTTTGGCAAACGGCTGGACGCAGCCCGGGCTGCTCTGGGTGTTGGTGCCTTCCCCGATGCACGGGCCATCATGGATGTCGCTCTGGAAGATGACCCGGAAGAAGCTTTCCGGCCGGATGTAAGATTTTTTCTGGCGGCGACTGACCTGCTGGCGGGCCGGATGAAAGGTGCGGCCCAGCTGATGCAGGAATGGCCGGAGCAGGCCATGCGGGCCACAAAACTGTGGCAGGGCCTGTATGAGGCCGCCGCCGGGGGGAATGACGCCGAGGCGGCCCGGCTGCTGGCCCGGGACATGCCACGTCTGCTGAATTATCCGGAGCCGTTGCGGGCGTCTCTGCTGCCCATGGCGGCGGAACTCATTGCCCGCCGTGGCACGCCAGCGGACCGCAAGGCGCTGGATTTCCTGCCAGAGGGCAGTGAATTCCGTTTCATTCAGGCCGTGCGTGCTCTGCGGGATGGGGATGAGAAGAAGGCCACCAGCCTGCTGGAGGCCCTCTCTGTGGATCATGACCCTGTCATTGCCGAGAAGGCGATGGAAGAGGGTGTGGCCCTGAGCCTGCGGGACGGGCACCTCCCGGCAGAAAAAGCGGCCCGGCAATATGCGTCGCTTTTGCCAGATGCCCGGCTGTCTGGTCGTGATGGGATTGTCAACATGCTGCGGGCTGGGGCCGATATACGGGCCCATCAGTGGGAAGCTGCTCTTCAGGCGCTGGATCAGGCCCGTCAGGCAGCACCGCCTCATGATGAAGCAAGGATGCAGGCCCTGCTGTCCGCAGCGCTGTCGGGTGTTGCTCAGGGGCTGCCCGGGCCTGATGGTGGTGGGTCGCAGAATGAGGCCACCCTGCTGCATGAAGCCGCCCTGCTGAAGGCGCACATGCAGGATCTCCCGGCCAGCGCAAAGAAGGGCAACCTGCTGTTGGCCTATGGGCGGCTGCTTGGCCGGCTGGGGCTGGAGGAACAGGCCGGGAATGCCATGAACACGGCCATTCCCATGATGACAGACCCGCAGGACCGGGCTGCTGCCGGGGATGCCTTGGCCGAGAATGAGATCAGACGGGGGCAGCTGGACAAGGCCTCGGCCACATTGGCGGATACGGGTGGGGCGTCCCTGCCCCCACAGGAAACGGCACGCCGGACCCGTCTCATGGCCAGCATGGCGGCTGCCTCGGGCAAGCCGGAGGTCGCCCTGTATCTTCTGGGAGCGGATCAGGACCCGCAGGCAGCGGACATACGGGCCCATATCCATGAGAATCGGGAAGAATGGTCTCCTGCCGTGGCGGATCTGCGCAGCATGGTGATGCAGCTTCTGCCACCGCAGGGAGACATGACGGTGTCCCAGCAGCTTCTTGCCCTGCGGCTGGCATCGGATGCTTCCCGGGCCGGAGATGCAGGTGCGCTGGAGTGGATACGCAATCGTGTGGGGGATCGGCCTTTTGAGGGTGATGCCGGACGGATGTTCCGTCTTCTTGTATCGGCCCAGCAGGCACAGTGAGCGCATGAGGAAGGAGTGACGTGGGATGAGTGTGACACATACGGGCGGGACGGACCTTCTGAACCTGGCCGAGCGGCGGATGAGCTGGCTCCAGAATCGTGAATCCGTGCTGGCGGGCAACGTCGCCAATGCCAACACGCCTCATTACAGCCCGAAGGATGTTTCGCCGTTTCAGGGTGTTCTGGAGACTGCCCATGCCGTGGCGCTGACGCGTACACAGCCGGGGCACATGCTGGGGCCTGCGGGGGAAACACATGCCCGCAGGCAGGGCGGTCGGGCCTCGCTGGATGGCAACCGTGTGGTGCTGGAGGACGAGCTGGGGAAAATCGCCCAGACGAGTGATCAGCAGCGTTTCGCCACTACCGTATATGGCCGGTACATGGGGCTTTACGGCATGGCCCTTGGCGGTAGTGGCCAGTAAGTCGTGGTGCGGTAAAGGAGAGAGGAGGAGAGGATGGATTTTTCCGACACGATTGGTGTTTCAGCGGCCGGGATGAGAGCACAGACAGCCCGCCTGCGGGTTGCTGCCGAGAATCTTGCCAATGCGGAGACGACGGGCGCATCGCCCGGGGCTGACCCGTATCGCCGCAAGACAGTGACATTCCGGGAAGCACTGGACCGTGCGAGTGGTGTTTCCAGTGTGTCGATCCGTTCTGTCGGGGAGGATCAGTCCGACTTCCAGATGCGGTATGACCCGGCCCATCCGGCGGCCAATGAACAGGGCTATGTGAAGATGCCAAATGTCAGCTCCATCGTGGAGATCATGGACAGTCACGATGCCCAGCACTCTTACGAGGCCAATCTCAATACGATGCAGGTGACCCGGTCCATGCTGGCACGGGCCATCAATCTGATGAAGGATTGAGGAAGAACGCCATGAGAGGGAATGTCAGATCCATGAGAAAAAAGGGATTCTCCCTGAGCAGGATCACCAATCTTGCCTCCTGCCTGATGACGGTGCTGCTGGCGTTGAATCTTCATTCCCTTGCGGCACAGATCAGCAGTTCTTCTGCCCAGACCGAGACAGCTCATGGAAAGTCGGGGGAGGCCGCCCCGCAGGGCAAGGCTGCAAAGGCGGTACCTGCACCGCCGCCTGCGGGTGTGAAAGCGCCAGAGACAGTGCGGCCCAGCAGGCAGCGCCTGTTTCTGAACCACCTCCAGGGCTGGACGCCAGCCAATGGTCTTGCGGATGATGATCCTGCCACCGGGCAGGTTGATGAGGAACAGCCTGATTCCCGTGTCCGTCTGGCTGAACGGGGGCTGAATGACGACCTTGCCTCGCATCGGCAGGCCATGCAGGGAGAGGCGGAACGTTTCCAGCACCAGCAGAAGGCTCTCGAGCAGGAGCAGAAGGAGCTGGACGAAAAATTACAGGCACTGGGCCGGAATGCTTCCGAACTTTCTGCCCAGCAGGAGCAGCGCCGGCAGGATGTCGAGCAGAGCATTGCTCGGCTGGCCCATATCTACGAGCAGATGCCTCCACGTGATGCGGCGGCCATGTTCAATATTCTGGATATGCGGGTGCTGGTCCCTGTGGCCCAGCACATGATTCCCCGCCGGATTTCGGATGTTATTGGCAACATGCAGCCCGACCGTGCCAATATTCTTTCCCAGTATCTGGCGGGCATCCGCAAGCTCAGTCCCGATACGATCAACCGTATGAACAGTCCGATCGATTCCAACATCGCACCGTGAGGTTCGCTCCCTCCGTGATCATTGGGAGGGAGCTGTGATGTGTCTTACTGGCCCTGCATGCAGCCATCGGGTGCTGTGCCGGGGGGGAGCAGCAGCGCAAGGGCCAGAATGGTGCAGAGGGGTTTGGGGAGGCACTTTTTCTGTTTTTTCATGCTGGTCTCAAAAGATGGATTGGTGAAAGGCTGATCCCATATCGTAAAATTCTGAACAACATCAGGTCATAAAGCAGTTGTGATGGTGTTCTGCAGAAAATACGTCCGCACGATTTTACAGTTCCTCGGGGAGGTGTGCCAATTCAGCAATCTGAAGCTGTGGGATCATGACCGGAGTCATGTGATCTTACAGCTGTCGATAGTAAATAAAATACAGATTTACCCTTAAAACAGGTTAAGTTTTGATAGTTTATTCATTGTTTTCAAAAAAATGTCTTTTATTCCGTTAAAAATTTCATCATGTTTTGGGCATAATCAAGTCTAAACCATGCATTTGTATGGTCTTTTTTTAGAATTCATGTCTTGAGTCTCTGTCATCAGCCAAGCCTTTGGTCATGTTGACGGAAGGAATGAAATTTCTAGAGGGATGGGACGTTTTCATGTTCAACTGGTTGTATAAGTCAGCCCCGTTCCGCGTGCAGGTACGGGTGGCAATGCTGGCCATCGAGCTCTATCTCGCCGTGCAGCTTCTCGTGGAGGGTGTCGGTTATGTTCAGAGTGGCATCTTCAGCCGTGTTTCCATCATCAATATGGCAACACTTCTCTTTGGGATGGTGCTTGTCTGGACCGTATGGTTTTTCCTTACCAAGGCCCTGACCGAACCCATTGAAAAGCTGACGGCAATGGGTATGGGCCTGAGCCGTGGTGAAAGTCCTGATCTCAGCCTGTATGAGAACAGGACAAACTGTGTTGGACGCGTTGGCCGGATGCTGGCCTCTTTCGCCCTGAGCCTCCAGGAGCAGAAGGCAGCAGAAAAGGCGCACAGCGAGGCTGTGAACAAGGCGCTGGAAACGACGGAAAAGCTCAAGGAGCGTGAGGCCCGCACACATGCCGTCGTGGAAGAGCTGAACCGTGTCATGCAGCTTCTGGCACAGGGCAATCTGTCCATCCGCATTACCAGTGCCCTGTTTGATGGTGAATTCGGTCCCGTGCGGGAGGCTTTCAATGAATCCCTGACAGGCCTTGGCGGCGCTTTGTCCGTCGTGGCGGAAAGCTCCAACATGATCGCCAACGGGGCCAGTGAAATCTCCACGGCATCAGATGATCTGGCAAAGCGTACGGAGCGTCAGGCCGCAAGCCTTGGCCAGGTAACGGCTTCTGTCAAATCGATCGCTTCCGGCTTCAAGGTCACGGCCAGCAACTGTTCCCATGCCAGCAGCGAGACCAAGGCAACGCTGGAAAA
This sequence comes from Parasaccharibacter sp. TMW2.1890, assembly GCF_023337645.1. NCBI lineage: Bacteria > Pseudomonadati > Pseudomonadota > Alphaproteobacteria > Acetobacterales > Acetobacteraceae > Parasaccharibacter > Parasaccharibacter sp. TMW2.1890. The sequence continues at coordinate 226,065 of NZ_NWUV01000002.1, read as the reverse complement.
GGTCAAGACGGCCTCTAACGGGATGGAACAGACCAGCGTGGCGATGAACTCCATCAAGACCTCGTCTGATGATATCGTGCAGATCACACGCTCTGTCAGTGACATTGCGTTCAAGACCAACGTGCTGGCACTCAATGCCAGTGTGGAGGCGGCCCGTGCCGGTGAAGCCGGACGTGGTTTTGCCGTGGTCGCCAAGGAGGTCCAGTCCCTGGCAGAGCAGTCCGCCAAGGCGGCTGACATGATCCGTGACGTGCTGGAAACCGCCACAGCCCATGTGCAGGAGGGTGTCCGCCTTGTGGCCCGGACCAGCGGTCTGCTCAAGGATGTGGAAGAAGGGACGGAAGCCCTGGCGGATCGGGTGGAGGTTGTCTCCAAGGCGACTGAGGAACAGGCCCGCAGCCTGGCAGAAGTCTCCGATGCTGTGAGCAGCATGGATGGCATGACCCAGCAGAATGCGGCGATGGTCGAAGAATCCACGGCAGCCAGCCATAACCTGACCACTCAGACCGTCAAGCTGCGTCAGACACTGGCAACTTTCACCATTGGTTCCAGCCAGAGCCTGAAGCTTTCTCATGAGCGTCCGGCCCTTCCCAATGCGACAGCTGCCCAGACACAGCCGAAGAGCAGCACGCCAATGCTGAGCAGCCAGCGTGGTGAGATCCAGCAGGATGGCAAGATATTGCCGACCCACTCTGATGATGAAGCAGGCTGGGATCATTTCTGATGGCGGCGGCAGTACAGGAGGGAACCCCCCTCATTTCTCTGCCGCAGCGTCTGGATACCGGTGCGGCGGCAGGGCTGAAGGCTCTTCTGCTGGAGGAGATCGGAGCGGCAGACGGGACGACGCCACTGCTGGATGCTTCCGGGGTCGATTATGTCGGGGGGCTGTGCCTTCAGCTCCTTCTGGCCAGCGGGCTGAAAGTTGGCCCGTGTTCTGACAAGGCAGCGGAAGCCTTCACGCTGTTTGGTGTCCAGCAGCAGCTTCTGGAATCGATGGATGAGAAGGAGAGCCGCCATGACGGATGAACCGAAGGTGAGAGTCCTGACGGTTGATGACTCCCGCACCATGCAGGGTGTCCTGCGCAAGGCCCTCAGTGAGGCCGGTTATGATGTCATCCAGGGGGGTGATGGTGTTGAAGGGCTGGAGGTGCTGCAGCAGGCGGACCCCATGCCGCAGGCCATCATCACGGACATCAACATGCCCCGGATGGACGGTTTCCAGTTCATCGAGGCGGTGCGGAAACTGGAGGCTTTCTCCAGTATTCCCATCATCTGCCTGACGACCGAAACGGATGAGGAGAAGAAGAGCCGGGCCAGATCCCTCGGGGCTACGGGGTGGATAGCCAAGCCCTTCAATGCCGAGAAGCTCGTATGGGCCATCCGGCGGGTTACAGCGTAAGGGAGCGTGGATATGGGCGACGTCATGGATGATATTCTCAAGATATTCTTTGAGGAATGTGATGAGCTGCTCCCCGAGCTGGAAAGCGGGCTGGGTGAACTTTCTGCGGAAGAGTCCAGTCAGGAAACCATCAATGCCATTTTCCGGGCGGTACATTCCATCAAGGGTGGAGCGGCGTCCTTCGGTCTGGACCGTCTCGTCCGTTTTGCCCATGTCTATGAAAGTGCGTTGGATGGTCTGCGGTCCGGTCAGGTGGAGCCGGACCCGGCCATCATCAAGACGTTCTTTCTGGCGATGGACCTTCTCAGTGATCTGGTGGCCGAGGCGAAACAGGCCGGGGATGAGGTTGATGGCGGGCGGATAGACGAGACTGTCCGCAAGCTGGAGGCGATCATCGGTCAAGGGGGGGATGCCCCCGCTGCTTCTGACGTGGGGGAAACCCCTGTTCCGGAAGATTTTACCCCCGTGACGGTAGATCTGGGTGGCTTCGATTTTGATGAGCCAGCCGAAGAGAGCGGTGAATCTTCCCGGCCGAAGCTGGTCGTGACCTTCCGGCCACAGGCTGAACTGTACAGCCGTGGCGATGACGCCCGGAATCTTCTGCTGGGGCTGAAGGAGCTGCTGCCGGCCGAAGATGCCGGGGCCATGGATGTAACCTGCAACACGCAGGACCTGCCCGTGCTGTCAGAGCTGGCGCCTGAGGAGGCTTGCCTGGGCTGGACGGTCCGTCTGCCGGAACCTCCGGGCGGCACGGCCGAGGATGATATCCAGGCCGTCTTCGACTGGGTTGGTGATGTCTGCGATTTTCAGATTGCCCGTGAGGAGCAGACTGACGATACGGTCGAGGCGGATGCTGTGGAAAGTCCGGCTGTCCAGGAGATGGCTCCGGCGGTTCCCGTGCCTGCCGAGACCGTGGAAAGTGAGGCACAGGCCGCCGCTCCTGCTGCTCCGGCAAAATCGGGGCGCAAGCGGGAGCAGAACGCTTCCATCCGTGTTGATATCGGGCGGATCGGCATGTTGATGGACATGGTCGGGGAGATGGTCATTGGCCAGGCCTCTCTTGAATCAGCCCTGACACGGGAGGGAGCCTTGTATGACCCGGAACTGCTCAAGCGGCTGGCTGTCATCAAGACACTGACACGGGATATTCAGGAAGCCGTCATGGCGATCCGTGCACAGCCTGTCCGCAACGTGTTCCAGCGGATGCAGCGTGTAGTGCGGGAGGCCAGCAGCCTGGCGGACAAGGATGTGGCGCTCGTGCTGGAAGGGGAGGAGACAGAGGTTGACCGGACCCTTATCGAAAACCTGACGGATCCGCTGACCCATATGCTGCGCAATGCGGTGGACCACGGGATTGAGACCCCGCAGGCCCGTCTTGCGGCAGGGAAACCGGCTCAGGGTACGATATGGCTCTCCGCCCGTCACCGTTCCGGGCGCATTCTCATCGAGATCAGGGATGATGGCGGTGGGATCAATACCCAGCGTGTCCTTCAGACAGCCATCAAACGGGGGATTGTCCCCTCCGGGGCATCGCTCGGGGAAAATGAGATCAACGAGCTGATCTTCGCTCCGGGCTTTTCCACCGCTGAAACCGTATCCGACCTTTCGGGGCGGGGTGTCGGGATGGATGTGGTCAAGCAGGCCATCCAGAATCTTGGTGGGCGTGTGAACATCAAGAGCACGCAGGGCAAGGGGACACTCTTCACCCTCAGCCTGCCGCTGACCCTCGCCGTGCTGGATGGGATGCTCATCGAGTGCCGTGGGTCCACCATGGTTGTGCCGGTATCATCCGTTGTGGAACTTGTCACGGTGCAGCTGAAGGATGATGTGTACACCATTCCGGATGGCAGTCATGTCGTTTCCGTGCGGGGGCGCTGCATCCCGCTGATCTATCTGGGAGACGAGCTGACCCTCCCGGAGGTTGAGAGTGTGCAGGAAGAGACCCATCACATGGGTCGCGCCGGGGAAGAGGGGCAGCTGATTGTCCTTGTCGTGGAGAACGAGGCTGGTGCCCGGGCAGCGCTGGTGGTGGATGGTGTCCGCGACCAGGCTCAGGTTGTCATCAAAAGCATCGAGAAGAATTACCGCCAGATCAAGGGTGTTTCGGCTGCAACCATTCTTGGGGATGGCAGCGTGTCTCTCATTCTTGATGTTTCAACACTGATTGTTTCCGCAACGAAACGTGTTGATACCCGCGCGCTGGAAGCCATCGCAGAGCGGGCAGCATAACAGGCAGGTCAGGAAAGAAAGTCATGGATCTTATGTCTCTGGAAGAAAAGAAACAGACAGACGGACAGGTGAACGGGGCTTCGGCCCTTCCCTCCGGGGGACGGGAGCAGATGATCATCTTCACCGTGGGGGACCAGCGATACTGCATTCCCATCCTGAGCATCAAGGAAATCAGGGAGTTCGAAGACCCGACCTACCTGCCGCATTGCCCTGCCTATGTGGAAGGGGCCATCAATATCCGCGGCAATATCGTAACGGTCGTCAATCTTGCCAACTATCTGGGGGCCGTGCCGGAGGCCGACAATGAGCGGCGTGTGGTCATCATCATTGAGGATGGCCAGAACCGTGCTACATGCGGGCTGCTTGTGGACAGTGTGATCGGCATCACGGAGATTGCCCTGGATGAGATACAGCCCATTTCCGTTGATGGTGGTGCAGCTGAGCTGAGTGGTCTTGTCAGCATTGGGGAGCGTGTCATCCGCATCCTGCGGCTGGATACTGTTCTGACCCGCCTGCTGGGAGATGGGGCCGTCGGTACGGCCGCAGGATGAGGGCAGGCCGATGATGAACATGGAGCCACAGGGCGGTTTCTCCTACTCGGAGGCTGATTTCCGGCGTGTGCAGGAGATCGCCCGGCAGGAAGCAGGAATCAGTCTGCCCATCTCCAAGCGCAGTCTCGTGTTTTCCCGTGTGTCCCGGCGCATCCGTGCTACCGGGCGGGCGTCTTTCCGTGATTATCTGGATTACGTCAGCATGAGGGAGGGGCAGGAGGAGCTGAAGGAGCTCATCTGTGTTCTGACAACCAATGTGACGCAGTTCTTCCGGGAGAAAAGTCATTTTGAACATCTGGAGACGCATGTCCTGCCCCAGCTGGGGCAGAAACTGCGTGCCGGAGGGCGGGGGCGTTTCTGGTCGGCAGCCTGTTCGACAGGGCAGGAGCCATGGAGCATGGCCATGTCCATCATGGCGGAGCTGCCGGATGCCTTGCGGATGGATCTCAAGATTCTGGCAACGGACATCAACCACGCAGTGGTGGAGACAGGGCGCATTGGCCAGTACCCCGGCGAGGAGGTGCAGAGTGTGCCGCAGCGCTGGCGGGATGCCTACATGGAACCCGTGGAGATGGCGCAGTTCAGCATGGCACGGGAGATACGGCGCCTTGTCACGTTCCGGCAGCTCAACCTGAATCGGGACTGGCCTTTCAAAGGTCAGTTTGATGTCATTTTCTGCCGGAATGTCGTGATCTATTTCGATGACGAAACCCGCAATGCCTTGTGGAAGCGGCTTGCCGAACGGCTGGTGCCGGGCGGATTTCTCTATGTGGGTCATTCCGAGCGGGTGGACTGCATCAGGGAGTGCCATCTCGAGGCTGTGGCGCCGACAATCTACATGAAAAAGGGTTGAGGCCATGAAAGAACGGGTCAAGGTTCTTGTAGTGGATGATTCAAGAACCGCCAGAGAGCTGATAAGGCGCTCTTTTCTCAAATATCCCGAGATTGATGTCATTGGCATGGCATCGAACCCCATCGAGGCACGGGACCTCATCATCGCCGACCAGCCTGATGTCATCACGCTGGATATCGAGATGCCGGGCATGAACGGGCTCCAGTTTCTGGAAAAGATCATGCGGCTGCGGCCGATCCCGGTGGTGATGGTGTCCAGCATGACCACACGGGGGGCCAATACGGCCATCACGGCTCTCCAGATGGGAGCTTTTGAATGTTTTCCCAAGCAGGGCGGGGCCGGGGAAGCCTTTGCCGGGTTGGGGCAGATCGTGCTGGAAGCCGCCCGCTATCAGCCCGGCCACCGGCAGGCGACCCCGGGCCCCCGGCCTGTACGGACAGAGCCTGTCGCAGGCAGCGGTACGGCGTCGTGGCGGACACCGTTCGATGTGGTGGGGATTGGCTCTTCCACCGGTGGGGTGGAAGCTGTTGAAGAGGTGATAAAAGACTTCCCGGCCAAGAGTCCGCCCATCGTCATATGCCAGCATATGCCTTCGCTTTATACGTCCAGTTTTGCTGCCCGTCTGGATAGCCTGATCCCGCAGCTTTCCGTTGCCGAGGCGCAGGATGGGGAGATGCTGGCTCCCGGCATGGTCCGCATTGCTCCCGGTGGGGAGGCCCATCTCGTGCTGGAGGGACATGCCCCACGGCTTTTCACAAGGTTGCGGTCTGGGGAGCCTGTTGGTGGTCATCGGCCATCGGTGGACAGGCTCTTCCATTCCATTGCCCAGACGGCAGGCAGGACCTCACTGGGGATCATCCTGACAGGCATGGGGCAGGATGGTGCAGAAGGGTTGCTGGCCATGCGGCGGGCCGGGGCACGGACCATAGGGCAGGACAGGGCCTCCTCGGTCGTCTATGGTATGCCTCGTGTCGCTGCCGAGCTGGGAGCCGTGGAAAAGGTTGGCTCCCTGATGGACATTCCCGGCCTGGCCATGGGCCTGCACTAGGAAAGATGAACGCCTGGCGTGGCGTTCCTGATGTCAGGCCATCCTGACAAAGAGTGATTATCAGAAGGCAGAAAGGTTCATAAATGCCGTCCGCATCTCAGATTCGCGCTTTAATTGTAGATGATCAGGCCTCCATCCGGCAGGTTCTGGCCAGCCACATGGCGGCGCTCGGCTTCAAAGGGGTCGTGCAGCGTAAGGATGGGAAGGAGGCTCTGGAATATCTGGAGGCCAACCCCATCCATCTCGTGATTTCAGATTTCAACATGCCGGGCATGGATGGGCTGGCCCTGCTGGAGGCCGTGCGCTCCAACCCGAAGACAGCCAAACTGGCGTTCATCATTCTGACAGGTGAGGCAAATGCCGGGCTGGTGCAGAAGGCCGTTGCGGCGGGGGTCAACAATTTTCTGGCCAAGCCCTATACGGTCGCCAAGCTGAAGGAAACCCTGGAGAAAGTTTTCGGGCCTATCAGGTGACGGACCTGCTGAAGATCACGACTGTTATCCAGGGCGAAATCGCCATTTCGGATGACCCCGGCGTGGTGTTCGGCACGTTGCTGGGGTCGTGCATTTCAGTCTGCATGTATGATCTTCAGGCAGGGGTAGGGGGTATGAACCATTTCCTTCTGCCCGGAGAGGACTGCATGGGGAGCATGGATGCAGCTGCCTATCTGTACGGGGTAAACGCCATGAAAGGGCTGGAAACCGGGCTCATGAAGGCAGGGGGCGTGCGGGAGCGTTTCCAGTGCAAGGCGTTTGGTGGAGCGGCCGTGCTGTCCATTGCCAGTGACATTGGTCAGGAGAATGTCGGTTTTCTTCTGGATTATTTCCGGCGGGAGGAGATCCGCTGTGTGTCTTACAGTTTTGGTGGCAACCAGGTGCGGCGTATCCGTTTCTGGCCAACGACAGGAAAAGTTCTTCAGAACCTGTGCTGACCGGCGACCGGTCGTGATGATGGGAGAGGCCGGTATGGAGAGAGAAAGATGATGCCCAAAGATACAGGAACCCAGCCTGTCGGGGAGGCAGACAGCATAAGGGCCTCGGTGCTGATGAAGAGGCTGGGGGCCATTCTGGATGATGTCTGTGGTCGGCTCTCGGATGTTCAGGATGTCGTTTCAGATTATGTCGGCACGGGAGAGCTGGATGCCGGGCAGATGGAACGGCTCCAGAGTCTTGATGCCCTGACACAGGAGGTTGAAGCCGTCCGTACCGTGCTGGAGCAGGTGGAACAGGCGGCTCCGGAGATCGGCAATCCCCGCTATGGGATGGGTACCGTTCTGGCGGGTGTAAAGCTTTCGCAGATAAGGGATATGCTGCGGTATGGCCAGACGGCGGACCTGAAAGAAGACAGGGGCAATTTTACCTTGTTCTGACCCTGACCTATGTTCTATGTGCCAAGTAGGGCAAGGTTATCCGGTGTGGTACCGCAAGCTGTGGCTGGCCGCATCGGAGCATCTGGAGAGAGCTGATGGCAGGGAGGGAACAGGGGGCGAATCTTATTGGCGTCATTGCCGAAACCGCCCGGGGTGCCGTTTTTCAGCCGCATGGCCACGTTGCGGGGCCGGCCAGACGTTTTCTGGCCGGGTATCATGAATCCGCAGGGCTTGTAGGGATGGGTGTACAGATGCTCCCTGTCCTTCTCGAGGGGCAATGGCCATTTCCCGGCACGGGCGGACTGGGGCAGGAGAAACGGTGTCTTGTCGGCCAGGGAGATGGCAGCGGCAATGACAGTGTCTATGATTCGATCCTGCGTCATCACCCTCCCCTGGTGCGGGAGGTGGATGAGATTGTCATTTCTTTCATCCCTGCCAGCATGTTCCAGCGTTGTTCCATAGGAGAAGCGTTGAACATCGGGCGGCTGGCAGCCTGTTTTGACCTTGCTTCATGGTTTGTGGATACCTTGCCCGGCCAGACCAGCAGCGGCTTTTATGAGCTGACGAAGCTGGATGTCAAAGCGCTTTCCCTGGGTGTCTGGGTCAATGTTCTGGTGACGTGGCTGTACGGAATGGACGTCCTGTCAGCCCGGGCGTTGCAGAAGATGCGTCTGGCCATCTGTGGCATCGTCATGGAAAATCTGGCACTGCTGAAGCTTGGCCCTTCAGCCCCGGCCTGTAGCAGTACGGCGGTTCTGCCAAAGAAATGTCTGGTGGAGGCCTATATGGGGCTGTACCCTGGCATGATGGGCAGGGTGGCGCGCATGCTTGCCTTCTGTCCGGAGGAACATATCCTCAAGACAGCCGGCTGTCCCGAGCGGGTGTGCCGTGATGTGCTCAGCAGGTCACTTGATTTCTTTCAGAGCAAGCAGGCTGTATGAGCTACTTTTTTTCGTCAGATTTTCCCTATAAGAAGTGACGGGGCCACTTTTGCGGTGTGTTTTGTGCAATCGGGCCAGTTGTTGGGGAGAAGTGGGAATATGGCAGCGTTTTCCATGCTGACTATTCTGCGTATTTTTTTAAACAGGTCCCGTGTGGGGGCCTGCTCTGTTCTTCTGCCATCCGTGGCGGCAATGTCTTTTGGGGCATCGCCTTCGATGGCCGCTGATGGCAGCCGGGCAGGTCAGCCTCTGCTCTATTCGGCCCAGGGTGCCCTGTCTCATGCCATGCAGACGCCTGCCGTCGTAAAGCAGACAGAGAAAGCACCAGAGCGACAGGTCATCCTTACACGGGACGGAAAACCTGTCCAGCAGGTATCCGTGGTGCAGAAACCGAAGGTAGTGGATGCCGAGAAGACGGCGGCCCATTATATCCATGACATGGGGTTGCGGCGTCGGCCATATTCCAATTATCCGACGGAAGAATTCGGTGTGTTCGGTGAGAACGGGCGTGAGCTGCTCGAGCGCGTGAACATTCCTTTGCATGAAGGGGATCCGACCAATAATGATGGGCCGCCGCTGCCCCGGCCAGAAGCACTCTTCCAGAAAATGCGTTGGAATGAGTGGCTGCGGGACCGTGGTGTGGTCGTCCTGCTGGACAACACCAACGAATTTGCTGGTGCCATCACCTCTCCGAGGAAAGGACTGGGGTTGAGGCAGGGGTCCTCCAATACGGGACAGTATGGTTTCGAGAATGACATTGACTGGTACAAGCTGGCCGGGATCCCCGGGTTCCAGACCCATGTCATCGGTGTAGGCCGTTACGGTATTCCAGCCAGCAGGATGTTTGGCGACAATGTGAACCCCAGCCAGGAAATCTATGGTGGTGGTGGTAACGTGGCGTTCCATCTCGTCTATTTCTACGGGGAAGAGACTCTCTGGGGTGGACGGCTGAATATCGCAGCAGGCCGCATGTCCATGGATTCGGACTTCGCCATCAGCCCGATCTACTGTAACTTCATGAACAACGCTTTCTGCGGAAACCCCAAGGCCGTTACGGATACGTACACACGGTCATCCTATCCGGGGTCAAGCTGGGGGGCCCGTATTCGTGGCCGTCCTACAGACAGTACCTACATCCAGGTCGGTGTCTATTTTCCCGAGCGCGGTATTTATGGCGTGCAGCAGAATCGCAGCGGGTTCAAGTTCAATGGCGGGACCATCAGCGGGGTCGTGACCCCGATCGAGGTTGGCTGGGAGCCTGAGTTTGGTAAACAGCAGCTGCCGGGTCACTACAAATTTGGGTTCTCCCCGGATACGTCCGACCATTATCTTGGTGTGTATAGTCCTCCCAATCGGCGCAATGCATGGCGGACCCGGATGACCATTCCCAACTGCCCGACCTGTCAGGGGGTGGGCGATGAGGTTCCCGGTACGGGTATCCGTCGCAATTTCAACTGGAGCATGTGGTTCCTGGCGGACCAGATGATCATGAAGAACAAGACACAGGACACGCCAGAAGGGGGACTGGTGGCCTTCTTTGATGCATACTGGAACAAGCCAGCCACAGCCATGCGTGGCAAGATGTATGCATTCGGTCTTGTGGATACGGGCTTCTGGCCAGCCCGCCCGCTGGATACGGTGGGTGTTTCCTTCTCCTATACCGGTTCCAGCAGCTATACCCGTGCTGCGCAGCGGTTCCAGGTGGATCATGGGATGGCTCCAGAGGGGGCGACCGCCTATTATGCGAGTGGCGGGGCGCCGCTCCTGTGGGGGTCTTATGGTGTGCAGCGCTGGGGCAGCACGCTGGAGGCCACCTACCGCATCCATGTCATGCGGGGTGTGACCTTTGCGCCGGATTTCCAGTATTACTTCCATCCGGGGATGCAGCGTGTCCTGAAGGACGCCGCCATGCTGGGCTTCAAGTCCCACATCCAGCTCTTCTGATGACGCTTCCTGCTTCCCGATGCAAAGGGGAAGCAGGAGGTTCGGGCCCCTTTCCAGCCACAGGCCGGAAAGGGGTTTTTTTATGGGCTTATTGGTTGGATGGAGGAGGCTGAGGCGTAGGGTCCGTGCGGGTCATGGCTTTGCCACGGACGAGCCAGTAAGCGGCGGAGAGTGACAGAACAGCGGCTGAAAGCGCCAGAAGTTCACGGACATTCACGCCATTCAGGTCCAGCACGATGAACTTGCGTACGGCTGCCATCATGCCGATGAGCAGGACGGACCTCATGCGGATCATTCCCTGTGATTCCGAACCGGGAAGAACGAGGATGGAGTGGCGGAATTCCAAGGCGATCAGGACGGTGAAGAACAGCCCGAAGACTTCCTGCAATATGGCAGGCTCCGTGGGGCTGAGGCCGGCATGGATGATGAGCTTTGCCACTGCCACCACGACATGCAGCAGCCCCAGGCAGGCCACCAGCGTGATGCAGATGGACAGGATCAACATGGCCGCTCCTTCAAACATGTCGAACAGGCGGGACAGTGTGACGAAGCCGGGCAGGGTGCTTTTCATGGAGTAGGGGATGCCTTTGATGTGGGGATGGATAATGTTGTGCTGCTTTTACTTCATTCTGATGGGAGGGAGAAAGGTAGGTGCAGCAGGACGCTTCCGCCTCCTCTGGCATGATTATGCCGACGGGGCGTCTGCCTGTGCGTCGCGGGGGGCCCGGTTTCGTGTCGGGTAGGGGACGGAAAGCAGCGTCTTACATACTACATGCGTCAGACATGAAGCACTGGGGAACGGCCTATTTTCAGGGAAAATCGTGGTGCCGGATGAGAGATTCGAACTCCCGGCCTTCGGTTTACAAAACCGCTGCACTACCACTGTGCTAATCCGGCAACGGGGCCGTACATCTCATTTTTCCCTCCAGAAATCAAGTGGAAAATCAGGGGAGTGGGGAAAAAATCCCGGCCAGGAAACAGCCGGACAGGTCAGCGGCCCGTGGTGGCGGGCTTCTGGTGCTGCATGAGATGGGCTGGGGGCGCAAGGACAGGGCCATCCTGTACAAAGCCATAGCCATCAGAAGAAAGGCCACGATGGCCGATAGCCTGGTTGGGTCTGTTACAGCCCCCCATGCTGAGCAGGGAGAGCACAAGGCCTGTCAGGAGGAAGAAACGGGGATGGCAGAAAGTCGGCATGGGCTTCCGTGGGTTGGTCAAAGAGGTGGACAGGATTGCCGGTCAGCATGAAGAGGGAAACAGTCTATCCTTCAGGGTGCGGGCAATGGCTCTGTAAGCCTGTGATGCAGGATGATCCGGGTCACGCAGGACAAGAGGGGTCCCTTCATCAGCACTGCATCTTATATCCCGCAGCAGGGGAATTTCCCCAAGGAAAGGAATGTTGAGGGCCTCTGCTTCCTTGCGGGCCCCACCATGGCCGAAGAGGTCAGTCCGTTCCTGACAGTGCGGGCAGCAGAAATAGGACATGTTCTCGATCAGCCCCAGCACGGGCGTTTCGGTCTTCTCAAACAGCGTGACACCCCGGCGGGCATCAAGCAGGGCAATGTCCTGCGGGGTGGAGACGATGACGGCCCCACCGGCCTTCAGCTTGTCCGAAAGCTTGCGGGTCAGGGTCAGCTGGGCATCTCCGGTGCCGGGTGGCAGATCGACCACCAGTACATCCAGCGCCCCCCAGGACACATCACTCATGAGCTGGGTCAGGGCGCCCATGACCATGGGACCACGCCAGATCATGGCCTGTTCCTTGTCAACCAGATAGCCGATGGACATCGTCTCCATGCCCCAGCGTTCCAGTGGGCGCAGCCTGCCATTCTCGACAACAGGTTTCTGGGTTTCACCCAGCATGTGGGGAAGAGAGGGGCCGTAAATGTCAGCATCCAGCAGGCCGGTCCGAAGGTCCAGCCGGGCCAGGCTGCATGCCAGATTGACGGCTGTGGTGGACTTCCCCACGCCTCCCTTGCCGGACGCCACGGCAATGACGGCCCGCACATCGGGCAAGCAGGCTTCCGGGGGGGCGGAGCGGCCTGTGGGTCGCTTCCCGAGGGCCAGAGGCCGGTGCCCGCTTTCTGCACCGGCCTTGCGGGGGGCGGGGCCTGCCGGGCGATGAGCTGTGAGGGACAGGGTCAGACTGCTGACGGCGGGGTGCTGCCTGAGCCTGTCCTCCAGTGTCGTCTGAGCGTCTTGGAGGAACGCCGCACCTTTAGCTGTTGTCCGCAGAATGAGGTGGAGATGGCCATCTTCCAGTGTCAGTGCTTCTATGCTGGTCTGACGTGCAGGCTCTTCTGCTGTGAGAAAGTCGGAGATGAGGTCTTTCAGGGAAGAGATGTCGGTGGCTGTCATGGGGCAGGACCTCTCATGCAACGCCCCTCATGAGGCAAAAAAACACAAACTTGCAGGCTGGAAGGATGACGTCCGGTCCGCCGTGGAGTAGATTCTACAGCATGAGCCGATTCATGTCTTCTTCTCTTCTGTCTTCCTCCCGCATGAGGGTGGCCCGCTGGCTGTCCTGTTGCGTGCTTTCTGGTATTCTTGGCCAGTCCGGTGGAGCCTGGGCGCAGGATGATGTGCCGATGCCGACCCTGCCGGGGGAAGAGCTGCCGCAGGGGGGGAGCGTGACAACCCGTGCTGCGCATGAGGCGGCCATGATGCCCGGTTTTGCGGCACTGGTGGAGCGGCTCCTGCCTGCTGTGGTGAATATTTCCGTCTCCAGCGTGATCCACCCTGATGAACAGCAGCCGGACGGGCCGGATGGCAGTACACCGTCCGGGCCGCAATCATCCCCTTTCCCGCCAGGGTCACCGCTCGAGAAGTTTTTCCATGATTATCTCCACCGCCGTCATGCCGATGGGCACCCTGCCCGTCAGGTACAGGCGCTGGGGTCCGGCTTCATCATCGATCCTTCTGGCGTGGTGGTGACGAACAATCACGTCATTGACAATGCCCAGCAGGTGAGCGTGACTCTGTCGGATGGGACGGAATATCCGGCACGGATTGTCGGGCGGGACAGCAAGGAGGACCTTGCCGTCCTTCAGGTGAAGGCAGACCGGCCCCTGCCGTCCGTCCCGTTGGGGCATAGTGACGATGCCCGCATCGGAGACTGGGTGCTGGCCATCGGCAATCCGTTCGGTCTGAGTGGCACGGTGACAGCTGGCATCATTTCGTCCCGCAAGCGGAATGTCGATCACGGTTTGTATGACGACTTCATCCAGACGGACGCAGCCATCAATCACGGTAATTCAGGTGGCCCGCTCTTCAATCTGAAGGGTGAGGTCATCGGGATCAATACGTTGATTTATGGCGGGTCTGGTGGGGATTCCATCGGCATCGGCTTTGCCATTCCTTCGGATGATGCCCGAGGCATCATCAACCAGTTGCGGCAGACAGGCCATGTCCGGCGTGGCTGGTTGGGTGTGCGCTATCAGGATGTCACCCGCAACATGGCAGAAGACCTTGATTTCTGGAAAGCGGATGTGCCCGGAAAAGAACGGGGAACGGGGGCCATCGTTGCCGAGGTCAGCAAGGATGGGCCGGCCCGGAAGGCAGGTTTGCAGGTTGGGGACATTCTGACAGCCCTGAATGGTCAGCCGGTGACAGGCCAGACCCTGCCCCGGCTCGTGGCGGGGTATCAACCGGGAGAGACGGTGCATTTCACCCTTTGGCGGCGTGGCAGCTATCAGACGCTGGATCTGACCCTGGGGCGCAACCCCGATGAGAAGGATCCCCTTCCTTCCGACACGCACCCGCCGGAACATCCGGTAAAGACCCTGAAAGAACTGGGGGTGAAGCTGGGCGTGGTCGATGAAGCGGCCCGGACGCAGTATGGCCTGACTGACAGCCAGAGGGGTGTGCTGGTGATGCGTGTCTATGAGGGTAGCCCCGCTGCCAGCCGTGGGTTGACGGAAGGGAATCTGGTGCTTCAGGTCGGGCAGCAGGAGGTCAATACACCGGAGGCCCTGCAGGCTGCGCTGGACCGTGCCCGTGAGCTGAAGCGGACGGATATTCTTCTGTTGGTGCAGGATGGTGAGGGGCTGCGCTGGGTGGCTGTGCCATTGGGGGGACAGCAACCCCAGCCGTGATGGAGCAGACCCGCCTTACAGGCCACGGTCCCGCTTTATCTGGTCCCATGCGGCATTGATGCGGGCCACACGCTCCTGTGCTGCTTTCCGTTGAGCATCGCTCATGGGGCGCTGGGCAAGACGGTCCGGGTGATGTTCACGGATCAGCACACGCCAGCGTGTCCGGACTTCGCCATCCGTTGCCGTTGCACTGATGCCCAGCACACGATAGCACTCTGCCGTTGATGATGTGGAGGCAGCCCGGGGCTGGCCGTCCTCGGCCCGCTCCCAGGCCCGTTCTGAAAGGCGGAAGGCTTTGTGCGTCCGGCGGAGATAGTCCATTTCTGCCGGATGCAGCGGGGCCCCGGCAGGCAGGTCTGCCCTGGCAATGCGGAAGAGGACGCTGAGCAGTGTTTCCAGCGGCTCCGGCTTGTCGGCAAAGGCACGACCCAGCTCACGGGCATAAAGTTCGAAATCGTCCGTCCGGTTCCGGGCCCGGTCAAAAAGCAGGCCAACCTCTTTCTGGTTGTCTTCAGGGAACCGGAAGGCCGTCTTGAAGGCTTCAATCTCGGCCCGGTTCACGGGGCCATCGATTTTGGCCAGCTTGGCGGAGAGCGTGACGACACCAAGGCCGTAGAGCTGATCCGTCTTTCCCAGCAGGGCAGAGAGTTTTGCGGCGGTGAAGAAGGCGGCATTATGCGGGTCGGGCTGCCCCCGTGCGGGGAAACGGTCGCCCCATGTGCCGGAGAGCGGGGTCAACAGTCTGTCCGTATCGCTCATATGGCCCAGAATGGCCCCGAGAAGACCGCCGACCGGCCCCCCGGCGGCAAAACCGGCAATACCACCAAACATTTTCCCCCAGAAAGCCATCGATGCCCCCCCCCTGTTCACATGGTTGTAAACTCTATCACGGGGACAGGGGAGGGCGGAACAGGAATATGCGGTCTTTCCAAGACGGGTCACACGGGGGCTGACGGGGCCTGGTTCAGGGCAAAGCGTAGTGCCGTGAGGCGAAGCAGGGAGGCCAGCGTCTGTTCCGGGGGGCGATGCCTGTCCAGCCGGGCGATGAAGGCTGCCAGGGCAAGCTGTTCGGCACGGGCCATGGTCTCCAGAACCTGCCAGAATTCGGCTTCCAGAGCGATGGAGGTTCTGTGCCCGTACAGGCTGAGGCTGCGCTTCTGCAACTGTGGTGGGGGTGGAGGAGGAGCGTGCATGGGGGAAGTGTGGCAGCTGGCATTGTGTGTGGAAAGGGATTTTCTTGTCAGCTCCGGCGCAGGCCGCCATCATGAGGCATGAGATTCTTTTGTCCTGCTGTTTTTGCCCTTTTTGTCTTTCTTGCTGGCCAGACAGGTCGGGTGTCTGCTGACCCGGTGGCGGCCCCGCCTTCCGTGGCGACCCTGTTCGAAAGGGTGAAGACCGACCCTGTCCGGCTGGAGCTGTTCCTGCGGGCCTTCCCCAAGGGAGCGGACCTGCACAACCATCTTTCCGGGGCGGTCTATGCCGAGAGTTTCCTCAAATGGGCAGCGGGGGATGGCCTCTGCGTTTCGCTGAAGGAGCGGACCATTCTGGCCAGTCATTGCCCAAAGCCGGGGGAGGGGCAGGTTCCGGCAGATGGTCTGCCAGGGAATGGAACCGGCTGGAATGAGATGGTCAATGCGTTGTCCATGCGCAATTTCATTCCTACGGAACATGACCGCTCCGGCCATGATCATTTCTTTGCGACCTTTCTGCGGTTCATGGCGGTGGAGTCAAGGCATCAGGGGGACATGCTGGCCGAGGCTGCCGAGCGGGCTGCCCGTGACAATGTGCAGTATCTGGAATTGCAGATCGCTCCCATTACCTTTGATGCATTGGGGGAGATGATGAAGGCTGCTGCCCTGCCTCCCTTGAGGACGGAAGCTGATTTCAGTCGGGCTTATGAGGTTCTGAAGCCCGCCCTGGGGCGGATGGCAGCCCTGTCCCATGTGGCCATTGATGAGATGGAGGCCCGTGCCCGAACCATCATGAAGTGCGGCACAGCGCAGGCTTCCGCAGGGTGTGGGGTGACGGTGCGCTATCAGTATTCCGCCCTGCGGACATTTCCGGCACCGTTTGTCTGGGTACAGCTCGTGGCGGCGTATGAGAGTGCCCGCCAGGATACCCGGCTGGTCGGCGTCAACATCGTGGCGCCGGAAGATGATCCGGTGGCCCTGCGGGACTATGACCTGCACATGCAGATGTTCCATACTCTGAACCGGCTGTATCCGGGGACGAATCTGAGCCTTCATGCGGGGGAGGTGACACCGTCTCTCGTGCCGCTGGGCGATCTGGACCATCATATCCGGGCGGCGATTGACGTGGCGGGGGCCAAGCGGATCGGCCATGGTGTGGATGTTCTGTGGGAGCATGACCCGGCCTCTCTGCTGGAAGAGATGGCACGGCGCTCCATTCTGGTGGAGATCAATCTGACCAGCAATGATGAGATTCTGGGTATCCGGGATGGGCGGCATCCTTTTTCGCTTTACAGGCAGGCCGGTGTGCCCGTGGCGCTCTCGACAGATGATGAAGGTGTGTCCCGTAGCGATCTGACGCAGGAATACATGCGGGCCGTATTGGCCTACCATCTGGATTATCCGACACTTGTCCAGCTGTCCCGTACGGGGCTGGAATATGGGTTCATGCCGGGGCAGAGCCTCTGGGCCGGGCATCATCTGGGGCAGGCTGTGCCGGCCTGTTCGGGCATGGTGCCGGGTGGAAGCGCCGCTCCAGCCTGTGAACGGTTTCTGAAGGACAATATGAAGGCACGGCTGCAATGGCAGCTGGAGGCCCGTTTTCAGGCTTTCGGGCAGGATGTGATGAAGAATCCCCTGCTGCGGTCCGTGCCCTGAGACAGGCCGGAGAGAACGATGGGAAGGAAAGGCATGTGATGAGACAGGCAGTGAAGGCGGGCTGGATGTATGGTCTTGGTCTTCTGGTCGGGCTGGTGGCAGCGGGGGCGGGGTCTGCCCGTCCGGCACAGGCTGCCCCGCTGGAGGTACACGTCGTGGTGGTGACAACCTTCGAGCTGGGGCAGGATAGTGGCGACATGCCGGGAGAGTTCCAGCACTGGGTGGAACAGTACCCGCTGGAACAAACACTGCCTGCACCGGGGACGGAGCACGGTGTCCTTCGCTATAATGCGCAAGACCATGTGCTTGGGCTGGTCAGTGGTGAGGGACCGGGCCATATGGCAGCGGCCATTACCGCTCTGGCGCTGGACCCCCGGTTTGACCTCCGCCATGCCTATTTCGTTCTGGCAGGGATTGCCGGTGTGAATCCCAATAAGGGCAGCATCGGGTCTGCCGCCTGGGCGCTGCATGTCGTGAATGGCGGGGCAGCCCATCTGATTGATTCACGTGAAATTCCGTCCGATTGGCCGGATGGTTTTACGCCGTTGCAGGGCCATGTACCGGATGAGCAGCCACGGCCACCGCTCCATTCCATCGCTGGGGACATGGCCTATACGTTGCGACCTTCCCTTGTGCGCTGGGCTTATGAAAGGACACGCCATATCGCTCTGCCGGACAATGAAAAACTTCAGGCCCATCGCCGGGCCTATCAGGGGTTCCCCGAGGCACTGAAGCCGCCGCATGTGATGATGGGTGATACGATTTCCGGTGAGACATACTGGCTTGGAGCGCTCATGAACCGGTGGGCGGAACGCTGGGTCGCTTACTGGACGGACCATCAGGGCGAGATGGTCACGACGGCAGAGGAGGACATTGGCCTCTGTCAGGCACTGGCGTTGCAGGCCAGAGCAGGACGTGTGGATGACCGGCGCCTCCTCATCCTGCGGACGACCAGCAATTTCGACATGCCGCCCAACGGCGTGGCACCGGCCACCATGCTGGCCAATGCAGCGCATGAGGAAAACCTGCCGGGCCTTTATGCCTCCACCAGTGCGGCCTATCAGGTGGCCAGCCCAATCGTGCGGGAGCTGGCCACCCATTGGGGGAGCTATGAAGGACAGGTGCCCTGAAGGAACGACCTAGCCCTGCTGGTAGCGGGGCATGGGCCATTCATCCTCGCTCCAGTCGCCCCTGGCCCAGTTCTGGCGGAGCTGGGTGGCGGTCTGTTCCAGCGTTCCTGCCACGATGGCGGCCCGTATCTGGCGCATGAGCCGCTGATAATAGGCGAGATTGTGGAGGGTCAGGAGCATCGGCCCGAGCATCTCGTTGGCCCGGAAGAGGTGGTGCAGATAGGCCCGGCTGTACCGGCCTGCCATCGGGCTGTCATCTTCGGGGGAGATGGGACGGGTGTCCTCGGCGAAGCGGGCATTGCGGAGATTCAGCGTGCCCCGCTCCGTATAGGCCCGGGCAGTACGGCCTGCACGGGACGGCATGACGCAGTCGAACATGTCGCAGCCCCGCATGACGGCACCCAGCAGGTCATCTGGCGTGCCGACGCCCATCAGATAGCGGGGCTGGTCCTCGGGCAGCATGGGAGTCGTGTAATCCAGCGTGGAGAACATCAGCTCCTGCCCTTCGCCTACGGCAAGCCCCCCGATGGCGTAGCCCTCGAAGCCGATCTCCCGCAGGGCAAGGGCGGAGCGTTCCCGCAGGTCCTGTTCCGTGCCGCCCTGCACGATGCCGAACTGCCCATAGCCGGGGCGGGCGATGAAGGCTTCACGGGAGCGGGCGGCCCATCGCATGGACCGCTCCATGGAGGCTTCCAGCACGTCCTTCGTGGCGGGCAGGGCCGGACATTCATCAAAGGCCATGGTGATGGTGGCATCCAGTTTGTACTGGATGTCCGTCGAGCTTTCAGGCGTCAGACGGTGGGAGCTGCCATCAATGTGGGAACGGAAGGTGACGCCATCCTCATCCATCTTCCGCAGTGGCCCCAGAGACATGACCTGAAACCCGCCGGAATCTGTCAGGATGGGGCCGGGCCAGTCCATCATGCGGTGCAGCCCGCCGAGACGCTGGACCCGCTCTGCCGTGGGGCGCAGCATGAGGTGATAGGTGTTGCCCAGCACGATGCCCGCCCCGGTGGCCCGCACATTGTCCATCGTGATGCCCTTGACGGTCCCGACGGTTCCGACCGGCATGAAGGTCGGTGTCGGTACGCTGCCATGACGGGTATGCAGCCAGCCTGCCCGGGCCCGCCCACACTGGGCGTCTTTCTGCCAGTGCATGCGGTCGGATGGGGTAAGGTTGGGGCGGGTGGACTCGGTCGTCATGGGGCACGTTCCAGAAGGCAGGCATCACCGTAGGAATAGAAGCGCAGCCCTTCGGCAATGGCGTGATGATAGGCATGGCGCATGGTCTCCGTACCGGCAAAGGCACAGACCAGCATGAAAAGGGTGGAGCGGGGCAGGTGGAAGTTGGTCAGCAGGGCGTCCACCGCCCGGAAGCGGTAGCCCGGCCGGATGAAGATGGAGGTTTCGCCTGTCCATGGATGAACGATACCCTGTTCATCCGCCGCACTTTCCAGCAGGCGCAGGCTGGTGGTGCCTACGGCAACGACACGGCCGCCATTGGCACGGGTCCCGTTGATGAGACGGGCCGTTTCCTCATCAATATGGCCCCATTCCGCATGCATTTTATGTTCGGCAATGGTGCTGCGGACGGGCAGGAACGTCCCGGCTCCGACATGCAGGGTGAGGGTCTGTTTTTGTATGCCTCTGGCCGCAAGGGCCTCCAGCAGTTCTTCCGTGAAATGCAGTCCTGCCGTCGGTGCCGCCACGGCTCCACGAAAGCGGGAGAAAATGGTGCGGTAGTCGCTGTTGTCGGCTTCAGTCGGACCATTGGGGCGGGCAATGTAAGGCGGCAGGGCCAGGGCGGCCCGGCGTTCCAGAAAGTCATCGAACTCATCGCCTTCGACCGAGAAGCGGAGGGTCACGGCCCCATCGCCCTCATTGGTCAGGACGTCCGCCGTGACGGGATCATCCTCGAAGTGGAGCCGGTCGCCGGGGCGGAGCTTGCGGGCATTGCGGGCGAGGGCATGCCACTGCCCTTCCGGCAGGATGCGGTCCAGCGTGATGCCGATTTTTGCGTCACCCCGTCGGGCCTCCATTTTTGCCCGGATGACTTCCGTATCATTGGCGACGAGCAGGTCGCCTTCCTTCAGCAGTTCGGGAAGATTGCGGATGCGATGGAGGGAGAGGGTTGCATCATCAGTTCCTGCAAGGGCCGGTGGGACGACATGCAGGAGCTGTGCCATGTCACGGGGGCGGGCAGGTTCTGTGGCGATATGGTCACGAGGGAGCGTGAAATCGAAGAGGGAGAGGTCGTCAGTCATTCCGGGGACATGGTTGGAGAAACAGGCCAGTCAGCGAAAAGGGGGCTTATGGCCCCCTCCACGTTGCTGATCCGTTGTGAATGGAGAGATCAGTGACGACCCAGCTGATGCTTGAGGGCGTCGATCAATGTCTGCACCTGCCCGCCATGGCGGGTGAGGTAGGTCGTGTAGTCGCTGCGCTGTGTCAGGCGCATGCTGGCACCCTCACCATACAGGTCCACCACCTTGGGCGGTTCGCCATCAATGACGGCCGTCATCAGGATGGGGGGCTGATGCGGACGGGAAATCTGAAGGGTCACCTTCTGGCCTGCCGGGGAGGGCACACTGTCCACCAGGCGGACGGAAATGTTCTGATATTCCCCCACGCGGGCCGTGACAGCATTCAGCAGTACGTCCTGAAACAGCTCAAGATAAAGCTTCTGCTGTTCCGGCGTGGCGATCCGCCAGTAGCGGCCCAGGCAGTAGCGGCCGATTCCTGGTACGTCCACATTGGCCCGCAGGAGGGGCAGAAGGGCTTCGCGCTTTTTGTCCAGCGAAGTGTCGCTGTTCAGGACGGCCACCAGTTTCCCGCCAAAATCATTGACAAACGCCTTTGCTTCATCACTGGAGGGAGTGGCGAAGGCCAGCGTGGGAATGAGAGCGAACAGGCTGGCAGCTCCCAGAATGGTGCGGCGTGTAAGCTGACGGAGCATCATGTTTAGGGATCCTTCCAATAAAGGCTGTCCTCATGGGGACGGAATGGTCAGTACCAGTCGGGGGTGGTGGCGCGGTGATCAGCCTTGAGGGTATCGATCTGGCTCTGACGCTGCTGCTGCCATGCACTTCGCATGAAAGCATAAGGGTCGAGACTTTGGTGTTCCAGCTGGTCCAGCTGGTCTGTACTGTCTGCAAAGGTATTGAAGGTGCCGAGAATGTTGTAGCCCCAGTTGAAGCTGATGAGGCCATACCCTCTGGGCACGTAGTTGATGGGTGTCAGCCCCTGGCCGATGGCATAGCCTGCGGCATCACGGAAATTGGTAGGACCAAGCCCGGGCAGGAAAATGTAAGGCCCGGATTTGACCCCCCACAGCGCCATGACCATGCCAGGGTCTGTCTCATGCTGCTTGTAGCCAAGATGCTGGGCAACGTCATAGAAGCCAGCCGTCGTCATGTTCAGTAGGAAACGCATGAAGGAATCCCCCGCACGCCGCGGGCGCCCTGCCCCCACATCGGAGAAGAAGACGGCGGGTTGGCGCCATGTCTCGTTCAGCGTGGCGACAGAGGTGCGGATGGGCTGGGGAATGTTGTTCTTCCAGAACCGTCCTACCGGCCGCAGGGCCTTGTGATAGACCCACATGTTGAGGCTGAACATCTTGCGGTTGAAAGGCTCGTAAGGGTCGTTGACCGCCTTGTAATCCGCCAGATCGTCTGGGTCGGTCGGCGGCTTGGCGTGGAGGGAACCACACCCGCCGAGCGACAGCAGGGCCAGGCAGCCGACCAGTGCGGAAAGTGCAGTGAGTCTGCCTCGATGATGCTGTTTTGTGCTGCCTGTGCACGCCATGCTGCTGCCGCTCCTGTTTTTTTCTTTCTTCAAGGCCCGGCTATGCGGCTTGCCACGTCATCCACCAGGAGATGGCAGCGGCGTACCTTTAACGGGAACGGGCCGTAACATACGTCTGATTCCACATGCGCAAGTCATGAAGACCAGTGAACTCAAGCATATGGTACTTGCTCCATGCTGCCTACCCCTTTCGAATATCAGGCATGTTAAGAAAAAGAAGTATTGCATTTTTGCATCGTTAGGTTTTCTGATGGACACCAGCCCTGAAGGGGACGTGTTCCGGCCCCTCCCGGGAGGAGCGCAGCCCGTCGTCCTGGCGGGTCCTGTATTTCGTGGAGTGCGAGAGATTTTATGTCTTTTCTGAAGAGTCGCAGCTGGCTTCTGTCTGCCAGCGCTTTGGTTGCCAGTGTGGCCCTGTCTGGCATGGCTGCCGCAGCGCCAACGGTCCAGACAAAGGACTGGGGTCGTCTTTCCACTGGCAAGAAGGTGCAGGCAATCACCCTGACCAATGATCATGGGGTGAAGGTTGTCGTGCTGACCTATGGCGCCATCATCCATGAGATGGACGTGCCGGACCGCAATGGCCGCCTGGGGAACGTTGTTCTGGGCTTTCCGAACATTGCCGGGTACGAAAACCATAACTCCGACCCGCACTTCGGTGCCGTGCTGGGGCGTGTGGCCAACCGTATTTCCGGTGGTGTCTTCACTCTGGAAGGTGAGAAGTATCATACGAGCGTCAATGAGGGGCCGAACACCCTCCATGGCGGTGCTGAGAGCTTTGACCGCAAACTCTGGAAGATCGTTCGCAAGGGCGTGGACTCCCAGGGGGCCTATGTTGTGCTGAAGATGGTCAGCCCCGATGGTGATCAGGGCTTCCCGGGTGAGCTGAAGACGCAGGTTACCTATCGTCTGAGCGGCAACGACACGCTGAGCCTGAAGTTCAATGCGACGACCAAGGCTCCGACGGTCGTGAACCTGTCCACGCACAACTACTGGAACCTCAATGGCGAGGGTTCCGGGAGCATTGCTCCGGAAGTGGTGCAGATCTATGCCGACCGTTTCCTGAGGACAGACGAGCACTCCATTCCGACGGGTGAGCTGGCCTCTGTTGAGGGGACACCGTTCGATTTCCGTCAGCCCCGCACGGTGGGTGAAGGTCTGGGCAGTGCAGACCCGCAGATGGCTCCGCAGGGTGGCTATGACAAGTGCATGGTCCTCATCGGCCCATCCCAGCCGGGCAATACGGAGCGTGTCGTGGCCCGTGTGACGGATCCCCGTTCCGGTCGTGTGATGGAAGTTGCCACCAATATGCCGGGGATGCAGTTCTATTCCGGCAACCATCTGTATGGCAATTATCAGGGGCCGTCTGGCCGTCCATATGGCAAATGGGAAGCTCTGGCTTTCGAGCCTGAATTCTTCCCGAACAGCCCGAACATGCCGAACTTCCCGAGCATCGAGCTGAAGCCGGGTCAGACCTATGATTACGGGATGAGCTTCCATTTTTCCCGCCAGTAAGGGCTGAGGCTTTCAGGAGCTGAATCCTGGGAAAGGAGCCGGGCCGGTGCAGTCATGCATCGGTCCGGCTTTTTCATTGGTGGGTGTTCCGGCTTTGTGGTGAGCTGAAAAGAGGGCCGGAACAGATCATCAACAGTAGAAGAGGGCGGTTTTCTCAGGAGTCGCCTGATTCCATCCACATTCTTCCCGTCCTGGCACACAGGGTGATGCCCCAACCTGTCCCCTGAACTGGGGATAAGTCGGGGCGTGCCGGTCATATCTGATAATTCGTGAAGTCCTGGTCCATGTCGCCAAAACGGACGATACGGGCGGGGTTGCCCACGGCGGTGGAACGGGGCGGGACATTGCCCAGCACGACAGAAGCGGCTCCGACACGGGCATGGGCACCGATTTCCAGATGGCCCAGTATTTTGGCACCAGCGCCAATCATGCAGCCCTGCCGGATGACAGGATGGCGCTGCCCGCTGTTTTTGCCGGTTCCCCCGAGCGTGACCCCCTGAAAGAGGGAGACGTCATCCTCAATGATGGTGGTTTCCCCGATGACGATACCTGTGCCGTGATCGATTGTGATGCGCTGGCCGATACGGGCGGCAGGGTGGATGTCGATACCGAATTTCTCGTTCACACGGCTCTGGAAGTGATAGGCCAGTGGTCTGCGGCCAGCCAGCCAGAGATGATGGGCAATACGGTAGGATTGCAGGGCATGAAACCCCTTGAAGAACAGGAACGGCGTAGCAAGGTCCGGGCAGGCGGGGTCCCGCTGGAAGGTCGCCACGATATCTGATGCTGCAGCCCGGACGATGTCGGGACTGGCCTCCAGCGTGGAGGCGACAAGGTGCATCAGGGCGGCTTCCGACATGGCCCGGTCTGTCAGCTTGGCGCTGATCAGTGATGTCAGGGCAGAGGCAAAATCCGCATGGTTGCAGATATTCACTGCAAAAAGCCCCTGGATCAGAGCATCGGAACAGCCGCAGGCCTGCGCCCGCATGGTGGTCCAGAATTCTTCCAGAAATCCGGGCTCTGATGAGGAGTGTGGAAACCTGTCGAGAAAAGTGGCCATAGCTGTTTTCTTATAGCCCCATGGCACGTTGGACAAAACCATGACGCAGGGATGGCAGGCGCTTCAGGGCCATGAGTCCCGCATGGCGAGCATGACGGATGAGGGGCATGTCGGTGCTGAAGAGCCGCTCCATCATGTCGCAGCCTGCCAGCATGGCGAGATTGCCCGGACGGCTGAGACGCTGATAGCGTCGCAGCAGTGCAGGGTCTCCTAGATCCTGTCCCTGCGCATGGGCGTCTCCCAGAAGGTCATTCAGGGTGCGGACATCACGGAAGCCGAGATTCATGCCCTGACCCGCCACGGGGTGCAGCCCGTGCGCTGCATCCCCGGCCAGAAGCAGCCGTGTGGCGCAATAGCGATGGGCATATTGCGATGCCAGAGGGTACGTCCAGTGGGTGCCTGCCTGCTCCAGCGCACCAAGGTCTTCCCCACAGAGACGGTCCTGAACCAGCCGGGCAAAGCTGCGGGCATCAAGCCGGGTGAAATGGTCGATGCGCTCGGGCCGGTCTGTCCAGACGATGGCGGAGCGGTGAGGGTGGGCTTCGGTGGCAGGAAGAGGGAGCCGGGCGAAAGGCCCCTGCGGCAGGAAGTTTTCCAGAGCACTGCCGTGATGGGGTTTCTCATGGGCCAGAACGCTGACCAGGGCAACCTTGTGATAGGGAATGCGGGTCAGCCCGATGCCGGCCTGCTCGCGGAGGAGGGAGCGTCGCCCGTCTGCGGCAATGACAAGGGAGGCCGTAACGGTGTCCCCCGTATCCAGGGTGATCTGGGCGCTGTCGGGCGAGAAGGTGAAGCGGCCCGTTGCTGGTGTCCGGACATCCAGCCCCGGCTGGGCCATCAGGGTACGGGCGATGGCTGCCAGAAGGTTGTGGGCCTCCACCATCCAGCCGAAGGGGCGGCCTTCTGGGGCATCATCACCGGTAAAGCTCAGCCCGTCTGCAATGCTGCTGCGGGATGCCGAGGGAATGCGCCCCTGACTATCGGTGACATGGATGGTGGTGATGGGCTGGGGAGACAGGGGCAGGGCCTGCCAGATTCCCGCTTCTTCCAGCAGGGGGCGGACGCCTTCAGCAAGGGCATACGCCCGGCCATCGGGATTCTGCGCCGGGGAGGGAGAGAGGGGAGCCCGCTCCAGAAGGAGGATGCGCAGCCCTTTCTGCGCAAGCAGGCAGGCCAGTGTCGCCCCGATGGGGCCACCACCATTTATGCAGAGGTCGTAATCCGTGCCCATGGCAGATGTTCCTTCCGGCCCGGTGAATGGCAGGATGCTCCCGTCATGGCGGTACTTTCCGTCAAAGGAGCAGGTCTATCGTGTCTAGCCCTATCCTTGCGGAAAAGAAAGTCTTGCAGAAATCGTTATGAAGGTGGCACGATTTTGTCTTCATGCAGCAGAAGAGCCATGGGAGAGGGCCGCAAGGGATGAAACTTGTAACGGCGATCATCAAACCGTTCAAACTGGACGATGTGCGGGAGGCTCTTGCCGAGCTTGGCGTGCATGGCCTGACAGTGACGGAGGTACGGGGCTTTGGGCGCCAGAAAGGCCAGACGGAAATTTACCGTGGGGCGGAATATACGGTCAGCTTCATTGCCAAGATCAGGGTGGAGACAGTCGTGGCGGATGAGCGTGTGCCAGACATCATCCAGGCCATTACGGAGACGGCCCGGACAGGCCGCATCGGTGATGGGAAGATCATGGTTACCAATGTGGAACAGATGGTGCGTATCCGTACTGGGGAAACCGGCGAGGGAGCTCTGTGATGCGTGCGATTGATACGGGTGATACCGCCTGGATGCTGGTCAGCACGGCGCTGGTCCTGTTGATGACCATTCCTGGTCTGGCTCTTTTCTATGCCGGGATGGTGCGGCGCAAAAACGTGTTGTCCACCATGATCCAGTCTTTTGGCATATGCTGTATTGTCAGCATTGTCTGGATGGTGCTGGGCTACAGTCTGGCCTTCACGACGGGCACACCCTGGATTGGTGATCTGTCCCGTTTCTTCCTGGGGGGTGTGGCAGAGCATATCCATCAGGGTGCGGACGGAGCCTTCACGCTGGGCGCCGGGACTTCGGCTGAAACCCCCATGACCATCCCGGAAAGTGTCTATCTGATGTATCAGATGACCTTCGCCATCATCACGCCAGCCCTGCTGACAGGCGCTTTTGCCGGGCGAATCCGCTTTGCGGCACTTTGCGTGTTCACGATCCTCTGGTCCCTGCTGGTCTATTCTCCCATTGCCCATTGGGTCTGGAGTCCGCTGGGCTGGGTGGCTGGTCTTGGTGCCGTGGATTTTGCGGGTGGAACGGTCGTGCATATCAATTCCGGGGTGGCTGGTCTTGTCTGTGCCATCATGATCGGCCGTCGGTATGGGCTGAAGCGGGATGATATGTCCCCGCACAATCTGGCCTATGCCATCATCGGGGCTTCCCTGCTCTGGGTGGGCTGGTTCGGCTTCAATGCCGGGTCGGCACTCGGTGCGAATGGCCGTGCCGGCATGGCCATGCTGACAACGCAGATCGCCGCTGCTGGTGGTGGTGTTGGCTGGATGGTGGTGGAATGGTGGCGGCATGGCAAGCCGACGGCGCTGGGCATCATCTCTGGTGCGGTGGCGGGCCTTGTGGCTGTGACCCCGGCTGCTGGCTATGTGCTGCCCGGTGGGGCTCTGGCCATCGGGCTGATAGCCGGTGGCGTCTGCTTCTACAGCGCTGCCGTGCTGAAGAACAGGCTGGGCTATGATGACAGTCTGGATGCCTTTGGTGTGCATGGTGTTGGTGGCATTGTCGGAGCCCTTCTGACAGGTGTGTTTGCTTATGGGCCGCTTTCAGCGACGGCAGCCAGTCCTGCCGGTGTGAGCGGCGGATGGAGCCAGCTTCTCCGGCAGGCTGAGGCTGTCGGTGTCACGATTGTCTGGTCTGTCGTGCTGACGGCCCTCATTTTCTGGGTTGTGGACAGGCTGATCGGCATGCGTGTCTCTGCCGAGGAAGAGCAGATGGGTCTGGACCTGACCCAGCATGGCGAGCGACTGAACTGAGGCACTGGCAGGGCTGTTTTGTCTCTTGCCGGAGGCAGGGCAGCCCTATAAGGCTGGTAGGCAGTACGGTGAGGCCGGGCTATCCGCCCGGCTGACTGTGGCGTTCTGCCCCTGTGGCTGCGCTATCACGAACGATGAAAAAGGGGTGAGACTATGAAACTGTTGCGTCTGTGCCTGCCCATGGTGGCCTGTTCCGTACTGGGTGTTCAGGGCGCTCTGGCTGCTCCGTCTCCAGCGGGCAAGATGTCTGCGGCGGCCTGTCGTCAGGCTTTCAGCGATGCGAAGAAGGCCGGTACGCTGAATGGTCAGAAGTATGCCGATTTCAAGCTGGACCATTGCACGGGCAGCGCTGCGGCAGCTCAGCCCCAGTCTCCTGCCGCCTCCACGCCGGTCGCTTCTGCCCCGGCTGAGACAGGCAAGCCGGCTGCGCCAGCTGCAGCTGCTCCGGTTGCCAGCGGGAATGTCCTGTTCCCGGCTCGTGTTTCGCCGGAGTTTGCGTCTCTCTCACCGGGCAAGGCGCGTATGAAGACCTGCCTGGCACAGTATAATGCCAATAAAAGCAGCGGGCGTAATGGCAGCCTGAAATGGATCCAGAAGGGTGGCGGTTATTACTCCGAATGCAACACCCGGCTGAAGAGTGCAGCACAGTAAGCTGGTTCTGGTTGTTCCTGATATGGAAAAAGGCCCGCTCTTCCGCAGCGGGCCTTTTCTGTTGCAGGGCATTCTGAATGCCGGTGGGTTCAGGGCAGGACCGGTCCTGCCCAGTGCCACCATGCCTGGGCTATGTCCCTGTCCATCAGATGGTCTGCGGCCCTGATGGCTTGGTCAGCTGTCTCGAACAGGGCGAAACAGGTCGCTCCTGACCCACTCATGCGATGGAACCGCACCTGCGGTAGGGTTGCCAGAGTTTCCAGTACGGTCGCAATGACGGGCGCCTGAGCGATGGCATGGGGTTGGAGGTCGTTTTCCGTCTGCGCCAGAAAGGCGATGAGAGCGTCCAGCGTGGGCCAGCCTGCTTCCGGGAAGGCAAGTGGCGGGCGGGGGGTGATGCCGCCTGTTTCTGCCAGACGTCGGAAAATGCTCGGGGTGGAGACACCGACCCCCGGATTGACCAGAAGCATCCCCATCTCTGGCAGGGGCGGGGCTGCTGTCAGGATGTCACCAATCCCTTCCATGCGTGTGGCTTTTTGTGCCAGACAGACTGGGACATCCGCCCCCAGTGTTGGGGCGACATGGGCGGCCGCTTCCATTGGGAGGCTCCAGTAACGGGTCAGCAGGCGCAGGGCGCAGGCGGCATCGGCAGAGCCCCCGCCAATGCCGGATGCCACCGGTAGCCGTTTTTCCAGCGTGAGGGCAGCGGCGGGCTGTCTGGCTGCTTCCTCCCCCCGGGTCTGGCGCAGGGCCCGGGCGGCCTTCAGGACAAGGTTGTTTTCATCCGCTTCCAGTCCTTTTGCGAAAGGACCCTGTAGCGTGAGGCTGTCTGCCTGACCCTGTGGTCCGGTGGAGAGGTGGAGATGGTCACCTGCTCCAGCAAAGACAGCCAGACTGTCCAGCAGGTGGTATCCGTCTTCACGGCGCCCGGTGACGTGGAGGAACAGATTGATCTTGGCGTGAGCCATATCCTGATGCAGCGCCATGGCAGGGCATCCTTGCAGAAGAGGCCGGGCAAGGCGGGAGACTGATCTGCTCTGGCACCATGTCCGGGGGAGGGGTGTTCATTTCCGATGAGGCTATGTAACAAATTGAAAGCTCAAAGACCATGAGGGGGTGCAGCCGCCCCTTCATCCCGTGGAACTGTAGAGAAGAGATCTCGCTCATCATGGCATCTTTCCCGGCCTGCTCTGCTCAGGATGCTCTTGCTGCCCTCCGTCTGCATCAGGAATGGGGTGTGGATGCTGTCATGGAGGACATGCCGTGGGATGTCTGGGGTGAGAGCCTTGTTCTGCCAGATCGTGTGCGGGCCCGCCAGAAGGCTGCTGCTCCAGTGGAGAAACCTTCCGCATCCCGTCGTGTTGTCAGGGGGCGGGACGAGGTGTTGGCTGATATCGCTGCGGCCCGGGATGTTGCCGCCCTGCTGAAGGCCAGCCAGCAGCTGCCGGGCGTTGGCCTGATGCGGACGGCCAAGCATCATCTGGCACCTGTCATCGTGGAGGGAGCCCCATTTCTGCTGGTGGGGGATGTGCCAAATGAGGATGAGGACCGGCATGGAACTCTTTTCGCTGGTCCCATGGGGGCCCTGTTGGACAGGATATTGGCCTCCATAGGGTTGAAGCGGTCCCAGCTTTCCATGGCGCCGGCCATCCCCTGGCGCCCGCCGGGAGGGCAGCGTGCCTCACAGCGTGATGTGGAAGCCTGCCTGCCCATTCTGCACAGGGCAGTGGCACTGGCACGACCTCGCCGGATTGTGACGATGGGCAGTACGCCCGCTGCCATGCTCTTACAGAATACCTCCCGGCTGAGTCAGTTGCGGGGGCGCTGGCATGAGGCTCATGTGCCAGGGCTGGAGGGGGGTGTGCCTCTGTTACCTCTCTGGCACCCGGCCCAGCTGGGGGAAACGGCGGGACGGCGGAAGGCGCTGTGGGCTGACATGCTCCTGCTGGATGCGACTCTCTCACAGGAAGCAGCGCAGGCTGCCGATTCGTAGTCGGGAACAGGTGTTGATGCAGGAGGCTGAGGGCCGGAATGGGAGTGAATTTCATAATTTCTTAATTCTACCGCTGACCAGATACAGAAAAAAAGCTAACAGCGTGTAAAATCAGAAGAATATTCTGGATTCCTGGCTAGGGAGCCGTTACTATGAAAGGCACACTGGAATTGTCTGGCTTGACGTCAAGGGTTGCCAGAAAAATAAAAGCGGGTTACGTCCCTCGGCATTATGCGATGGATATTGCCATGTGGGTCTCCCGCAGTGTGGCGTGGTGCCGTTCTCGGTGCTGCCATTCTGGCGGGAAACACTGTTTTTCCGGCGCAGGGGCAGGCTCTTTCTTTTCCGTCCCACGTGCCGGAGTATTCAGACGGTGAGGGCCACGATGCACCACCTTCTTCCATGGCGGGGGTTTCCCTGCCTCATCCTTTGCCGGCCACGGTGGCCGGACACTACAGGGCGCTTTTTGCGGCAGTCCGCTCAGGTGATGCGGCCCGTCTCGGGGAATTGACCCATGGCCCGGGGACGGATGGCACGGCGGGACAGCTCCTGCTGCCGGATTATCTGGCCGAGCGGTACCTGAGTATATATTTCACTCCTTCCGAGTCCGAGCTGGACAGCTGGCTCCGTCGTTATCCGGCTCTTCCTGATGCCCCGCTGCTCAGGCAGAAGCAGGAAGAGCTGCGTCGGGGGGTGTCTGCTGCTGCTCCGTCTGCCGGGTACCGGAATGTTGCGGATATCCAGCAGTCCGACCGGGCGACGTCCTTTTCCCAGACACTGGTCCGCAATGGTTTTCTGGAGCGGGACCTCATGGACAAGGCCTCCTCCGGGGAGGAAGGTGTCCGCAGGGCACTGGCCCAGCTGCGTGTCACACCGGGGATGTCTCCGGCTTATGCTGCCCAGCTGTATGGCGAGATTGCCATGCAGGCTCTGAGCCAGGGTGATACACGGACAGCGCTGCGTGTTGGTTCTGCCGGACTGGAGAAAGGGCAGTACCGGGTTGGGCTTCCTGCTTTTGCAGCTGGTCTGGCTGCCTGGCGGGAGGGCCAGCTTGATGCGGCCTACAGCCTGTTCGAAACGGCGGCCAATGCCGAGCAGACAGATGGTGACGTGCAGGCTGCGGCGTCTTTCTGGGCCGGACGTGTGGCGGAGCGGCACGGCAAGACAGCCCTGTATCGTACATGGCTGCGCCGGACATCCGTGCAGAGTGAGAGTTTCTATGGCCTGCTGGCCGGGCGCCTGCTGCATTCCGAGAAATCACAGGCCGCTGCCGTTTCCGGCGCCCTTTCCACGATCGGGCGGGCTGGTGCGAAGCAGGCATCCCTGAGTGAGGTGGACATTAATGTCGTGGCCTCCATGGGGGAGGGGGAGCATCTTTTCGCCCTGATCCAGCTCGGTGAGCAGGGGCGTGCCGAGATGCTGGCCCGCCAGATGTGGCAGGATGCGCTGGCTGACCCTGTTCGGGCACATTCGCTCCAGCTCGTCGTCAGAAAGGCCGGGATGCGTGCTCTGGCTGACCAGATGGAGCAGGCGCTGGCAAAACTGGATCATAAAGAAGAGTTCAAGGATGCTCTGGGGCCATTGCCCGATCTGCGGCCCCATCATGGTTTCCGTCTGTCGTCGGCGCTCGTTTATGCGGTGGCCCGGATGGAATCCAATTTTGACGCCACGGCATCATCGGCTGCCGGGGCGTACGGGATGATGCAGGTGAGGCCGACGACGGCCAGCTTCGTAAGTGAGCAGTACCACCTGCCTCAGACGGTTGCAGCGGCTTCCAGTGATGATTTCAATCAGGAAATGCAGCGCCGCCTGCGGGAGCCGGGCTATAATCTGGAGGTCGGGCAGCTCTATATGCTTTATCTGGCCCACAGCCTTGCCCAGGGGGAACAGAGTGATGGGGCGTCGCTGCTGAAAGTTCTGGCCTCCTACAATGCGGGACCACAGGCCATTCTCCGATGGGAAAGCGGCCAGAAGGGTCTTCAGGACCCGCTGATGTTCATAGAGTGCCTGCCCAGCCCGGAAACGCGCCAGTATGTACGCAATGTTCTGACCAATGACTGGGTATATGGCCGCCGTCTCCATGTGGCCACGCCGTCTCTCGTTTCTCTGGCTGATGGCCAGTGGCCGAGCTTCCGTGAGGAGGAGCAGGGGCGTGACTCGCCCAGCTGAGCTCTGATCCGGCATGCCGAGGGGTTCGTTTCACAAAGCCCAGACTGGAGTTTCATGCATGGCAGCATGAGGCTCCAGCTGGGTTTTTCTTTAAAAACCCACCGGAAACTGCCCTTTTTCGTAAAATGGACTTGCCGTAGGCGAGATGATGATGACTGAGATGTGCATGGGTGGCCCGCTTGCCCGGTGAGACGTCTTTCCCTAAAAAAGGCGATGCGTGCTTTCCTCGATGAGAGTGGAAAGCGAGCGATGATAATATGATGCCGTGTCTCTCAGGGGGAATTATCCGTCTGTCTGTGGGGTGTCCAGCCGAACAGCGAGTGCTTCAATGTCTCTGAATTCCGTTGTTGAGAGTGTAACGTCCAGAATTATTGAGCGGTCCAAGACGTCCCGCCGTCGTTACCTCACTCTTATGGAGCGTAATCGTGAAAAAGGTGCAGACAGGTCCCGGCTGACCTGTGGCAACTTGGCTCACGCCGTCGCTGCCTCCAGCGCTGCTGACAAGCAGGAGCTGGTGTTTGAGCAGCGTCCCAATCTGGGGATCATTACGACCTATAATGACATGCTCTCCGCACACGAGCCCTATGGCCGTTATCCAGAGCAGATGAAGGTTTTTGCGCGTGAGGTTGGTGCCACGGCTCAGGTTGCTGGTGGGGCTCCGGCCATGTGTGACGGCGTTACGCAGGGGCAGGAGGGGATGGACCTCTCCCTGTTCTCCCGTGATGTGATCGCCCAGTCCACGGCTGTCGGTCTCAGCCATGCCATGTATGATGGTGTTGCTCTGCTTGGCATCTGCGACAAGATCGTGCCGGGCCTGCTGATGGGTGCGCTGCGCTTCGGCCACCTGCCGGGTATGCTGATCCCCTCCGGCCCGATGACCTCCGGCCTGCCGAACAAGGAAAAGGTCCGTGTCCGTCAGCTCTATGTGCAGGGCAAGATCGGCAAGGATGAGCTGATGAAAGCCGAAATGGCTTCCTATCACAGCGAAGGGACCTGTACTTTCTATGGTACGGCCAATACCAACCAGATGATGGCGGAGTTCCTTGGGCTGATGATGCCGGATTCCTCCTTCATTCCGGTTGATACGCCACTGCGTCAGGCCATGACACGTGCCGGTGTGCATCGTCTGGTCGAGATCAGCAACAAGGGCAAGGATCCCCGCCCGATGGCGGAAGTTGTCAATGAGAAGGCCATCGTCAATGCGATTGTCGGCCTGATGGCAACAGGTGGTTCCACGAACCATACCATCCATATCCCGGCCGTGGCCCGTGCTGCTGGCATCATCGTGAACTGGGAAGATTTCTCCGATCTCTCTGCCGTCGTGCCGACACTCTGCAAGGTCTATCCGAGCGGTCCGTCCGATGTGAACAAGTTCAACGAGGTTGGTGGCCTGCCGACGGTCATCGCCGAGCTGTCCGATGCAGGTCTGCTGCACCGTGATGCTCCGACCATCTCCGAAAACGGCCTTGAGGACTACGCCAAGCGTGCCCTGATGGGGAATGACAAGAACGTCGTCTACACGCCGGCCAAGCCTTCCAGCGATCCGGAAATCCTGCGTGGTGCGAAGGAGCCGTTCCACCCGGTGGGGGGCATCCAGCTGCTTCAGGGCAATCTGGGTCGTGGCGTGTACAAGTCCAGCGCCGTGGCAGACAACCTGCTGACCATCGAGGCTCCGGCCCGTGTCTTCCAGTCCCAGACCGCCGTGAAGGAAGCCCAGAAGGCTGGCGAGCTGCATCGTGATGTCGTTGTGGTCGTCATCGGCCAGGGGCCCCGTGGCAACGGGATGCCCGAGCTGCACAACCTGATCCCGTCCCTCGGCGTCGAGCTGGACCAGGGTTTCAAGGTGGCTCTGGTGACGGATGGCCGTCTCTCCGGTGCCAGCGGCAAGGTTCCGGCCGTGGTGCATGTTGGTCCAGAAGCCCAGGTGGGCGGACCGCTCGCCAAGGTGCGTGATGGCGATGTCATCCGTGTCTGTGCCCGCACCGGCAAGCTGGAAGCTCTGGTGGATGAGAAGGAATGGGCCGCCCGCACGCCGACCAAGCCGCACCGTGCGACAGCCGGTACGGGGCGTGAACTGTTCGCCCTCATGCGTGAGGTGGCTCCGTCCGCCGAAGAGGGTGCTTCACCGATGCTGTTCATGATGGATCGTGAACTTGAAGAAATCGGTGACGATGTTGAGAAAGGAACCGAGGTATGAGCTACATCGAGAGACTGGATGCGGTGATGGACCGCAGCCCGATTATGCCTGTTCTGGTGGTTGAGGATGTGGCCAAGGCCCGTCCGATCGCCGAGGCTCTGGTCGCTGGTGGCATCTCCACTCTGGAAGTGACACTGCGTACACCGGCTGCTCTGGATGTCATCTCTGAGATGTCCAAGGTTGAGGGAGCTCTGGTCGGTGCCGGTACGGTGCTGAATACCGAGCAGATGGACAAGGCCATCAAGGCCGGTGCGAAGTTCATCGTCAGCCCGGGCATCACGCCGGCTCTGGCCAAGGGTGCGCTGGAGCGTGACATTCCGTTCCTGCCCGGCACGGCCAATGCCAGCGACATCATGATGGGTCTGGACCTGGGGCTGCGCCGCTTCAAGTTCTTCCCGGCCATGACCAACGGTGGCATCCCGGCCCTCAAGGGTCTGTCCGCCGTGTTTGGCAACCTTGGCGTGCGTTTCTGCCCGACAGGCGGCATCACCGAGGCTACCTACAAGGACTGGCTGGCCCTGCCGACCGTTGGCTGTGTCGGTGGTTCCTGGCTGACAGCTGGCGATGCGTCTCCTGAGGAAGTCGCCAAGCGGACCAAGGCTCTGGGCCTGCGCTAAGACTGGCGCTGCATGAACCGGGGGGAGTTCCCCCGGTCTGAAAGATGGCGGGCTGTACGGCATGGCTGTACCCCGCCATTTTTGTATCTCGCTACAGGAAAGAGTGTGGACGGGGTGCCTGTTGTATTCAGGTAACAGACTGGTCGGATAATCATGAAAAAGTGATCTTTCAGTTAAAATGTATCCCGTTCCCTGATACAACTCTGACCAGTCAGTCAGGAGGGATTGTTGCAGGCTGTTCGTGCTCATATGACGTCAATCATCGGCCTGTCCGGTGTGCTGCTGACGGCCATCATGACGACACTGAACGAACAGGTCTCGGCGCAGGGTCTCAATGACATCATGGGCGGGATGGGACTGAGCCATGATCCGTCCCGCTGGTTTGTCAGTCTCTATACGTCAGCACAGGTCATCGGGGCCGGACTTTCGCCGTGGATGGCCATTACTTTCAGCCTGCGGCGGTGGGCCTTTTTCGTGCTGGGACTGGCGGTGTGCAGCATCGTGCCCACGGCGTTCTGCCAGACGCCGCTCCTGCTTTACATCCTGCGGAGTGTGCAGGGGCTGGCCGGTGGTTTCGCCATCCCGCTGCTCATGTTTTCCATTCTCAAGATACTGCCCTTCAACCTCCGGGCCTATGGCCTGGTGGCCTACACGCTGGTTTCCACCTGTTTCCCCTATCTTGGGACAATGCTTGCCGGATTATGGACGGACCTGCTCAGCTGGCAGTGGATCTTCCTTCAGGCCATTCCGCTGGGAGCATTGGCAGGGCTGCTCATCTGGTACGGGATGCCCGTCATGGAGCCACAGCATCATCGGCTCCAGATTTTCAACGGGTATGGCCTTCTGTTCTTTGCCGTGGCGGCCTGGTGTCTGACGACCGTCCTCTCCCTTGGGGACTGGCTGGACTGGTTCAATTCACCGCTGGTCTGTGTGCTGGGCGCCATCGGGCTGGCAGCCGTGCCACTGCTGATCTGGAATGAATGGAAGCATCCTCTGCCGTTTTTCCGTTTTCAGCTGCTCAGCCGGAACAATTACATTTACGGGGTCGGGGGGATCAGCCTGTTCGTGGTGGTGTCCCTTTCGGCCTCCGCCGTGCCCTTGCAGTTCCTGACGAAGGTTGTGGGGTACCGGCCCGAGCAGAGCTATCTCGTGACGCTGGAAGTTGCCGCCGTGGAGATCGCCATAGCCCCGCTGGTGGGTTACCTGCTCAACCGGCGGGATGTGGACTGCCGGATTGTCGGCTTCTTCGGCATGGTCTGCATGTTCATCGCCTGTTGTGGAGATTCACTGGTCACTTCCGTGTGGCAGAGGCCGGAATTCTATCTCTGGCAGTTTCTTCAGGGGATTGGCGGTGTGATGGTGCTGTCCTCCCTTCTGCTGATGTCCACCAATGCTGTGGTGGCGGAAGAATCGCCCTTTGCCGTGGCTCTGGTGAACATGCCACGGGCCTTCATGATGGTTGGTGGTACATGGCTGATGGAGCTTGTGGGCCGCTGGCGGGGCGGGCTTCATTCGGACAGGCTGGCGGATCATCTGGGGCAGTATCGTTATGCGCTGGTGCAGGGCAGCAGCCCGCTCATCCAGAGTCCGACACCGCTCCTGCCGGACGGACGGCCCCGCTATCGGGGAAGCATGGGGTACCTCAAGGAGCAGTTCCATCATCAGACAGCCGTTCTGACCCTGTCGGACCTGTTCTGCGTTCTGGCCGCCCTGCTGGGGGTATTGATGGTTTTCATCCTGCTTGTCCCCGTGCGGACCTATCCGCCATGGGTCGTGTTCGCTCCCCGTGGAGCAAGGAAATCCCCTGACCATCCGGCAGCTCATCACAAGGAGACAGTCAGGGCATGAGGGAAGAGCAGAGACACGGGATGATGGGCATGACAAGGCGGGGGAGATGGGGATGACGCAGAAATCAGACAAACAGGCCGGAGATGCCCGCCCGCAGGCCAGTGTCACCAGAACGGTTCCGAGTGACGGGGCTGCTCTGGCACGGGAAAGACGGCGACGCTGGCCGTTCCTGCTGGCCGGGGGGATCATCCTTGCCTTCATCATCAGCGTGCTGGTCATTGTTTTTGTGCCCGCAGCGCATGTCTGGACGAATGATGCCTACGTGACGGCCCATTACAGCGTCATTGCTCCCCGTGTGCCGGGGCAGGTCGTGTCCGTCCCGGTGGATGACAACCAGACCGTCCATGCCGGGGACATTCTGGTGCAGCTGGACCCACGGGACTATCAGACGGCCCTGGACCAGGCCCGGGCGGTGGAAGCCCATGACCGTGCCCTCGTGATGGATGCCGCTGCCAGCGTGGCCCGCCAGCCCGCCATCATTGCCGAGGCAAAGGCACGGGTGGCCCAGCTTTCCGCCCAGCTCCTGTTCGCACGGCAGAATGCCAGCCGCTATGCCCATCTGGCCCTC
Organism: Parasaccharibacter sp. TMW2.1890; assembly: GCF_023337645.1. Taxonomy (NCBI): domain Bacteria; kingdom Pseudomonadati; phylum Pseudomonadota; class Alphaproteobacteria; order Acetobacterales; family Acetobacteraceae; genus Parasaccharibacter; species Parasaccharibacter sp. TMW2.1890. The sequence goes on along the minus strand of NZ_NWUV01000002.1, from coordinate 188,210 downwards.
AATGGTGCAGGCAGCCGGGAAGAGGGTGAGCGGACCCGGGCCAGTCTGGATGATCTGACGGCGTCCCTTCAGGCAGCGGAAGCCCAGAGGGATGCCGCCGAGGCGCAGCTCCGTGTGCTGGAGGCCCGGCAGGATTCCAGCCGCCGTCAGGTGGACGTGGACCGGGCACGGGTGCATCAGGCCGAGCTGAACCTGTCCTATACGGCCATCCGTGCGCCCTTTGATGGCATGGTCGGGGAGCGCACGGTGCAGAGCGGCAACTATGTGCCTGATGGCGCAGCCCTGATGGTGGTCGTGCCGATGGACCAGCTCTGGATCGAGGCGAACTATCGGGAGCTGGCCCTCCAGCACATGCGCCCCGGCCAGAAGGCCCACATCCATGTGGATGCGTACGACATCGACCTTGATGGTGTTGTGGACAGCGTGCCTCCGGCCTCCGGTGCGGCCTTTGCGCCTCTGGCCCCGGAGAATGCGACCGGCAACTTCACCAAGATCGTCCAGCGTCTGCCCGTCAAGATCACGCTGGTGCCGGGGCAGCCTCTGGCCCGCCTGCTGCGGATGGGTTTCTCTGTCGAGACGACCGTGGATACGGGGCTGAGTTCCGTGGTCAGGGCGCAGACCCGGACGGACCGGGCGGTGACGGACAAATGAGCATGAAGGGTCTGTCTGTCTGCGGTCGGGGGAAAGTGGCCAGATGGGCCATGCTGGGGCTGGTCTCTCTGGGTGGATGTGTGCGGATGGGGCCGGACTATCATACCCCGAAGGAGAACGATCAGCCTGCCGCCTGGCAGAAGGCGGCGGATGTGCGGGAGAGGCGGAGCCGTGGTTTCACCAGTCCGGCCACGGTGGATGTCAGCTGGTGGCAGCAATGGCATGACCCGGTCCTGAACCGGCTTGTGGAGCGGCTCTCCCGGGAGAATCTGGATATCCGGCAGGCCGCCACCCGTGTGCTTCAGGCCCGGGGGCAGCTGAAGGTCGTGGCGGCGGAAGGTGTTCCCAGCCTGAACTGGGCCGGGTCCTATACATGGACACAGCAGAGCCGGAAGGGCTTCCTGACGCTCGCCCAGCCAGCTCCGGGCTCCAACCTGCAATATGAGCAGTATGCCAATATCGGCTCGGCCTCGTGGGACATGGATGTGTTTGGCCGCATCCGTCGCCTTGTGGAAGCCGGAAAGGCCCGTGTGGACGAGCAGCAGGCCTATGCCCGTGGCATTGCGCTGGCCCGTCTGGCCGATTTCGTGGAGGCCTATCTGCGCCTGCGGGCGGTTCAGGCCCAGATAGGCCTGACAGAACGGCATCAGGCCCTCGTGCGGCATGATCTGGCCCTCGTGCTGGCCCGCCAGAAGGAGGGGGCGGCCAATGATCTGGAAGTGGCGCAGGCCCGTGGGCAGGTGGAGCAGACGGACAGTGCCCTGCCGCCCCTGCGGGACATGCAGGCCGCCCTGATCAACACGATGGGGGTCATGCTGGACCTTCCGCCCCGTGCGCTGGAGGAGGACCTTCTGCCGGTCCAGCCCCAGCTGGATGTGCCCGTTTCTGTCGGGGTGGATGTGCCCTCCAGTCTGGCGCAGCGCAGGCCGGACATCATGGTGGCGGATGCCCGCCTCCATGCGGCCACGGCGGAGGTCGGGGCAGCGAAGGCGGCCTTCTATCCGGATATCAATCTGGCGGGCAATCTGGGGACGCAGAGCCTTTCGGCCGGGGACTTCTTCATGCCTGCGGCCAAGTATTTCACGCTTGGCCCGACCGTGAACGTGCCGATCTTTGAGGGGGGGCGCCTGCGGGGCACGCTGTCCCTGAAGAAGGCCGAGCAGCAGGAAGCTGCTCTGGCGTATCGGCAGACGGTCCTGAATGCGTGGCGGGATGTGGATGATGCCATCACGAGGCTGGCCCAGATTCAGCTCCGCTATCAGCATGTCACGGAACTTGTGGCGCAGAACCGGAAGGCTTACCGGGCTGCCCGCCTGCAATATGAGGATGGGGCCGTACCTTTTCTGGAAGTGGACCGGGCGGAGTCCATGTTGCTCTCCAGTCAGGTGACGTTGGCGGATCTGCGGATGGAGACGACACTGGCTGCTGTCAGTCTTTATCGGGCACTGGGTGGGGGCTGGCAGCCCGTGCTGGCTGCCACCGAGCAGCGCATGACGGCAGAGGCTGGAGGAAGGAGCGGGGAAAGATCGGTCCGGTAGGGCTGGGGAGACAGAAACGTGGCTTTTTTGCGAGGTCGTGATGTGAATCTGTCTTGCACAGCCGGAAGGTGAGGGATATGCCACAAGCATGACTGATACACGCTTTTCTCCCCGTCGTGCCCTTCTGTCCGTTTCCGACAAGACAGGGCTGGTTGATCTGGCCCGTGCCCTCGTGGCCCGGAATGTTGAAATCCTCTCCACGGGTGGATCGGCCCGCACGCTGCGTGAGGCTGGCCTGCCGGTAAAGGAAGTCTCCGAGCATACGGGCTTCCCCGAGATTCTGGATGGCCGGGTCAAGACGCTGGTACCGTGGATTCATGGCGGTATCCTTGGGCGGCGGGACAAGGAAGAGCATAAGGCGCAGATGCAGGAACATGGCATTGCGCCGATCGATCTGGTCTGCGTCAATCTGTATCCTTTTGCGGCCACGGTGGCATCCGGTGCGGATGCAGAGCAGTGCGTGGAGAATATCGATATTGGTGGTCCGGCCATGGTGCGGGCTGCCGCCAAGAATTTTGCCTCCGTGGCCATCCTGACAAGCCCGGCCCAGTATGCGGGCTTTCTGGCGGCTCTGGAGCAGGGCGGCACGACGCTGGCCGAACGCCGGGACTGGGCCGCTGCGGCCTACACCCATACGGCAGCCTATGATGGCATGATCTCCGCCTGGTTTACCCGCCAGGGTGATGAAGAGGGCAAGGTCGCCCTGCCGCCGGTCCTGACACTCTCCGGCCAGCGTGACGAGCTGCTGCGCTATGGTGAGAATCCCCATCAGGCAGCGGCCTTCTATCGGGATGGCAGTGCCCGGCCCGGTCTGGCCACGGCAAAGCAGATTCAGGGCAAGGCTCTGAGCTACAACAACCTGAATGACACGGATGCTGCCTTCGAGGCTGTGGCCGAGTTTGACGAGCCGACGGTGGTGATCGTCAAACATGCCAATCCGTGTGGTGTGGCTTCTGCCGCCACGCTGGTTGAGGCATGGAAGGCTGCGCTGCGCTGCGATCCGGTTTCAGCCTTTGGTGGAATCGTGGCCCTGAACCGCACGCTGGATGAGGCTACGGCGGAGCAGATCAGTGCGATCTTTACCGAGGTGATCGTGGCTCCTGATGCTGATGAAGGGGCGAAAGCCATTCTGGCGAAGAAGAAGAACCTGCGCCTGCTGCTGACTGGTGGTGTGCCGGATGCACAGGCTCCGGGCCTGTCCTTCCGGTCCGTTTCTGGCGGGTTCCTTGCCCAGAGCCGGGATAACGGGCATGTCACGGAGGACATGCTGAAGGTCGTGACCAAACGCAAGCCGACAGCGCAGGAAATGGCGGATCTTCTCTTCTCCTTCCGTGTTGCCAAACATGTGAAATCCAACGCCGTGATCTATGTGAAGAATCAGGCTACGGTGGGTATCGGTGCCGGGCAGATGTCCCGTGTGGACAGTGCCCGGATCGCCGCCCGCAAGAGTGAGGATGCCGCGCATGCAGCCGGGGAGTCCGAGGCTCTGACAAAAGGGTCCGTTGCTGCTTCCGATGCGTTCTTCCCCTTTGCGGACGGGCTGGAGAGTGTGGTTGCCGCAGGGGCCACGGCTGTCATCCAGCCCGGCGGGTCCATCCGGGACCAGGAAGTGATTGACGCAGCCGATGCTGCCGGGATTGCCATGGTCTTCACGGGGATGCGCCACTTCAGACATTGAGGTTCCATGATGATCACCCGATTTTCTGCTCTTTTCGTCCTGATGGGGAGCCTGCTGGGCGGGCTTCCTGTGGTGGCTCAGGCAGCCGACTGCCAGTATGACGTGAAGCCCGTTCCGGTCTTCACCGGTACGGTCAGTCGCATTACGGGTGATGGGGTCCTGTTCGCTGATGGGCGGGATGTTGTCATGCCGGAATCCCTGCTGCCGTTCGTGCGTCTGGCCAATGAGGTGAAGGTGCATGGGCTGGTCAGCCTCGATGGGCGGAAAATCTGGGTACTGGCCCTGTACGACAAGGACAGGCTGGTCTGTCCTTCGGTCTTGGATGTCCGCAAAGGGGCCTATCCCGGTTCAGCTGCCTATGATGTGATCGAGCATCAGGGTGGCGGGTCTCCCTGAGCCGCTCCATGAACATTGCCTTTGTTGCTGCTTCCACCGAGGCTGCACAGGAAGCCTTGGAGCGTTTTACTGAGCGTTATGGCAATGTCCCGCTGGACCAGGCCGAGGTGCTGGTGTGTCTGGGGGGGGATGGCTTCATGCTGGAGACGCTGCTGCATATCTGTGGCAGTGATATTCCTGTCTTTGGCATGAATTATGGGACAATCGGTTTCCTCATGAACAGCCCGGCGGAGGATCACCTGCCCCAGCGGCTGGCTTATGCCCAGCATACGGAGATTGCTCCCCTGCACATGTGGGCCCGGACAAAGTCTGGCGAGCTGCATGAAGGTGTTGGTTTCAATGACGTGTTTCTGTATCGGGAGACCCGTCAGACGGTTCATATAGGCATTGAGATTGATGGCCGGGTGCGGATGTCCCGTCTGATCTGTGATGGCATCATTCTGGCTACGCCGGCTGGTTCAACGGCGTATAACCGGTCGGCCCATGGGCCCATCATTCCTTTGGGGGCGGAGCTGCTGTCTCTCACGCCCATTTCTCCGTTCCAGCCCCGGCACTGGCGGGGGGCTCTCCTGCCTGCAGGCGTGACAGTCCGTTTTACGCTTTATGACACGGATAAACGTCCCGCTTCGGCTGTGGCCGGGCCTGAGGAGATCCGTGACGTGAGTGAGGTCATCGTCAGGCTGGACGATGAAAAGAAGGTGACGCTTCTTTTCGATCCTGATCACAGCCTGTCCGAACGGATCATTGCGGAACAGTTTGCTGAATAAATCATTACTTTTTAAATACCAGTGGAGCAATTTTCTGTCTGGGGAGGAATTCTGACAGAAATGTTCCTTTATGTCTGATCGAATTCATTTTAATGTTTTGGCCAATCAGTAAAGATGGAGACATGAGATGCGCGGGACGATCCTGAACTACGATATACGCAATGGTGAGGGCATCATTAGCGGGAACGATGAAAAACGTTACTCTTTCAAGGGGGCCAGCTTCGGCTCTGAAGGTGCCTTCCTGAAGAATGGTGCAGTTGTCGATTTTGATGTGCAGGGTGATGAGGCCCTGTCCATTTTCATCGTGCCCGGGTCTGGCCAGACGCCAGCAGGAAATCTCTTTGAAGAGGTGGGTGGCAAGTCCAAAACGGCTGCCGGGATTCTGGCCCTCTTTCTGGGTGGGCTGGGCATCCACAAATTTTATCTGGGATACACCCGGGCAGGTCTGATCATGCTGCTGGTGTCGGTTCTGGGGTGTATTCTGGTGCTCCCTCCCGTCATCATCGGGTTGATCGCCTTCATCGAGGGAGTGATTTACCTGACAAAATCTGATGAAGATTTTTATCGGATCTATGTACAGAACCGCAAGGAATGGTTCTGAGCCTGCCTGCTCCAGCAGGGTGAATTTTACAGCCCGGGTACCTGTCTGACGGGGCCCGGGCTGTAATGTTTCGTAGGGGTCAGCAGGCTGGTGTAAGCAGGGGTTTCCTGCTGAAGTGAGCCAGCAGGTTGTCGATGATGTTCTGCCCCATGGCCAGCCGTGTCTCGATGGTGGCGGAGGCCTGATGGGGCTGGAGCACGACATTGTCCAGCGTGGAAAAAGCCGGATTGATGGTCGGTTCATTCTGGAAGACATCCAGCCCCGCCCCGGCGATCGTCCTGTCCTTCAGGGCGGCCAGCAGGGCTTCTTCATCAATCACGCTGCCCCGGGCTGTGTTGATCAACACACCATCCTTGCCAAGTGCTGCCAGTATGTCGGCATTGACGATATGTTTTGTGGCAGCAGTGGCAGGAAGGGTGATGACGAGCACATCCGCCCATGCGGCCAGTTTTTCAAGACTGGGTTCAAAAGTCAGAGGGCTGCCTTCACGGGGGTGGGGGTTGAAGTAGGCGACCTCCATGTTGCTGGCCTGTGCCCGCCGGGCTACGGCCTGACCGATGCGACCGAAACCGGCGATTCCCAGTTTCCGACCATTGAGAGAATGAGCCAGAGGGGGCAGTTTCCCAGCCGCCCAGCTGCCATTCAGCAGGAACTGCTCATTGCTTCTGAGATTGCGCTTCAGGGCCAGCAGGAGGAGCATGGCCATGTCGGCCACGTCATTGGTGGAAATGTCCGTGGTGACGGTAACCCGGATATGCCGCCTCCTGGCTTCTGCAAGGTCAATCCTGTCCAGCCCGACGCCATTGATGGCGATGATCTCCAGATGGGGGAGGGCGGCCATGACCTCCGGTGCCACACCATAGGACCCGCCCGTGGCAATGGCCCGGATTTCCGGTGCGATTTTTTTTAGCTCATCCATGGTGCTGAAGTGATGGATGACGAAATGTTCCCCCAGTGTTGCCAGTGTGGGTTCCGGGAGCGGTTCCAGCAGGAGAAGATGCTGCTGTGTCTTTGGTGTTGCCGTCATGATGCGCACTTTCAAGAGGTGGGGAGCAGGCGGGGATCAGGTCCAACCCGACCGCTGCCTAGCAGGTGGAAGGTCTGTCCAGAAAGCGGGCAGCCAGAGCCTTGCAGCCCGCTTCAACATCCCGCCACGTAGTTTCAAAGCCTTCTTCAGGACCGTAATAGGGGTCGACCACATCATCCCCCCGCCGGCCGGAAACATGGTCCAGCAGAAGGCTGACATGGGCCTTGCTACCAGCAGGCTGAAGCTTTTTCAGGGCAGCAAGGTGGGACCGGTCCAGTGCGATGATATGGTCGAAGCGGTCAAAATCCACGGTCCTGACCTGGCGGGCCCGGAGCTGGTTGCCATCCAGACCATGGCGCCGTGCCGTGGCACGGGCACGGGGGTCAGGCCGGTCGCCTTCATGCCAGTTCCCCGTGCCAGCGGAATCAATGTCGACCATCAGGCCGCGCTGTTCCGCCTCCCGGCGCATGGCCAGCTCTGCCAGAGGAGAACGGCAGATATTGCCGGTGCAGACAAAAAGAAATGAAGGAAAGGAGGATGAATCTGTCATGCGTTTGTCAGCCATATGAAGAATGCCAGAGTCAATATGGAGCTGATCGTACCGAAAAAAAGGACCGAGGCGATTTCACGCTCCATCATGTGATAGCGCATGGCGAGAATGACATTCATGGCAGCGCTGGGCATGGCCATGGCGAGGACACCTTCCTGCAAGGTCAGAGAGGGAAGGTGCCAGACAAAGGCCAGCATGCAGACACCAAGAGGGATAAGGACATTTCGGCCCAGCACCATGAGTCCTACAGGCAGGCTGAAGCGGACCTGCCGGGCGCAGAGGACAACCCCGGAGGCAAACAGCGCCGTGCCGCCCGTGGCGTGTCCCAGCAGCTGGAGTGAACTTTTGAGGGGGAGGGGCAGGTGAATATTGGCCAGAACCATCAGGAAGGCCAGCATCGGCGCCCAGACGACGGGTTCCCGGCAGGAATGGAGCAGATGGCCCCCCAGCTCTCGTAGCGTGGTCTGCCATGTGGGGTTTGTTTCGGCATCCTGTTGCTGCCGTTGTTGGCGCTGCTGGTCGTGATTCATCAGGATCAGTGTCAGCGGAATCTGGCAGAGATTCATGATGAGCGAAGCGACGGAAATGGGAACGGCGCTGGTTGGGCCAAAAAGCTGCCCAAGAACAGGAATCCCGATGAAGGGAACAGAAGGGCCTGTCACGGTCATGGTGATCAGGGCTGCTTCTCCCTGTCGGCGTCCCAGCCCCCAGCGCAGGATGGCAAAGAGGACGACATACACGCCCAGCATGGCAACAAGGATCAGCGCAGCCAGCGGGCCCGCAGAGAGGACCCGCTCCCGTGGAGTGCTGAGAATGGAGGCCAAGAGGGCCAGCGGCAGGGCATAAAGCATGACAAGGCGGATGAGGACACCCGCCTGATGGGAATCAAAATCCCGCCGCCATGCTGCCAGATACCCCAGCCCGAGCGTGACCAGTATGGGCAGGATGGCTTCTATGATTGTCAGGAAAAGGCCTGTTGTCATGGGCTGCCATCAGTCCTGCGTTGGAAAGCGATGAAACAGCCTATGACGTTTTGGAGCCCGGGGAAACCATCCTGCTTCCCCGGGGTGTGGTCAGACCTGCCGGTAGGGGCCGCCAGCCTGTACTTCAATGCTGAGCATGTTCTGGCCAACACTGGCAGCGGGGGCATCATGCAGGAGAAGTTCCGCTTCACCCTGCGTCCAGCGATGGGGACCGGCTTCAATGACATCCCAGCCTTTCAGGTTCTTTTCTGTCAGATGGCGGGTGATGATGTGCTCCTTCTCGCCAACCCAGAGGGAGACCTGTCCGACCAGAATACCGAGCTCACGTCGGTCATCCACGTGTGGGCCGATACTCTCAGAGGGCCGGAATGTCCGGGAGCCCAGCGTGACCTGGCGGGCATGTGCCGGGAGGGCAAAGAGGTAGCGCCCGGCTTCATGCCGCTGAGGCCGGATGGTCCGCCCGTCTGGCAGACGGATATAGGGAGCAGGATCGGCTGTCATGCCGTCATGCGGCGTACCGTGTGACGTCCCGGCCTCGGCAATGCCGAGTTCAACGGCCCGTGCGGCAAATCTGTCATGCAGCGGCTTTACGAAAGTCTGGGAGACATCCAGCGGCGCAGCGGCGTGGTCGTCCCAGTTGAGTTGATGACGCTCTGCCAGCTTCAGGGTATCTTCCGAGGTATCGTCTTCCGGTTTGTACAGATCTTCTTCATCCGTATCCAGCCAGCTTTCCGTCAGGACACCATTGGCCCAGATGACAGAGTGCGGTTCCGTCTGCACGTGGTAATAATCGTATTCAACCTGACTGTGATCATACCGGATGGACGTGCCATTGACGAGCATACGGGCAGGGACAAAGCGGCCCTCAAAGTAGAAGCAGTGCTCCGGCGTGACGGAAAGGTCCTTGTTGGGCAGCCCCTCACCAAAGGCATCCTTGGCGATGAGAACAGACCAGCCAGCCATGTCTTCAGGTCTGGATGTGTTGACACGGGCGCGACGCTGGATGACAGCCGTGATGTCACGGGTCTCTTCCCGGCCATCTACAAAGACATTGATCTGTTCGCCCTTGCGCAGGCGCTCCACGGCTTTTTCGCCTTTGGGGGTGCGGATCATGCTGCCTGCCAGGAAGCATTTCTGATAGGCGATGATGGTGTTGCCCTGTCCATCGTCATTCAGAACGAATCCGGTGGCGTCATAATTGCCCTGGAGACCGACCGCCCAGGTCTGCCCATTTTCTGTAACTGTCAGAGTACCATTCCTGATGGTCACCTTCCCGGAATTGCTGTATTTCAGCCCATCGACCTTGATGCGGGCGTTATAGCCCATGGACGTGTTGAGAAGCACCGCCCCGGAGGCCACAGTCAGCAGTCCCCCCAGATTGTTGCTGCTGATGGCCCCGGAAGCCCCGATAATGGAGGCCCCGGAGAGGGTCCCGCCGGATTGGACCATGGTGTAGGAGGCGCCAGAATGCTGCCCCGTACCGGCATCGAAGGTGACAAGTGTCTGAAGAGCTGTCCCGCCGGAGGAAACAGCCAGTTCACTGTTGTTGGCGATGCGGGCCCCGCTGACCCAGCCGCCATTGGCTACCTCGACATGCTGGACGGAAGCTCCCGAGTTCAGAACGCCAGAGGCGCCACTCATGATGGTCAGGCGGCTGATGAAGGCCCCGGAGGTGACAGTTGCCTTACCGGATGAGAGGAAGACGCTGTCGATCCGGGCGCCGGAACTGATGATGCTCGTAGCCCCATTGAGGGCAGAAAGAAGCGTGATCCCTGCTCCGCCCTGAGGGACGGTGAGGTTGACGCCATTGAGCGTGACATTGGAGACGGACGCCCCACTGGCGAGGGCGAGGGATGCCCCCAGGCCAGCGCTGAGCGTGTTGACCAGCACGCCAGAACCAATGCTGTTGACACCGCCTGTGACGTTGAACGTATTGATGGAGGCCCCGGCGGCGAGATTGTTGGTCCCTCCTGTGGCCGTGAAACTGTCGACAGTTCCGCCGGAGATGGTGCTCAGCCCGCTTGTAGCCGCAAGAGACGTGACAGATGCCCCGCCTGTAATGGTGTCGGTCCCACCGCTGCCGATCGTGAAGGTACCGACAGTACCTCCGTTGATGGTGGCTGTGGCTTTGCTGCCAACGTCAATCTCCGTGAAATTGTAGCCGGAGTCGACATAAAGGGCGGCACCAAATGTTACTGTGTTGAGCGGTGCTCCAACCCATGTCCCCATGGGCACGGAAGTGCTGATGCCTGAAACCTGCAACGGCGTGGTGGTATCCATCTTGCCGCCGGAGAGGAACGAGCCCGTCCCCCCGAGGAGGCTGAGAGTACCACCAACTGTCCCGCCAGAGCCGAGAATGACAGCCCCACCCAGCTGGACCGTGGCAGCAGAGAGAACACCTCCGTTGCTGACAGCGATGGTCCCGCGGCTGGCCAGGCTGCTGTTGGGGTTGAACCCGGCAAGGGCCGTCCCGATGGTGGCACCGGAGCCCGAAAGGAGGGTTGTACCACTACCGGTAGCGTACACGACATTGTTGAGGATTGTGGCCCCGGGAGTGATGAGGGTCGTGCCATTGTTGGTCACGACATAGTCCGCTGTCGCCCCGGAAGGGAAAACGATGCTGGTATCGGGGCTGGCATTGATGGTTGCCCCGTTGGAAATGACGGCACCAGAGGCAATGGTCAGGGTACCACCGCTATTTACGACAGGATGGCTGACTGAAGCGCCACCATCAATCTGGATGGTGCCGCCATTGCTGGCAGAGAATTCGGAGCCGATGCCTCCGGATGTGACCTCAGCATAACCCTGGCTGATGTCCACGCTGGAGGCATAGCCCCCGGAAGAGACAAAAATGGAACCGTTATTGCTGACAGTTCCTGTGCTGAGGATACCACCGGACCTGACAGTCTCCGTTCCCCCGGCGATGTTGGCAGAGAGGGAGGTCCCTCCACCGAGGATGGTCCCGACCGCCCCGGAGGAAAGGACGGAGCGGTACACGGTTCCGTCACTGCCGACCACCTCCGTGCCACCGGAGGTGATGGTGTCGTCATAGGAGGTCCCCAGCCCGTAACTGCCAGTCACGCTCTGATAGCCTGCATTCAGCCAGGTGACGTAGGTTCCGCCGGTGATGCGTATCTGCCCGCCACTGCTGATCGTGGCACCGGATGTGGTTCCACCGGAATTGAGAAGCGTCCCGCCTATGATGGTCGCTTTGGAGGAAAGACCATTGCTGACAACTGTCTGCAAAGCATTGTTACCGACAAAGATCTGGTTTTGTGAGAGCCCGTTGGAGAAAACGGACTGACTGCCGAAGATGGTGCCTCCGGTTCCCGTTCCCCCATTACCAATTCCGTAGAGGCTGCCAGGATTGAATGTCCCGCCAACCATGAGGCCACCCGATCCGTTGACCTGGAAGCCTTTGACGATGAAGTCGGCGGCCCCACCGCCTACGAGCGCATATCCACCAGAGCCGACGCTGGGATTGATGGCCGTGCCGGGTCCGTTGACGTAAGGCGCATTCGGGTCGGTGCGGGCGAGAGTGACAGCCCCTGCGAAGACGGCCCCTGACGAGCCGACAATGCCATTCAGAACGGTTCCCTGCCCCACAGCTTCGATGGACGCTCCGGAAAGGGCTGTGGCGCCCGAGAGGATACCGACTTTTCCGACGGCAGCCAGAGAGCCGCCATTTACGGCGATACCGTTGTTCAGGGTATTCTGATAGACATAGGCGAGGGAGTTCGAGATGTTGTTTCCAAGACCACCGGTCCCGGCTACGTAAATATTGTTGAGTTTGCTCTGTGCCTGTGTGGTGCTGGTCGTGTTGCCGCCCAGGATAAAGGTCCAGTTCCTTTTTCCAGTAACCTGGTTGGTTCCGATGGCTTTCAGATTGTCGTAGCTGGAGTTATAGGAGTAGGTGGCCATGGCGGATAGTGCCCCTCAGCGTCTGTTGGCGGCGGGTAATTTTAACCAATTATAAATCATCATGTTACGAAATGCCAGAAGAATCAGGGTCCTTTTTCCGCGATCATGTGCAGTTGCCGGATAGTGCTGGCCGTCTCTCCCTCTTTGTAAAAACTGAAGAGAAGGACAACACCATCTCCCTCGGGTGATGAAAACACGACCCGGCTGGGCGCACCGTTGGTCAGGGCAATGGTGCGTATGTCTGTGGATAGTGACAGGCATGGGTGTACCTGTTCCATCTGCGGGGCGTGGGTATCAGGCCCTGTCTGCTCCAGAAACCTGTCTGGCAGGTAGGCCCGGCCAGCCGGGTCTGGGAAACCCGGTACGGTGGAGGGATCACAGTCAAACGATCCACCAAGAAAGGACAGGAGGGCATATTGCCCCTCAGGGAAGGAGATGGCGTATCGCCTGCCTTGTGGAATGTAGCCCAGTTCAGCCTGATAGCCATTGCGCCGGTACAGGGTAATGGCGACCATTCCGTCTCTCTGGCAGGTGGGCTGATGAAGGGGAACACGCATCAGGCCCGGGCCGGCAAGAGAGACAAACCATTCCTGGAAAGTCCGCAGGGCCTCGAGGTCTCTCTGGGTCATGGGGTTTTCCCTGCTGTCATTCCATCGGCAGTACGGTTGTTATCGGTGCTGCGTGGTGTCCGCGGGGGGATTCGAACCCTCGACCCCAGGATTCATGCCACTTCGGCTTTCGCCGCCGGAACCCGTACCAGGGCCGTTCGTGGTCTGGACTGTCTCTTCACCACAGGCTTATGCCTGCCATGGTGTCGCCCGTACAGTCTCTACACCTTCCCGCCCGTATGGGCAGGCTTGGCTCGGGATTGGCCTGGCCTGATGAGGGCGTTAGCGTTCCCCGAATTTGAGCGAATTCACCGGGCGGTTTGCCATCCCGGTGCCCAATTATCTTAGGAATCCTGTGCTCTATCCTGCTGAGCTACGCGGACACGCAACGCTTAGCTAGCGCTTTTTTTACGGTTTCGCAAGCCTGTCATCGTACCATGTCCCTTGGCCTGTGAGGGTGAACACGATATGAAGGACCTGTTCTGACAGTTGATGCTTCCACCCCTGCCATGCTGGAAGCCTTGTTCAAGACCGGCCCTGGCACGGCCTTTGCAGGTTTGCCCATGTTCCTTTCATCATCCCGCCCAGTATCCCGTTCTTCCATTCTCCGGTGCAGCCTGCGCCGCCCCATGGTACTGTCGCTGCTGGCGGTGATGGCTGTCGGGGGGCTGGCGGGCTGTGGTGGCAAGCCAAGGGATCCGTCCTCGCTGACGCTGCCCCGCAACCATCTGCTGGGTGTGGACCGTGGCGCACAGGGTGGTGATGACCAGCTCCGTGGTGGGGTGAATGCCTATCTCTGGCGGGGGGCGATCGATACGCTTTCTTTCATGCCCATGGCCTCTGCCGATGCCCAGGGGGGTGTCATCCTGACAGACTGGTACCAGCCCCCGGGGACGCAGGATGAGCGTTTCAAGATTGCGGCCTATGTGCTGGACCGTCGCCTGCGGTCGGATGCCATCCGGCTGAGCGTCTTCCGCCAGACACGCATCAATGGGGGAGAGTGGCAGGATACCCCGGCTGCTCCCAATACGGCGGCGGATATCACGGCCCGTATTCTGGAGAGGGCCCGGCAGCTGCGTGCCGAAAACGGCGGTGGGAAATAACATAATCCGATGAGTGACATGACAGCCAGCAACGTTTCTGACTCCTCCAGTTTCGACTTCCACGCCCGTGAGCCTCACTGGCAGGCCCGGTGGGCGGAGGCCGACATCTTCCATGTGCCGGACGTGCCCCCGGTCGACAGACCGAAATATTACGTGCTGGAGATGTTCCCCTATCCGTCTGGGCAGCTGCATGTCGGGCATGTGCGCAATTACACGCTGGGCGATGTGGTGGCCCGGTACAAGCGTGCCCGTGGCTATGCCGTGCTGCACCCGATGGGCTGGGATGCTTTCGGGCTGCCGGCAGAGAATGCCGCACGGGAGCGGGGCGTTCATCCGGGCAAATGGACCCTCCAGAACATCGCCACCATGCGGGGGACGCTCCAGCGGCTCGGTTTCTCGCTGGACTGGAAGCGTGAGATTGCGACCTGTCTGCCAGACTATTACGGCCAGCAGCAGAAGCTGTTCCTCGACATGCTGGCTGCCGGGCTGGTGGAACGACGTGATTCGTCTGTCAACTGGGACCCGGTGGACCAGACCGTGCTGGCCAACGAGCAGGTGGTTGATGGCCGTGGCTGGCGGTCCGGTGCGCTGGTGGAGAAGAAGACGCTCTCCCAGTGGTTCCTCAAGATCACTGATTTTGCCGAGCCCCTGCTGGAGGGGCTGAAGGAGCTGGACAAGTGGCCGGAGCGTGTCCGCACCATGCAGGAGCGCTGGATTGGCCGTTCCGAGGGGGCCCGGGTCCGTTTCAGCCTGCATAACCCGCCGCAGGGTTATGACGTGGATGAGGATTCCATCGAGGTCTTCACCACACGGCCTGACACGCTGTTCGGTCTGAGCTTCATCGGTATTGCGGCGGATCACCCGCTGGCCCGCAGGATTGCGGCGGACAACCCGGAAGCGCAGGGCTTCATTGAAGAATGTCAGCGTGTTGGCACGTCTGAAGAAGCCCTGAGCACGATGGAGAAGCGTGGTTTCGATACCGGGCTGCGTGTGGTGAATCCGCTGAACCCGGAACAGACGGCTCCGGTCTGGATCGCCAATTTCGTGCTGACGGAATATGGCACGGGTGCAGTGTTCGGTTGCCCCTGTGGCGACCAGCGTGATCTGGACTTTGCCCGTAAATATGGACTGGACGTTCCTTCCGTCCTGCTGCCTGCAGGGGAAGAGGAAGCCAGCTTCAGCGTCGGCAAGAAGGCCGTTACGGGTGAGGCCACGCTCTACAATTCCGGCTTCCTGAGTGGGAAGAGTACGAAAGAGGCCATCCGGGCTGCCATCGAGCGGGTGGAAGAGTTGGGTGTTGGCCGTGGCGTGACCAACTGGCGCCTGCGGGACTGGGGCATTTCCCGTCAGCGGTATTGGGGCTGCCCGATTCCCATCATTTATTGCGAGTCCTGCGGTGCTGTCCCTGTGCCGGAAGATCAGTTGCCGGTGACGCTGCCGGAGGATGTCACGTTTGACAGGCCGGGCAATCCGCTCGACCACCATCCGACATGGAAGCACGTCTCCTGCCCGAAATGCGGTGCAGCTGCACGGCGTGAGACCGATACCTGCGACACGTTCGTGGACAGCTCATGGTATTTCGCCCGTTTCACGGCACCAAAGGCCGCAACGCCAACTGATCGCAAGGCGGCTGATGGCTGGTTGGCCGTGGACCAGTATATCGGCGGTATCGAGCACGCCATCCTCCATCTGCTTTATGCCCGGTTCTTCACCCGGGCGATGAAGAAGACGGGACATCTGGATGTCAGCGAGCCATTTGCCGGGCTGTTCACGCAGGGCATGGTCACGCATGAGAGCTACCGGGATGGTACCCAGTGGCTGTACCCGGATGAGGTCGAGCAGCGTGGGGATCAGGTGGTCCGCAAGGACAACGGCAATCCCGTGACGGTCGGACGTTCGGAGAAGATGTCCAAGTCCAAGCGCAACACGGTGTCTCCGGTGGAGATCATTGAACGTTACGGTGCCGACACGGCCCGCTGGTTTGTCCTGTCCGACAGCCCGCCGGAGCGTGACATGGAATGGACAGCAGCTGGTGTGGCAGCGTCCGGGCGCTTCATGCAGCGTCTCTACCGGCAGGTTCAGACCGTTGCGGCAAGGGATGGAGCGGATGCCGCCCACGGGGCTGCCGGGGAGGAGCTGCGGCAGGTGACGCACCGCACCATTGCCGCCGTGACGGAGGCTCTGGAAGGGTTCACGCCGAATGTGGCCGTGGCCCGTTTGCATGAGCTGTCCTCTGCGCTGGGTGAGGCTGAGGGCCGGGATGGTGAGGGCCTGCCTGCCGCCCGCCGTGAGGCCGCCCATGTTCTGGCCATGCTGGTTTCTCCCATGATGCCGCATCTGGCCGAGGAGCTGATGCTGCTGCTGGAGCCGGAAGGCCCGATGGTGGTGGAGCGGAGCTGGCCGGAAGCGGATGAGAGCCTGCTGGCGGTGAAGAAGGTGACCATTGCCGTGCAGGTGCTGGGCAAGCTGCGTGGTACGATCACCTGCGCCCCTGATGAGGCGAAGGAGACTGTGCTGGCACAGGCCAGGGCCGAGCCGAATGTGGCGAAAGCGCTGGAAGGCAGACGGGTCGTCAAGGAGATCCATGTGCCGAACCGGATCGTCAATTTTGTGGTAGCGGGCTGAGCGGGAGAGGCTGGATGAACGGAAACTCCCGGATGAAGAAAGTGGCTCGCCGGGGCCTTGGCATCCTGCTGGCCGGGGTCGGGCTTGCCAGTCTGGGAGCGTGTGGTTTCCAGCCACTTTATGGCAGGCAGGCTGGGCAGAAGGATGCTGCCGTCAATGCCCAGCTGAAGGATGTTTATGTAGCGAACATTCCGACCCGTTTCGGGCAGGAGCTGCGCCTTGGCCTGCAAAAGGAAATGGCGGGGGATGGGCCCGAACGGCCGGAGGGGTACATCCTGCGTGTGAATGCCACGGCTTCTCTGGAGTCGATCGATATCCATCAGGACAATACCTCGGGTCGTACCCGTGGTGTTGGCTGGGCTGACTGGCGGCTTTATCGTGTCGGGGATACCAGCAAGGTGCTGGCACGGGGCTATGCCCGCACTCTGGACGGCTTCAACATGAATATTGAGCAGTATTTTGCCCAGACGCTCAATAACGAAACGCTTTACAAGCGGATCGGGGAAAGCCTGGCGCATGACATCACCATGCAGGTGGCTGTCTGGTTCCGGGCGCATCAGTCTCTGGGAGAGGAGAAGTCCATCCGTCCGGGGCGTGATCCCTATCTGGACCGTCTGCCCGGCACGCAGCGGACGGACATGCGCTATATTGGTGTTGATGGCTTCCCAGCCAATGCAACGGGGCGCAGCAGCAACAACGCCTCCACATGGACGGGTGAGGACAGCCGGAATCTGGAGGACGAAGAGGATAACGGTCTGTGAAGATCAAGACGCAGGCTGCCAGGCAGACTCTGAAGGAGGCTGGCAGCTGGCGTGTGATTCTTCTCCACGGAGATGATGGCGGGTTGATCCGTGAGCGGGCGAGGGAGGCTGTCCAGACCATACTGGATGATCTGGATGACCCGTTTCGTCTGGCCCGGCTGGAAGCGGAAGAGCAGGACAGGCTGGAGGAGGAGGCTCTGGCCCTGTCCCTGACAGGGGGGCGGCGTGCTGTCTGGTTGCGTGGTGTGCAGGATGGCGCTCTTGGCCAGCTGAAATCCCTTCTGGAGCATCAGAGCGATACATTGGTCGTTCTGGAAGGGCCAGGATTGGGAAGTCGCTCCAAGCTGCGGCAGTTTGCAGAAAAACACAGGCAGGTGGCGTCCATCGGGTGTTATCCGGAGGAAGGGCGCAACCTTGCCCGGACGGTGAGCGATATTCTGGCGGAAGATGATATCCGGCTGGATCGTGATGGCATGGCGTGGCTGCTCGGTCATCTGGGGCATGATCGGACGCTGGTCCGTAGTGAAGTGGAAAAACTGCGTCTTTACGGTGAGCCGGGTAGCACCCTGACCGTTGATGACGTCCAGGCCTGCGTGGGGGATTCGGGGCAGGCGTCCCTTGATGATGCGGTGTATGCGGCCCTGGCGGGGAACCGGCTGGAGGCTGACCGGGCGTTTGAGCGGGCCATGGGGGATGGGGCCAGCCCTGTTGCTTTTGCCCGTGTGACACTGTCCGTGCTGGAGCGCTTCCAGCGGGCGTTTTTTCTGGTGCAGGAGGGACAGTCCCGGCAGGAGGCCATGGCTGCCCTGAAGCCACCTGTCTTTTTTCGTCACAAGGATGCTTTTCTGGCGGGCATGAGGCGCTGGTCTCAGGTTGCTCTCTCCCAGGCAGCGGAGGCAACGCAGGAGCTGGAGCTGGCCTGCAAGCAGAGCGGGGCCCCGGATGATCTGCTCTGTCGCCGTCACCTTGTCAGGCTGTGTCATCCCCGTTCTTTTGATCGGGAATAAAATAAATTAATTCATATAATAGAATATACCTTTCACTGTGCCCCTGTGACTGGTTTCACTGACTGTTCCCATCTGCTTTTTTCAGAAAAAACATGAGTTTCCTGCCATTCTTCTGTTGGTGAGGGAGGGTGTGTGTCCGATCTTTAAATTAAACTTTATTATATAATGATAATTATTATCACCTAGAACGACTTCTGAATAATGTTGTTTTTCTGGTGGTATATATGAGTCGTTTCATCCGTAGTGGTCTCAGGCCGTTATCTGCAGTTCTGACAATGGGGGGTGTTGTAGGGAGTGCCCATGCAGAGCCGGGAGCGGCAAACAGGGTTGCCCAGGATGTAACGTCTCCTGCAGATGGAACAGATGATTCCAGAGGAATTCAGGCCAAGGGGGTCGAGCAGATTCATGTCATCGGCCACCCGTTCAACACGATGCATGCCAGCAACGACATGGGCCGGATGCCGCAGGATGTCATGCACACAGCCCAGACGATCGATGTCGTTCCCCGGGAGCTCATCAAGCAGCAGAATGCAAAATCGCTCGAGGAAGCCCTGAAGAATGTTCCCGGTATCACCTCTTCCGTGGGGGAAGGGGCTGGAGGAATGAGTGGCGACCAGTTCCTCATCCGTGGCTTCCCGGCGCAAAATGACATTTATGAAGATGGTTTGCGGGATTTTGGGGTTTATACCCGTGACAGTTTCTTTCAGGATTCCGTCAATGTCATCAAGGGGCCGTCCTCCGAGGTGTTCGGTAACGGAACGACAGGTGGGGCCATCAATATCATCACCAAAACCCCGACACTGAAGGATCATTACGGAGCCGATTTCAGTGGTGGGTCGGGGAATTTCTACCGTGGCACGGTGGATGTGAACAAACGCATCGGGAATACTTCGGCCTTCCGTCTGGAGGGCATGGGAAATTCCAATGACGTGGTGGGGCGTGATTACGCCTATTCCCACCGCTGGGGTATTGCGCCGTCCATCGCTTTTGGTATCGGCACGAAAACGACGGTTGTGTTGCAGGTGATGCACCAGACCTCCCGCAACGTGCCGGATTATGGCGTGCCGGTCGTCAAGGGCCATCCCATCACGGAGCAGTCGTCTCTCGGTGTGCGCCGGGGCAACTGGTACGGCAAGACGCAGGACCATGACAACAGCGATGACACGATGGAGACATTGCGGCTGAAGCATGTCTTCAACCGTCATTTCACGTTCCACAATGACCTGCGCTTCGGTGAATACAGCCGGGACTTTGCGGCCTCCACGCCGCAATGTGCCAATGCGTCCTGCTCCGAGATGCAGATATACAATCCGGGGTACAAGAAGGTCGATCCGGCTGCCGGTGTGGGCCTCAATGGCGGGCCGATGCCGTACAAGCAGTCCAGCTGGTCCTTTCAGGACGTGGCCTCCCTGCAGGCGGACTTCAATACGGGATTCCTGCGCCATCAGGTCGTGACGGGATTCGACATGGAATATGTGCAGGATTCCCGTCGCCAGTATGCGTATGATGCCGTGGGTGCCCACCGGGCCATTCCGTGGCAGAACACCTACCATCCGCAGCGTGACGCTTATGGTTATGCGACCTGCCGGGCGGATTCCGGAAACTGCTGGAAGAACACCAATTACAGTCTGGGGCGGCCGGATTCCCGTGGCTATGGATTCGATACGGGTCTTTTCCTGTATGACCAGATCTGGTTCACCAAGTGGCTGTCCGCCAAGGGTGGGCTGCGCTGGGACCGCTGGCAGACCATGTACAGGACATGGGGAGCGGACGGGCAGGAGAGTGCGGCGGCCCGTGGCCCGTTGGGCAAGGCGCCGTCTGCGGCGTTGGATTATCATGACACGAAGGGCGTCATCAATCCGACGGCCAGCCTGCTGATCACGCCCAACAGCTGGCAGACCTTCTACTTCACCTATGCAAGCTCCACGACGCCGATGGGCATGTATGTGACCAACGGTGCCCTGCCGATCCGCCCCGTGAACGGGCAGGTGGCCACCCAGCCTGAACGCTCCCAGCTCTATGAGGTGGGGTCCAAGATGAGCCTGCTGCATGACCGTCTCGGGGCCACGATCTCGCTCTTCCGGCTGGACAAGAGCAATGCCCTGACAACGGACCCGGTCGCCGGGCAGGTACTGGCCACGGGTGTGAAGGAACGCAACCAGGGGCTGGAACTGTCCCTGGGAGGCATGATCCTGCCGGGCTGGAACGTGACGGCCACATATGCCCTGTATGACCCGCGGGTGATGTCCGGTCCCAATCATGGCCGGAACATCCAGTACGTGCCGCACAATCAGGCGACGCTGTGGTCTGCTTATGAAGCCTTTCCCGGCAAGCTCTGGAACTTCACCATCGGTGGGGGGCTGACATGGCGGCAGGGCGTGTATCTGAACCTTGCCAACACGGCGAAGGTGCCCGCCAACGTGGAGTTCGATTCCTACATCTCGCACCGCATCAACCGGCACTGGGTCGTGTCGTTGAATGCCTACAACCTGTCCAACCGTCTCAACTACAACTCACTCTTCACGAACCGGGTAACACCGGCTCCGGGGCGGGCCTTCCTTGGGCGGTTGAGCATGGATTACTGATCTACCCTTCAGACACGGATCATCTGCTGGATTCTGCGCCTTTCCTGTTTTGGAAGGCGCAGTTTTTTTATGGGAGATCGCAATGGTTAATATTTAATTGTTTAAATATTAACAAAAATCATGAGAGGGACTGTGTCTGTCTTACAGATAATAAACAAAAGATTAAAATAAATGTGTTTTTTACGACACATGCATCAAATTTCTGCAAAGGACAACAATTTCTTAAAGTTAAAATTAAGAATTAGTCGCATTTATGAGCGGCTATCCCGCTGGGGATGTGCGTGACCCTTTCAGGACAAAGGTTGTTTCCATGAGTCGTTTTATCCATCAATGTCTAAAACCGGTCTCAGCGGTGCTGACTTTAGGGAGCATGGCAGGGGGGGCTTTGGCTGCTTCTGCCTCCCATCAGGAAGAAAGCACGCCTACAGGGCAGGAAACGACGACACCAGCGCCTTCTGTCAATGATGCCCAGACGCAGGGCGTGCAGGCGACGCAGGTGGAGCGCATCCATGTCATCGGTCATCCGTTCAACACGATGCATGCAGGCAATGACATGGGGCGTCTGCCGCAGGATGTCATGCACACGCCGCAGACCATTGATGTCGTTCCCCGGGAACTGATCAAGCAGCAGAACGTGAAGTCTCTGGATGAGGCCCTGCGGAATGTCCCTGGCATCACGGCTTCCGTCGGGGAAGGGGCTGGCGGCCTGAATGGGGACCAGTTTCTCATCCGTGGGTTCCCGGCACAGAATGACATCTACGAAGATGGCCTGCGGGACTTCGGTGTCTACGCTCGTGACAGCTTCAATTATGATTCCGTCAATGTCATCAAGGGGCCGTCTTCACAGGTTTTCGGTAACGGAACGACCGGTGGTGCCATCAATGTCGTGACGAAGACGCCGATGGCCAATGACCATTACAACGTGGATTTCAGTGGCGGGTCAGCGGATTATTTCCGTGGCACGGTGGATGTGAACAAGACCATCAATAACAGGACGGCCTTCCGTCTGGAAGGCATGGGAGCGTCCAACAATGTGGTGGGTCGGGACCATGTCTGGGATCATCGCTGGGGCATTGCGCCTTCCGTGGCCTTCGGGCTGGGGACGAAGACGACCGTTGTTCTTCAGGTGATGCACCAGACAGATAACAGCGTGCCAGATTTCGGGATGCCGGTCATCAAGACAAAGTGGTCGGCTTATGGGCGGCCTTTGTCTGAATATGGCGTGCCGCGGCACAATTTCTTTGGCAAGCAGCAGGACCATAATCACACCGACGACACGATGGAAACATTGCGGCTGAAGCATGTTTTCAATCGGCATTTCACCTTCCACAATGATCTGCGC
Source organism: Parasaccharibacter sp. TMW2.1890 (assembly GCF_023337645.1). NCBI lineage: Bacteria > Pseudomonadati > Pseudomonadota > Alphaproteobacteria > Acetobacterales > Acetobacteraceae > Parasaccharibacter > Parasaccharibacter sp. TMW2.1890. Next base: position 166,067 of record NZ_NWUV01000002.1, on the reverse strand, counting down.
TTCGGTGAATACAGCCGTAATTTTGAAGCTTCGAAGGTCGTGTGCCGGGCTGGCTGTATTGATGCGATCAATGGCGGTGATTTTGGCAAGGGGCTGGTCAATCGCACGACGCCGGGCAACAGTGTGCCGCTGCCCTACAAGCAGAACAGCTGGTCCTTCCAGGACGTCGCCTCCTTGCAGGCCGACTTCAAGACAGGTTTTCTGAGGCATCAGGTCGTGACAGGGTTTGACATGGAATATGTCCATGATTCCCGTCATCAGGACGTCTATGCCGGGACCATTCCTGCGGCCAATCTGCTCTATCCCAATCCGCATGAGGTAACGGATGCACAGGCCCGTCGTGTGCCGGGAGGGGAGAATCCGAAGAGCATGCCGTACATTGCCGGGCTGGGCAGAAAGCCGGACAATCATGGTTATGGGTTTGATACGGGCATCTTCCTGTATGACCAGATCTGGCTGACAAACTGGGCGTCCATCAAGGGCGGGTTCCGTTGGGACCGCTGGCAGAGTGGGTACACCGTAACAGGTGGGCCAGAGACGACCCTGAATGAGAAAAACCGCCCCGTTCCGAATGAGGACAAGCGTTTCCCGCAGACGAAGAATACCTTCAACCCGACGGCCAGCCTCGTGCTGACACCGACCAGCTGGCAGACGATCTATTTCACCTATGCCAGCTCCACCACACCAACGGGCATGTATGTGACCAGCGGGGCCGTGCCGGTCCGGCCGGGCAAGAATGGAGGAACGGTGGATAACCGGCCACAGCATGCCCGCCTGTATGAGGTCGGCAGCAAGTTCAGCCTGCTGCATGACCGCCTGGGGGCCACCATCTCGCTCTTCCGTCTGGACAAGGACAATGCCCTGACGACAGACCCGGTCTCCAACTCCACCATCAACACGGGGGCCCAGCAGCGCAACCAGGGCATGGAACTCTCCCTCGGGGGGATGATCCTGACGGGTTGGAACATCACAGCCACTTATGCGCTGTATGATCCGAAAACATCTTCCAACAATGGCGGGCCCATGCATAATCAGATCCAGTACGTGCCGCATAATCAGGCGACTCTCTGGTCCGCTTATGAGGCCTTCCCCAACCTGCCATGGAACTTCACGATCGGTGGGGGGCTGACATGGCGGCAGGGTGTGTATCTGGATAACAACAATACCTCCAAGGTGCCCGCCAACGTGGATTTTGACACCGTCATTTCCCATCATTTCGGGCGGCACTGGCAGGTTTCTCTCAACGGATACAATCTGGCCAACCGGCTGAACTACAACACGCTCTTCAGTGGCTATTCTACCCCTGCACCGGGGCGGACATTCCTTGGCCGTCTGACCATGGATTACTGAGCTGTTTTTTCAGGCCGGACATACTGTCCGGCCTGAAGGTATGGCTCCGCATTGGGGCTGGGGAACGGGCTCTTGTTTTTGTGTTCGGTTTATCCTGTCAGTTCTAATAAATAATCGGGAATACCTGTTCACAACATGGGAGTGGAGGTAGCAACATGCTGAAAAACAGCAGGAAACAGCCATTATGGTAATGGTGTGTCATATTGTGGCAATTAAGACACAATCTTATCTGTAAACGATTTGGTATGATTTTTATGGTTTGAAACTGAGAATAATTATCATCTATGGAAGGTGTCTCTCCTTGGTGGAGGTCGTATTACCCTGATGTGGAGCACCTTTGTATGAGTCGTTTTATCCATCAATGCCTCAAGCCGGCTTCGGCTGTCCTGACACTGGGTGGTGTCGCTGGGGGGGCCTATGCTGCTGACACAACAGCCCTGCATCAGGATGGCGTTGCCACATCAGATGGAACACATGCGGAACAGACAACAGCCGGAACATCTGCATCCCGGGCGGCACAGGATGGTGTGCAGGCAACGCAGGTGGAGCGCATCCATGTCATCGGTCATCCGTTCAACACGATGCATGCAGGCAACGACATGGGACGTATGCCGCAGGATGTCATGCACACGCCGCAGACCATTGATGTCGTTCCCCGGGAACTGATCAAGCAGCAGAATGCGAAGTCTCTGGATGAGGCCCTGCGCAACGTCCCCGGCATCACGGCTTCCGTCGGGGAAGGGGCCGGTGGTCTCAACGGGGACCAGTTTCTCATCCGTGGGTTCCCGGCACAGAATGACATCTACGAAGATGGCCTGCGGGACTTCGGCGTCTATTCCCGTGACAGCTTCAACTATGATTCCGTCAATGTCATCAAGGGGCCGTCCTCACAGGTTTTCGGTAACGGAACGACCGGTGGTGCCATCAATGTCGTGACGAAGACGCCGACGGTCAACGACCATTACAACGTGGATTTCAGTGGCGGGTCAGCGGATTATTTCCGTGGCACGGTGGATGTGAACAAGCGGATCAACGACACCACGGCCTTCCGTCTGGAAGGGCTGGGGGCGTCCAACAATGTGGTCGGGCGGGACCATGTCTGGGATCATCGCTGGGGCATTGCGCCATCCGTGGCCTTCGGACTGGGGACGAAGACGACCGTCGTGCTTCAGGTGATGCATGAGACGGACAACAGCATCCCGGATTACGGGATGCCGGTCGTCAAGGCCCGTGGGTCCGCCTATGGGCGGCCGATCTCGGAATATGGCGTGCCCCGGCAGAACTGGTACGGCAAGCAGCAGGACCATAATCATACCGATGACACGATGGAGACGCTGCGCCTGAAGCACATCTTCAACGATCATCTGACATTCCACAATGATCTGCGCTTCGGTGAGTACAGCCGTGACTTTGAGGCCTCCAAGGTGCAGTGCGGCACGAAGTGCGTCAATGCGCTGAACAGTGGCAATTACGGTGCCGGTGTGATCACCCGCAACACCAACGGGAGCGTGCCGCTGCCCTACAAGCAGAACAGCTGGTCCTTCCAGGACGTCGCCTCCTTGCAGGCCGACTTCAAGACAGGGTTCCTGCGGCATCAGGTCGTGACAGGGTTTGACATGGAATATGTCCATGATTCCCGTCATCAGGATACCTATGAGGGTGCTTCCCTCACAAAGGCGGTGCCGACCGCCAACATGCTGTATCCAGACCCGCACAATGTGCCGGATGCGATGGTGCGCCGTGTTTCCGCACAGGCCAATTCCATGCCCAACATTGCCGGTATCGGCAAGAAGCCGAACAGCCGCGGGTATGGGTTCGACACGGGTATTTTCCTGTATGACCAGATCTGGCTGACAAACTGGGCGTCCATCAAGGGCGGGTTCCGCTGGGACCGTTGGCAGAGCAACTACCGGACGTCCGGCCTGTCCGAACTGCCGAACAACCCGGACAGGAGCTTCCCGCAGACGACCAACACCTTCAACCCGACGGCCAGCCTCGTGCTGACACCGACGAAGTGGCAGACGGTCTATTTCACCTATGCCAGCTCCACCACGCCGACGGGCATGTATGTGACCAGCGGGGCCATACCGGTCCGTCCGGGATCAAAGGGAACCGTGGATACACGCCCGCAGCGTGCCCGCCTGTATGAGGTCGGCAGCAAGTTCAGCCTGCTGCATGACCGACTGGGGGCCACCATCTCGCTTTTCCGTCTGGACAAGAGCAATGCCCTGACGACGGACCCGGTCTCCAACTCCACTATCAACACGGGTGCCCAGCAGCGCAACCAGGGCATGGAACTCTCCCTTGGTGGCATGATCCTGCCGGGCTGGAACATCACGGCCACTTACGCCCTGTATGACCCGAAGACATCCTCCAATGGTGGCGGGCGGATGCATAACCAGATCCAGTACGTGCCGCACAATCAGGCGACCCTCTGGTCCGCCTATGAGGCCTTCCCCGGTACGCCGTGGAACTTCACCATCGGTGGTGGTCTGACATGGCGTCAGAAAGTGTATCTGGATAATGACAACACCTCCAAGGTGCCTGCCAATGTGGATTTTGACACCGTCATTTCCCATCATTTCGGGCGGCACTGGCAGGTCTCTCTCAACGGGTACAATCTGGCCAATCGGCTGAACTACAACAGTCTCTTCAGCGGCTATGCCACGCCCGCACCGGGGCGGACATTCCTTGGCCGTCTGACCATGGATTACTGAGTGTCGGGGCCGGCCATGCCTTCTGCATGTCCGGTCTTGAAACCGGTGGATGATGGTGTGAAGGTTTCACATGGAGCAGGCAGGTCTGTCTGCTCCTTTTCCTGTAGGTGGCGGGGCTGCTGGCCTGCCTGAAAGGCATGATCTCATGATGTTGCATATTCCGGGAGTTCTCTCGGCAGAAGAGCTGGCTGACCTGCGGTCCCGTCTGGCCGCGGGAGAGTGGGTGGATGGCCGGGGAACAGCCGGGTCACAGTCTGGCAGTGTGAAGAACAATCTTCAGATCGCTCCAGACAGCCCGCTGGGGAAGGAGCTCTCCACGTTTGTCCTGCGCAAGCTGGGCACGAACCCGCTCTATAACAGTGCCGTGCTGCCCCTGCGTCTCGTGCCGCCGCTCTTCAACCGTTATGATGTGGGGATGAATTTCGGGGCGCATGTCGATAACGCCCTGCGGCCCATTCCCGGTACGGGGCACCGCATCCGTACGGACGTGTCCAGCACGCTTTTCATTTCCGATCTTGATGAATATGACGGGGGCGAGCTGGTCCTTCATGGGCCTTCAGAGGAAAAGCGGGTGCGCCTGCCTGCGGGGGACATGATTGTCTATCCCACCACGGCCCTGCATACGGTCACTCCCGTGACACGGGGCAGCCGCTGGGGGTCTTTTTTCTGGGCGCAGTCCGTCATCCGCTCGCAGGAGCACCGGTCCATCCTGTTCGACCTTGACCAGAGCATCATGGCCCTGACCCAGAGCCACGGCCCCAAGGATGCGGAGGTCCTGCGGCTGACCAACGTGTATCACAACCTGCTGCGGACATGGGCCGAGATGTGACCGTCTGGCCCACTTTTCAGAAGTGGGCTGACACATCCAGATAATAGTAGCCGCCATTGATGCCGAGCTGGGATGTGCTCAGGTAGTATTTGGCGGCTCCTAGATAACGGTTGCCATGAGGCACCTTGCTGGGGAAGGCGGCGAAGATGTTGTTCCCGCCCAGTGTTGTACTCCAGATTTTGTTGATGTTGTACGTCACCGAAAGATTGGTCGTCCATTTCGGTCTGTTATGGAACTGGAGGTAGTTGGTGGTCGAGGCCGTTGAGGTATTGTTGTTCCGGTAATAGGTCAGGGCGGAGGTCGTCTGCCCGTACCGGATTTCATGCAGGGCAACGGTCCAGCGATGCGCCGGGGATACCCATGTGCCACCAAAGATGATCTTGCTGCGGGGATACGCAGTCGTGATGTAGGCCCGGCTGGGGGCGTTGAGGACCGGCGTGCCGTCGCTGCGGGTCGCCTGATGGCGCAGTCTGGTGCGGTTCAGGTTGATGGCGGCATCCCAGTTGATGCGCCCGGCGTGGCGCAGTTTCGTGGTGTAGGTGATGGTCATGTCCATGCCCTGCGTGCGGGTGTTCGCCACATTGGCAAACCACTGGGTGGACAGATTGTTGTTCGTGATGTTGGCGGGCAGGTCGGTGATGCCGTTGGCTGCCAGAATGTTGGCGGCTTCCACACCATAGAGGTTGTTCCCGGGCAGGATGCGGCCCCGCAGGTCGATCTGGTAGAAATCGGTCGTGACATGCAGCCCTTTGAAGGGTTCGGCAATGATGCCCCCTTCCACATTCGTGCTCTGCTCCGGTTTCAGACGCTGGGCCCCGCTAGCCAGGGCTCCGGGAGAGGTGGCGGCCACCAGCCCACGGGCCACGGTCGGGGAGAGGGTCAGGGCGGAATAATGTTCCTGCGCCAGTGTGGGAGCGTGGAAGCCGTTGCTGAATGTCCCCCGGAAGGCAAGCCTCCTTGACACGTCATAACGGGTGGAAATCTTGCCGGTCTGCGTGTTGCCGACATCGGTGTAATGCTCGTACCGTCCGGCCATGTCCAGCTGCCAGTGCTTTGTCAGATGGGTGGAAATGTCGACATAACCGGAGACCACGTCACGGTTGGAGTTGCCCGCACTGCGGGGGCTTGTTCCGGCGAGGGCCAGGCTGGTGCCGCCGCCATAGGTACTGGCACTGGAGCCTTCAGCAATGGAGTAGGCTTCATAACGGTATCCGGCCCCTCCGGCGAGATTGATGCTGTGGGGCCAGAAGGACAGATTGAGCTTCCTGTTCAGGTTCAGCTCGTTGTTCCACTGCGTGTCATTGAAGCCCTGCACCCTGTTGTAGGTGGTTTGCAGGGCGGAGGCGGGAAGGGCCTTGTTGGCGTCATTCTTTAGGCCGATATTGTCGAAATCCCGCCCGTACGTGCTGGACAGGTCCCAGTGCCAGCCTGCCAGACGGCCTTTCAGCCCTGCCGTGATTTCAAAATCATTTTCTTCCAGCGTCTGGAGGGGGGAATAGCCGTCCGGGTAGATGGCGGCGTAACCGGGTGTGCTGGCAAGGGATGAGGGCAGACGGTAATTCTGGAAGGCCTCCGCATGGCGGTGGGCATAGGTGGCCGTGCTGTAGAGCTGGAGCGTGTTGGTGATGTCATAGCCTGCATTGATGGCTACGGACTCCCGGGTCTGTTCCGGCTGGCTCAGGATCTTGTTGATGGTTGTTCCGGTCCGGCTGTCCGGTCCGGAGCGGAAGCTGTGGTCCTGATGCACGAGGTCGCCACTGACATGGATGAAGCCACGGTCCTCCCCGAAGGAGGCTCCGCCATCAATGAAGATGCCCTGCTGGTAGCCGTCTCCCTTGCTGGTGATGCCGCTGTTGGACCGGATCGTCAGTCCGTGATCCTGCTTCTTGAGGATGATGTTCACCACCCCGGCAATGGCATCCGATCCGTACTGGGCCGAGGCACCATCTCGCAGCACTTCGATGTGATCGATGGCAGAGAGGGGGATCATGTCGATGTCGGTCGGGGTCGTGCCCTGCTGCGGCCCGGAATCGGCATAGATGTTGGCCGTGGTGTGCCGCCTGTGCCCATTGACGAGGATCAGCGTCTCATTGGAGCTCAGTCCCCTCAGGCTGATGGAATCCGTCAGGGCGCCTGTATCAAAGCCGCCTGTGGGGACGGTGAGGGATGGCAGCAGGAGCTGCATGGCATCCCGCAGGGTTGGCTGGCCGGTACTGGTGAGCTGCCGGCTGGAGACGACATCAATGGGTGCAATGGAATCACGGGCCTTTTTCCCGATCTCCCGTGTCCCTGTGACGATGAGTGTTTCCGTTCCGCCGGGCACCTGCTGGACGTGTTTCTGACGCAACGGGGTGGTGGCCTGCCGCCTGGTGATGGGTTTGGGCTTTCCTGTGGCAGATATTTTTTCCTGTGCCGGTGCCACGGTCTGGTCTCTGGTTGCCGCCTTGACCTGGGAGGATAGAGCCGTCATGCAGCCCAGCCCGATGCCAAGCAGGGAGGGGAGGGTAGTCAGGCGACGTGAAGGAGGCAGGGAACGCATCAGAGACCAACTTTCCAGCAGGTGAAGCAGGACCTTGCACACGGGGGATCATCTGGGCAAACTCCTATTCTTCATAGTGAAAAATAGAAACATCTATGCGTCTGTCTGATATAGAACAGTCGTCTTCAAGACCATGGGAGAGAGGGTGTGACAGGGCACCTGTTGCATGAAAGGCGCCGTACTGTGCTGTCCTGGACACATAATGAACTATGATGAATCGTTTATTATGGGACAAAAAAAGCTCCTCTGGGGAGCGGAGCAGCGAAGACTGCAGAAACCGGCCTGGCAGCATCCCTGTCAGGTATAGGGAGACAGTGGCGGGGCAGGCCCCGCACAAGGTCTGGTCAAGGGAAAGGGAGTACTACAGGTCCTCATTGGGAGTCATGGTGGAAACCTGCGCCCGCAGGCCACTCTGCGGAACCTGGATGTCGATCTCCAACTTGGAGCATTTCTGCCCCCGATCCATCTTGATCTGCACATTGTCTTCATCAATGGAGACATGACGTGCCAGAACTTCAAGGATTTCAGCATGGAGAGTCCGGAGGAGGGTTGAGTCCCCACCTTCCTGCGCCTGCCGCTCATGCGCCAGCAGGATCTGCAGCCGGTCCCGTGCTACATTGCTGCTTGCCTCGGGGCGTTTCCGGGAAAAGAAGCTGTCCAGAAAACTCATGATCCCCTCTTTTTGAAGATGCGGTCGAACAGACCACGTTTTTCGGTCGGGATGGTGACGGGGATGTCCTTGCCTTCCAGGCGGGCCACGGCTTCGAAATAGGCCAGGGCAGGGACGCTCTCCGGGGAGGCAAAAGTGACCGGAGCCCCGACGTTGGAGGCCTTGAGGACATCTTCGCTTTCGGGAATGACGCCAAGCAGGGGCAGGGAGAGGATGCCCACGACATCTTCAACACTCAGCATCTCACCACGGGAGGCCCGGCTCGGGTCATAGCGTGTCAGAAGCAGGTGCTTCTCGACCGTCTCACCTTTCTGTGCCCGGGCTGTCTGGCTGTCGAGCATACCGATGATGCGGTCAGAGTCACGGACGGAGCTGACTTCCGGATTGGTGACGATCACGGCGTGGTCGGCATGATGCATGGCCAGCTGGGCCCCGCGCTCAATGCCGGCTGGGCTGTCACAGAGGATCCAGTCGAAGCGCTCCCGCAGCTCGTTCATCACCCGTTCTATGCCCTCGCTTGTCAGGGCGTCCTTGTCCCGGGTCTGGGAGGCCGGCAGGATGGACAGGGTATCACAGCGCTTGTCACGGATCAGGGCCTGATGGAGTGTGGCTTCCCCCTGGATGACGTTGATCAGGTCGAACACGACCCGCCGTTCGACCCCCATGATGAGGTCCAGGTTGCGGAGCCCGACGTCAAAGTCGACCACAGCCACATTCTGTCCGCTTCGCGCCAAGGCGGCCCCAAGGGCGGCTGTTGTTGTCGTTTTGCCAACGCCCCCTTTGCCGGATGTAACAACAACGATCTTTGCCATGAAATTTTCAGCTTTCCCGCAGTCGGCTCATGAGCCTTATTTGTGGACATTATTGCAGATGATTAAGGTTCAGTAAAAGGGAACCTTGCCTTGTTGCTTCATACTCTACAGTGATGATTAAGCATTGATAAGACATTCCGTGTCACAAGTGGGCAGTTTTCTTTTTTCAAAAAAGGAAAAGTCATATTTTGACAGTCCCTGCCTGAAGGGGAGTCACATTCAGCCGTTCCTGTTCCAGATAGACCTGTGCGGCTTTCCCCACGGAGTCTTCCGGCATTTCTTCGGCCACCATGTAGAAACCGTCAATGGCGAGCAGTTCGGCCTCCATCTTGGCGGTGTAGATGCGGGCCTGGGGATGGCCGTCCACCCCGGCAATGGCCCGCCCGCGCAACGGCCCGTAAACATGGATGGACCCACCGGCAATGATCTCCGCACCAGAGGAGACGGCCCCCAGCACGATGACGTCCCCATCGGGATTCTGGATGGACTGGCCAGAGCGTACGACCCGGTTGATGATGAGCGGCTCGCTCAGGTTCGCAGTGGCGGGCTCGGCCGCCTGCGGCTCTTCGCCATCGGGCAGGTTCACGGGCCCGCTCGGGCGCCCGCCCTGGAGTTCGATGGGCCACTCCCATGACTGGAGGGCTGCCCAGTGGCGATCTCCCCCCTCAATGCCGATCAGATGGATATGGCGCTGGCGCAGTTCCTGCTGGAAACCGGCCAGTCCTTCCGTATTTTCATCCAGCAGGCTGAGGTCCAGAATGACGGGCTGGCGGTTGAAGAATCCGGCGGCGCGCCTCATATGCTCATCCAGTCCGGCCAGCCAGTCCTTCAGCGGGGCTTCTGGGGAGAGAATGAGTGCCAGGAAAGACCGGCCCCGGGCACGGATGGTCATTCTGCTGGTACCTGGGGCTTGCACTGCGGACGCATCTGACGGATGAAACGACGGAGATGCTGATGGGCTGGACATGAACTGTGGATCACCGTGGTTGTGTCTGGACTGATTGGAATGGTCGCTGTTCCCTGATGCAAAAATGCCGTAGGAAAAACATATGCGTATACTGCATCACTTACCCCTGTCTCCGCAATCGCGTTTTGTGCGGCTCATGCTGGCAGAGAAGAAGCTGCCGTTTGAGCTCGTCGTGGAAAAGACGTGGGAGCAGAACGAACGGTTTCACGAACTGAATCCGGCAGGCGAGGTGCCCGTTCTGGTGGAGGACAGTGGCATGGTCGTGCCTGGCGGGCGTGTGATTGCCGAATATCTGGAGGATGCCTACCCGGAGACCTCTCTTCTGGGGCGCAATCTGGCTGAACGGGTGGAAGTCCGCCGCCTCATGGACTGGTTTGAGCGGCTCTTCCAGCAGGAAGTCATGGTCAACCTTCTGGGGGAAAAGGTGGAGAAGCGTCTTTTCGGGCAGGGGCATCCTGATGGGAAGATTCTTCAGGCAGGGTACAAGAATCTCCGTTTCCATCTGGATTACATTGGCTATCTGGCCGAAACACGGACATGGCTGGGTGGTTCTGTTCTGACAGCGGCAGATTTTACGGCTGCGGCCCATATTTCCGCCCTGGATTTTCTGGGTGATATCGACTGGCGCCGGGCTCCGTGCGTGCGGGACTGGTACGCCCGCATAAAGTCCCGCCCCTGTTTCCGTGATCTTCTGGGTGACCGTGTCAGCGGCGTGAAACCACCTGCCCATTATGCCGATCTTGATTTCTGACAGGTCATGAAGGGCGTGGGGCAGACATGGTGATGTGGGATGTGGCCGTCATGGGGGCGGGGGCAGCTGGCATGATGGCGGCTGCCACGGCAGGGCAGAGGGGCGCGCGGACTGTCCTTCTGGACCATGCCGATCAGCCGGGGCGGAAAATTCTCATTTCTGGTGGTGGGCGGTGCAATTTCACCAACCTGAAGGCGGACTGGACATATTACCGCTCTGAAAATCCCCGTTTCTGTCGCTCCGCTCTGGCCCGGTACCGCCCGCAGGATTTTCTGTCCCTTGTCGAGAAATACCGCATTCGCTGGCATGAGAAGGAAGAGGGACAGCTTTTCTGCGATGAATCGGCCCGGCAGATTGTTTCCATGCTGGAAGATGAATGTCGGGTTGGCGGGGTTACGTTCCAGCTGGGCTGTTCCCTGAGTGATGTGAGCCATGATGGTCACAGTTTCACACTGGAGACATCACAGGGGCCGGTGCGGGCACGGTCCATCATTCTGGCAACGGGGGGGCTGGCCCTGCCCAAGCTGGGCGCCACCGACATTGCCCTGAAGCTGGCCCGGCAGTTCGGCCTGCGGATTGTGCCACCCGCTCCGGCCCTCGTGCCCTTTCGTCTTGAAGCGGCCCAGCCGAATCTTGCCGGTGTGTCCCTTCAGGTCACGGCTTCGCTGGCCGGTCGGAAGAAGCCGGTCTTCACGGGGGGGATGGTCTTCACCCATCGGGGTGTGTCCGGCCCGGCTATCCTGCAGATATCGTCATGGTGGGACGGGCATGAAGCCCTGCGCCTGAATCTGGCTCCGGGGCGTGATGTTCATGAGGATATGCGGGGGATCTGCCAGCAGCGCCCGAAGGCCCATGCGCCCGCCCTGCTGGAGGCCCTGCCCGCCCGGTTGGTGAAGGTGTTGGTCGCTGGAATGCTGGATGACCGCCCGCTGGCGGAACAGCCAGCGAAGGCGGTGCGTGCCCTGGCAGCGCAGGTGAGTGACTGGGTTCTCCACCCGGCGGGTACGGAGGGTTACGCCAAGGCAGAGGTCATGCGGGGCGGTGTGGATACGAGAGACCTGTCCTCCCAGACCATGGAGGCCCGCACGGTACCGGGGCTGTATGTTGTCGGAGAGGCCGTGGATGTGACAGGCTGGTTGGGAGGGTACAATTTCCAGTGGGCCTGGGCCAGTGGCGTGGCGGCCGGACAGGCTGCGGCAGGGCGGTCTGGTGTGTGATGGTGGCCAGAGGAGGGGCGATGCGATGGCGGCGGAAAAGAAGATGAAGAAGATGGAACGGCAGCCATGGCCCAGCGATGCTCCGCTGGAGGGTGAGGGACAGGCCCCGGTAAAGCTCCTTCTTGTTGAGGATGACGACAGTCTTGCGGAAGAGATCGTGGGGGATCTGTGCGGGCGTGGCTATGAGGTTTCACGTGCAGCAACAGGGACCGAGGGGCTGGAGATGGCCCGCCGGGATGATTATGCCCTGCTGGTGATGGACCGCATGCTGCCGGGCATGGACGGGCTGAGCGTGTTGGAGACCCTGAGGGAGCAGGGCATGACCATGCCGGTTCTGGTCCTGTCGGCCCTGTCAGCCGTGGATGACCGCATCAGTGGCCTGAAGGCGGGCGGGGACGATTACCTGACAAAACCATTCGTGATGGAAGAGCTGGCCGCCCGGCTGGAAGCCCTGCTGCGCCGTCCCATCTATGGCCGTACCTCCATGCTGAAGCTGGGGCCGCTGGAGATGGACCTTCTGGAACGGCGGGTGCGACGGGACGGGCGGGAAATCGACCTTCTGCCACGGGAGTTCCGGCTGCTGGAATACATGATCCGCCGCCCCAATACGGTGCTGACCCGGACCATGCTGCTGGAGGATGTCTGGAATTACCGGTTCGTCCCCCGCACCAATCTGGTGGACGTGCATATCGGCAAGCTGCGTCGCAAGGTGGACCGGGACGGCGAGGAGCCGTTGATCCACAGCATCCGTGGTGCCGGGTTCTGCCTGCGTGTCCCGGAGTGACCTGTTTCGCACGGCGGCGTTCCGGCTGACGCTGGGGCTTGTCTGTGTCGTCGTGCTGGGGATGCTGCTGGAGCTGATCCTGCTTTACGGGCAGATCAGTACTTATGAGCAGCTGCGCACCAACGACCTGCTGCGCCGTTCTGCTTCGGTCCTGATGCAGGAGGCCCCGGGTGATCTGGAGGTCCGGCTGAAAGAACGCAGCACGAGCGAGCTGCGCATCTTCCTGAATGCTGCCGCCCTGTTCGACAGGGACCATCACCCCATAGCCGGGGACATGACAACGTGGCCCGCAGGGCTTACGGCCAGTCCTTCTACCCAGAATCTCTCCTTTGTCCTGCCGGATCATTCCGTGACGGTCATGCGCTTTCTTGTGGTGGAAGTGCCGGGGATGCAGCCGGGGAAGACCCGCCTTCTGGTATTGGGGCGCTCCCGCCACATGGTGGATGAGCTGCGGCGTGTAGCCCGGCAATGCGCCCTGTTCTCCATGGTTCCGGTCGTACTGTTTGCTCTCATGGCGGGGATGATCCTCAGCCGCCGTGCGTTGGGGCGCATCACCAAGATGCATCATTCCATCGAGCAGATCGTCAAGGGGCAGCTTCGGGAGCGCCTGCCTGTCGGGCGTGGTCATGATGATCTTGACCGTCTTGCCGGGTCGGTCAACAGAATGCTGGACCGGCTGGAGCAGCTGATGGGTGAAATGCGGGATGTTGGCAACGACATTGCCCATGATCTCCGTACACCATTGGCCCGTGTCCAGGCCCGGCTGGATCGCCTGAACGGTTTTGTACAGGCGTTGACATCGACCCCGGAGGAGGAGCTCCGCTTCGAGCAGGCAATGGCTTTGTGCCAGAGGGATCTCGAGCAGTGTTTTTCTGTCATTACGGCCCTGCTGAGGATCGGGGAGATTGAAAATGGTCAGCGCAGGGCTGGTTTCAGGCGCATGGATATCATGCCTCTCATTGCCGACATGGCTGATCTGTACGAGCCCAATGCAGAAACGCAGGGGCTGACCCTGTCCGTGATACCTCATGAAGGCCCCGTGGAGCTTTGGGGGGATGCCGACCTGCTGAACGAGGTTCTGGCCAATCTTCTGGACAATGCTCTGAAATTCACGGGGGAGGGGGGAGCTGTCACTCTACGGGCAGGGCGGAACGAGCTGGGGGAACCGTGGTTCGAGGTGCGGGATACCGGGGTTGGTATTGCGGTGGAGGAGCGTGATGCCGTGATGGGCCGCTTCTACCGGGCAGACAAGAGCCGCCACGTGCCCGGCAGCGGGCTGGGGCTGAGCCTTGTGGCGGCCATCGTCCGGCTGCATGAGGCCCGTCTCGTGATTGATGAGAACCGTCAGGGGGATGTTGGCAGCGGAACCGTGTTCCGTCTTGTTTTCCCGGTTCCTGAACAGGCCCAGTGCGCAGGGTGAGGTGTGATGGGCCGTGGCAGATAAAAGGCTGGTAACGGAACCGTGTTCTTAAAAATCTTTTCAGATGAAAAGCATTTTTTCTTTGGGTTGCGTCGTTATAATCCCCCGGACGCAGGGTTGGGGCCTTCGGGCACCTGTGGCCCGTCCAGGTGGAGAGACAGATTGCCCAGCAGTATCGAGACAGAGAAGACAGCCTATCGAATGAAAGCGGGGATGGGTGAGGGGGCCTTCATGCTGGGACTGCCCCTGTCCGACATGGGGTCCTGCCCGTCATGAATGCCATTGTCCTGACCGCCCTGCGGCGGCCCTATACGTTTGTGGTCATGTCCATCATGATCCTCATTTTCGGGGTGAGGGCCATCCTGGGCACGCCGACGGACGTGTTCCCCAACATCAGGATTCCAACGGTGGCAGCTGTCTGGTCCTATACAGGGCTGATGCCAGAGGAAGTCTCCGGCCGTATCGTCTATTATTATGAGCGCGCCCTGACGGCGACCGTCAACAATATCGAGCACATTGAGAGCAACTCCTATTACGGGCGTGGGATTGTCAAAATCTTCTTCCAGCCCGGTACGGATACCAGCGTTGCCCAGACGCAGATCACTTCCGTGTCCCAGACGGTCATCAAGCAGCTGCCCACCGGGGCCACGCCGCCGCTCATTCTGGCACTGGATGCATCATCCGTCCCTGTCCTGACCCTGCAGGTCAACAATCCCAACATGTCCGCTTCGGAGGTCTATAACATGGCCTCCAACCTCATACGGCCGGAGCTGGTTTCCGTAGCGGGGACGGCCATCCCCAATCCTTATGGTGGTGTGGCAGCGGACATCATGGTGGATATCGACCCGGTGAAGCTTCTGGCGCACCGTCTCTCTGCCGTGGATGTGGCCAGCGCCCTGAACAGGCAGAATATCGTGCTTCCGGCCGGGGATCAGAAGGTCGGTGCCATGGATTTCATGGTGCGGACCAATTCTGCCCCCATGGATATTGCCGCTTTCAACCGGATGCCCATCAAGCAGGTGGGTAATTCCGTCATCTATCTGCGGGATGTGGCCTGGGTCCACAAGGGTGGGCCGCCGCAGACGAACGCCGTGCTGGTGCGAGGCAAGCAGGCGGTGATGATCGTCATCCTGAAGAGCGGGAACGCTTCCACGCTGGATGTGGTGAGCGGGGTGAAGAAACTTCTGCCGGATATCCAGAAGACGCTTCCCCCCGGCACAAGCATGGATATTCTCACCGATGCATCCAGCTTCGTGAAGGAATCCGTGGTCGATGTGGTGCGGGAAATGATCACCGCTGCCATCCTGACCAGCCTGACGGTTCTGCTCTTTCTGGGGTCGTGGCGTTCGACCGTGATCGTAGCGGTTTCCATTCCGCTGGCCATGCTTTCGGCTCTGATTGGCCTCAGCCTGGCCGGGCAATCCATCAATGTGATGACGCTGGGCGGTCTGGCTCTGGCTGTCGGTATTCTCGTGGATGATGCCACGGTGATGATCGAGAATATTGATGCCCACCTTCATATGGGCAAGGAGCTTGAGCCTGCCATTGTCGATGCTGCCAACCAGATCGTCATCCCGACATTCGTTTCGACCACCTGCATCTGCATTGTCTGGTTCCCGCTCTTTGAGCTGACAGGTGTGGCGGGATGGCTGTTCATGCCGATGGCCGAGGCCATCATTTTTGCGATGATTGCCTCTTTCGTTCTTTCCAGAACGCTCGTCCCGACGATGGCGAACTGGCTTCTGGCCGCACAGGTGGAGCAGCAGCGCCATCCTGACCATGCCAGCCGGAAAAAGGGTTTCTTTGGCAGGTTCCAGGAGAGGTTTGAGGCATATTTCGAGCGGTTCCGCCAAAGTTATCATGATGTTCTTCTGGCCGTACTGGCGATACGGACCCGGTTCATCATTCTTTTCCTCTCCGGTGCGCTGGCGTCTCTTCTTCTGCTTTTCTTTGTCGGGCAGGATTTTTTCTCGGAGATCAAATCCGGGACCATGCAGATGCATTTCCGGGCTCCGGTCGGAACCCGTATTGAGGAAAGTGCCAAACTCAGCGGGTTGATTGAAAAGAAAATCCGTGAGGCCCTGCCGGGTCAGGTGAAGCTGATCGTCAATAACTGCGGCCTGCCGATGAGCCAGATGAACCAGGCCATGGTGCCCTCTCCCACGACAGGAACACAGGACTGTGATGTCACCATTCAGCTGGAGGATGATGAAAGTCCGATCGCCGAATACCGCAAGCGCCTGCGTACGGCCCTCAGCACGGCTTTCCCGGGGATAGGCTTCACCTTCCAGCCGGGCGATCTGACAGCCAAGATTCTCAATTTTGGCCTGCCATCTCCCATTGATGTCCAGATTGTCGGGCGGGATCTCCAGCATAATTATGCCTTCGCCGTCCGTCTGGCCCAGCGTCTGCGCAGAATTCCCGGTGCGGTGGATGTCAGTGTCCAGCAGCCCATGACCCAGCCGACCATGCTCATCAATGCCCATCGCAGTTTCGCCATGGGCACCGGCATCACGGAGCGTGATATCGCCTTCAATGTGCTGACAACCCTTTCGGGGAGTTCGCAGGTCGGGCAGACTTATTACCTCAACCCGCAGGGCACTTCACAGCTGATCGACGTGCAGGCCCCGGCCATGTATCTCCAGACCCTCAATGACCTGGAGAAGATGCCGCTCGACAAGGGGGATGGCAACCCGCAGAACGGGACCATGCAGATACTGGGTGGTGTCAGCCATATCGAACAGACAGGGACACCGGCGGAAGTCTCCCATTACAACATCATGCCGGTGTTTGACATCTACGTGGCGGCAGAGGGGATCGACCTCGGGGCTCTGTCCCGTGCTGTAAACCGGGAGGTGGAAAGCGTCCGGCCTGACCTGCCGCATGGGTCCAGCATGGTGGTGCGTGGGCAGGTCGTGACGATGAACAATGCTTATGTCCAGCTGATTGGTGGGCTGCTGCTTTCCATCGTGCTGGTCTATCTGATCATTGTCGTGAACTTTCAGTCGTGGCTGGATCCGTTCGTCATTGTCATGGCTCTGCCTGCCGCTCTGGGCGGGATTGCGTGGAGCCTGTTCCTGACCCATACGACTCTGTCCGTTCCGGCGCTGACAGGGGCCATCATGTGCATGGGGACAGCCACGGCCAATGCCGTGCTGGTTGTGGCTTTTGCCCGGGAGCGGCTGGAGGAACACGGCAATGCCGTTCTTGCCGCCTCGGAAGCCGGATTTGAACGCATCCGGCCCGTGCTGATGACAGCCCTTGCCATGATGATCGGCATGATCCCCATGTCCATCAGCAATTCCTCCAATGCGCCGCTGGGCAAGGCCGTGATCGGCGGGCTGATGATGGCCACGGTGGCTACGCTGCTGTTTGTCCCCTGCGTTTTTGCCCTGATCCATGGTGGTGCCCCGAAGAGTGACCGGGCCACTCCAGAAGGAGAACCTTCATGAATCCGTCCCCCCATCAGACTCCATCTCCGGCTCGTGGCAGGGGGCGCCTGCTGATTCTCATCCTTCTGGCGGTGCTTGCAGGGCTGGTTGTACTGGGGCTTGTGCAGCGTGCCCTGCACAGGAGAGAGCTGGTGCGGGAGACGCAGGACAGTGCCATTGCCCGTGTCGTGCTGATAAAGGCGCAGCCGGGTCCTGCCACCCGGACCGTGGACCTGCCTGCCAATCTGGCAGCCTGGTATGAGGCGCCGATCTATGCGCAGGTCTCTGGTTATGTGAAGATGTGGTATAAGGATTACGGGGCCCATGTGAAGCGGGGCGACCTTCTTGCGGAGGTCAGCACGCCGAGCATTGATGCCCAGTACGCAGCGGCCAAGGCGCATTATGAGGTCATCAATGCCCGTTACAAACTGGCGCTGATTACCACGCAGCGCTGGACAGCTCTGCGGGGGACACAGGCCGTCTCCCGGCAGGAGGTGGATGTGCAGGCTGCCAATGCCGCTGCCCAGAAGGCCGAGCTTGACGCTGCCGCCCATGAAGTTGAACGGGTGGAGGCGCTGGAGAATTTCAAACGTATCGTAGCCCCTTTTGATGGGATCGTGACGTCCCGTCTGGTCAATGTCGGGGATTATGTGAACGCGGCCGGGGGCAATCTCAATTCACGGGGGGCGATCGCCGAGCTGTTTTCCGTGGCGGATGTGCATCGGATCCGTGTGTTCGTATCGGTACCGCAGGATTTTGCCAGTGTCATTTCGCCCCGCATCAGTGCGGAGCTCAGCGTGCCACAATATCCGGGGCGTGTGTTCAAGGCCCGTTTTCTGGCCACGGCCAATGCCTTCAATGCTGCAACCCGGACCGTGACGACCGAGCTGGTGCTGGACAATCCTGATGGGCTGCTCTGGCCTAATTCTTACGCCACGGCGCATATCCAGGCTCCTGGCGACCCGAACGTGCTGATTGTACCTACCAGTGCTCTCATCTTCCGTGCCCAGGGGATGCAGGTGGCCAAGGTTGTGAATCATCATGTCCGGCTGGAGACTGTGCAGGTCGGTACGAATTTTGGCATGACGACACAGGTTCTTTCCGGCATGTCCCTGGATGATGAGATTGTGGCCAATCCGACAGCCGACATGCTGGATGGTGATGAGGTCCGGGTTGTGACACCCACCCGTGGATATAATGATGTCAAACCCAAGGATACTGAGAAGCCAGTGCCGAATGTGACATCGAATGATCTGAGGCGTGTCGGTGCGATGCCACCACCGGAGGAAAACAGCCCTGATGATCAGGCAAAGCCGGGCGAAAGAGAGGCAACGGCATCCGATTCTGCGCCTGTCAGACAGGAACAGGGGCAGCACTGATGGCAACAGGGGTGTGGAAGACGGTCTCCCTTCTGGCAGGAGGGCTCTCTTTTTTTCTGACATCATGTGATCTGGCTCCGAACTATCACAGGCCACATTTCATTTACCCGGAGGGGTGGGCAGGCAAAGGCATCATGGGGGATGCCAAGCCGGCCGATGCAGTCGTGCGGGGAGAATGGTGGAAGCTGTTCCACGATCCCCAGCTTGATGAGCTGGAAGAGCGGCTGAACGTCTATAATCCGGACCTTCAGGCAGCGGCGGAGGTTTTCACGCAGGAGCGTGACATCGCCCGTGAGACGGAAAGTCGTCTGTATCCGCAGCTGGCCGGTGGGGCGCAGATGAGCCGGAACAAGCAGTCTGATGGGCGGCTCTTCCTGCGGCGGAGCAACAATACGCCCATTTATGAATCCAACGTCGCCTATAGCGGTGCCGCCACGTGGGAGCCGGATTTCTGGGATGCCATCCGCAATCAGACGCACATGCAGAAAAATCTGGCGCAGGCCGGGGCTGCTGAATATGCACTGACGAGGCTGAGTCTCCAGGCCGAGCTGGCATCAAACTACATGGCACTGCGTGGGATTGATGCCCAGCTGGCTGTTTATGATGATTCCATCCGGTATTTCCGTACGGCCGTGGAGATCACGAGGTTGCGGCAGGGTGGGGCCATTGGTGCGGGGCTGGATGTTTCCCGTGCGGAGAATGAGCTGTACTCCGCACAGGCGGCAAGGAGCTATCTGGAGGCGACCCGGCAGGTGCAGGAACATGCCATTGCTGTCATGGTGAACATGGTGCCTGCCAGTTTCCACATCCAGCCGGTCAAGGATTTCCGGCTGCATTTTGATACCATCCGGGTGAAGGAAGGTATCCCATCCACACTGCTGGAGAGACGGCCCGACGTGGCCATGAGCGAGCGGCAGATGGCTGCCGCTGCACGGGCCATTGGTGTGTCCCGGGCAGCTTTCTATCCCCATATCACCATCAGTGCGACGGGTGGCTTCGAGGATGCCGGGTTTGATCTGGCCAGCATCTCCAAGGCGTTCTGGCGGGTGGCCGTGCAGGCTGTGGAGCCGCTTTTCACGGGGGGGATGCGGCGTGCGGCCCTGCAACGGGCCTGGTCGCAATATCGGGAACGCGTGGACGCCTATCGGGCGACGGTTCTGGCGGCCTTTCAGGATGTTGAGGATGGGCTGAGCCAGACAGCCCTGTACCATCAGGAACGGCTCCAGCAGCATCAGGCAGTGGATGCTGCACTGCGGACACAGGCCATGACGATGGCTCTTTATACGGGGGGGCTGACGAACTATCTGGATGCACTGGTGGCCCAGCAGGATGCGCTGAAGGCCCGCCTGCTGGAGGTGCAGGCGCAGACACGGCAGCTCCAGTCCACGGTCAGGCTCATCCGTGCCCTTGGCGGCGGCTGGTCGGACAGGCTCCTGCCGGACATAAAGAGCATCGATCCGATTGGGCCGTTGCAGTATGAGGGGCTGCACCATGCCCGCCCCGCCGGTGAGGTGCCGGTGGGAACCCCGCAGAAGGGTTCTGAGATCGAACCACCCGTTGCGGAACGTGACCTGACGGGGGCAGCTGCCGTGCCAGCGCACCCCTGATTCCTGCTTGACGGTATGGGGGGAATGGTCTAGGCACCCTCTCAGTCGAACGTGGGAGGCGGGGATGATCCCTGCCGTCTCAACCACGGTTCGGGAACTGTAAATTAGGGAGTCCCGGATATGGCCAAAAAAGTAGTTGGCTACATCAAACTGCAGATTCCGGCTGGCAAGGCTAACCCTTCTCCGCCGGTCGGTCCGGCGCTGGGTCAGCGCGGTCTGAACATCATGCAGTTCTGTAAGGAATTCAACGCAAAGACGCAGGGTCTTGAGCCGGGGATGCCGATCCCGGTCGTGATCACCGCCTATGCGGACCGTACCTTCACCTTCATTACGAAGACGCCGCCGAACACCTACTTCCTGCTGAAGGCAGCGAAGATCACCAAGGGTTCCCAGACGGTTGGCCGTGCGTCTTCCGTCGGGTCCGTGACGACATCCCAGCTGCGTGAGATTGCTGAGAAGAAGTTCCAGGACATGAACGCAAACGACATCGATGGTGCCGTGCGTATGCTGGCAGGGTCTGCCCGTTCCATCGGTCTTGATGTGGTGGAGGGCTGAGAACATGGCCAAGAACAAACGTATTGCCGCCCTGCGCGCCAAGGTTGATGGTGACAAGCTGTACTCCCTGAACGACGCTGTCGCTCTGGTGAAGAGCAACGCAACGGCCAAGTTCGATGAGACGGTTGAATTCTCCATCGGTCTCGGTGTTGATCCCCGTCATGCTGACCAGATGGTCCGTGGTCTGATCTCCCTGCCGCACGGTACGGGCAAGACGCTGCGTGTCGGTGTGTTCGCCCGTGGCCCGAAGGCTGAGGAAGCTGCCGCCGCCGGTGCCGAGGTTGTCGGTGCGGAAGACCTGGCCGAGAAGGTGCAGGCTGGTGAGATCGAGTTCGATCGCTGCATTGCCACCCCGGACATGATGGCTCTGGTTGGACGTCTGGGTAAGATTCTTGGTCCGCGCGGCCTGATGCCGAACCCCCGTCTCGGTACCGTGACGATGGACGTCAAGGGTGCCATTGAGGCTGCCAAGTCCGGTCAGGTGGAATATCGTGCCGAGCGTGCCGGTATCGTTCATGCTGGCGTCGGCAAGGCTTCTTTCTCCGAGTCCCAGCTAGCTGAGAACGTGAAGGCTCTGGTGGATGCGCTCCAGAAGGCCCGTCCGTCCGGTGCGAAGGGGACTTATCTGAAAAAGGCTTCACTTTCCTCCACAATGGGGGTAGGTGTGCGTATCGATCTCTCCAGCTTTGAAGGCTGATTAAGGGGAGGTTATGGAATCGCCACCCTCCAGGGTGGTGTTCTGGAGCAGCCCAGGCTGCTCCTTTCCTGTCCTAGAACGCATGTGGGTGTCATCCCTTAAAGCCCTTTTCGGGCGCAGGCGTGAGACGGGCAGAGCGTATCAGGCCCTCTGGGTGCGATGCGGTCTTCCTTATCATGGACAGGCGAGCGGGCTCTGTTGTGCCTTTGGGTAGGGCAGGGCCTATGGGTAACTTGGTCCGAGCAATCGGACTAACGAGGAGACAGGTTTTGGACCGTACGGAAAAACGGGCCTTTGTCGAGTCCCTCAGCAAGGTGTTTGGTAGCACGTCCATGGTTGTCGTCACCCAGAATCTGGGTCTGACGGTTGCCGATGCGACAGAACTGCGCCGCAACATCCGCGCTGTAGGTGCGACATACAGGGTTGCGAAGAACCGGCTGGTCAGCCGTGCTCTGGATGGGACCCAGTTCGACGGCATTGCGCCGCTGCTTAAAGGCCCGACGGCCATTTCTTGGTCGGATGAGCCGGTTGGCGTGGCGAAGGTGCTGGTCGAGTTCGCCAAGAAGAATGACAAGCTGGTGGTACTTGGTGGTGCCCTTGGCAATCAGACCCTTACGGCTGATAGCGTCAAGGCACTGGCCTCCCTGCCATCTCTGGACGAGCTGCGTGCACAGCTGGTTGGTATGATCAGTACCCCGGCAACCCGCATCGCAGGCGTCACCCAGGCTCCGGCTGGGCAGCTTGCTCGCGTTCTTGGTGCCTATGCCAGAACAGGCGACACGGAAGCCGCTTGATTAACGGGGTGGCCCGCATGAGCGACGCCGCCTGACATTTACGCATCTTAGAGGATATTATCATGGCCGATCTGGCAAAACTGGTTGACGAACTGTCCGCTCTCTCCGTTCTGGAAGCTGCCGAGCTGTCCAAGCTGCTCGAAGAGAAGTGGGGCGTTTCCGCTGCTGCTCCGGTTGCTGCTGTTGCTGCTGCTCCGGCTGCTGGTGGTGAAGCTGCTGCCGAGAAGACAGAGTTCGATGTTGTTCTGGCTAAGGCTGGTGACAAGAAGATCAACGTCATCAAGGAAATCCGTGGCATCACGGGTCTGGGCCTGAAGGAAGCCAAGGACCTGGTCGAGGGCGCTCCGAAGACCATCAAGGAAGGCGCCACGAAGGACGAGGCCGAGAAGATCAAGAAGGTTCTGGAAGAGAACGGCGCTACCGTCGAGATCAAGTAAGAGCTGTATCCATGCGGTCCCCTTTGGGGGAGCCGTTGGAGCGAGTGGGCGGGTGCTTTATGGTGCCCGCCCCATTTGCCGTTGACAGGGAAGTTGTCTATAGTAAGGCATTCCGTCACGCGTCATAGACAGGATTAAGCCAGCCGTTCAAGTCGTCTGATATTCCATGGGGTTAATGGGATGGTCACATAGCGGACGACTTGAAGGTCTGGTTCAGAGGCAGGATAAGATGGCGATCACAAAATCGTTCACAGGGCGTAAGAGGATCCGCAAGAGCTTCGGGCGCATTCCCGAAATTGCGCCGATGCCTAATTTGATTGACGTGCAGCGGGCTTCCTATGAAGCTTTCCTGCAGATGAATGTGCGCCCCGACAGCCGGGAGCCGGCTGGCCTTCAGGAGGTGTTCCGTTCAGTTTTTCCGATTCATGATTTTGCTGGCCGTGGGCGGCTGGATTTCCAGTATTATGAATTCGAAGAACCGAAATACGATGTGGAAGAGTGCATCCAGCGTGGCCTGACCTATGCAGCCCCGCTGAAGGTCATTCTGCGTCTGACAACGTGGGATATTGACGAGGATACGGGGACCCGCTCCATTCACGACCTGAAGGAGCAGCCGGTCTATATGGGCGACATGCCGCTCATGACGGACAACGGGACCTTCATCATCAACGGGACGGAACGTGTCATCGTTTCCCAGATGCATCGTAGTCCCGGCGTGTTCTTCGATCACGACAAGGGCAAGACACACTCTTCCGGGAAGTATCTTTTTGCTGCCCGTATCATCCCTTACCGTGGTTCCTGGCTCGATTTCGAGTTCGATGCCAAGGATATCATCCATGTCCGCATCGACCGCAAGCGCAAGCTGCCGGTCACCACGCTGCTCTATGCACTGGAAGGTGACAATTACCTCAAGGCTCGTGAAGCCAAGCTGGCCGAGGGTGGTGACGTCGATACACTCGAAGTTGCCGGTATGGATGAGGACGAGATTCTCTCCACTTTCTACGATGTCGTGCCCTTCACCCGCATGGGTGGCGAGTGGGCCCGCCCGTTTGAGCCGGATGCCTTCCGTGGGCTGAAGCTGCTCAGCCCGCTGGTGGATGCTGATACCGGCGAGGTTGTGGCAGATGCCGAGACCAAACTGACAGCCCGTGTCGTTCGCAAGATCGCCGAGAAGACCCGTGTTGTGCAGGTGGGGCGTCTGGATATTCTGGGTCGCTTCATTGCCCATGACCTTGTCAATGAAAAGACCGGTGAAATCTATGCCGAGGCTGGCGAGGAGCTGACGGAAGAGAAACTGGCCGAGCTGGAAGAGCTGGGCCTGAAGGAGCTTCCGCTTCTCGCAATTGACGGGACGCATGGCCCGTGGATCCGCAACACCCTGATGGCGGACAAGAACACCACGCGGGAAGAGGCGCTGATCGATATTTATCGCATCATGCGCCCTGGTGAGCCGCCGACCCGTGAGACGGCAGAAGCCATGCTGCATGGTCTGTTCTTCTCGCAGGACCGGTATGACCTGTCTGCCGTTGGCCGTGTAAAGATGAACATGCGGCTGGATGTGGATGCGCCCGATACGCTGCGGACGCTGCGCAAGGAAGACATCCTGCGGACGGTCAAGATCCTCTGCGATCTCAAGGATGGTCGTGGTCAGGTCGATGATATCGACAACCTCGGCAACCGTCGTGTCCGTTCCGTCGGCGAGCTGATGGAGAACCAGTATCGCATCGGTCTGCTGCGTATGGAGCGCGCCATCCGTGAGCGTATGGGCTCTGTCGATATTGACACGGTCATGCCGCATGACCTGATCAACGCCAAGCCTGCTGCTGCTGCCGTACGTGAGTTCTTCGGTTCCTCCCAGCTCAGCCAGTTCATGGATCAGACCAATCCGCTCTCCGAGGTGACACATAAACGTCGCCTGTCGGCCCTTGGTCCGGGCGGTCTGACCCGTGAGCGTGCAGGCTTTGAAGTCCGTGACGTTCATCCGACCCATTATGGCCGTATTTGCCCGATCGAGACGCCGGAAGGGCCGAACATCGGTCTGATCAACTCCCTGGCCACTTATGCCAAGGTGAACAAGTACGGCTTCATCGAGACGCCGTATCGTCTGGTGAAGGATGGCGTTTTCCAGGACGGCTGGAAGTATCTCTCCGCCATGGAGGAAGAACGCCTTCTGGTGGCGCAGGCCGATGCCAAGCAGAGCGACAATCGTCTGACGGACGAGCTGGTGGCTGTCCGCCAGACCGGTGACTTCCGTCTTGTGCCGCCGGAACAGGTTACCGCCTGTGACGTGTCGCCGAAGCAGCTGGTTTCCGTGGCTGCTGCGCTTATTCCGTTCCTGGAAAACGACGACGCCAACCGTGCGCTGATGGGTTCCAACATGCAGCGTCAGGCCGTGCCGCTGGTGAAGGCTGATGCCCCGCTGGTCGGTACTGGCATGGAAGGCCCTGTGGCGCACGACTCTGGTGCGACCATCATCGCCAAGCGTGGCGGTGTGGTGGACCAGCTGGATGGTGCCCGTATCGTGATCCGTGCGACGGACGAGCAGGGGGCCACCCAGGGCGTGGACATCTACCGTCTGCGCAAATACATGCGTTCCAACCAGTCTACCTGCCTCAATCAGCGTCCGCTGGTGAAGGTTGGCGATCTGGTCGCTGCCGGTGACATCATCGCTGATGGTCCGTCCACCGAACTGGGTGAGCTGGCTCTGGGCCGTAATGTGCTCGTGGCCTTCGTGCCGTGGAACGGGTACAACTTCGAGGACTCCATCCTGATCTCCGAGCGTATCGCCCGGGATGACATCTTCACTTCAATTCACATTGAAGAGTTCGAGGTCATGGCCCGTGATACCAAGCTGGGTCAGGAAGAAATCACCCGTGACATCCCGAATGTCGGTGAGGAAGCCCTGCGCAACCTCGATGAGGCCGGCATTGTCTATGTCGGTGCCGAGGTCAATCCGGGTGACATCCTGATCGGCAAGGTGACGCCGAAGGGTGAAAGCCCGATGACACCGGAAGAAAAGCTTCTGCGTGCCATCTTCGGTGAAAAGGCTTCTGATGTACGTGACACCTCCCTCAAGCTGCCCCCGGGCACGAGCGGGACGGTGGTTGATGTCCGTGTCTTCTCCCGCCGTGGTGTGGACAAGGACGAGCGTGCCATGGCCATCGAGCGGGCCGAGATCGAGCGTCTGGCCAAGGACCGTGATGACGAGCGTGCCATCCAGGAGCGCAGCTTCTACAACCGCCTCAAGGAGCGTCTGGTCGGGCAGGAAGCCGCTGCAGGCTTCAAGGGCGTACGGGCTGGTACGCCGATCACGGCCGAGCTGCTGGGTGAGCATCCCCGTGTGACGTGGCGCAACATTCCTGTTGCCGACGTGGCCGTCATGGCCGAGCTGGAAACGCTGTGCCGTGAGTTTGATGGTGCCATCAAGCGCATCAACAACCGCTTCGACAACAAGGTCGAGAAGCTCCAGCGTGGTGACGAGCTGCCGCCTGGTGTGATGAAGATGGTCAAGGTCTTCATTGCCGTGAAGCGCAAGCTTCAGCCGGGTGACAAGATGGCTGGCCGTCACGGTAACAAGGGTGTGGTGTCCCGTGTCGTTCCTGTCGAGGACATGCCGTTCCTCGAGAATGGTCAGCCGGTTGATCTGCTGCTGAATCCTCTGGGCGTGCCGTCCCGCATGAATGTGGGGCAGATTCTGGAGACGCATCTGGGCTGGGCCTGTGCCAATATCGGCCAGAGCATCGGTGCGATGGTTGATGAATATCAGCGCACGGGTGAGCGTCGGCAGGAGCTGCTGGACCGTCTGAAAGATGTCTATGGTGAGAAGATCTTCAATGAAGATATCGCCACGATGGACAACGATCAGCTGATCGAGCTGGCCAACAACCTGCGCAAGGGCGTGCCGATCGCAACTCCGGTGTTTGATGGTGCCTCCATCCCTGACATCGAGGAGATGCTGAAGAAGGCTGGTGTCAGCGAGAGTGGTCAGTCCCAGCTGATCGACGGGCGTACGGGCGAGAAGTTCGAGCGTCAGTCCACGGTGGGCTACATCTACATGCTGAAGCTGCATCACCTTGTTGATGACAAGATTCATGCCCGCTCGATCGGTCCTTACTCGCTGGTCACCCAGCAGCCGCTTGGTGGTAAGGCCCAGTTCGGTGGTCAGCGTTTCGGTGAGATGGAGGTCTGGGCACTGGAGGCTTACGGTGCTGCCTACACGCTGCAGGAAATGCTGACGGTGAAATCGGACGATGTGTCCGGCCGGACGAAGGTGTATGAGGCGATCGTTCGTGAACAGGACGACTTTGAAGCTGGTATTCCAGAGAGCTTCAACGTTCTGGTGAAGGAACTGAAGTCGCTTGGTCTGAATGTCGAACTTGAGCAGGGAGGGCTGTGAGGGCAGTGCTTTCCGCTTCTTCTTCATTGTTCATGTTTAACGTGCCGGCGGGACGCCGCCCGGCACAGTGGGGTTTCGGCAAATGAACGAACTCATGAAGATTCTGGGTCAGTCTGGTCAGTCAGGCACGTTTGACCAGATCCGCATCCAGCTCGCCTCCAGTGAGCAGATCCGCTCATGGTCCTATGGCGAGATCAAAAAACCGGAGACGATCAACTACCGTACCTTCAAGCCGGAGCGTGACGGGTTGTTCTGTGCCCGGATTTTTGGTCCGACCAAGGATTACGAGTGCCTCTGTGGCAAGTACAAGCGGATGAAGTTCCGTGGGATCGTTTGTGAGAAGTGCGGTGTCGAGGTGACGCTGGCCAAGGTCCGCCGTGAGCGGATGGGCCATATCGACCTTGCTTCACCTGTCGCTCATATCTGGTTCCTGAAGTCCCTGCCGAGCCGCATTGCCACGATGCTGGACCTGCCGCTCAAGGATGTTGAGCCGGTCCTGTATTTCGAGAAGTTCCTGGTGCTCGACAAGGGCGTCTGCGAGTCCGATCAGGTCGAGTCCTACAAGCACGGCAAGCGTCGTGACCAGTATCTGCTGGATGAAATCCGTTGCGAAGAGCTGATGGATGAATTCGCTGATGACGGTCTGGATGTCGGTATTGGTGCCGAGGCCATCAAGCGTGCGCTGTCCAGCTATGACTGGGGTCTGCCGAATGCTCAGGAGGCCGAGCTGAGCCGTGCTGCCCGGGAGCGTGGCGAGCCGGATCCGTTCGATTACGACGCCGAGGTGATGGACGGCGATTCGGAAAAGACGGTCATGCGCAAGAAGTTGCGCAAGGCGACATCCGAGGCAGCCCGCAAGAAGCTGGTCAAACGCCTCAAGATGGTCGAATCCTTCGTCGAGAGCGGTGCCCGTCCGGAATGGATGATCATGGACATCGTGCCCGTGATTCCGCCGGAGCTGCGTCCGCTCGTGCCGCTGGATGGTGGGCGTTTCGCCACCTCCGACCTGAATGACCTGTATCGCCGTGTCATCAACCGTAACAACCGTCTGAAGCGGCTGATCGAGCTGCGTGCGCCAGACATCATCGTCCGCAACGAAAAGCGCATGCTGCAGGAAGCCGTTGATGCGCTGTTCGACAATGGCCGTCGTGGCCGTGCCATCACCGGGGCCAACAAGCGTCCGCTGAAGTCCCTGTCCGACATGCTGAAAGGGAAGCAGGGTCGCTTCCGTCAGAACCTGCTCGGCAAGCGTGTGGACTATTCTGGCCGTTCCGTGATCGTGGTGGGGCCGGAGCTGAAGCTGCATCAGTGTGGTCTTCCCAAGAAGATGGCGCTGGAGCTGTTCAAGCCCTTTATTTATTCCAAGCTGGAGAAGTACGGGCACGCCACGACCATCAAGGCCGCAAAGCGGATGGTCGAGAAAGAGCGTCCGGAAGTCTGGGATATCCTCGAAGAGGTCATCCGTGAACATCCGGTGATGCTGAACCGTGCGCCGACCCTGCACCGTCTCGGCATTCAGGCATTTGAGCCGAGCCTCGTGGAAGGCAAGGCCATCCAGCTGCACCCGCTGGTCTGCACCGCCTTCAATGCGGACTTTGACGGTGATCAGATGGCCGTGCACGTACCGCTTTCGCTGGAAGCCCAGCTGGAAGCTCGTGTGCTGATGATGTCCACCAACAACATCCTCAGCCCGGCCAACGGCAAGCCGATCATTGTGCCTTCCCAGGACATCGTGCTTGGCCTGTACTATCTGAGCCTCGAGGTGCCCGAGTACCGTCTGACGCCGGATGAAGCCGAGATCAAGGATGGCAAGGTCATCAAGGCGGCTCCGCCTGCCTATGCGGCCGTGGCCGAGATTGAGGCGGCCCTGCTTTCCGGTGCGCTGAAGCTTCATGACAAGATCCGTCTGCGTCTGGATGCTCAGGATGAGGAAGGCAAGCCGGTCCGTCAGATGATCCTGACGACACCGGGTCGCGCCCTGATTGCCCAGATCCTGCCGAAGCATCCGGCCATTCCGTTCAGCCTGATCAATCGTCAGCTGACGAAGAAGCTGGTGTCCGACGTGATTGATACCGTGTATCGTCACTGCGGGCAGAAAGAGGCTGTCATTTTCTGTGACCGTCTCATGGCTCTTGGTTTCCGCCACGCTGCCAAGGCTGGCATCTCCTTCGGCAAGGACGACATGATCGTTCCAGCCGAAAAGACCACTCTGGTCAACAAAACCACCGAAGAGGTGAAGGAGTTCGAGCAGCAGTATCAGGAAGGTCTGATCACCGCTGGTGAGCGCTATAACAAGGTGGTGGATGCCTGGTCCCGCTGTACGGATGAAGTGCAGGCGGCCATGCTCAAGGAGATTTCCAAGCAGGTACCGGGCAAGCCGACAAACTCTGTCTGGATGATGAGCCATTCCGGGGCCCGTGGGTCACCGGCCCAGATGAAGCAGCTTGCCGGTATGCGCGGCCTGATGGTGAAGCCGTCTGGTGAGATCATCGAGCAGCCGATTGTGGCCAACTTTAAAGAAGGTCTGTCAGTTCTCGATTACTTCACGTCCAGCCATGGTGCCCGTAAGGGGCTGGCTGATACGGCGCTGAAGACCGCCAACTCTGGTTACCTGACACGTCGTCTTGTCGACGTGGCGCAGGACTGCATCATTACCGAAACTGATTGCGGTAGCGAGCGTGGCCTCGTTGTCCGTGCGGTGACGGATAGCGGTGAGGTCGTGGCTTCTCTGGCAGAGCGTGCCCTCGGGCGGACCCTGTCCCAGGATGTGTTCCATCCGATGACGGGTGAGAAACTGCTGGAGCGCAACCGTCTGCTGGAAGAAGCTGATGTCGAGATGCTCGAAGGTGCCGGGATTGAAGCGGTGGAAATTCGCTCCGTCCTGACCTGTGACAGCAAGGCGGGCATCTGCGCTCATTGTTATGGCCGTGATCTGGCCCGTGGTACGCCGGTCAACATCGGTGAAGCCGTTGGCGTGATCGCTGCCCAGTCCATCGGTGAGCCGGGAACGCAGCTGACGATGCGTACCTTCCACATTGGTGGTGCGGCGACCCGTGGTGCCGAGCAGTCCATGGTCGAGGCTTTCCGTGACGGCAAGGTGACCATCCGTAACCGCAACGTCGTCCAGAATTCCCAGAATGTTCCTGTGGTCATGTCCCGGAACTGTGAGATTCTGCTGATTGACGAAACCGGGGCGGAGAAGGCCCGCTACCGTGTGCCTTATGGTGCCCGCCTGATGGTGTCCGAAGGGCAGGAGGTCAAGCGTGGTGACAAGATGGCAGAGTGGGATCCCTACACGCTGCCGATCATCACGGAGCAGGCTGGGACGGTCGAGTATCAGGACCTGATCGACAGCATCACGCTGGTCGAGCGGGTTGACGAGGTGACCGGTCTGACCTCACGTGTTGTCGTGGACTATAAGCAGGCCGCCAAGGGTGTTGATCTGCGTCCCCGCCTCCAGCTCAAGGATGCGGATGGCAATGTGGTCCGTCTCGCCAATGGCAACGAGGCCCGCTACTTCCTGTCTCCTGACAGTATTCTGTCCGTGGAGAATGGGGCCGTGGTCCATGCCGGTGACGTGCTGGCCCGTATTCCGCGCGAGGGTTCCAAGACCCGTGACATTACCGGTGGTCTGCCACGTGTGGCCGAGCTGTTCGAAGCCCGCCGTCCGAAGGACCATGCGATCATTGCCGAAGGTGATGGCCGCATCGAGTTCGGCAAGGACTACAAGTCGAAGCGTTGTGTCATCGTACATAATGACGAGACGGGTGAGCGGACGGATTACCTGATACCCAAAGGCAAGCACATTTCCGTGCAGGAAGGTGACTTTGTCCAGAAGGGTGACCCGCTGGTCGATGGTCCCCGTGTGCCGCATGACATCCTCAAGGTCATGGGGATGGAAGCCCTGTCCGACTATCTGGTCAATGAGATTCAGGACGTCTATCGCCTGCAGGGCGTGAAGATCAACGACAAGCATATTGAAGTGATCGTCCGCCAGATGTTGCAGAAGGTTGAGGTTCTGGAGCCGGGTGATTCCACCTATCTCATTGGTGAGACTGTGGACCGGATCGAGTTCGAGCGGGACAACAGGATGCTTCTGGAGCAGGGGCGTGAGCCGGCAAAGGCCATGCCGATCCTTCAGGGTATTACCAAGGCGTCTCTACAGACGCAGTCCTTCATCTCTGCGGCCTCCTTCCAGGAGACTACGCGTGTGCTTACCGATGCTGCCACATCTGGCAGAATCGACACGCTTGGTGGCTTGAAGGAGAATGTGATCGTGGGCCGTCTCATCCCGGCAGGGACGGGCGGTGCCATGCGGCGTCTGCGTAATCTTGCAGCAGACCAGGCCCCGGCTCGCCTCGATAAGGGGAGAGCTGAGGTAGAAGACGCTGCTGAGTGAGGAATTCTGGGGTCAAGCCTCTCTGTTATGGCAGAGAGGCTTGACTCTCGGGCCAACCCAACTTAGGGTCCGCGCCTTAGACAGTTCCCGCCTGTTAAGGTGAAGGAATCGTCCCAGAATAAAAAATAGCATCTGGCACTACTTTTGTTTCTTGGAAAAAAAGGTTAAGTCCAGAGGCAAGTAGCTTTGGAGGAGGGAAGATTCTTTCCTTTCTTCTGTGCAATCGTGCGAAGACAGGCGGTTCAGCCGCATGTCGGTTAGAACGGAATGTCGTGGCGGGGGTTTCCCCGTCAGCATATGGACAAGGATTGGGAAGGGCGCATGCCGACCATCAACCAGTTGATCGCAAAGGGCCGTGAGCCGGCCGCAAAGCGGAACAAGGTTCCTGCTCTGCAGGGATGTCCGCAGAAGCGTGGTGTTTGCACACGTGTTTATACTGTAACGCCGAAAAAACCGAACTCCGCCCTGCGTAAGGTCGCCAAGGTGCGTCTGACCAACGGGTATGAGGTGGTGAGCTATATTCCGGGTGAGGGGCACAACCTCCAGGAGCATAGCGTTGTTCTGATCCGCGGTGGTCGCGTGAAGGATCTTCCCGGTGTGCGTTACCACATTCTTCGTGGTGTGCTGGATACGCAGGGTATCGCAAAACGCCGTCAGCGCCGTTCGCTGTATGGCGCAAAGCGGCCGAAATAAGGGGTATTTGGAATGAGTCGCCGTCATCGCGCTGTCAAGCGTGAGATCCTTCCCGATCCAAAATTCGGAGATGCCGTCATTACGCGCTTCATGAATGCGCTGATGTATGATGGTAAGAAATCTACTGCTGAACGCATCGTTTATGGAGCACTGGAAGTGCTGCGTAAGCGTGGCGGGTCTTCTGCGGACCCGGTGGCCATGTTCCACTCAGCACTGGATAATGTAAAGCCGGCCGTTGAGGTCCGTTCCCGCCGTGTTGGTGGTGCGACCTATCAGGTTCCGGTAGAGGTTCGTGCAGAACGCCGTCAGGCGCTGGCTATCCGCTGGCTGATTGAGGCGTCCCGCAAGCGTGGTGAGAACACCATGCAGGACCGTCTTTCCAATGAGTTGATGGACGCGGTGAACAACCGCGGTGCAGCCGTCAAGAAGCGGGAAGACACTCACCGTATGGCTGAAGCCAATAAGGCATTCAGTCATTATCGCTGGTAATTTTTACCGGTAATAAGGCTTCTGGCCATTTTCTGGTTTCCAGAGTGGCCAGCATGAAGTTTCAGTCATACCTCTGGCCCCTGTGGGTCAAGGTTTTGGAGAGAGACGATGGCAAAGGCTAAATTTGAGCGTACAAAGCCGCATGTTAACATCGGCACGATTGGTCACGTTGACCATGGTAAGACCACGCTGACGGCTGCAATCACAAAGACACTGGCTGAGACCGGTGGTGCAACCTTCAGTGCTTATGACCAGATCGACAAGGCTCCTGAAGAGCGCGCTCGTGGTATTACGATTTCCACAGCTCACGTTGAGTATGAGACGGAAAACCGTCACTACGCTCACGTGGACTGCCCCGGCCACGCTGACTATGTGAAGAACATGATCACCGGTGCGGCCCAGATGGATGGCGCCATTCTGGTTGTCTCCGCTGCTGACGGCCCGATGCCGCAGACACGTGAGCACATCCTGCTGGCCCGTCAGGTCGGTGTGCCGGCTCTGGTGGTCTTCCTGAACAAGGTTGACCAGGTTGACGATCCGGAGCTGCTGGAGCTGGTGGAGATGGAAGTTCGTGAGCTTCTGTCCTCCTACGACTTCCCTGGTGACGATATCCCCATCGTCAAGGGTTCTGCTCTGGCCGTTCTGGAAGATGGTAACCCGGCACAGGGCAAGGAAGCCATCCTGGAGCTGATGAAGGCTGTTGACAGCTACATCCCGCAGCCGGAGCGTCCGGTTGACCGTCCGTTCCTGATGCCGATCGAAGACGTGTTCTCCATCTCCGGGCGTGGTACGGTTGTGACTGGCCGTGTCGAGCGTGGTGAAGTCAACGTCGGTGACGAGGTCGAGATCGTTGGTCTGCGTCCTACCGTCAAGACGACAGTTACGGGCGTCGAGATGTTCCGCAAGCTGCTGGATCGCGGTGAAGCTGGTGACAACATCGGTGCTCTGCTGCGTGGCACGAAGCGCGAAGATGTTGAGCGTGGTCAGGTTCTGGCAAAGCCGGGCACCATCACCCCGCACAGCAAGTTCAAGGCTGAGGCCTACATCCTGACGAAGGAAGAGGGTGGCCGTCATACGCCGTTCTTTACCAACTATCGTCCGCAGTTCTACTTCCGTACGACGGACGTGACGGGTGTTGTGACCCTGCCGGAAGGCACCGAGATGGTGATGCCGGGTGATAACGCTACCATGGATGTCGAGCTGATTGCTCCGATCGCCATGGACGAAGGTCTCCGCTTCGCTATTCGTGAAGGTGGCCGTACAGTGGGTGCCGGCGTGGTGGCTTCCATCAGCGCCTAAGTCCCTGCTGACTTCGGAATCTGGTGCCCCGGTCGAATTTTTTTCGGCCGGGGTTCCATTTCTAGGAGAAATGCAGTAGGACGGCATCCGGTTTATTAAGGATGAAGTGAAATCATGGACGACCAGAACATCCGCATTCGCCTCAAAGCGTATGATCATCGCGTGCTGGATAACAGCACGAAAGAGATCGTCAATACGGCGAAGCGTACGGGTGCGCGGGTTCGGGGTCCCATCCCCCTGCCGACGCATATTGCCCGGTTTACTGTGAATCGTTCACCGCATGTGGATAAGAAGAGCCGCGAGCAGTTCGAAATGAGAACGCACCGCCGGCTGCTCGACATTGTCGAGCCGACCCCGCAGACCGTGGACGCCCTCATGAAGCTCGATCTCGCCGCTGGCGTAGATGTCGAGATTAAACTCTAAGGTCCAGACGATGCGTACCGGATTGATTGCAAAAAAGCTGGGGATGACCCGGCTCTTTAAAGAAGACGGCACACATGTGCCGGTGACGGTGCTGCACCTTGATGCTGTCGAGGTTGTGGATGCCCGTACACAGGAGCGTGATGGCTATACGGCTGTCCAGCTTGGTATGGGGGCTGCAAAGGCCAAGCACGTCACAAAAGCGAACCGTGGGCATTTTGCCCGTGTGAAGGTTGAGCCCAAGAAGAAGCTGGCCGAGTTCCGTGTGGCAGAGGATGCCCTGCTGGAACCGGGGACGAAGCTTTCTGCTGCCCATTTCGTGGTTGGTCAGAAAGTGGATGTCACGGGCCGCAGCAAGGGTAAAGGTTTTGCTGGTGTCATGAAGCGCCACAACTTTGCCGGTCTTGAGGCGACACACGGCGTGTCCATCAGTCACCGTTCTCACGGCTCTACAGGTCAGCGCCAGGATCCTGGCAAGGTCTTCAAGGGCAAGAAGATGGCTGGTCACCTCGGTGACAAGCGCGTGACAACACAAAACCTCGAAATTGCTGCTGTGGATGAAGAGCGTAACCTGATCATGGTGCGCGGTGCTATCCCAGGTGCCAAGAACAGTGTTGTTCTGGTTCGCGATGCAATCAAGAAGGCCCGTAATGCGGACGCGCCATATCCGGCAGCGACCGTTGAGGCCGCCGGGTGAGGGATATGGAATACGATATCAAAACCCTCGAAAACGGAAGTGCCGGTAAAATCGCACTGCCGGAAGAGATTTTCGGGATTGTTCCCCGCAAGGACATCATGGCCCGCGTCGTGAACTGGCAGCTTGCCAAACGTCGTGCTGGCACACACGCAACAAAGGGCAGGGGTGTCGTTTCTGGCACAACCAAGAAGCCGTATCGCCAGAAGGGGACAGGTTCTGCCCGTCAGGGCTCTCTGAGAGCTCCGCAGTTCCGGACCGGTGGTGTTGTGCATGGTCCGGTCGCCCGTGATCATGGTTTCGACCTCCCCAAGAAGGTGCGTCGTCTCGGGCTGCGCTCTGCCGTTTCCCAGAAGGCTTCTGAAGGCAAGCTGATCATCCTGAAGGATCTGGCAGGCGTTGAGAAGACCCGTGAGGCTGCTGCCCGTCTGAAGGCTCTTGGCTGCTCGTCTGCGCTGATCGTGGATCAGGTTGCTGACCAGCCGTTTGCCCGTGCGATTGCCAATCTGCCCAAGATTGATCTCCTGCCCACGATCGGGGCAAATGTTTATGATATTCTCAAGCATGATGTGCTGGTGATTACCCACGCTGCTCTTGAGGGTCTCAAGGAGCGTCTGGCATGACAACGAAAACAGTTCTGAATGCACGCAAGGCGGCTGCTGGCCTGTCTCAGGAAGCTCTGTTTGATGTGCTGCGTGCACCGCTGATCACTGAAAAGGCAACCATGGCTTCTGAGAAGAACCAGGTTGTGTTCAAGGTGGCTCTGGAAGCAACGAAGCCGCAGATCAAGGTCGCTGTCGAGAAGCTTTTCAACGTCAAGGTGGCTGGTGTCAGCACCCTGATCCAGAAAGGTAAGACAAAGCGCGTCAAAGGTCGTCCGGGTCGCCGTTCTGACATCAAGAAGGCGTATGTCCAGCTTGCTGAAGGTCAGTCAATTGACCTCACAGCGAAGCTTGGTTGAGGCGCGGGGTAAGATACCATGGCATTGAAGCACTTTAATCCCACGACACCAAGCACTCGTGGTACCGTGCTGATTGACCGGAGCGAGCTCTGGAAGGGCAAGCCCGTCAAGCAGCTTACGGAAGGCAAGAACAAGACTGGTGGCCGTAACAACTACGGGCGTACAACCGTGCGCTTCCGTGGCGGCGGGCACAAGCAGTCCTACCGTTATGTTGATTTCAAGCGTCGCAAGTTCGATGTTGTCGGCACGGTCGAGCGTCTGGAATATGACCCGAACCGTACGGCCTTCATCGCACTGGTCCGCTATGAGGATGGTGAGCTGGCCTATATCCTGGCTCCGCAGCGCGTGAAGGCTGGTGACCGTGTGGTTGCTGCCCATCATGCTGACGTCCGTCCGGGCAACGCCATGCCGCTGGCTTCCATGCCGGTTGGTACGATCATCCACAACATCGAGCTGAAGCCCGGTGCTGGTGGCAAGCTGGCCCGTTCGGCTGGCAACTATGCCCAGCTCGTTGGCAAGGATGCCGGTTACGCACAGATCAAGCTGCAGTCCGGTGAGCTGCGTATCGTGCGTGCCGAGTGCATGGCAACTGTTGGTGCGGTTTCCAACCCGGACAACATGAACCAGCACTTTGGTAAGGCAGGTCGTCGTCGCTGGATGGGGCGTCGTCCACACAACCGTGGTGTGGTCATGAACCCCGTCGACCATCCGCATGGTGGTGGTGAGGGTCGTACCTCTGGTGGCCGTCATCCTGTCACACCGTGGGGTGTGCCGACCAAGGGCTACAAGACCCGTACCAACAAGAAGACGGACAGCCTGATTATCCGTCGTCGTAAAACCGGCAAGTAAGAGAGGGGCATAGAAGATGGCACGTTCCGTCTGGAAAGGCCCGTTCGTCGACGGGTATCTGTTTGGCAAGGCTGAGAAGGCCCGTGCATCGGGCCGGAATGAGGTGATCAAGATTTGGTCCCGTCGTTCCACCATCCTGCCGCAGTTCGTCGGGCTGACGTTCGGCGTCTATAATGGTCAGAAGTTCCTGCCTGTGCAGGTGACGGAGCATATGGTCGGTCATAAGTTTGGTGAGTTCTCACCCACCCGTACTTATACCGGTCATGGTTCCGATAAGAAGTCGAAGCGAGGCTGAGCATGAGTAAGCCTAAGCATATCCGTACCCTGGCTGATACAGAGGCACAGGCTGTTGCCCGCAACATCCGTGTCAGCCCACGCAAGCTGAATCTGGTTGCTGCCACGATCCGCAACCAGCCGGCAGGCAAGGCAATCGCTGCGCTGACGTTCTCCCGTCGCCGTATCGCCCAGCAGGTCAAGAAGGCTCTTGAGAGTGCCGTGGCCAATGCAGAAAACAATCATCAGCTTGATGTTGACAAGCTGGTGGTGAAGACTGCTGAGGTTGGCAAGTCGATCGTGATGAAGCGCTTCCATGCACGGGGCCGTGGTCGTTCTGCTCGTGTTGAGAAGTTTTTCAGCCACCTGAAGATTGTTGTTGCTGAGCGCGCTGAAGCTGAGGAAGCTCCGAAGGCCGGCAAGAACTCAAAAGAGCAGAAGGCAGCCTGATCTATGGGACATAAGGTTAATCCGATCGGGCTTCGGCTCGGTGTCAATCGTACATGGGACAGCCGCTGGTATGCAGGCGGGGATTATGCCCGTCTGCTCCATGAGGATCTGAAGCTGCGCTCTTTCCTGCGCAAGAAGCTTTCGGGTGCTGGTGTTTCCCGTGTGGTCATCGAACGTCCTGCCAAGAAGCCTCGTGTGACGATCTACGCCGCACGTCCTGGCGTGATCATCGGCAAAAAGGGTCAGGACATTGATGCCCTGCGCAAGACCCTCAGCGCCATGGCTAAGGCTGATGTCGCTTTGAATATTGTCGAGATCCGCAAGCCGGAAATCGATGCGACTCTGGTGGCAGACAACATCGCCCAGCAGCTGGAGCGCCGTGTGGCCTTCCGCCGTGCGATGAAGCGCTCCATCCAGTCTGCAATGCGTCTGGGTGCCCAGGGTATCCGCGTGACATGCAGTGGACGTCTTGGTGGCGCCGAGATCGCTCGTGACGAGCAGTATCGTGAGGGTCGTGTACCGCTGCATACGCTGCGTGCCGACATCGACTATGGGACTTCTACAGCGCACACCACTTACGGTTCCTGCGGCGTGAAGGTCTGGATCTTCAAGGGTGAGATCTTGGCTCACGACCCGATGGCCCAGGACCGTCGTGCTGCGGAGCAGGCTCCTCAGCGTTAAGGGGCGGGGGGCTTCCCCCGTCTTTTATCCGAGGTGCTTGATGTGAGGATAGAAAATCATGCTTTCTCCAAAGCGGACAAAGTTTCGTAAGGCCCACAAGGGCCGCATTCATGGGATGGCCAAGGGCGGTACGCAGCTGAATTTCGGTGCGTATGGTCTGAAGGCTCTGGAGCCTGAGCGTATCACGGCTCGTCAGATCGAGGCATCCCGTCGTGCCATCACGCGTGCCATGAAGCGTGCCGGACGTGTCTGGATTCGTATTTTTCCTGACACTCCGGTCTCGACAAAGCCGGCAGAAGTGCGTATGGGTTCCGGTAAAGGTAACCCCGAGTACTGGGCAGCCCGTGTGAAGCCGGGTCGTATCCTCTTCGAAATTGAAGGGGTGCCGCCGGAGGTTGCTCGCTTGGCTCTTAGCTTGGCAGCTGCAAAACTGCCGATCAAGACCAAGTTCATTCAGCGTATCGGGGAGGCTTGAGAATGGCTGAGACGACCTATAAGGTTGCCGAGCTGCGCGCAAAGAGCGAGGATGAGCTCAAGGCTCTCCTGCTGGATCTGAAGCGTGAGCAGATCAACCAGCGTTTCTCTGCGGCTACAGGCCAGTCCGAGAACACCAGCCGTGTCAGGATCGTGCGTCGTGCTGTCGCCCGCATCAAGACACTGCTGAACCAGTCGAAGAACCGTGCGGGCGCAAAAACGTCCGCCGCCAAGTCCTGAGAGGAGACGGACGATGCCCAGGCGCGTCCTGACAGGGCGGGTGACAAGTGACAAGATGGACAAGACGGTGACCGTTCTTGTTGATCGTCGTGTCATGCATCCGCTCTATAAAAAGTTTATCCGCCGTTCCAAGAAGTATGCAGCGCATGATGGCGCCAATGCATGCAAGGTTGGTGATGTGGTCCGCATCGTTGAGTGCGCACCTCTCTCCAAGCGTAAGACGTGGACGGTCGTTTCCCGTAATGGAGTCGATGTTGCCGAGGCCGCTTCGACTTCTGTCGGCGCATAAGGGGGTAGACACATGATTCATCCCGAGACCAACCTTGACGTAGCTGACAACTCCGGTGCACGTCGGGTGCAGTGCATCAAAGTGCTGGGTGGCTCCAAGAGGAAGACCGCCTCGGTCGGCGACATCATTGTCGTATCCGTCAAGGAAGCAATTCCCCGCGGGAAGGTGAAGAAGGGTGACGTCCATCAGGCTGTCATCGTTCGCACATCTTACCCGGTGCGTCGTGCAGATGGCTCCGCCATCCGCTTTGACCGGAACGCTGCTGTCCTGCTGAACAAGCAGCAGGAGCCGATTGGTACGCGTATTTTTGGCCCGGTTGTTCGTGAGCTGCGTGCCCGCAAGTTCATGAAGATCATCTCCCTGGCTCCGGAGGTGCTGTAATGGCTGCACGTATCAAAAAAGGTGATCAGGTTCTGGTCCTGACAGGGCGTTCCCGCGGTGTGCGTGGGGAAGTCCTTTCCGTTCTGCCGAAGGTGGAAAAGGCTGTGGTGCGTGGCGTGGCTGTTGCCAAGCGCCACTCCAAGCCGAACCGTATGGGCGAGGGTGGCGGCATCATCGAGCGTGAGATGCCTGTTCATCTGTCCAATCTGAAGCTGATCGACCCGAAGAGTGGTAAGCCGACCCGTGTTGGTTTCCGTGTTCTGGAAGATGGTCGCAAGGTCCGTGTTGCCAAGGTGACCGGCGAAGTGATCGAAGGCTGAGGAGCGAACGATGAGCGATAACAAGAGTGCCGTTCTGCCCCGTCTGCAGCAGGAATATCAGGACAAGCTCCGCGCCAAGCTGCGTGAGCAGTTCGGGTATAAGAGCGACATGCAGATCCCCAAACTGGAGAAAATTGTCCTGAACATGGGGGTCGGTGAGGCTGCTGCTGACCAGAAGAAGCTGGATGCCGCTGTTGAAGAGATGGCTCTGATCTCTGGTCAGAAGCCGGTCAAGACTGTGGCACGCAAGGCTGTTGCGGGCTTCCGTATTCGTGAAGGGCTGCCGATCGGTTGTAAGGTAACGCTGCGCAAGGCTCGCATGTACGAGTTCCTGGATCGTCTGGTGACGATCGCCATGCCGCGTATCCGTGACTTCCGCGGTCTTCCGGCGAACAAGGGCTTTGATGGCCGTGGCAATTTTGCCATGGGTCTGAAAGAGCAGATCGTGTTCCCGGAAATTGATTATGACAGGGTTGATGCCATCCGTGGTATGGACATCATCTTTGTGACAACGGCAAAAACTGATGAAGAAGCGAAGGCTCTTCTGAAGGCATTTGATCTGCCGTTCGTGTCCTGAGCGACAATTTTTCGTATCAATCACGGGAAAATGGACTTTCCCCCTTCACATGAGGGGGGAGTTTCCGTTACAAGTCCGGTGATTGGAAAACCGTCGGGATAGGCCTGACAGGTTCCGGGAGAAGATTCGAGATGGCGAAAGTCTCTGCGGTGAACCGTAATAATCGTCGTGCTGCCATGGCGCAGCGTGACCTTGAAAAGCGGACCGCTCTCAAAAATACTATCAAGAACCGCTCTCTCTCCATGGAGGAGCGCTTCGAAGCGACACTTAAACTGGCCAAGCTGCCGCGTAATGGGTCCCAGACCCGTGTGCGCCTGCGTTGCAAACTGACCGGTCGTCCCCGTGGGAACTACCGCAAGTTTGAACTGTGCCGTATTGCTCTGCGTGACCTTGCTTCTACGGGGCAGATCCCCGGCATGGTCAAGTCCAGCTGGTAAAAGGGTAGTCTGAATGTCTATGTCTGATCCTTTGGGTGATATGCTCACCCGGGTCCGTAACGCTCAGCGTGCCCGCCATGCTGCCTGCGTTGCTCCGGCGTCCAAGCTGCGTGCCAGTGTTCTTGAAGCACTGAAACGCGAAGGATATATCCGCGGTTACACGACCGAGGAAGTCCGCAAGGGCATTTCCCAGTTCCGTATCGAGCTGAAGTACACAGATGGTCAGCCGGTGATCCGCGAGATTCATCGCGTGTCCCGTCCGGGTCGCCGTGTGTACTCCAAAATCAAAGAGCTGCCGCGTGTTTATGCTGGTCTGGGTGTTTCCATCCTCTCCACGCCGCGCGGTGTTCTTTCAGACGTCGAGGCTCGGGCTGCCAATGTTGGTGGCGAGATCCTCTGCCGCGTCTTCTAAGGAGGGAATATGTCTCGCGTAGGTAAATATCCTATTGACCTCCCCGCAGGCGTGGAAGCAGCTGTCAAGGACGGTATGTTCTGCGTCAAGGGTAAACGTGGTGAGCTCAGCGTGCCGGTATCTTCTCATGTTGATGTGAAGATTGCCGACGGTAAGGTTACCGTGTCTCCGCTGGGTGGTCGTACCAACAAGAGCTGGACGATGTGGGGGACATCCCGTGCGGTGTTCGCCAACATGATCAAAGGTGTCTCTGAGGGCTTCCAGAAGGGGCTTGAGATCCAGGGTACGGGTTTCCGTGCTGCTGTTCAGGGTTCCAATCTGGTCATGAACCTCGGTTTCTCTCACGATGTGATCTATCCGATCCCGTCCGATGTGAAAATCACGACGCCCCGCCCGACAGCCATTCTGGTTGAAGGTAACGACAAGCAGCGCGTTGGTCAGGTAGCTCTGGATATCCGCAGCTTCCGCAAGCCCGAGCCTTACAAGGGCAAGGGTGTCCGGTATGAGACCGAAGTTCTGCGTCAGAAAGAAGGTAAGAAGAAGTAATGGCATCGCTGCAAGGATTGCAGGAACGCCGCCGCAAGCGGCTGCGTTTCCAGCTTCGTCGCAAGAGCGGCGGCCGGCCGCGTTTGTCGGTCTTCCGTTCCAGCAAGAATATCCACGTCCAGGTCATCGACGATGCCCGTGGAATTACGCTGGCCAGCGCCTCTACGCTTGAGAAGAGTGTTCGTGAAGCCGGTAAAACGGGTGCGAATATCGCAGCAGCTACCGTTATCGGTAAGCTCGTTGCCGAGCGCGCTGTCAAGGCTGGGGTCAAGGAAGTCGTGTTCGACCGTGGCTCCTATCTCTATCATGGCCGGGTGAAAGCCCTGGCAGAGGCTGCCCGTGAGGGCGGGCTGTCTTTCTAAGGAGGATCACACATGGCACGTGAGCCAAGAGAAGGCGGCCGTGGTGGTCGTGAGCGCGAGCAGGGTGATGAGCTGGTTGACAAGCTGGTAACCATCAACCGTGTCGCCAAGGTTGTTAAGGGTGGTCGGCGTTTCGCCTTCGCGGCTCTGGTCGTTGTTGGCGACCAGAAGGGGCGTGTCGGTTACGGTGCTGGCAAGGCCCGTGAGGTGCCGGAAGCCATTCGTAAGGCAACCGAGCGCGCCCGTCGCAACATGATCCGTGTACCGATGAAAGAAGGCCGGACTCTGCATCATGATGCAGTGGGCCATTTCGGTGCTGGTGAGGTTGTCGTTCGTGCAGCTGAGGCTGGTACGGGGATCATCGCTGGTGGTCCGATCCGTGCTGTCTTCGAGAGCCTGGGCATCAGCGACGTTGTTGCCAAGAGCCTCGGGACCCGGAACCCGCACAACATGATCAAAGCTGCTTTCAACGCTCTTGAGCGTGCAAGCAGCCCGCGTCAGGTTGCGGCCCGCCGTGGCAAGAAGACATTCGAGCTGTTCGGACGTCGTGAGCAGTCAGAGACGGAGGCTGCCAATGTCTGAGACAAAAGGCAAGACAATCCGGGTGACGCAGATCGCTTCTGTGATCGGTTCCAAACCGGGTCAGGCGGAAACGGTGAAGGGGCTGGGCCTGCGTGGCATCGGTTCCAGCCGTGAGCTGGAGGATACCCCTTCTGTCCGTGGCATGATCCGCAAGGTGTCCCACCTGGTGAAGGTGGAGGGTTGATATGAACCTGAATGAATTGCGCGACAACGCCGGGGCACGCTATCACAAGAAGCGTCTCGGGCGTGGTATCGGTTCCGGCAAGGGCAAGACCTCCGGAAAGGGTCACAAAGGTCAGAAGGCACGCTCCGGCGTGGCCATCAATGGCTTTGAGGGTGGTCAGCTGCCGATCTATCGCCGTATGCCGAAGCGTGGCTTCGTCAACATTTTCCGCAAGGAATATGCTGCGGTGAATATCGGTGCAGTGAGCAAGGCTCTGGAGGCTGGCAAGCTTTCCGCCTCTGCTCCTGTGACGGAAGAAGCACTGTACCAGGCTGGTCTGGTCGGTAGCCGCAAGGTTGCTGGTGTGCGTCTTCTGGCAAAAGGTGAACTGTCTCAAGGCGTGAACTTTGAAGTGTCCGGTGCCTCTGCTGCTGCTGTGGCTGCAGTGGAGAAGGCCGGTGGCTCTGTGAAGGTTCTGGCCGCAAAGAAGGATGCTCAGGCTGAAGCCTGAGCCTGTCCTGCCCAGCCTGCTGGGACGACGGTGAACTAGTGAACAGCGTCCCGTACGATGTGCGGTGGCGCTGTTTTCATGAAAGGACGGGGAGATGGCTTCTGCCGCAGAACAGCTGGCCGGTAACCTGAATATGGGTGCCTTCGCGAAGGCGACGGAGCTGAAAAAACGGATCTGGTTCACGCTGGGTGCGTTGATTGTTTATCGACTGGGAACATTCATCCCGGTTCCGGGGATTGATGCCTCTGTGCTGGGGCAGCTTGTTGGGGAGCAGCAGGGTGGCATCCTGGGCATGTTTGACATGTTCACGGGTGGCGCTTTGGGGCGCATGACCATTTTTGCTCTCAACATCATGCCCTACATCAGTGCATCCATCATCATCCAGCTTCTTTCCACGGCTTTGCCTTCCATGGAAGCGCTGAAGAAAGAAGGGGAGAGTGGGCGCAAAAAACTGAACCAGTATACCCGTTATCTGACGGTGCTGATCGCCATCGTGCAGGCCTATGGCTTTGCCATGGGGCTGAGCAGCATGCACACGCAGGCAGGGCTCAGTGCTGTCATCTCGCCGGGTCCGACTTTCCTCGTCTCTTATGTCGTGATGCTGGTAACGGGAACCCTGTTCCTGATGTGGCTGGGTGAGCAGATAACCTCCCGGGGTATCGGGAACGGTATTTCCCTGATCATTTTCTCGGGTATCGTGGCCAACCTGCCTCATGCACTGGGGAGCTTGCTGGAGCTGGGACGTACTGGAGCGCTGTCTCC
This sequence comes from Parasaccharibacter sp. TMW2.1890, assembly GCF_023337645.1. Lineage (NCBI taxonomy): Bacteria > Pseudomonadati > Pseudomonadota > Alphaproteobacteria > Acetobacterales > Acetobacteraceae > Parasaccharibacter > Parasaccharibacter sp. TMW2.1890. The sequence continues at coordinate 121,451 of NZ_NWUV01000002.1, read as the reverse complement.
GGTTTTTGTCGTGGTTTTCCTGCTGCTGGCGCTGGCTGTCATTGCCTTCATCGTGTTCATGGAGCAGGCACAACGGCGTGTCGTGATCCAGTATCCCAAGAGGCAGGTGGGTAACCGCATTTATGGTGGCGATTCCACGCACATGCCGCTGAAGGTCAATACAGCCGGGGTCATCCCGCCGATCTTTGCATCATCCGTTCTGCTGGTGCCGGCAACGCTGTCAGGCTTCATGCATAACAATGGTGGATTTCTGGGGCATGTCGGGCAGTGGCTTTCCCAGGGGCAGCCACTTTACATGGCATTTTATGCCTTCATGATCGTCTTTTTCTCCTATTTCTATGCTGCGGTAACCTTCAATCCTGAAGAGACAGCTGAGAATTTGAGAAAGCAGGGTGGTTTTGTACCGGGTATCCGGCCGGGTGCGAATACGGCCCGTTATTTTGACCGGATTCTCTCAAGGCTGACGACTATCGGTGCCGCCTACATGGTGCTGGTCTGTCTGCTGCCGCAGTTCCTGATCAACAAATATAATGTGCCGTTCTATTTTGGGGGAACCAGTCTGATCATCATTGTCTCCGTGACGATCGATACGGTCACACAGGTCCAGTCCCATCTGGTGGCCCATCAGTATCAGGGGCTCATCCGCAAGCAGCGTGGCCGGAAGGGAGCCCGTGGCCGGGCGGGCAAGGAAAGAAGGAACTTACGGTGAACATCATTCTTCTTGGCCCGCCGGGTGCGGGCAAAGGGACACAGGCAAAACGTCTTGAAGACAGCCGGGGCATGAAGCAGATCTCAACAGGGGACATGCTTCGTGCCGAGGTGAAGGCGCAGTCACCGATTGGTGTGGAGGTGAAGGCGTTGATGGAGAAGGGGCATTTTGTTCCTGATCCGATCATCGTTCAGATGATTGAAAACCGTATCGCTCAGCCTGACTGTGGAAAGGGTGTCATCCTTGATGGTTTCCCGAGGACTGAAAGCCAGGCAGAGATTCTGGACTCCATGCTGAAGGAGCAGGGGCTTAAGATTGATGCAGTCATTCTTCTGGAGGTCAGTGAGGAAGCGCTGGTGAAGCGTCTGTCTGAACGGCAGCATGAAGATGGCTCTCGCAGGGCTGACGATCATCCTGAGGTGATCCATGCCCGGCTGGAGATGTACCGGAAGCAGACGGCCCCCATCCTGCCCTATTATGAGCAGAACGGTCGTCTGAACCGCATTGATGGTATGCAGGATGTCGAAACAGTCGGGAGGGCGATTGATGCCATTCTCGATCGGGCAGGCTCCTGAATGAATGAGCTGATCACGAAAAAGTGATCTTTATGGTTTGACTTGTCTGGCAGGGCAGTATATTCGCCCAGCATAAGGTGAGCGTACGGCCCTGATGGTGGGGCTGGAATCGTTCTGGGGACCGACGCCGGTGAGCGGCCATGGTCCGGTCAGACAAAGATTTTTGTAAACACGGCTTTGGGCCGTGTGGATGGGAGAATTGGCGTGGCACGTATTGCCGGCGTAAACATTCCGACCAACAAGCGGGTGGTCATCGGTCTGCGCTATGTTTATGGCATTGGTCCTTCGAGCGCACAGGCTATCTGTGAGAAGCTCGGTATCGACAATGCCAAGCGCGTGAATGAGCTGTCTGATGATGAGGTGACGAAGATTCGTGACCTGATCGATAGCGATTATCGTGTGGAGGGTGATCTCCGTCGTGAGACGGCGATGAACATCAAGCGTCTGATGGACCTTGGCTGCTATCGTGGCCTGCGTCATCGTCGTGGTCTGCCGGTTCGTGGTCAGCGTACGCATACCAACGCCCGGACCCGCAAGGGTAAGGCTGTTGCCATTGCAGGTAAGAAGAAGGCAACGCGCTGATAGGCGCTGCTTCTTTCACCCTATCGCAGATTTAATAGGACAAGCATACTATGGCCAAGGCTGCCGCACCGCGTATCCGTAAGAAGGAACGTAAAAACATCATTTCCGGTGTTGCTCACGTTCTTTCCACCTTCAATAACACGATGATCACGATTGCTGATGCCCAGGGCAACGCCATCGCCTGGTCCTCTTCCGGCGCACAGGGTTTCAAGGGCTCCCGCAAGTCCACCCCGTATGCAGCTCAGGTTGCTGCCGAGGATGCAGGGCGCAAGGCCCGCGAGCATGGCATGGAAACGCTGGAGATTGAGGTTTCCGGTCCTGGTTCAGGGCGTGAGAGCGCTCTGCGTGCCCTTCAGGCTGTCGGGTTCACGATCACATCCATCCGCGACATGACGCCGGTGCCGCATAACGGTTGCCGTCCGCGCAAGCGTCGCCGCGTCTGATCTGGACGCAAAAATCTGGTAGGTCTGGCTGTCACGAATGGATGGTGCAGCCAGATTGACCTTGGTGAGTTCGTACCGCACGACAGTGCGGGCCTGGCACCGCCATCCTGTGGCGGGCTTCGTTGTTTGAAAGGCCATGATCTTGGTTCTCCAGAAAAATTGGCAGTCTCTCATCAAACCGGAGAAGCTTGAAGTCGAGCCTGGCCCGGTTCCTTCCCGTATGGCAACCATCGTTGCAGAGCCGCTTGAGCGTGGCTTTGGCCTGACGATGGGCAACGCCCTGCGTCGTATTCTTCTTTCCTCCCTTCAGGGTGCTGCTGTTACGGCCATCCAGATTGACGGGGTCCTTCACGAATTCTCATCCGTTGCGGGTGTGCGTGAGGATGTGACCGACATCGTGCTGAATGTGAAGCAGCTTGCTTTGCGCATGCATGGTGAGGGCCCGAAGCGTATGGTTCTCACGGCAACAGGGCCGGGAGAAGTGAAGGCTGGGCAGATTCAGACGGGCCATGACATTGAGATCATGAATCCGGAGCTGGTGATCTGCACGCTTGACGATGATGTCAAGCTTGGCATGGAATTCACGGTGAACATGGGCAAGGGTTATGTCCCTGCTTCTGCCAACCGTCCGGATGATGCACCGATCGGGCTGATCCCCATTGATGCGATCTATTCGCCGGTGCAGCGTGTGTCTTACAAGGTGGAGCCGACCCGTGTTGGACAGGTCACCGACTATGACAAGCTGCTGCTGAGTGTCGAGACAAACGGAGTCGTCACTCCGGAAGACGCACTGGCACTGGCTGCCCGCATCATGCAGGATCAGCTTCAGCTCTTCATCAATTTTGATGAGCCGCGTCCGGTTCAGAATGAAGAGCCGCAGGATGATTTGCCGTTCAGCCGTCACCTTCTGCGTAAGGTGGATGAGCTTGAGCTTTCCGTGCGTAGCGCAAACTGCCTGAAGAACGACAATATTGTGTATATTGGCGACCTCGTGCAGAAGAGCGAGCAGGAAATGCTGCGGACTCCGAATTTTGGTCGTAAGTCGCTGAATGAGATCAAGGAAGTGCTCACAGGCATGGGGCTTTCGCTGGGGATGAATGTCCCGGCCTGGCCGCCGGAGAGCATCGAGGATCTGGCCCGGCGTCTCGACGAGACATTCTAAGAACCCCGGCTGGGAAGTTCGGGTAGAAGGATTAGGGAAACAACATGCGTCATAATCTGAGCGGACGTAAACTTGGCGTCACCTCCACTCATCGCGCTGCGATGTTCCGCAACATGGCTGTTGCGCTCATCAAACATGAGCAGATCTCCACGACTCTGCCGAAGGCCAAAGAGCTTCGCCCGGTTGTCGAGAAGCTGATCACGCTGGGCAAGCGTGGCACACTTCATGCACGCCGTCAGGCTTTTGCCCAGCTGCGTGATGATGCCATCGTCACCAAGCTCTTTTCTGAGCTGAGCAAGCGTTATGCAGGCCGTGCAGGTGGCTACAGCCGTGTGCTGAAGGCTGGCGTCCGCTATGGCGACAATGCCGACATGGCCGTGATTGAGCTGGTCGAGCGTGATGTCGAGGCCAAGGGCAAAGATAGCGGCCCTGTTCAGAAAGAAGATCAGGAAGCTGCTTGAGCTTTTTCTCCAATGGGAGAATAAAGGAAAGGTCGGTGCCATCAGGCATCGGCCTTTTTTCACGGGGTAAGAGTACCCGATAGAAAAGCAGGTAATGCCATGAGTTCTAATCTGAAAGACGTAAGCAGCCCGATTCTGGGGATGGTGCAGGACGTAATTGAGGATCTGGTAATGGACCATCCTTGGGGATGGACTGGATTTGCTTTTTTCGTAGGGATACTTTTGGGCCGAAAGAAGAAGCCTTGTCAGGAGCAGCAGCCTTCCTGAAGGCACGGGACAGAATCATGTCCTCGTGGAAAGGCGTCTCTCTCCCCAGAGGAGAGGGCGCCTTTTTTGATGCGGTCAGTTTTTGTCTTTCTGGATGAAGCTGGGCAGGAAGGGATTGTCAGTCTGGAGGGAATCCTTGCTGGGTAGCTGGTCTGTGCTCCAGCCGCCACCAATATCGGTGATGAGGCGGATGACGCTGTTGAGGCGCTGCTGCTGTATCTGAAGGCGGGATTCTTCATATTGCAGGGCTGTCTGCTGCGCCGTGATGACAGTGGTGTATATTTGTGTTCCGGCCAGATACTCGTTCATGGAGACTTCCACGGCCCGCTGTGCGCTCTCTACAGCCTGATTCTGGTAGGTCATCTGGTCGCCGAGATAATGCAGGTTGGAGAGCTGGTCCTCCGTATCCTGCAGGGCCTTCAGCACGACCTGTCTGTAATTGGCAACAGCGTTGTCGTAGTCGGCTTCGGCTTCCCGTACGGCAGCGGAACGGGCCCCACCATTGAAGAGGGTCTCGCTGGCGGCTGCACCGAGCGACCATGTGCGTGTTGCCAGCTGGATCAGATGCTGGATAGGATTTCCGCTGTAGCCATAGCTGGCTGACAGGGTGATCTGCGGATAGAAGGCCCCGATCTCGTACCCGATTTCAGCATTGTATCCTTCCATTTCCCGCTCGGCCTGGGCGATGTCTGGTCGCCTTTGCAAAAGGTCGGAGGGGAGGAACTGTGGAATGGGTGGCAGCGTGAAGGGCAGCGGTGCATGGGGAATGGTCAGGTCAGCCGGAGGACGGCCGATCAGCACGGCTATGGCATGCTCGTATTGGGCACGGGCCACATGGGCGTTGGCCAGACTGGCCTGGGTTGATTCCAGCTGGTATTTGGCCTGTAGCACACTGGTGGGGTCGGCGACACCGGCGGCCAGCTGGTTGCTGAGAATCTCCAGATTATGCTGGTACAGGCCGACATTGCGTGTGAAGAGGTCAATCAGGCTGTCCTGATAACGCAGGTTCATATAATCGGTGGCCAACTCCAGCTGGTAGGAGAGCTGCATGTTGGCCAGCAGGGCTGCGCTGGACTGTGTCGAGCTGACCTGCTGTTCTATCTGCCGCCGGATCATGCCCCAGACGTCAATCGTCCAGCTGGCACTGGGCCCCATGGTCCAGGTGTTGGTGGTGTTGACGAAGGTATGGGGTTCGGCATTCAGGCCGCTGATGGTCCTGCCCCCGCTGGAATTGCGGTTGAAGCCGAATTTGCCGTTGAGGGTAGGGAAAAGGCTGGCCCGCACGGAGTCGATCATGGCCCGTGCTTTGCGGTATTGCGCCTCATACTGCTTCAGGCTCTGGTTGGAACGGCTGACTTCCTCTTCCAGTCCGTTCAGCGTGGGATCATTGAAAACGGTCCACCAGTTTCCCTTGGGCATGTTGCTCATGGCCGGATTGGCTTTTGTCCAGCCCTCAGGTGGAGGGGCTTCTTTGAAGCGTGAGGAGATGATCGCTTTTGGCCGGTGATAATCCGGCCCGACCATGCAGCCCCCCAGTGTAGCAAGCAGGCCTGTTGTCAGAACGGCAGAGCGAAGGGCACGAAAGGGAAGCGACATGAAAATCCGGGCGTGATGATGGATAAGGTAATGTGTTGTGTGAGGAGGTGTTATATCAGATGGAGGCACGTTCATGAGCATTATTACGTTTTTGGAATAAAGAATATCAGCGAGCTGAGGGAAGCCCGGTAAGGTGCTAGCGGTATCTTGTGGGGAAAGAAAGGCAGGATGTGATGTTTTGCATGACTGAGCCAGGATGGCAAAAGATGTGCAGTAGAATTTTTAACAAGCTCAGCCTGTCTGAATGTGGTGTGATGACAGGTCTGTATGTGGATGCCTATTTCTTCCGTCACAGGTCTGTCGGTCCCCACGCATGGCTGAATTTATGATTTCTTCATCTGTTTGATCCAAAAAGAAGAATATATAAAATACGATGCATACAACCATCAGGTATTTCAGTCTTTCTGAAGCAATTTTCTCTCCTGAGAATGATTCAATCACATCTGTCATGGCGTATTGGAGGAGATTTTTGTTTTTCCAATACGGAGGGCAGATTACGTCATGTATGTTTCCTGAAGAGTGAACGCTGCACCCTGTGGCTCAGCCGGTCGAGTGACAGATAGACAAGTGGTGTCGTATAGAGTGTCAGAAGCTGGCTGAGGCAGAGCCCCCCCAGGATGGCGAGGCCAAGGGGCTGGCGCATTTCACTGCCATAATCACCACCGACAAGCAGTGGAACGGCTCCGAGGGCAGCGGCTGCCGTTGTCATGAGGATAGGGCGGAAACGCAGATGGCTGGCTGTGAGAATGGCTTCCTCTGCCGTCTTGCCCTGATGGCGGGCATGGGTGGCAAAGTCGATCAGCATGATGGCATTTTTCTTGACGATGCCGATGAGCAGAATGACGCCGATCAGGGTCAGAAGTGAAAAAGGCTGCCCGAACAGATCAACGGTCAACAGAGCCCCCACACCGGCAGAAGGCAGTGTGGAGAGAATCGTGAGTGGGTGGATCAGGCTTTCATACAGGATGCCCAGCACGACATAGACGGCTACCAGTGCTGTGAGGATCAGGAGTGGCTCCCGGCTGACGGATTTTTTCAGACTGGCGGCGTTGCCGGTGAATCCCCCCTGTATGGTGTGGGGAAGGTGAAGGCGGACCATGGTGTCTTCCACCGCCTGTATGGCGGGTCCCAGGCTGGCCCCCGGTGCCAGATTGAAGGAGATGGTCGTGGCGACAAATTGGCCTTGATGGTTGACAGCAAGCGGCGCATTGACTGCTTTCAGCGGTCCGAGCAATGGCAGGGGGACCATGGTTTCGCTGCTGGTGGTAACAGCCGAACCATTGGAGGCTGATCGGCCACCGGCCAGAGCATTGGCCACGGAATTCAGATAGGAAAGTTGGCTCTGCGACATGGTGGCAGGGCGGCTGCTGGCCCGGACACGGATGTTGTTGGACGCATAGGCCCCGTTGGCCGTTCCCCCTGTAATACTGACACGCATCTGTTCCAGAAAAGCGGGATCGGCCCAGAAAACGGGCGCAGCTTCCATGATGACACGGTACTGGTTGAGGGGCTCATAGATGATGGAGGCAGCCCGCTGGCCAAAGGCGTCGTACAGGGCGTTGCTGACAAGCTGTGGTGTGATGCTGTAGCGGGCTTCCATGTCCCGGTTGATGGCCAGCGTGATGCCACGGCCACCTTCCTCCACGTCGGAGGTCACGTCCGAGAGCATGGGCAGGTGGGAGAGCGCCGTCACGACCCGGGGTGTCCATTGATACAGCTCCTCCGCAGAGTCGCCCTGAAGGCTGTATTGATAAGCGCCGTCTGTTGATCGTGCCCCCCCGCCGATCATGCTGGGCAGGCGCAACCTGATGGAAAAACCGGCCCTGTGTCGGAATATGTGATTCAGCCGGCTGACCGTGGCGGAAATATCATCGTTCCGTTCGGCTTTTGGCTTCAGCGTGACGAAGAGATTCACGGAGTTGGCGGAACGCTTGCCCGGCCCCCCAATGACACTGACGACATCCGGGTCCTTTGCCAGCCGCTTTTCCACCCGGATGGTCAGGGCCTGCAAGGCATGGAAGGAAATGTCCTGGTCAGCTACCAGCCGTCCCATGAGCATGCTTTCATCCTGCTGGGGAAACAGTTCCTTCGGCAGGATGACGAAGAGCCAGCCTGCCAGCAGCAGGCTGAGAGGCAGGGAGAGCAGTACGGGTACGGGATGGCGCATGATGGCATGGAGTGACCTCATGTAGCCTGCTGTCAGCATCCGGAAGCCATCATCCAGCCTGGCCCCACACCAGCGCAGGCCTCGCCGGACCAGACTGGGGCGGTATCTGTCCCCCGGGGCGAGCAGCAGGGCCCCGAGCATGGGGGTCAGGCTGAGGGAGAGCAGCATGGAGACGCAGAGTGCCAGAATGATCGTCATGGCAAATTCGTGGAAGAACAGGCCGGATACCCCTTCCATGAGCAGGATGGGCACAAACACGACGATCAGCGACAGTGTGATGGAAATGACGGTGAAAATGACTTCTCCGGTGCCTTCTATGGCAGCCTGCTGGGCTGTCTTGCCCATTTCCCGGTGGCGGGTGATGTTTTCCAGCACGACGATGGCATCATCCACCACAAAGCCGGTCACGATAGTCAGGGCCATGAGCGACATGATGTCGAGCTGATAACCAAGGAGATCCATCAGGGCGAATGTGGTGACGATGGAGGCGGGAACAGTAATGGCCGGGATGAGGACGGCAATACCGTCCCGCAGGAAGAGCAGCACCACGAACACGACCAGAATGACGGACAGGATGAGCGTGCGCTGCGTATCGGCCAGAGAGGCCCGGATGGTGATGGACCTGTCCAGCTGGAGGTCCAGTTTCGTATTGCCCGGCAGGGCCGTGCGCAGCTGGGGCAGGCGGGCTTTCAGTCCATCGGTTGTTCTGATGACATTGGCCCCGCTCTGGGGATAGACGGTACAGATGATGTCCGGCTCACCGTTGACATAACCGGCCTGTCGGAGGTCCTCTGCACTGTCCACGACATCAGCCACGTCGGAGAGACGCACAGGCTGGCCGTTGCGGTAGGCGATGATGAGAGACCGGTAGGCACCTGCTTTCGTGGCCTGGTCGTTGGTGGCAAGGATGAGGCGCTGCCCCTGAAGCTCTATGAAGCCCTTTGGTGTATGGGCGTTGGCGGAGGTCAGGGCGGCCCGGATGTCCTCAAAGCCGATGCCGTAACGGAAGAGGCGCAGGGGGTTGATTTCCACCCGGACAGCAGGCAGCGCACTGCCATGGATGTCCACATTGCCTACCCCTTCGACCTGGCTGAGGCCGGGCATGATGACATTGTTGGCAAAATCATAGAGCTGCTGCGGCGTGCGGGTGGGTGAAGTCAACGAAAGGACCATGATGGGCGGCCCGTTTGCGTTGGCCTTCATGTAGCTCGGGTCGCTGCGCAGGGTGGTGGGCAGGTCCTGCCGGGCGGCCCGCAGGGCGGACTGTACATCCCGGGCAGCCCCGTCAATGTCCCGGGACAGATCGAACTGGAGAAGAATCCGGGTCTGGTTCACGGTGGACTGGGAGGTGATCTCCCGGATTCCAGCGATGGCGCCAAGGTGGCGCTCCAGTGGTTCGGCAATCGTGCTGGCGATTTCGGAGGGAGACCCGCCCGGCTGGTTGGCAATGACCATGACAACCGGAAAATCGACATCAGGCAGGTCGGAGACAGGCAGGTTCACATAGCCGATGCAGCCTGCAAGGAACATGGCCAGTGTCATGAGGATGGTGCCGACAGGCCGGGTGACGAAGAGGCGGATCAGACTCACGGTGTATCGGCAGGCAGGCCGCTGTCATCGGCTGAGGTCCGGAAGAAGCGCTTCACCCTCAGGCTGCACTGGTTCATGAAGAGATAGATGACAGGTGTGGTGAAAAGGGTGAGAAGCTGGGACAGCATCAGCCCGAAGACGATGGCCACGCCCAGTGGGCGGCGCAGCTCCGCCCCTGTCCCGACACTGAGAAGTAATGGCAGCGCCCCAAAGAGGGCAGCAAGGGTTGTCATGAGGATGGGGCGGAAGCGCAGCAGGGCGGCCTGGCGTATGGCTTCGGGAGGTGCCAGCCCGTCCTGACGTTCGGCCTGGAGGGCGAAGTCGATCATCATGATGGCGTTCTTCTTCACGATGCCGATGAGCAGCACGATGCCGATGATGCCCATGATGTCCAGCGGCATACCGAATGCGTACAGCCCGAGCAGGGCACCGATGGCCGCCGAGGGCAGGGTCGAAAGGATCGTCACGGGGTGGATGAAGCTCTCATACAGCACACCCAGCACGATATAAACGGCCACGATGGCAGCAACGACCAGCCCCAGCTCATTGGTCAGGGAATTCCGGAAGGCGGCTGCTGTCCCCTGGAAGGCTGTCTGGAATGTGGCGGGCAGGCCTATCTTCTGGCGGATATGGTCAATGGCTGTCGTGGCCTCCCCCAGCGCATGATGCGGTGCGACATTGAAGGAGATCGTCGTGGCGGGGAACTGCCCGTAATGGGTGATGAGCAGGGGAGACACGATGCGGGAAAGGCTCGTGACCTGGAGGAGCGGGACCAGTCCCGATGTGGGCTGGCGGCTGGGGCCGCTCGTGCTGCCTCCGGCCTCCGAAGAGATGCCGGGCAGATAGAGCTGGGAGAGGCTGCTTTCATGTTTCTGGAAGCGTGGGTCTGTCTCCAGAATCACGCGGTACTGGTTGGACTGCGTGTAGATTGTGGACACCTGCCGCTGGCCGAAACTGTCATAGAGCAGGTTGTCAACCGTCTGCGGGGTGATGGAGTAGCGGGCACCGTTGGTCCGGTCCAGCGTCAGCATGGCGGTCAGACCATCCGCCTGAAGGTCGGAGGTGACCCCTCCCAGAGAGGGTTCATGTTTCAGCGCATCAAGGAAGCGGGGCACCCAGAGGGAGAAGTCATCATAATCGGGTGTTTCCAGCAGGAACTGGTACTGCATGGCCGAAACGGATGATTCCAGTGAGAGGTCCTGTACGGGTTGGGTATAAAGGTGAACTCCCGGCAGGGCCGTGGCGGCTTTTTCCAGTCCGGCCTGTATCTCTGCCAGTGAGTGGGTCCGCATCTCTTTGGGCTTGAGATTGATGAGGAAACGGCCGGAATTGAGTGTCATGTTCTGGCCGTCAATCCCGATGAAGGAGGAGAGGCTGACAATATCCGGGTTCTGGAGGAGGAGCGCTCCCAGTTCGGCCTGCTTTTTCTTCATGCCTTCAAAAGAGATGTTGGCTGGCATGATGGAAATACCCTGGATCACTCCCGTATCCTGCGGGGGGAAAAAGCCTTTCGGGATGGACCAGGCCAGCAGGCCGGTCATGATGAGGCTGGCGAGCGTGGTGAGCAGTGTCAGGGGCTGGTGCCGCAGGACGATGCCGAGAGCATGGTCATAATGGCGGATGCACCAGTCCATCATCTGGCCGGTTTTTCGGGCGAACATGGCCAGGCGACCTTCACGGCGGGTATGGCCATGTCTGGTGGGGCCATGCTCGCTCAGCATCCGGGCGCACATCATGGGCACGAGCGTGATGGAGACCAGGGCCGAGATGGTGATGGTGATGGCCAGCGTCATGGCGAATTCGTGGAAGAGACGGCCTACCACGTCACTCATGAAGAGCAGGGGAATGAGGACGGCGATCAGGGAGACGGTCAGGGAGATGATGGTGAAACCGATTTCCTTTGCGCCCTTCAGGGCCGCAGTGTAGCGGTCGTCCCCAGCCTCCACGAAGCGGGAAATGTTCTCGATGACCACGATGGCATCATCCACCACAAAGCCGGAGGCGATGGTGAGGGACATGAGGGACAGATTGTCCAGCGAGAAGCCCAGCATGTACATCGCCGACAGGGTGCCGATCAGCGAGAGGGGGACGGAGAGACCCGGAATGATGGTGGCCGGAACATTGCAGAGAAAGACGAAGATGACCCCCACGACGAGCAGCATGGCCAGAACAAGCTCGAACCCCACATCCTTGACGGACGCCCGGATGGTGGTCGTGCGGTCGGTCAGGGGGATGATGTCGATGCCCGGTGGCAGTTCCTGTTTCAGGCGGGGGAGGATGGCCAGCACATTGTCCGCCACGGCAATGACATTGGCACCGGGCTGCCGCTGGATGTTGAGGATGAGAGCCGGTGTCCTGTTGGCCCAGGCGGCAAGCTGGCTGTTTTCTGCGCCCTCCACCACGCGCCCGACATCACGGAGGCGGATGGGCCCATTGTTCTGATAGGCGATGACCTGGTCCATCAGCTGTTCGACAGACTGTATCTGCCCGTCAATCCGCAGGGAGGTGGCGTGCTGGGGACCATCGAAGGTCCCTGTCGGAGAGTTGACGTTGACTGTGCCGATGATGGTCCGGACCGTATCCAGTGCAATGCCGTAGGAGGTCAGCTTTGGAACATTGATCTGCACCCGGTAGGCCTTGCGGTTGCCTCCAGAGAGCGTCACCAGCCCGACGCCGGAAATCTGGCTGATCTTCTGGACAAGCCGTGTGTTGACGTAATCCTCCACCTCCGGCAGCGGCATGATGCGGGAGGTGATGCCCAGCGTCATGACAGGCGTGTCCGCCGGGTTGACCTTGGCATAGATGGGGGGTGCAGGCAGGTCGCTGGGCAGCAGGGAGCCGACATTGTTGATGGCGGCCTGCACTTCCTGCTCGGCAATGTCCATCTTCATGTTCAGCCCGAAGCGCAACGTGATGACGGAGGCGCCGCCGGAGGACTGTGAGGTCATCTGGTCCAGCCCGGCCATCTGTCCCAGCTGTGTTTCCAGCGGGGCGGTGATGGAGGTGCTCATCACGTCCGGGCTGGCACCGGGATAGAAGGTGGAGACCGTGATGGTGGGATATTCCACTTCCGGCAGGGCCGAGATGGGCAGGAAGTGGTACCCCAGCACACCGGCCAGCATGATGGCCAGCATGAGCAGGCTGGTGGCAACGGGACGTTCGATGAAGATGCGCGAGGGATTCACGGGCTCGGGCTTCCGGTCGGCGGGCAGGAGAGGGGCGTGGGCATCCTTGCAGGCATCAGTGCGGTTGGGTGGTGGCAGGGTTCGGTGAGGAACCGGGCCCGGCAGCAATGGTGACCCTGCTGCCAGGGCGCAGATGGTTGACGCCATCTGTCACGACCTGGTCTCCTTCCTGGAGACCGGAAAGAATGACGGTATGGTGGTCATCGCTATAGCCTGTCTTCACGAGGCGGATGGCCACGGTCATGTCCTGCTGTACGGCATAGACAAAGGCACCGTCAGGGCCTGTCTGTATGGCATTGCCGGGCACGACGAGGGCGTCTTTCAATGTCTGGACGAGGAGATGGGCATTGACGAACTCATTGGGGAAAAGCCGCTCCGTTTCGTTGGGGAAGATGCCGCGCAGGCGTACGGTCCCCGTAGCCGTATCAATCTGGCTGTCCAGCGCATTGACCGTCCCGGTAGCGAGGCGGCGGGTGTTGTCGCTGCTCCAGGCTTCTACGGTCAGGCTGGGATGGCTGTTCAGCTGGTCCTGCACATCCGGCAGGCTGTTCTGCGGCAGGGTGAAGATGACGGAAATGGGCTGCATCTGGGTCAGGGTTGTCAGCCCGCCGGATTGCCCGACCGTGACATAGTTGCCGGCATCCAGGGCACGGATACCCACCCGGCCATCCACCGGGGCGACGATGTGACAGTACAGGACATTCAGTGCGGCATTGCGGACATTGGCCTCGTCAAAAGCGACCTGCCCTTCAAGCTGCTGGACGGTGAAGGCCTGGTCCTGTGCCAGCATGGCCGATGTGGAGTTCTGCTTTATCAGCTTCTGGTAGCGGGCATTGTCCACACGGGCCTTGGCCAGCTGCGCACGGTCGGCGGCCAGGGTGCCCATGTACTGGTGCAGCGTGGCCTCATAGGGGCGGGGGTCGATCAGTTCCAGCTCATCCCCACGGTGGACGTGCTGCCCTTCCTGATAATAGACCGCCAGTATGTGCCCGCTGACACGGGGTGTGATGGTGACGTTGGTGATGGGGACAACCGTACCGAGCAGCTGGAGAATGACCGGCACATCGGCCCGGTGGGCAGCCTCCACGGCTACGGCCTGGGCGACGTCGCCATGGGCCATGGTGGTCTGCCCACCACCGGCATGAGGACGCAGGACAAGGAAAAGCAGGATGGCGACCAGGGCAGCCCCGATGATCCACCATTTTTTCCCCCTGCCGGACTGCCGGGTTTCTGAAGCTGGGGCGGCGCTCATGGTCGCAGGGCACTCCTGTAGGCTGGGGAAACGGTGCATGACATGCACATCATCGACATTATGTCAGAAAGTCCGGCGCATATTAAAGATGCTTGGCCAGAATTGCACCTAAACATTCGGCAGTCACAAAAATACCTTCCTCCTGAGGGGGGAGGACGGCTGTCCCCCTCTTGAAGAAAATCCATGAGGGTTACATATCTGCGGGGTGGCCCCGTCATGCAGTGCACTGGGGCCCACAGGTGAAACGGTGCATGGAAATGCATGGCGCTGATTGGGAGCGATGGAATGGTTGATACAACGTCGATGAAGGCCGAGGGTTTCGTGCAGGAAGCCAAAGGTCGGCTGAAGGACACGGTCGGTGCGATCTCTGGTGATGCTGCCATGCAGGCCGGTGGGAAGATTGACCAGCTGGGTGGTCGTGCCAAACATGAATTTGCGGATCTCTACGATGCCAATGAAAGCCGCCTGGAGGCTGTAGCCGCTTTCATTCAGGAGCGTCCTTTCGTTGCCCTGGGGATCGTTTCCCTTGTTGGGCTGGTGATCGGACGCCTCTTCTTCAGGAAGCGTGGCTGAAGCAGGGAACAGGAGGCCGGAGAGGGTTCATGCACTGGTATTACGAACGGGATGGTCGGGAGGTTGGGCCAGTATCGCAGAGCGAGATGGTGCGGCTGATCATTCATCGTCATATTCGGCCGCAAACCCTCGTCTGGCATCCGGGTTTCGGGAATGAGTGGCGTCCGGCCAGCAAGGCTGGGCTTGTGTCGCCTTCCGCCGGTGTGCGGCTGTTTGTCACCGTGGGTGGGCGGTCATCCACACGGGACGAAGGAGTGGCGGGAGCGGTGTCGTCCGTCTGGGCCTGGTTGATGCTGGTTCCCGGGCTGGTTGACCTTCTTCTTCTCGTTGTCGGGCAGCGGACACATTGGGCGGTCACGCCGGACCGGCCGGTAACGGGTGTCTGTATTTACGTCATCCTGTTTCTGACGCTGATAAAGGACCGCCAGACCTTGGCCCGGGCTGGGGTGAAACCTCCTTCTTTCTGGTGGTGGCTGTTCTTGCCGGGTTATTTCTGGTGCCGCATGAAAGTGCTGCGCCGTGGGGTGGGGCTGTTTGCTGCCTGCCTTTTCCTGGGCTTCCTGGAAGCCGGAATTCTTCTCTCCAATCCTCCACCGGGTTTTGAACCGCTCCTGAAGCTGAAACAGGCAGAAAAACCGGTTGCTTCGTCCCCTCGT
This sequence comes from Parasaccharibacter sp. TMW2.1890, assembly GCF_023337645.1. Lineage (NCBI taxonomy): Bacteria > Pseudomonadati > Pseudomonadota > Alphaproteobacteria > Acetobacterales > Acetobacteraceae > Parasaccharibacter > Parasaccharibacter sp. TMW2.1890. Next base: position 106,233 of record NZ_NWUV01000002.1, on the reverse strand, counting down.
GAGCTTCCCCGGCAGGATGGTCAGGCGTCTCATGGTGATGGAGGGTCCGGGGCATCTTCTGATGGAAGTCCGGACCAGAACGGGCATGTGGAGCTCTGATGGCCAGACGGCTTCTGTCTGTCCGGCCAGCAGGGCATAATTTTTCCTATTGACTCATTTTATTTCAAAAAAGGTCTTTCCTTTCGACTCGGAGTGATTCAGAATCGGCCTCACGTTGATGATGTGCCGTGTGAGGCGAGTGGAAGAAGGACCCGATGCCGGATTACAGCCTGGAAGAACAGTATGACGGGCTTGTAGCCGGTGTGGACGAGGTCGGCCGTGGCCCTCTGGCTGGGCCGGTCGTGGCGGCTGCGGTTGTGTTCCGTGCGCCACCATCTCCTCTGCTGTCCGGACTGCTGGATGACTCAAAGAAGCTGACGGCCCGCCGCCGGGAGAAGGCTTATGCCGCTCTGTTGGAGGATGATACGGTCTGTGCGGCTCTTGGTGCGGCATCCGTCCCGGAGATTGATCGGCTGAATATTGGTCAGGCCTGCCATCTGGCCATGCGGCGGGCCATGGTCCGTCTGGCCGAGGCGTTGGGAGAATGGCCCGCCGTTGCCCTGATTGATGGCAACAGGGCACCATCCCTGCCTTGCCGTGTGGAGACGGTCGTCAAGGGTGACAGCCGGAGTTTGTCCATTGCGGCAGCTTCCATCCTGGCGAAGGTCGTGCGGGACAGGCTGATGACCCGTCTCGCCATGCGCCATGGTAATTATGGTTGGGACCGGAATGCTGGTTATGGCACGGCACATCATCTGACGGGACTGAAAGAAGAGGGGATAACCCTCCATCACAGGCGCAGTTTTGCCCCTGTGAGACAGATGATCGCAGCAAAGGTTCACGCAGCATGAAAGCGGATATGCCCCTGAACAGGATTTTACGCGGGGAATGTGTGGAGGTGATGAAGACACTTCCGGATGCCAGCGTGAACTGCGTGTTTGCTGACCCTCCCTACAACCTTCAGTTGCGGGGAGAGCTTCGTCGCCCGGATGAGAGCGTGGTGGATGGCGTGGATGATGACTGGGACAAATTCACGGGCTATGAGGCTTATGATGAATTTACCCGTGCCTGGCTGGGTGAGGCACGCCGTCTGCTGCACAAGGACGGAACCATCTGGGTGATCGGCTCCTATCACAATATTTTCCGTCTTGGTGCGATCATGCAGGACCTGGGGTTCTGGATTCTTAATGACATCATCTGGCGCAAGTCGAACCCCATGCCCAACTTCCGGGGGCGTCGCTTTACCAATGCCCATGAAACGCTGATCTGGGCTGCCCGGGGGCCGGAGAGCAAATACCGTTTCAACTATCAGGCGATGAAGGCACTCAATGAGGACCTTCAGATGCGGTCGGACTGGTACCTGCCTCTCTGCACGGGGAATGAACGGCTGAAAAATGATCACGGGCTGAAGCTGCACCCGACCCAGAAGCCGGAAAGTCTGCTGCACCGGACCCTGCTGGCCGCAACGGTAGAAGATGATGTGGTGCTGGACCCGTTCTGCGGGACAGGGACTACCCCAGCCGTGGCCAAAAAGCTGGGGCGCCGTTATCTCGCCATTGAGAGGCATCCGGATTACATCAAGGCAGCAGAAGCCCGGCTGGAGCGGGTGGAAGTTCTGCCAGCAGACCAGCTGGAGATCACTCCGGCCAAACGGGAGATGCCCCGCATTCCATTCGGGTCTTTCGTGGAGAATGGCAGTCTGCCCGCCGGTACGGTGGTATATGATCGCCAGAAGCGGCTGAAGGCTCGTGTCTCACCGGATGGAACGCTGGTATCCGGCCAGCATCGGGGATCCATTCACAAGCTGGGGGCCCTGCTGACCAATGCGGCCTCCTGCAATGGCTGGACATTCTGGTATTTTGAACGGGACGGGCAGTTCCTGTCCATTGATACATTGCGGCAGGAGACACATCTGCTGCGCCGAACTGCCTGAAAAACGGCTTTTCAGAGATGTGAAGGGGAGGGACGACGCATGGATTTTCTGGAGACACATACCGGGCTGGTCATTGCCGTCATAGCTTTGGTTTTTGCCATTCTGTTTCATTTCATCATCATGCGCCCGCAGAAGAAGTCCGCTTTTGTCTGTTTCTGTTGGGACCTGCTGATTTTTCTCATCTGTCTGGCGGGCATTTCCATCATCTATTATAGCGCTCTGCCGCTAATGGCTTCACCGTGACCATCCGGCAGCTGCCATGAAAAAAGCCCTTTCCGTCAGACCACGGGAAGGGCTTTTTTCATGATCAGTCATGCTTTGTGAAAACAAAGGAAGAGGCTCAGGGCGCAGTCCGAGGGGCTGGAGCTTTCTGCGGATGGGATGTGCGATGCACGATAGCGTGGGGCCTGCGCTGTGGGGCATGGGCTGTTCCAGTCCGTGCCGGAGGGGCTGCCGGCCCCCCGAAGCCCAGAAAGCCGACCGAGGGGACGGGCTGGCCCGGATTTTCCACAACAGGCGCAGGAGCACGTGCGGCAAGGCTGGCCTGGCCATTGACGGTAACATGGCTGCTGCTCTCATCATGCGTGGCGCTGGTGATGAGCTTGCCATCGGGGTTGTAGGTCCGCAGGGAAAGCAGCTGGAACATGATGTCATTGCGGCCAAGGTCTATGGCGAGGTCCAGAGGCGTCTGCTCCAGCACGTTGCGGGCATTGATGTCAGCACCACGGCTGAGGGCCTCTTTGGCGCCGATGAGTGACCCACGGTTGATGGCATCAAACAGGGCGGCTGTCGGGTTGATGTCCATCCGGGCATGGCTGTTGTCGCCGCTGTCCGTCTCTGCGCCGGGCAGGGCAGAAGGTGGCGCCGCACGTCGTGCATCCTTGCGGGCCTCGGCCTGTTTCTGGGCATCCATGGCTTCCTGCTCAGCCTCGGCTTCATCGGCGGATTGGGCATGGGCCCGGTGTGGCAGAACCACAACGGAGGCAGCCGAAAGACCGATGGCGAAAGCGAGACGGGGCAGGAATGAACTCAATGGACGCATGATCGGGAACAGTGCTTTCTTTTCTACCAGCTACGGGGGACAGGCCGCAGGCATCATGTCAGGCAGTGGCAGGGCCTGTCAATTTCACAGGGTGACGGCACCACAGCATGGCCTGCTGCCGTTTTACCGTCCTTCACGCCACCAGCCAAGGCCCATCATGGCAAGAATGAGGATGAGGGCCAGCCATCCTGGCAGAAAAGCCGTGCTGGATCCGCCCGCTGCAAGGGCCGACTGATGCAGGGGCAGCCCTGCCCAGCCTGTTCCATGCAGGGGATGGCCTTCGGCGACCTGTCTGATCTCCGGGATGGTCCCTGTTCCGAGCCAGAACAGGCCACCACCGGAGCGGTTTACGAGGGAGGCCATCCTTGTGGCGGTACTGCGCAGGTCCTGGTCTTCCAGCGGGTTGGTTTCAGGCAGGGCCACGGTTGTGCTCAGCCCGCCCTGCTGGACGGTCCATATCCGGCCATTCTGCTCAGGCCGTGATGGCAGGGGCAGGCTGCCTGTCCAGATACCGTCACGCCCCGGCACGGGGGAGAGGGGAAGGACAGCATGATGGCCATCCGGGTCGATGATGTCAGCCTGAACATTGGCCAGAGGAGCCAGACTGGTGCGGCTGACATGCAGCTGCCCCTGCTCGATATGGGCGTCCAGCTGGTTTTCTTCCAGTTCCGGCTCCTTCATCAGCCAGTGTGAGAGGCGGCGCAGCAGTTCGGCCTGTGGTCCTCCACCTTTTTCTCCACGGGACCAGAGCCAGATCTGGTCTGAGAGAAGCATGGCCACACGCCCCTGTCCCTTCTGGTCCAGCACCAGCAGCGGTGCCCCTGAAGGTGTGGCCAGAAGGGTACGGCCCTGCGTCTGGTCCGTACGGAGTGCCCTGTACCATGGGCCCCATTCTTTGCCCCAGGGGCCCTGTTCCGGCAGGGCCTGCGTGACGGGATGGGATAGCCCGAGGGCGGTCCGTCTGGGGGAGAAGGGCTGTGTCATGATACCCTGTTCAGAGGGGACATGGGCAGGGAGGATGGCGCCGACAGGTGTATCCTGCAATGTGCCCGGCTGTGTCATTTCCGGCCCACCAACCACAAGCAGCCCACCGCCCTTGCGGACATAGCGGGCAATATTTTCCAGATAACTCTCCGGCAGAATGTTCTGGTTGCGGAAGCCATCCAGAATGATGAGGTCGAAGCTGTTGATCTTTTGGGCAAAAAGCTCATGCGTGGGGAAAGGGATCAGGGCGAGGTCGGAGAGGGGGGTATCATCTTCCGTATCGGGGGATCGCAGAATGGTGAAGTGGACCAGATCAACAGATGGATCGGCCTTCAGCAGGGTGCGCCAGACACGGGCCCCCTGATTGGGTACACCGGAAACAAGCAGGACACGCAACCTGTCCCGTACGCCCTGAAGCTGGATGATGGTACTGTTGTTCCGCAGGGAAGCTTCACCCGGCAGGGGGGAGGCCGTGAGTTCCTTCAGGGTAAGCCCGGCATGGGTGACGGGGACATCCAGCTCCACGGGCTGGCCGCTCTTCGTATGGGCGAGGATGTTCGTCTGGCCGTCAGGGCCATGGTCCAGAATATCGACAGGCTGCCCGCCAGGCGTTCCCAGATCATCGACCTGAACACGGATATGGGCCGTCTGGCCGATGATGACATAAGGGGGGGCACTGAGAACCCGCAGCCGCCGGTCCGTTTCCTCCCCTCTGGCGGAAAGCAGGAGATGCAGGGGAATGATGCGGCCTGTCATGTCCTTGAGGGACGGGGGAAGCTGGTCGGGAATGTCGTGATCCATTCCGTCCGTGAGCAGGAAGATGCCTGCCGGATTGTTCAGGGAGAGGGCGGCATGGTCCATGGCGTCGAAAAGGCGTGTGCCCTGGCCATGCCCGCCAGAAACTTCCAGCTCATGGATTGTCAGGTCATGCAGTGCCCGGCCCTGGTGCAGCAGTTGGGCACGAGCCTGTTGGACGAGGGCTTTCCGTTGCCCGATGTCCATGGAAGGGGAAACATCCACCACGAGGAGGGCATCCTGTGGCTGGGTCTGCATGTGGGGGTGTATCTGCCGGGGGTTGGCCAGCCAGAGCAGCCCCAGCAGGATGGCACCCACCCGCCAGAGGACATCCCGCCTTCCGCGCAGGGCACCATAGAGACCAGGGAGCAGGCATAGGCCCGCCAGTGCTGCAAGCAGCCAAGGGGGCAGGAATGGTGCCCAGATGATGGAAGACAGGGCGTCCGTCATGGAGCCTCACTTTCATCAGCGTCATCAGGGCCGTCATCATCCCCGTTCCTGAGACGTTTCAGCATCTCTGGATAATGGCGCTGGTCGTTCTTGTAGTTGCCGGTAAGGGCATAGATGATGGTGTTGAAACCAAAGCGGTAGGCCAGTGTCCGCTGATTTTCGCCATCAGGAATGACGGCGAAAGGGTGCTCCCCATTCTGGTCAATGGCCCAGGCATGGGCCCAGTCTGCATTGCCGATGATGACAGGGCTTACGGTTTCGCTGTCATCATTGTTTCCCTGCCGGGCGACATAGACGGGCTGTCCAGCAATGCGACCGGGAAAATCGTGCAGCAGATAGAAGGTATGGGAGAGGGTGTGCTGGTCGGTCAGTCTGGCAAGCGGTGGGATGGGCAGTCCCTCCATGGCCTGTCTGAGGGCGGTGCGGGTAGCCTGGCCATCCGTACCGTCCATGGCGCTGCCTGCGCCCATCTCATCAATCAGGATCATGCCATTGTGCTGGAGGTAATGGGCAAGCGCTGTTTTCCCGGCTGGATCCAGATGGGTGCCGGGTATGACAGGCCAGTAGAGGAGAGGATAGAAGGCCAGATCATCCTGTCCCGGCACGACCCCTACGGGACTGTCCAGATGTGTGGTGCTGCGCTGGTTGAGGAAGTGCGTCAGCCCTTCAAGCCCCTGTTGGACTGCCTCATCCGTGTCTGCGTTACCGGTCTGGATATGGGCCAGACGGATGGCCAGAGCTGCAGGAGGAACAGGAGCCTGCGGGGCCGAGGCTGGTTGCCCCGTCGTAGCGGCCTGCAACTGCGTCACGATGAGCAGCCCGGCTCCCAGGGAAAGAGTGGCGTTGCGGGCCATGCGGAACAGTCCGGCCCGACCGAGGGAGAGGTAGAGGTCCAGCAGGATCAGCCCGAGGGCCAGCAGCATGAGGGGTGGCCAGAGGGGCTGTTCTGGCGTGGCCTGCCCTGCTGCCCTGATCGGACCGAGAGCGGCTTCATCTGCCATAGGGGGCTGATGGTCTGCCAGATTGAGTGGGTGATGCTGGGCAGCCCCTCCGTAGAATCCGGCCTGATGGAGGGCATCGACAGGCTGTTCTGTCGTGCTGGGCAGCGGGCGGATGGCGGGGGATGGCGGTACGAGGGTCTTGTCGAGAGTCAGGACCCGCCATGGCGCCAGGGCGTCCGAGGTGGTGTGATTGGTGCCTGTCTTTGTCTGCATGATGGGAGTACGGGTGATGAGACGTTCCATCATCTGGGGGAAAAGGCCGGAGAGTGGCAGGCTGGACCAGTCTGCCGTCGGGGTGATGTGGAAGAAGACGATCAGGCCGCCGCCTTCCTGCCGGGCAGTTACGAGGGGGGTGCCATCGGTCAGCGTGGCCCAGACATGCCGGGACAGGTCACCCGTGGGCTGGGCCAGAAGTTGACGGGATACGGTGGCGTCTTCGGGGATGGTCAGCCCGGCGAAAGGGGTGTCTGCCGGGAAGGGAGCCAGTTTCTGCGGGCTGCCCCACGACATGGGGCCCCCCAGTTGCCTCATGCCGGAGAGGAGGGGCACGGGCAGAAGAGCAGCGTCATCGTCTTTCATGGTCTGCTGGCTCTGGCGGGCCAGTTCCGGCCCTGCGAAGCGGATCAGGATGCCTCCTTTGCGGACCCAGCCGAGTATGTCGCTCAGCCCCGCATCGGAGAGCGTGCCATCCGTGGCGATGATGATGTCCGGGTGGCGGGGCAGGAGACTGTCCACAGTGCCCTCCTGATAGGGGATGACAGCCTGCAGGGCACGGGTCAGGTAGAAGCCGCTACCTGTCAGCGGTGCATCATCACCATTGATGTGCAGAAGGCCAACCCGGTGCTGGTCCGTCCTGCCGGGTAGAAGCACCATGCCCGCCGGACCGGAAACGGATGGCAGGCTGAAGGCATCGAAATGGTCCGGGTCAGGCAGGGTACGCCAGGTTCCGGTGGGAAGTGGCGTATCGGCCAGGACGGCGAAATGTCCGTCTTTTTCCAGCGTCATGCCCAGCAGGCGGCGTGTCTGCTCCGGGCAGTCGGGGAGTGTTTCCGCCTGTGCCGTCAGCTGGCTTTCCTGCCGGATGGAAAGACGGATGAGGTCGCAGCGGGGCCAGCGTACATCTTCGGTCCGGTGGGCAGGCTGAAGGGCGGCACGCAGGGCCTCATCCCCCGGCTGTGCCAGGCCATTGGAAAGTGCGATGACCGTTGCTCCATGCAGGTCCGGGGCGAGCGCCTGAAGCTGGCGGGCGAGGGTCTGCCGGTCCCCAGGCCATGTGTGGGGGGACAGACCGGCAAGAAACTGTTGCAGGGCAGTGCGGTCACCGGGCTGGAAGGGGCGAGGCATGTGGCCGTCCGCCTCTGGCGTGTTCAGCAGCAGGGTCACCCGCCCGCCGGAGCGGAGTGTGGCTTCTCCCAGAGCGAGGGCATTTTTCCTGCGGTCATCCCAGTGTGGGGTGGCCGCCCAGTCATCATCCAGAATGAGAACCAGTTTCTGCGGGGTCTGCTGGTCCTGTCCGGGGAAATGGAGTGGCCGGGCAAAGGCCAGAACGAGCAGAGCTAGGGCAACCATGCGCAGGAGCAGGAGCCAGAGCGGCGTGCGTGCGGCATCCTGCCGGACAGGCGAGAGCCTGCGGAGCAGGATGAGAGAGGGGAAACGCTGTTGCCGGGGGTGGGGAGGAATGGCCCGGACCAGCCACCACAGGGCAGGCAGGAGGAGCAGGAACAGCAGCAGGTAAGGGGAGAGAAGGATCATGCCCGCCCCCGCAGGAAGGTGTGGCAGTCCGCCAGGACAGGCAGGGCAGGATGGTCGGTGACATGGAGGCGGAAGAAGGGCGCCTGTCCCTTTCCGATCTTTTCAAGCTGGCTGAAATGTTCGGTCAATCGGGCCTGATAGGCCTCATGCAGGTTCTCCGTGGCCGGGAGTGTCAGGTCCGGTTCAGCCTCGCAGCTGGTAAACTGGACAGACCCGCTGAAGGGCAGGCGATGCTCCTGTGGGTCCAGCACGGCCAGCAGGGCGATGCGGCCGGGATGGGTGGCCAGCGGCGCCAGGCAATGCTGCATGGTGGCCTCCTTCCAAAGGAAGTCACTGACGAGCAGCAGAGCTGCATGAGGGGGAACAGCTGTCAGGCTGGGCAGGACCGCATCCCTGCCAGTATCGTCACGGGGAGGAAGCTGCATGAGAGCATGGGCGAGACGGGGCAAGGCCTGATGACCGGAAAAACGGGACCGGAAGCCAGGAATGCCCACATCCTCACCGCCCAGCAGGGCTGCCTGGCCAAGGGCCAGGGCATCAGCCAGAGCGGTGTCATGTTTGCTGGGCAGGCTGTTGGCAGATCGCCAGCGCATGGAGGCAGAGGGGTCAACCCAGATGAAAAGTGGCCGGGGGGCATGCTGCTCCCGCTCCCGAACCCAGAGCAGGTTTGGTTCCGGCGAGCGGGCAGACTGTTTCCAGTCGATCAGGGAGGCTGGTTCTGTTGGCTGATGGGGACGGAACTGCCAGAATTCATGTCCGTCCCCGGCTCTGCGGTTGCCGTGAGGGCCACTGCGCAGCTGCTTTGCCAGCCCTCGGGCTGAGAGAACCAGCTCCGGCAGGGAGACAGGCTGCGGGGCGGCATCACGCCCTTTGCGAGTGCCAAAAAACCGCTGGAAGAAGGAGGGTGAGCTGGCCATGTCCGTACTCTGGGAACCGCCTGGGAGCCCGGCCTAGCCGAGGCGCTTCAGCTGGGCGGCAATGAGCTGCCGGGCATCCACACCCTGCGTCTGGGCGGCGAAGCTGATGCCCAGGCGGTGAGCCAGAACAGGCTCGGCCAGCACACGGACATCTTCCATCGAGGGGGAGAGACGGCCATGCAGCATGGCCCGTGCCCGGCTGGCAATCATCAGGGCCTGGGCAGCACGGGGGCCGGGGCCGTAATCCAGTGACTGACGGACCTCGGCACTGGCTGTTTCATCCTGTGGCCGCAGGCCCCGGACAATGGTCAGGATGGCTTCCACGACCGTTTCCCCGACCGGCAGCGTGCGGACGAGTTTCTGGGTGGCCAGAAGCTCTGCGGTGGAAAATATGCGTTCAGCCTTCCGTTTCGTGGCCCCCGTGGTCTGGAGCAGCATCCGGCGCTCGGCCTCCCGTGCCGGAAAATCCAGCGGAATGCGCATCATGAAACGGTCAAGCTGGGCTTCTGGCAGGGGGTAGGTTCCTTCCTGCTCGATGGGGTTCTGGGTGGCCAGAACATGAAATGGCTTGGGCAGGGGCCATGTTTTGCCACCCTGCGTGACGTGCCCTTCTGCCATGGCCTGAAGCAGGGCGGACTGGGTGCGGGGGCTGGCGCGGTTGATCTCGTCCGCCAGCACCAGCTGCCCGAAGAGGGGGCCGGGCAGGAAGCGGAAATGGCGCCTGCCCTGTTCATCCTGCTCCAGGATTTCCGCCCCGGTGATGTCGGAGGGCATGAGGTCTGGCGTGAACTGGATGCGGCTGTCTTCCAACCCCAGAACATGGGCGCAGGTATTGACCAGCAGCGTCTTCCCCAGCCCCGGCGCCCCGAGCAGCAGCGCATGGCCCCCCCCCAGCAGGGTTGTGAGGACATGCTCGATGACCGTTTCCTGCCCGAGGACGATTCGGCCAATTTCCTGTACGAGCGTTTTCAGCCTGGGGGCCAGCCCATCAAAGGCACGGACCGTGTCATCATGGTGGAACGCCCTGTCCTGGGGGGAGGATGTCGGGCCGGAGGCAGAAGGATGCTGGGTCATTACAGATTCGGAAACAGAGGGTAGGGGGTTTTAACAGGCCGGGATCATTCCCAACTCTGGGGCAGGCGGTAAGCTACCATGTAAGAGGCCCTTTTAAAAAGAGAGGGTCGCAGGAAAGTGGCACACCATCATGCAGGTCCATCGTGATGGAAGGACGGAAAGGGAGGAGATCATGAGCATCAAGCCTTATGAGAGACCGGTGCCCCCGCTGGAGGGGCCGGATGAGGCCGTGATGTCCGAGGACGAGATGGTCCTGCACCTGCCTTTCCATATCCGGCGGGACGGGACATGGCTGTACCGGGGGACGCCCATCCGGCGCAAGGCCATGCTCTGCCTGTTCGCCTCCTGCCTCGACCGGGACCGCCAGGGACGTTACTGGCTGCGGACGCCGACCGAGGCTGGCGTCATACAGGTGGATGACGTTCCCTTTCTGGCGGTGGAGCTGGATTTCAGAGGCTGTTCGGAAAAGACGCAGACATTGTGCCTGCGGACCAATCTGGATGAGGTTTTCTGTGTGGATGCGGAGCATCCCCTTCTGTGTGACTGGGACCGCCCGGCTGATGGAGCGACCGTGCCCTACATCCACATGAGGACCGGAGCAGGCGGGCAGCCCATTCTGGCCCGCATCAGCCGGGCGGTCCTTTTCGAGCTGGCGGCTCTGGCCGTTCCGGGCTGCGTGGGGGGTGAACCCTGCATGGGAGTCTGGAGCCACGGGATGTTCTTCCCGCTTTCCCGCCTGCCGGATGAGACCGTGGACGACCTTGAGGAGCTGTGCGTGTGACCATCAGGACACCATCTCCGGCCGCCCTTCTGGCAGCCCTGTCCGATGTGCCCGGTCACGCCGGGCTGGCCCGTATCTGGCAGGCCCTGCCGGAGGCCCGGCTGGTGGGAGGCTGCGTGCGGGACCTGCTCTGTGGTCGCGACGTGCATGATCTTGACCTGGCCAGCCCGGTTCCACCGGGAGAAGCCCAGCGGCGGCTGGAAGAGGTCGGTGCCAGGGTGATACCGACCGGCCTTGAGCATGGAACCATCACGGCGGTGATTGACCATCACCCTTATGAAATCACCACCCTGCGGCGTGATGTCAGTACCGATGGCCGCCATGCTGTCGTCGCCTGGACGGATGACTGGGAGGAAGATGCGCAGCGGCGGGACTTCACGATCAACGCCATGTCGCTGGATCAGGATGGGCAGCTGCATGATTATTTCGGCGGACTGGATGATCTCCGGGCCGGGAAGGTACGGTTTGTCGGGCAGGCGGCACGGCGCATCGAGGAGGATGCCCTGCGGTGCCTGCGGTTTTTCCGCTTTTTTGCCCGTTATGGCCGTGGCGAACCGGATGGCGAGGCCTGTCAGGCCATCATCCGCCTGCGGGAGACGATGACCCGTCTTTCAGTCGAGCGTGTGGCGATGGAGCTGCTGAAAATCCTGTCAGGCCCGCAGCTTCTGCGAACGCTGGAACTGATGGAGGAAACGGGCACCCTTGCCGTGCTGCTGCCGCATCATGCGCCCCTGTCTGGTCTGGAGCGTCTTCTGGCCTGTGGTGATCCTGCCGAGCCGCTGCATCGTCTTGCCGTCCTGTATCCACCCGGCGGAGGGGACGGGCAGGGCATGGCGGATGTTGGTGCCCATCTGAAACTCTCCAATGAGAGCCGGAACATGCTGGCCGCTTTTGCCAGATACGGGCCGGAACTGGCGGTCACGCTGGATGATGACGACATCCGGCGGGTTCTTTTCCAGCAGGACAGGTCCATCCTGCTGCTGCGAAGCTGGCTGGTGCAGGCGCAGGAGCTGGGACGGCCTGATGGGAGCTGGAATGAGTTGCGGCACCGGCTGGAAACCGTGGAGCAGCCCGTTTTTCCTCTGGCGGGGCGGGACCTGATTGCTCTGGGTGTGAAACCGGGGCCGGAAATGGGGCGGTGGCTGAAACAGACGCAGCACTGGTGGCTCACACAGGGTTGCCGTCCCGATGCCGGGGCATGTCGGGACTGGGTGAGCCACCAGCTTTCCCCTTCCTGAGGGGGCTGCTAGAAGGTCTGCATGACACAGCAGACAGGCAGGCACCCTGCGGACAGGGCAGCGTATGAGGCAACCTTCCCCCTGATGCGGAGGCTCTGGCGGGAGGACATTGCCCGGCACCGGCTCATGCTGCTGGCCGTGTTCGTGCTGACGGTCGTCATGGCCTTGCTGACGGCGGCCTATCCGCTTGTCATCAAGCGGGCGATCGACATGTTCACGGCACATGATCCCCGCATCCTGTATCAGATTCCCCTGCTGGTTGTGGTCGTGACGGGGGCCAAGGCTCTGGCCCAGTATGGGCAGAATGTCTGCGTGCAGGCACTGGTCCTTCAGGTCGTGCGGCGTCTTCAGGAACGCATGTTCACCCATGCCCTGAAGGCGGATGTGGCCCGGATTGAAAGAGAGGCTCCCGCCCGCTGGGCGGCACGCTTCACCACGGATGCCCTCGCCATGAGGGAAGCCCTGACACGTTCGGTCAATGCGCTGGGGGACGTCATCACCATCATCGGGCTTGTCGCCTCCATGATCTGGACGGACTGGGAACTGAGCCTGATTGCGGTCGTGCTGTATCCTCTGGCCATCATTCCCGTGCAGAAGCTCGGGCGGCGGGTGCGCCGGGCCTCCGGCGGGATGCAGGAGCAGGTCGGGGAAGCCTCGGCCCTGCTGACGGAAAGCTTCTCCCTGTCCCGGCAGATACGCATCTACCGGATGGAGGAGCATGAGCATCACCGCATCGGTTCGGCTCTCGACAGGCTGCATGACATGTTCTTCCGTATTGCCAGCAACCGTGCCCGTCTGGACCCGATGCTGGAGGTCATCGGTGGTGTGGCGATCGCTTTCGTGCTGGGGTTTGCGGGCTGGCGTGCCGCCACGGGCGGGGCCACGCTGGGGGACTTCACGGCCTTCATTGCCGCCCTGTTTGCGGCCTCACGTCCTCTGCGTGCCCTGGGGTCGCTCAACACCTCCATGCAGGAAGGACTGGCCGGGCTGGGACGCATTTTTGCCGTGATTGATGAACCGGCCAGCGTGCAGGAACAGCCGGAGGCCCGGCCCCTGCCGGAAGGGCCGGGGCACCTTGTGTTCAGGGATGTATCCTATCGTTTTCAGGATGGGCATCATGCCCTGAAAAATATATCTCTGGATGTGAGGCCGGGGCAGAGCGTGGCTCTGGTCGGGCCGAGCGGGGCGGGGAAATCTACCATGCTGGCCCTGATCCCCCGTCTTTTTGACGTGACGGAAGGGACGATCACGCTGGAGGGGGTGGACATACGGTCCCTCACGCTGGCCAGCCTGCGGGATCATCTGGCCTATGTCAGTCAGGAAACGGCCCTGTTCGACATGAGCGTGCGGGAGAACATCCATCTTGGCCGTCCTTCTGCGACACGGGAGGAGGTGGAGGCACTCTGCCGGATGGCGGCACTGGATTTCGTGCATGATCTGCCGGAAGGGCTGGAAACCATCATCGGTCCCGGTGGGCAGAGGCTCTCGGGTGGACAGAGGCAGCGCATCATGCTGGCCCGTGCCCTGCTGCGTAACCCCCGCCTGCTGCTGCTGGATGAGGCCACGAGTGCGCTGGATTCAGAGAATGAAGCCCGTGTGCAGGAGGCTCTGGCCCAGCTTCGGCAGGGGCGGACGACGCTCATCGTGGCGCATCGGCTTTCCACCGTACAGAGTGCCGATCACATCGTGGTTCTGGATCAGGGCCAGATTGTCGAGACGGGCACCCATGCCCAGCTCATGGCCAGGGCCGGACTTTACGCCCGGCTGGTGAAGGCTCAGGCTCTGGACGCCGCCCGGTAGATGGCAAGAATGTCGGGCAGGAGCCGTTCGTAGACGTCCTTCTTGAAGCCCAGATTGTACCTGCCGCTCAGGACATCCTCCGGTGGCACCCAACGCCATGTGGTGAACTCGATTTCCTCAAACGTGTCCAACCTGATGTCGCTGTCCTGGCCGGTGAAGCGGAAGAGGAACCACTGCTGTTTCTGCCCCCGATACTTCCCGTGCAGGGCCTTGCCGATAAGGTGGTCCGGCAGGTCGTAGAGAAACCAGCCATCCCGCTTACCGATCATGGTGGCGTTGTTTGTGCCAATCTCTTCTTTCATTTCCCGCCAGACGGCCTGTTCCGGCTCTTCGCCCTCATCAATGCCGCCCTGCGGAAACTGCCAGATGTCCCCCGGCAGGTCCGCACGGCGGGCCATGAAGATTTCGCCTTTCCCATTGAAGAGGACGATGCCGACATTGGGGCGGTAGGCCAGTGTTTCACGCAGGGACATGGGCTTATTTCTTCGTCTTTGCTGCACTGTCGTCCTTGGCCTCATCAGGGGCCGTGTCGTGGGACTGTGGCGGCAGTTGTGGATGGGCGAGCAGGGCGGCCTCATGGGCTGCATCAGCCCCGCCAGTCTGGGCATTGATGAAATGCAGGGCCTGTTGGAGCTGGAAGTCCGTTTCCGGCTTCGTGGGGTCGAAGGCAGGCCATTTAGCAGGGGGCAGACGTTCCACGGTCTTGGCGAAAGCGGGCAGGTCCGTCCGTGGGGCCTCCTTGGGCAGTTTGCCATCCGTGTTGGTGATGGTGTGGGCGAGGTCGGCCTCATGGTATGTAAAGAGGCTGTCATCATCCCGGCTGGCCAGAACGGGCACATCCGGCGTGATGCCCAGCCCCTGGATGGACCGGCCCGACGGCGTGTAATAACGGGCGGTTGTCAGCCGGATGGCCCCCTGGTCGGCAATGGGGATGATCGTCTGGACGGACCCCTTGCCGAAGGTCCGGTCTCCCATGATGATGGCCCGGCGATGGTCCTTCAGCGCACCGGCCACGATCTCGCTGGCAGAGGCCGAGCCGGCGTTGGTCAGGACAATGATGGGCAGGCCGTGGGTGATGTCCTTGCCGACACCATCCCAATGCTGGTTGCCCTCGGGGTGGCGGCCACGGATGGAGACGATCTCTCCATCCTTGATGAAGTCACGGGCCACGGCGATGGCCTGGTCCAGCTTCCCGCCGGGGTCGGAGCGGAGGTCCAGCACGAGGCCGTTCAGTGTCTTGCCGGGCGTCTTGGCGACGGACTGGACCAGCTTGCCGTAAGCCTTGCGCATCTCCTTTTCCAGCGAATCATCAAATTCACTCAGGCGGATATAGCCCGTCTGCCCATAGAGGGCGGAACGGACGATCTGCACATGGATGATCTCCCGTGTCAGGGTCAGGTTCTGCTGCTTGCCAGTTTTGGGGCGCAGGATGGTCAGGGTGATCTGCGTTCCCGGCTTGCCCCGCATCTTGCGGACGGCCTGATCCAGCGTGAGGTTGGCGATGCTCTTGTTGTCCACCATGGTGATGACATCGCCGGACTGGATGCCCGCTTTGGCAGCCGGTGTGCCATCAATGGGGGAGACGACCCGTACATGCCCGGCATCGCCCTGCACCTGTAGCCCAAGCCCACCAAACTGGCCGGACATCTCATCCTGCATGTCCTTGAGCTGCTGGGCATCCATGAAGGAGGAGTGAGGGTCCAGATTGCTGATCATTCCGTCAATGGCATTGCGGATGAGCTTCTTGTTGGGAAGGGGAGAGACATATTCCGAATGGGCAATGTCCATCACCGTGCCCAGCAGTGTCAGCATACGGACGGTTTCAGCATTGTTGCTGTCGCTGCTGTTGGCCGACGTGTTGCTGTCCTTGTGTGTGATCTCCTGCGCCCAGGCGGGGGGGACGAGTGACGGGCGACTGGCAAAAAAGGCACCAGAGGCAACACCCATGGCTGAACAGGCAAGACCCAGCATAAGGCCAGTGCGGAAGTTCATGGTCGGTCTATTCCTTAACATTTAGAAGACAGGCGGTTCGCTGCGATCAATATGAGAGGGCCCTGGCCCGGAGACATGATGGAGGCAGCTTACAGTGTTTTCGGCACGGGTGAAACTCCCGGCAGGACTCAGCATGGCCTCAGAAGAAATGGGCCGGATCCATGAGCTTTGTTCCCTGCCGCAGCTGTACGAAGAGGAGAGGGTCCCGGGTGGGCATCTGGCCGATCACGCCCCCCTGCTGGACGGACTGGCCGCTCTGTAGCTGGAGCGTGCCAAGACCGGCCAGAACAAGTCGCTGTTTCTGCCCGCAGTCCAGAATCACCATGGGGCCGAAGGAGCGGAAGGCCCCGCTGAAGAGCAGGCGGCCCGTGCAGGGGGCGGTCACAGGGGCGGAAGGAGCCGTCTGGTAGGTCAGCCCCGTGGCGGGGCCAGCCTCGGTAGGCTGTGCCCAGCGTGTGACGATGCGCCCCTGCACAGGGGCCCGTGCAGAGCCCCGCATCAGCCCTTTGCCGGGGTTGAAGCTGCGGTCCTGCTGCTCCACTTCCTGTTCCTTGTGGCGCTGGTGCAGCTTGTGGAACCGGGCCTTCTGGGCCCGCAGGCGGCGGCGTGTTTCAGCTTCCTGCCGGGCCAGGACGGTGATGATGGCTGTCAGGGCCTCCGTGCTCTGGCGGGCCTGTGTCAGTAGAGCCTGCTGCTTTAGCAGGGCCTGCTGGGCCTGTTCCGATTTTATGGCCGCCTGCTCGGCCCGGCTTTCTGCCTCGTTCTGGCTGGTCTGGAGGCGGGTTTCCTGTGCTGTGATGGTACGGCTCTGGTCTGTCAGCCGCATCTGCTCTCTCTGGAGATGGGTCTGCCGCTGGATGTTGTCTGCCATGGCGTCCCGGTTCTGCTGGTGGCGCAGGGCGAGAAGGGCAAAAGGAACTGCAGGGCTGATGGCTGGATTGTCTGGTGGCATAAGAAGGGCGAGTTCTGGCGTGGTGTTCATCTGCTGGAGGGCAGGAAGACGTGTGGCTTCATCCAGAAGAATGGTGTTTTCTTCGGCTTTCAGCTGGTCATTGCCCGTACTGAGCTGGTCCAGCTGAGCTGAAACCTTTGTGAGGTGACGTTCCACGAGCATGTGCTGCCGGGCCAGTCTGGCCTGCTTCTGGCGCAGGCGGGCCAGCTGACGGGCACTGAGATGCGCCTGGGCTTCAGCCTTGCGGGTTTCTTCTTCCTTCTGCTGGAGCAGCTGGGCTTTCTGGGCCAGAAGCTGCTGAAGATTCCGCCGTGCAGCCCGTGCCTTGCGGATGCCAGCCTCCGTGGTGGGAATGGGCGTGTTTGATCCCCACAGAGTACCGGCCTGGTCTGGGGCGGCATGGGCCTGATGCTGGTCGGCAAGGCAGGTCAGCATCAGGCAAGGCAGCAGCCAGCAGAGGGCGAGGGATGTGCTGGTGCGTTTCGGGAGCATGAGCCTGCCTGGGAATCCCTTTCCGGGTGGGATGGTATGGGGCTTGAAAAACACATCTGACAGCATGAGATCAGTCAGGCAGGAATGAGTGACAGGGACATGCGGGACAGATGCGATGATCGGTTTTCGTATGTCTTTTGTGGCGGAGAATGGGCTGTCTGTCCAGCCGGAGGGGCGGGATGGTGCCCCGGAGAGGAGTGGAGATGAAAGACCAGACATCTGAAAAAGCAGCCGTCTGTGGCTGTGGGCCGCTCAGTGAAGCGCAGAAGCATGTCCTGCATGGTCATGGAACCGAGCCGCCGGGTTCCAGCCCGCTGAATGGTGAGAAACGGCCCGGTCATTACGACTGTGCCGCCTGCGGGAAGAGGCTGTTCAGCTCGACGGCGAAATATGAGAGCGGATCAGGCTGGCCGTCTTTCTTCCGGGCCGTGCCCGGGGCGGTGGGCGAGCGTGAGGACCGCAGTCTCGGCATGGTGCGGGTGGAGATACATTGCGCAGGCTGTCACGGTCATCTGGGGCATGTCTTCCCTGATGGCCCCCCGCCCACGGGGCTGCGTTACTGCACCAATGGTCTGGCCCTTCATTTCGTCCCGGACGAAGAGGGAGCCTGAACGCAAAAAAGGGAGTGGCCCCGTCTCACACGGGCAGGACCACTCCCTTCTGCTTCAGAGGACGTTCCAGGGGTCAGTCCCGTTCGACGTGGTAATGGCGGGAGAGTTCCCGCTCGATTTCCAGGGCATGTTCCGTGTCACGGGCTTCGATCATCACCACCAGCTCTGCCGTCTGCACGGAAGGTGCGGCGAAGAGGCGGTGATGGGAGACCTCGATGATGTTGCCACCATAGCTGCCAATCTTCTCGGAGATGGCGGCCAGCAGGCCGGGGCGGTCGGGAATCTGGAAGATCAGCCGCAGGATGCGTCCTTCCCGCAGCAGGGAGCGGAGGATGACATGGGCAAGGATGCGGGCATTGATGTTGCCGCCGGAGATGGGAAAGCCCACCTTCTTGCCCCTGAAGAGGTCATGATTGGCCAGAATGGCGGCCAGTGGCGTGGCTCCGGCCCCTTCGCCCACCTGACGGGCCTTTTCGGCCAGCGTCGTGATGGCACTTTCGACCTGGAGTTCGTTGACGACGAACACGCCATCAAGGTTCCTGCCAATGACATCCAGGCAGTGATGGCCCGGCTGGACGACGGCGATGCCCTCGGCAATGGTTGACCCGCCGGGAACGGAACGGAGCGGTTCAGGGTAGGCACCCAGTGGGGAATAGCCCTCCACCTGCACGCCATAGAGCTTCGTCTTCGGGCTGAGTTCTTTCAGTACCGTGACGAAACCGGCCATGAGGCCACCTCCACCGATCGGCACCACGATGGCGTCCAGATCGGGCGCATCCTCAATCATTTCCAGAGCGCAGGTGCCCTGTCCGGCGATGACGGCAGGATCATTAAAGGGGTGGATGAGGGTCTGGCCTTCTTCCTGACGGATTTTTTCGGCCGTTTTCACGGCCTCGTCGAAATTCTCGCCCGCCAGAACGACTCTGGCTCCCCAGCTCTGGGTGGCGGCCACCTTGGTGGCGGGGGTGAAACGGGGCATGACGATGGTGGCTTCCACGCCCAGAAGGCTGGCCTGCCGCCCTACGCCCTGGGCATGGTTGCCTGCCGAGACGGTGATGACACCCCGTTTGCGTTCCTCGGGCGTGAGCAGGGCCATGCGGTTGGCCGCTCCACGCTCCTTGAAGGAGCCAATGGCCTGAAGATTTTCCAGCTTGATGATAATCTCTGCTTCCGTCAGCCGGGAAAGGGCCACATTGCTGATCGTGGGCGTACGGGCAATGGTGGCGGCAATGCGCTTCTGGGCGTCTTTGACGTCGTTGAAGGTCAGGCTGGTCTTGGAAGCAGAGTCCGGCATTATTTGTAGATCACTTTCAGAACTTCATAGGTACGGTCCCCGCCCGGTGCCGGGACGGAAACGCTGTCCCCAGCTTCCTTCCCGATGAGGGCTTTGGCAAGGGGGGAGGAGATGGAAATGCGGTGCTGCTTGATGTCAGCTTCGTGAGCGCCGACGATCTGGTAGGTGCTTTCCTTGTCGGTTTCCTCATCCACCAGCTCGACCGTGGCACCGAACTGGATGCGGCTGCCGGAGAGGGTCGTGGGGTCGATCACCTCGGCCGTGGAGATCAGGCTCTCCAGCTCCAGCACCCGCCCCTCGATGAAGGACTGACGCTCCCGGGCGGCGTGGTATTCCGCATTCTCGGAGAGGTCCCCGTGGGAGCGGGCTTCTGCAATGGCCCGGATGACGGCGGGGCGTTCCTCTGATTTGAGCTGGCGAAGCTCATCCTCAAGGCGTTTCAGTCCTTGGGCGGTCATGGGGCTTTTCTGCATGGAGGGAATCCTCGCACTGGTACAAAGAGATGAATGGCACACCGCCCCGCCCCCTTCCACATGGAGCGGAAAAGGGCGGGGCGGCATACGCTGTGGCGGACAGGATAACCAGCACGCCATGCGTGCTGCAAGCCTTCTCTTAGAAGGCGCCGTGGAAATAGGATTGCAGCGGCGCCACATCCGGCTCCTTCTGTTTCAGGACAGAGATGGCATAGGTTGCTGCCCGGGCACCGGCGATGGTCGTGTAATGGGGCACGTTCATCGTCAGGGCGGAGCGGCGGATGTCAAAGCTGTCCCGGGCGGACTGGCCACCCTGGGCGGTGTTGATGACCATTTGCACCTCGTTGGAGTGGATGGCATCCACACAGTGTGGGCGACCTTCCAGCACCTTGTTGACACGGGTGACCGGAATACCGGCTTCCTTGAGCCGGTCCGCCGTGCCACGGGTGGCAAGAATGGTGAAGCCCATCTCCACCAGCTTGCGGGCCAGTGGCTGCACATGGGCCTTGTCGCTCTCCCGGACGGAGAGGAAGACGGTGCCTGTCCGGGGGAGTTTCACGCCTGCGGCCAGCTGGGATTTGGCAAAGGCCATCTCGAAGTTGGCATCCAGCCCCATTACCTCACCAGTGGAGCGCATTTCCGGCCCGAGGATCGTATCAACGCCGGAGAAGCGGTTGAAGGGGAAGACCGCTTCCTTGACGGCCACATGTGGGGCGACGGACCGGCCTTCCAGCGGGAACTCGGACAGTCTGGCTCCGGCCATGATCCGGGCCCCGATCTTGGCGACCGGCACACCTGTGGCCTTGGCCACGAAAGGCACCGTGCGGGAGGCACGGGGATTGACCTCCAGAACGAACACCTCGTCATCCTTGATGGCGAACTGCACGTTCATCAGTCCACGGATGCCCAGCTCACGGGCCATGGCTTCGGTCTGGGCCTTCAGCTCCGTCACCAGAGCCGGGGAGAGCGTGTAGGGCGGCAGGGAGCAGGCAGAGTCGCCAGAGTGGATTCCGGCTTCCTCGATATGCTCCATCACCCCGGCGACATAGACATCATGACCATCGGCAATGCAGTCCACGTCGGCCTCGATGGCCTCATTCAGGTAGTGATCCAGCAGGACCGGCCCGGTGGAGACATCCTCACCGGCGGCACGCAGGACGGTGTTGAGGTAATGGGAAAGACCGGCCCTGTCATAGACGATCTCCATTGCACGGCCACCCAGCACGTAGGAGGGACGGGCCACGACCGGATAGCCGACTTCCTCGGCGATCTTCAGGGCCTCGTCGGGGGTGCGGGCAATGCCGTTGCGGGGCTGGCGCAGGCCCAGCTTGCGCAGCATGGCCTGGAAGCGTTCCCGGTCCTCGGCACGGTCGATGGCATCGGCCGGGGTGCCCAGCAGGGTGATGCCCGCTTCCTCCAGCGCACGGGAGAGCTTCAGCGGGGTCTGCCCACCATACTGCACGATGCAGCCCAGAACGGTGCCGTTCGTCATCTCCTTCTTCACGAGGCTGATGACGTCCTCGGCTGTCAGCGGCTCGAAATAGAGACGGTCGGACGTGTCATAGTCCGTGGAGACGGTTTCCGGGTTGCAGTTGACCATGATCGTCTCGAAACCGGCCTCACGCAGGGCGTAGGCGGCATGGACGCAGCAGTAGTCGAACTCGATGCCCTGACCGATCCGGTTGGGGCCACCGCCGAGGATGACGATTTTCTGTTTGTCCGTCGGGCGGCTCTCACAGTCCGGGATGCCGAAGCCCCCTTCATAGGTGGAATACAGATACGGCGTGTCAGAAGAGAACTCGGCTGCACAGGTGTCGATCCGGCGATAGACGGGCAGCACGTCCAGCTTTGTGCGCAGGGCGACGACGTCCTTCACGCTTTTGCCGCTCAGGCGGGCAAGCTGCTGGTCGGAGAAGCCCTGGGCCTTGATCTGGCGCAGGCTGATGGCGTCATCCGGCAGGCCGTTCGCTTCGATCTCACGTTCCGTCGCAATGATGCCTTCCAGCTGGCGGAGGAACCACGGCTCGAAATGGCAGGCTTCCTGAATGTCCTCCAGTGAGAGACCGGCCCGGAAGGCCTGGGCGGCCATGAGGATGCGTTCCGGCCGTGGCTCGGAGAGGGCGGCACGGTAGGCATCCGGGGAGCCATCGCCGGGGGCTTCCACAGGGTCCAGACCTGTCAGGCCCGTCTCCATGGAGCGCAGGCCTTTCTGGAGGGATTCGGCGAAGCTGCGGCCCACGGCCATCGCCTCACCGACGGATTTCATGGAGGTGGAGAGCAGGGCCGGCGTGCTGGGGAATTTCTCGAAGGTGAAGCGGGGAATCTTCGTGACGACGTAGTCGATCGTCGGCTCGAAGCTGGCCGGAATGGTGCCGGTGATGTCGTTCGTCAGCTCATCCAGAGTGTAGCCCACGGCCAGCTTGGCGGCGATCTTGGCGATCGGGAAGCCGGTAGCCTTGGAGGCCAGGGCGGAGGAGCGGGACACGCGGGGGTTCATCTCGATGACGACCATGCGGCCATCCTTCGGATTCACGCCGAACTGCACGTTGGAACCACCCGTCTCCACGCCGATGGCCCGCAGGCAGGCGATGGAGACATCACGCATCCGCTGGTATTCCTTGTCCGTCAGCGTCATGGCCGGGGCCACGGTGATGGAATCCCCGGTATGGACGCCCATCGGGTCGATGTTCTCGATGGAGCAGACGATGATGCAGTTGTCCGCCACGTCACGGACCACTTCCATCTCGTACTCTTTCCAGCCGATGACGGATTCTTCGATCAGCACCTCGGTGGTGGGGGAGGCATCCAGCCCGCTGGCCACGATCTGGGAGAATTCCTCCCGGTTATAGGCGATACCACCGCCGGAGCCGCCCATGGTGAAGGACGGACGGATGATGGCGGGCAGGCCGATATGCTCCAGGGCCGTGCGGGCCTCGTCCAGCGTGTGGGCGATGGCACTGCGGGGGCTTTCCACGCCGATGGCATCCATGGCCTCACGGAACTTCAGGCGGTCCTCGGCACGGTCGATCACGTCAGCCCGTGCGCCGATCAGCTCCACGCCGTGCCTGGTGAGGAAGCCGGACTTGTCCAGCGCCATGGCGGCATTCAGGGCCGTCTGGCCACCCATGGTCGGCAGGACGGCGTCGGGCTTCTCCTTGAGGATGATGCGCTCGACAAATTCCGGCGTGATGGGCTCGATGTAGGTGGCATCAGCCAGACCGGGGTCGGTCATGATGGTGGCCGGGTTGGAGTTCAGGAGGATGACACGGTAGCCTTCCTCCTTCAGGGCCTTGCAGGCCTGTGCGCCGGAATAGTCGAACTCGCAGGCCTGCCCGATGACGATGGGGCCAGCACCGATGATGAGGATGGAGCGGATATCTGTGCGTTTGGGCATGGGTCAGGCTCCTGCCTTGCTGGTTGTGCGGGCTGCGGCGCGGCGGTCCATCACGGCGACAAACCGCTCGAAGAGGTAGAAACTGTCGGTCGGGCCGGGGCTGGCTTCCGGATGGTACTGGACGGAGAAGGCTTCCTTCACGGTGGAAGCCAGTCCTTCGTTCGAGCCGTCAAACAGGCTGACATGCGTCACCCTGACGGTATCGGGCAGGGACTTCTCATCCACGGCGAAGCCGTGATTCTGGCTGGTGATTTCCACCCGGCCCGTCGTGAGGTCCTTCACCGGCTGGTTGGCCCCACGGTGGCCACGGTCCAGCTTGTAGGTTGTGCCGCCCAGTGCCCGGGCCAGAAGCTGGTGGCCGAGGCAGATGCCGAAGACCGGAATGTCCGCCTCCATGACGGCCTGGATGGCCGGGACAGCATAGACGGCCGTGGCGGCGGGGTCGGCCGGACCGTTGGAGAGGAAGACGCCTTCCGGCTTCAGGGCGAGGATCTCCTCACCCGTGGCGGTGCCGGGGAGGACATGCACCTCACAGCCAGCGGCAACGAGGCTGCGGAGGATGTTGTCTTTTGCTCCGTAATCCAGAGCCACGACACGGCGTTTCACGGCCCGCTCGGGGCGGGTGTTGTGCCATGTGGTTTTCGTCCAGCTGCGGGCGGGCTGGGCAACCTCCTTCACGAGGTCCATCCCTTCCAGACCGGGCCATTCTGCAGCCTTCTGGCGCAGGGCGGCGAGGTCGAAGCGGCCATCTTTCGGGTAGAAAAGCAGGGCGTTCTGCGGCCCCTTGTCCCGCAGCAGGCGGGTGATGCCCCGTGTGTCCACACCGCTGATGCCGGCCCGCCCGTGGGCTTTCAGCCAGTCCTGCAGTGGCTGGATGGACCGCCAGCTGGCCGGGGCGGTGACATCTTCTTTCACCACGAGGCCGAGGGCCGCCATGGTGGGGGCCTCGTCATCATCCCCGTTGGTGCCGACATTGCCGATATGGGGGAAGGTGAAGGTGATGATCTGTCCGGCGAAGGAAGGGTCTGTCAGTGTTTCCTGATAGCCCGTCATGCCGGTGGAGAAGCAGAGCTCGCCTGCGGCACCGTCATTGAAAGCCCCGAAACCACGGCCCCAGAAATGGGAGCCATCCGCCAGCACGAGGACGGCCGTTGCGCCTCTGGGGGGCATGTCATCGGTAGGGTGGGTCATGGCGGATGTCTCCTCTGACGTCTCGTTCAGGTCGGCCAGGGTGATCCCCGGCACATGAAGCAGGGCAGGCCAGTGTTTTGTGGGTATCATACCAGCCTGCCGCCACTTGCGCACGGCCTCGGTGCTGACACCGGTAAGCTGGGCGATTTCAGCCGCACCGCCTGCTTTCTTGATGAGTGAATCGACGTTCATCTGTCTGCTGCTCTGCCTCGTGCCCTGTCTGTTCTGAACCCGGATGGGCCTGTCCCTTCATAGGGCAGCCAGAGCGTGATGGGAAGTTTTTTCCCATATGGAGGGAGGGTGCCGGAATACAAGCAATGGTGGGAAGTTTTTTCCCGCATCTGTGACTGCTCCCTGTGGACTCCTGCAATATCGACAGGATAGTGCAGGGCTGGTACCTCTTACGCTCCTTTATGGAACTTATAAACTCATCATTAAGAGAGAGAACCATCATGTCACTCCGTACCCGTATCATGGATGATCTCAAGGCAGCCATGAAGGCCGGTCAGTCTGACCGTGTGGCGCAGATCCGTGCCATTTCCGCAAAGATCAAGGACCTTGATGTCGCTGCCCGGGCCAAGAGTGGGGAGGTGAGTGAGGATGATATCCTTCTGGCCCTGCGTTCCATGATCAAGACACGAACGGAGTCTGCGGCCATGTACCATCAGGGCAACCGGCCCGAACTGGCCGCCAAGGAAGAGGCGGAAATCGAGACCATCCGCAACTATCTCCCGGCGGAACTGTCCGAAGATGCCCTGAAAGAAGCCATTGCCGAGGCCGTGAAGGAAACAGGTGCCGAGGGCATGAAGGACATGGGCAAGGTGATGGGTGTGCTGAAAGGTCGCTTCGGTGCGGCACTGGATGCCGGACGGGCCAGCGGTCTCGTCAAGGCCCATCTTGGCTGACGGTTTTTCCGCTTTGCGGACCGGAGTGTGAAAACCCCGCCTGATGAAACAGGCGGGGTTTTCGTGTCAGTGGTAGGAGTGGGAGGCTTCGTTGTTCTTGTGGGCCCGGACACAGGCCAGAACGCCGCTGACGGAGAGCAGGAAGGCAGCAGCTTCCCATATGGTGGGCAGGCGCTGCTCCCAGAGGAAGCCGTAGATCAGCGAGAAGAGCGTTTCGAACAGGATCATCTGCCCGACCATCGTCAGGGGCAGAAGATGGGTCATGCGGTTCCAGAACGCATTGGCGATGGTGGAGGAGAACAGCCCCACACCGCAGGAAATGAGGATGAAGCGTGTCCAGCCGGTCGTGGGCAGGTGCGCCGGCCAGAAGAAGGCGGCTGGCAGGAGAATGACCAGCGACAGGATACCGGCCATGACGCCTGTCAGCAGGTTCCATTCATCGCTCGTGATGTGATCCAGCTTTTTCAGCCAGTCAGAGTTGATGACATTGAACAGTGTCCAGCCCAGCAGGGACCCGATGGCCATCAGCAGGCCGACGGCCTGTAGCAGCGGGCCGGTATGATGCAGGGCGGAGCCGACAAAGAAATTCTGCCAGGAGATGCAGAGGATGCCCGCCGTGCTGAGCAGGATGGATGGGATGAGCTGGCGGAATGTGACAACGGCATTATGGCGACAGATGCCAGCCAGTGTCACCGTGACGGGGATGAAGCCGATGATGAGGGATGGCATGGCTACGCCGCTCAGCTGGATGGCCACGCCCATCATGCTGTAATAGCCCACGCTGCCCAGTATGGCGAGAAGTACGAGCGCCCGGAATGCCTTGAAGGTAAGGTGTGGCAGCAGCGTTTTCAGGCGTGGGAGAAGGATGAGAAGGGAGACAATCCCGAAGGTCAGATAGCGCAGCGTTGCCAGCTGAAAAGGCGTGAACGGGGCGACAAGCTCCGGGGCGAGAAATGTTATCCCCCAGAATGCTCCCGCCATGGCACCATAAGCGGTGCCCATGAGGATGGAACGTGTCATGCAGGCTCATTCTTGAATTGTTAATTATGCGATATGGGCCTGTGTTGTAGGTAATGGTGCCTGCGTCAAGAGGGAAGAATGTTCAGCCGTGCTTCGCCGGACCGTGGGCACGGACGCAGGAGATGACCCCACTGATGGCCAGAACGATGGCGCAGGCCTCCAGAGGCCGGGGAAAACGCTGCTCCCAGAGGAAGCCGTAGAACAGGGAGAAGAGCGTCTCGAACAGGATCATCTGCCCGACCATCGTCAGGGGCAGCAGGCGTGTCATGCCGTTCCAGAACGCATTGGCCACGACCGAGGCCAGCAGGCCCATCCCGCAGGCAACCATGAGGAAATGCGCCCAGCCCGTGGCGGGCAGATGCTGCGGCAGCAGGAAGGCCAGAGGCAGCATGAGCAGGGCGAGAGCCCCGGTGACGAGGCCTGTCAGCAGGTTCCAGTCATTGTGGGTGATGTGGTCAAGCCGCCGCAGCCAGTTGGCGTTCTTGACGACAAAGCCTGTCCAGCTGAGCAGGGCACAGGCCGCCATGAGCAGCCCGGCCAGCTGGACCCAGAGGCCTCCCTGATGCTGGGGAGAGGCATTGTGAAAATTCTGCCAGGCGATGCAGACAATGCCGCCTGCACTGAGCAGCATGGAAGGGACAAGCTGGCGGACATGCAGGGTGGAATCATGCCGCAGTGCTCCCACGAGGGTCACCGTGACAGGGATGAAACCGACGATCAGCGAGGGCATGGCTACGCCACAGAGCTGCACGGCCGTGCTGAGCAGGCTGTAATAGATGATGTTGCCCATCAGGCTGAGCCCCAGCAGGCCCCACCATTCGGCAGCACCCAGATGGGGAAGGAGTGTCTTCAGCTTCGGGGCGAGCAGCAGCAGGGCGATGACCCCATAGGTGACGAACCGGACAGACGCGAGCTGCAATGGTGCGAAGGGGCCGATCAGCTCCGGAGCGAGGAGGGACAGTCCCCACAATGCTCCTGCTGCGGCGCCGCAGGCAATGCCGGTGAAGGTGGAACGTGTCATGAAAAGGCCCGCTCTCTGCTCTGGAATGGAGGGTGTGACCTGTCGTGTGTTGAAGTTTGGGATTCTTTCGTCAAGGGGGAATCGGGAGCGTCTTCCTTTTTGGGGGGGAGAGTGTCACAGTGTATGCATGGCCATAGACACTGCGTTTCTTGATGAACTGCGCCAGCGGACATCCCTTACATCCCTGTTCGGCCGGCGGAACAAGCTGGTCCGGTCCGGCCGGAACTGGAAGGTCTGCTGCCCCTTTCATGGGGAAAAGACGCCTTCGCTTTACATCTATGATGATCACTATCACTGCTTTGGCTGTGGCGCACATGGTGATGCGATCAGCTACATCATGCAGAGTGAGGGGGCCGGGTTCCGTGAGGCTGTCGAGCGGTTGGCGTCGGAAGCCGGGATGGAGGTTCCGGCTGATGACCCGCGGCAGGTCGAGAAGGCCCGTGTCCGGCAGACCCTGCATGATGTCATGGATGAGGTCCAGGCCATCTATCGCAGCAGGCTCTACCAGCCGGAAGGTCGTGCCGGGCTGGATTACCTGCAGAAGCGTGGCCTGAGTGAAGAGACGCTGGAGCGTTTCGGGCTCGGCTGGTCTGGTGACGGGCGCTCCCTGCTGAAGGCGCTGGAAGGGAAAAACATTACAGCGGCGACGCTGGTTCAGGTCGGGCTGATGCGGACCGATGAAAATGGGCACGCCAAGGGCGAGCTGTTCTTCAACCGGGTCATGTTTCCGATCCGGGACAGGAAGGGGCGGATCATCTCTTTCGGCGGGCGTGTTCTGGGGGATGGCCAGCCCAAATATCTGAATGGGCCAGAGACAGAAATCTTTTCCAAAAGACGGACACTCTTCAATATCGATCTGGCACGGCAGGCCATCCACAAGGGCGCAAAGGCCGTGGTGGTGGAAGGGTACATGGATGTCATTGCCATGGCTCAGGCAGGTTTTGCCGGGGCTGTGGCGCCATTGGGTACGGCTCTGGGCGATGAGCAGCTGGAACTGCTCTGGCGGATGACGGACACGCCCATCATCTGTTTTGATGGTGATGGCGCCGGGCAGCGTGCGGCCCTGCGGTCCTGCGAGGTTGCCCTGCCATTGCTGAAGGTCGGGCGCAGCCTGCGGTTCTGTCGTCTGGATGGTGGAGATGACCCTGATTCCCTTCTCCGGCGGGAGGGCGTACAGGGCATGGAGCGCCGTCTTGCGGCTGCCCGCCCGATGGAAGAAGAGCTGTTCGGCCTGCTGACAGCGCAGGAGCGTGACCCGACGCCCGAGCGGCGGGCGGCCTTGCGGGAGAAACTCAATGCCCTGGCCCGGATGATTCCGGACAAGGTGCTGGCTGGTGAATATCGCAGCACGTTGAACGATATGTTCTTCGCCCGCTATCGCCGTCAGAAGCCGGGATGGGGGAGGCGTGGGCAGCAGGACAGCATGACCGCCTCTGTCATTCCGGTCTCAGCGGAGCGCACCGTAGAGGAGGGCAGTGGTGAACGGCTGAACATTCTCACGGCCATCCTGCTCCAGCATCCGGACATATTGCCGGGTATTGACCGGGAGTATAATGCGCTGGCCCTGTCGGGCTCTCTCGCCGACATCCGTACGGCCCTGTTGAGCTGGGCTGATGAATGTACCGGTGCCCTGACGGCGGAAAGCTGCCGGGAGTGGATGGCCGGGCAGGGGCTGGCAGATGCGGTGGCAGCACTGTGCAGCAGTTCCATGCCCCGGCAGGTGCGGGTGGAGGATGGTGAGGACCGCATGCAGGCGGTCATGAAGCTCTGGTGGCATTTCTATGCGCTGGAAAATCTCAGGACACTTCAGGAAACAGTGGAAGAAGAGGTGCGCCGGACAGTGGAGCAGCTTCTGAATTCTTCCTCCGAATCGGATGAGGCAACGAAGCGGACATTACTGGCGGCGATGCAGGCCAAGCAGAACGTGCTGTTTGCCCTCCGCCGGGGAGAAAGCCCGCAGCTGGAGCCGGAAGACGGCTGAAGTAGCGGATGGACGTTGAGCCCGATGCCCGGGATAAAGCACGCAATCGCAACTTTCTGGTGCCCCGGTCCTTGACTTGGAGGGCTGGATTAACCAATTCCAAGCTGCCCCATTACTGGCTTTCGAGTAAAGTTGACGGAGAGACGCATGGCCACAAAATCAGCCTCTGGATCAGACAGGAATGCACCAGAGCAGGACAGTTCTCCGCTTGATGTGCAGTCCTCAGCCGTCAAGAAGCTGATTGCCAAGGGGCGGTCTGCCGGTCACATCACGTTTGATGAACTGAATGCCATCCTCCCGCAGGACAAGATGTCTTCCGAGCAGATCGAGGACGTCATGGCTGCCCTCTCCGAAATGGGGATACAGGTGGTCGAAAGCGTGGACAAGGAGGAAGAAGAGGGCAGTAGCGAAGACCGTTCTGGCAATGACGACGCCTCGGATGACGAGGCGAATGGTGGTAATGTCGATGCTGTTGCGGCCAGCCGGACGGATGACCCTGTCCGCATGTATCTCCGTGAGATGGGAGCGGTGGAGCTCCTTTCCCGTGAGGGTGAGATTGCCATTGCCAAGCGTATTGAGGCCGGGCGTGGAGAGATGATCGGAGGGCTGTGCCGCAGCCCGCTGACCTTCCAGTCCATCCTGGGCTGGTATGAGCAGCTCAAGAACGAGACGCTGCTCCTGCGTGAGGTGATCGATCTTGAGGCCAGCCAGAGCGACCCTGAATCGCCAGAGGATATGGAAGACCTGACATCCGAGGAAGAGAACGAACCGGATGACGAGTCTGAGGACAGTGATGGGGATGGCAGTGGCAGCGAGGGGAGTGGCCTGTCACTCTCTGCGCTGGAGGAAAAACTCCGCCCGGACATCATGCTGCTGTTTGAAGCCTTCGAGCCGCTTTATCAGAAGCTGATAAAGATGCAGAGCCAGCGTCTCAAGGTCCTGCTGGAAGGGCGGTCCCCGTCCGATACGGACGAGAAGAAATATAACAAGCTGCGGACGGAGCTTGTCGCTCTTGTGGAGCGGATGCGCCTGCACAACAATCGTATTGAGGAGCTGGTCCAGTCCCTGAAGGCTCATGTGCAGAAGCTGAATGCCGTTGAGGGGCGGATGCTGCGTCTGGCAGAAACATGCAAGATTCCCCGTGAAGATTTCATGGACCGGTATCGTCATCAGGAGCTGGCGCCGGACTGGATCGAAGGCATCTGCCAGCTTCCCGGCAAAGGCTGGAAAACCCTGACAAGCAAGCACCTCCCCGCCCTTGAGAAAATGAGGGACGAAGTGGCTGCCCTGGCCAAGGAAACTGGCCTGCCGGTGGATGAGTTCCGTCTGGTCTATCAGACCATTTCCCGTGGGGAACGTGATTCCACCCGGGCAAAGAAGGAGATGATTGAGGCCAATCTGCGGCTGGTGATCTCCATTGCCAAGAAATACACCAATCGTGGCCTTCAGTTCCTTGACCTGATCCAGGAAGGGAACATCGGCCTGATGAAGGCGGTAGACAAGTTTGAATATCGCCGTGGCTACAAGTTCTCCACCTATGCGACATGGTGGATCCGTCAGGCGATTACCCGCTCCATTGCCGATCAGGCCAAGACAATCCGTATCCCCGTGCACATGATCGAGACGATCAACAAGCTGGTGCGGACATCCCGGCAGATGCTGCATGAAATTGGCCGTGAGCCCGCCCCGGAAGAACTTGCTGAAAAGCTGGGTATGCCGCTGGAGAAAGTCCGCAAGGTCCTCAAGATCGCCAAGGAACCGATTTCCCTTGAGACACCGATCGGTGATGAGGAAGACAGCCACCTTGGTGACTTCATTGAGGACAAGACCGCCGTCATTCCGCTGGATGCCGCCATACAGACGAACCTGCGTGAGGCAACGACCCGTGTTCTGGCCTCTCTGACGCCTCGTGAGGAGCGTGTGCTGCGCATGCGCTTTGGTATCGGCATGAACACCGATCACACGCTGGAGGAAGTGGGCCAGCAGTTCAATGTGACCCGTGAGCGTATCCGCCAGATTGAGGCCAAGGCGCTCCGCAAGCTCAAGCATCCGAGCCGCAGCCGCAAGCTGCGCTCCTTCCTTGATGATTGATCCGGTTTGCCGGTAAGGGCCTCGGGCCCTGCCGGTTTTCCTTGCCTTTGGGCCGTTTTCGTGCTTAAAGGCCGCTTTCCCTGCCGTGCGCTATGGCGGCGCAACGGCTATACCCGGCACTCCTTCATTGGGGGAGTGCGGTCAGGCCAGCACTGGGCTGGTCCGGGTTGACCTTATCCGAAGGGAGTTTTCATGCCACTTTATGAGACCGTGCTGATTGCACGTAACGATGTCTCTCAGGCTCAGGTTGAAACCCTGGTCGAGAACATCTCCGGTATTCTTGGCGAGCACGGCGGGACCATCCGCAAGCGTGAGTTCTGGGGTCTGCGTACCCTTGCTTACCGCATCAAGAAGAACCGCAAGGGCCATTATGTCCTGCTGGGGATTGAAGCCCCGGTCGAGGCCATGAACGAGATGAGCCGTCAGATGGGCCTGCATGACGATGTCCTGCGTCTGCTGACACTCCGTGTTGATGAGATCGATGAGACACCGTCCCCGATCCTGTCCCGCAAGGATGATCGTGGTGACCGTGGGTCCCGTGGTGGGGCTCGCAGCGGTGGGCGTTATGAGAGCGGTCGTGGCGGCCGTCGTCATAACGATTCCTCAGAGACGCGCGATCACAACGCGGCTGCAGCGGAGTAAGAAACCATGTCAGACACAAACACGACACCGGCAGTCAACCCTGCCTCCCGCCGTCTGGCTGTTGGGGCACGTCGTCCCTTCTACCGCCGTCGGAAATCCTGCCCGTTCTCCGGTGCGAACGCTCCGAAGATCGACTACAAGGACGTGCGTCTTCTGAGCCGTTTCCTGTCCGAGCGTGGCAAGATCGTTCCCAGCCGCATCACGGCAGTGTCGGCCAAAAAGCAGCGTGAACTGGCGCAGGCGATCAAGCGCGCCCGCTTCCTCGCCCTGCTCCCTTACGTTGTAAACTGAGGAGCACGACATGTCCCAGACATCACTGATTCTGCTTCAGCGTGTGGAAAATCTCGGCCAGATGGGCGACGTCGTCCGTGTGAAGCCGGGTTATGCCCGCAACTTCCTCCTGCCCAAGGGCAAGGCCCTGCGTGCCACGGCTGCAAACCGTGCCCGTTTTGATAACGAGCGCGCCCAGCTGGAAGCCCAGAACATCCGCAAGCGTGAAGAGGCTGAGCGTCTTTCCGAGCGTATGCATGGCCTGAGCGTGACGCTGATCCGTCAGGCTGGTGACAGCGGCAGCCTCTATGGCTCCGTGACACCGCGTGACATCGCTGCTGCCGCTACGGCTGCTGGCCTGACAGTGGCCCGCCAGCAGGTTGTGCTGGATGAGCCGATCAAGGTTCTTGGCCTTGTAGAAGCCCGCATCATCCTGCACCCGGAAGTCTCCATCCAGATCACGGTCAATGTGGCCCGTTCTGAGGAAGAGGCCGAGCGTCAGGCTCGTGGTGAGGCCGTCGGTCATGAAGAGGAAGAGGACAACATCCTCGGTGAGCTTCATGCCGAGCAGGCTGCTGAAGAGGCTGCGGCTGAGTCCGCTGCTCTGGCAGCTGAAGGCGAAGTTGCTGAAGGCGCTGGTCACGAGGGCTGATCTTCGATCATTCCTTTCGGACATCGTCCAGAAGAACCCGGCAGGCAAGGCGTCTGCCGGGTTTTTTCTTTTTGGGGGCGGGAAGAAAGTGACGCCTTTCAGCTGATGACGTTTTTCCAGTACGCTGGGGGGCTTGCCATATTGCTGGACTATGCCAAAGTCTGAAAAAGCAGTTGAAGCAGGGGGTTGGTAGCAACAGACCTGTTTCGTTCCGAATCAGGATGGAATAACGCATGAAATCGGTTCTTGATGCTCTGCTGAAGCGCTTCATTTATTTTGGTAGCCTGTCCGTGACCTATAGCGACGGCACGGTGCGACAGTATCAGGGAGAAAGGCCGGGGCGCAGGGCTGCTGTCCGGATCCTTACAGCCGCAGCGGAGAGGGCACTGGCTCTCAAACCGGCGCTTGCCTTTGGTGAAGAATATATGAACGGCACGGTCGTGCCTGATGGCTGTTCGCTGGAGGACGTCCTGTGGGTCATCATACCCAATGTGGAGCGTGGAGGGCTGTTGAGTGAGGATATCAGCGGCAGGCTGCGTTATGTCAGCCGTGTGCTGCGCCCTCTGAACTCGCTCAAGCGTTCCCGCAGCAATGTCGCTCATCATTATGACCTCAATGGCAGCCTGTATGAGCTGTTTCTCGATAAGGACAGACAGTATTCCTGCGCCTATTTCGAGCACGATGGCATGTCGCTTGATGATGCTCAGCGTGCCAAGAAGCGGCACATTGCTGCCAAGCTGAACCTGAATCAGCCGGGGCTGGAGGTTCTGGATATTGGCTGTGGCTGGGGTGGCATGGCCCTGACGCTTGCCCGGGATTACGGTGCAAAGGTGACGGGTATTACCCTGTCCGTTGAACAGCTTCAGGTGGCCCGTAAGAGGGCACAGGATGAGAAGCTGGATCATCTTGTGTCATTTGAGCTGCTGGATTACCGGACGCTGAAAAAGCAGTTCGACCGTATCGTGTCTGTCGGCATGTTCGAGCATGTCGGGGTGCGGCAGTATGAGACCTTCTTCAACCACATCAAGCGGCTTCTGAAACCGGATGGCGTGGCGGTCATTCATTCCATCGGGCGGATGGATGGGCCGGGCATGACCAATCCGTGGATTTCGAAATATATTTTCCCCGGCGGTTATTCTCCGGCCCTGAGCGAGACACTGGCTGCACTGGAGCAGACAGGTCTGTGGTTGACGGATTGCGAGGTCTGGCGCCTGCATTACGCCAAGACACTGGCACACTGGCGGAAGCGTTTTGATGGGAACAGGGAAAAGATACGGGCCCTGTATGATGACCGTTTCGTGCGGATGTTCGAGCTTTATCTGCTGGCCAGTGAGCTGGCCTTCCGTATTCAGGGGCATATGAACTTCCAGCTTCAGATCACCCGGGGCATTGAAGCGGTACCGCTGACTCGTGATTACATGTTTGAGGCTGAAAATGCCCAGCGGGAAAAAGACAGAGCGAAGACGGGAGGTTGAGCCTGTCGATAGGTCCGTGAAGAAGAAAGCCCCCCAGATAAATGATGGGGGGCTTTCTGTTTATGTATCGTTCTGCTTTTGTTGGAGATGACAGCGGGCGAGGCTGTCAAATTCGGCAATGGAGAGCGTCTCTGCCCGTCTGGTCGGGTCGATGCCGGTTTCTTCCAGCAGTATGGCCCCCTTGATGGGTTTTAGCGCAGCCCGCAGCATCTTGCGGCGCTGCCCGAAGGCGGCTGCCGTGACCTGTTCCATGGCCTTGAACAAGGCCGGAGAAGGCTGCTCAGCATGAGGGATGATGAGCGCCACAGCTGAGTGGACCTTGGGTGGTGGTGAGAAGGCCCCCGGTGGCAGGGTCAAGGCGATGGAGCAGTCAGCGCACCATTGTGAAAGAACGGCCAGCCGCCCGTAAGCGGAGGTGCCGGGGGCGGCGCAGACCCGTTCAGCCACCTCTTTCTGGAACATCAGAGCCATGCGGGACCATTGGCCGGCCTGTCGTAGCCAGCCTACAAGAAGAGGGGTGGCGACATTATAGGGCAGATTGGCGATGATCTGTCGGGGGGCGGGGGCGAGCTGGGCCGCATCCAGCTTCAGCGCATCCTGGCGGACGATGTGCAGCTGGTCTGGATAATGGGTCTGAAGCTCTTCAAGGAGAGGCCAGGCCCGTCGGTCAATTTCAACAGCATGAACGCTTCTGGCATTGGATTGCAGCAGGGCCCGGGTCAGCCCCCCCGGCCCGGGACCGATCTCCACGACGTGACTGTCGGTCAGATTGCCGCCCAGAGCGGCAATGCGCATGCAGAGCGTAGGGTCCAGCAGGAAGTGCTGGCCGAGTGTCTTGAGGGCGTCCAGCCCATGCGCCCGGATGCTCTCCCGCAGGGAAGGAAGGGGGGGCAGGGCAGTCTCGGGTGTCATCCGTGGGACAATACGGTTTTGGCGGCCGGACGGAGCTTGATGATGGCGTGGCGGCGTAGGGAACGCTGGAGCTGCTGGGAGGCCTGCTCAACACGTTCATTCATCAGCTGGTCGGCAATCTGGCCGGGTGTCTGCTGTGCCAGATTGCGTTCTTCGCGGGAGCAGACCATGATGAGCGCAATGCCATCCGGTGCCACAAGTGGGCGGGAGACATGCCCCGTGGGGATTTTCTCCACGACCTGCCGCATCTGCGGCGCAAGACGCTCCATGACCTGAAGGCCAGGATTGCTGGGGCGGGTATTGCCCAGGGAGGTGTTCAGGCTCTCCATCTCATTGCAGCTTTTGATGGTCTGGGACGCATGAAGAGCTTTCTGGAGGGAGAGCTTCTGCTGGTCTGTCGGTTCAGCTGGATTCAGGGCAGAGCTGAAGGGGAAGAAAGCCTGTCTCATGCTGAGGAGTGTCCCCATCTGCTTGCCGATGGTCCGGCGGGCATGAACAGTGACAATGGCATAACCGCCGGGAACCTTGATGGGGTTGGAGATGGCATTTTCCGGCATTTTTCTGATGACGGAAAGCACTTCCGGCTCGATGTTGTCTTCCTGCATCCATCCGCGGGAGCCCCCCTGAAGGGCGGACTGGTCCTGCGAGAACTGGGCTGCCACGATGGGAAAGGGAGCTCCGTTGCGCAGCTGTGTGATGATGGTCTTCACAAAGGAGAGTTCCGTCTCATCATGACGGGGATCAATGACAGGGATGAAGATTTCACTGATGAAATATTGCGGGCGGCCTGCTTCATTCTGAAGGGCCTGCTCACGCTGGGTGATCTGGAGGGGGGTCACACGGCTGCGAACGCCGAGGTCTTCCCGGAGAACCTGCATCCAGCCGATCTGGACACGCAGCTGGTCGATCAGGGTCGTCAGGGAGATGCCATCCGCTTTCAGGCGGTTCCGCAAGGCATTTTCCGGCATGCCATTGCGGGCCTCAATGGTGTGGATGGCCTCGGCAATCTGCTCAGGCTCGACATTGATGTGCCGGCCAAGGATTTCCTGCATTTTCAGCCGTTCATCAATCAGCTGGTTGATGAGCTGGCTGCGCATCCGTGCCATGATTTCGGGGGTGAGGGGCAGCCCGGTGGAAACGGCAAACAGCCGGGCCCGGTCTTCCACATCACGCTGTGTGAGGATCTGCCCGTTCACGATCGCAATGATCTGGTCTTCTGTCAGGGCAGAGGGAGAACCTGCCTGGTCTGATGGGGTCGCAGCTGCCTGCTTCTGGGCTGGGGCCTGCCCATGGCGGGCGGCCACGGCGCCACCGCCGACCATCAGGGCGGCGCAGGCTGTCAGGGGCAGAAGGGTGGAGCGGGAGAGACGGGAGCAGAAGGACGTGGTCAAGATCATTTTCCGAACGTACCGAGAGATCTGAGTGAAATGCTGAAGCCGACAGACAGTCTGGGGCGCCGTCCCCCAATGCGGGTGTTCTGACGGGAGACATAGAAATTTGTTGTGAGACAGTCGTTAGAGTAGCCGATTACCCCACCATTCGCCACAAATTCCTTACGGGAAATACTGCGCCGTGTGTAGTAGGCGAAATGGACATGTTTCCACCGGCCCGTGACGCCCCCGCTGATCTCGCTTGTCTTGCTGAGATAGGGATTGTTCAGGATTGTGGGGTTCAGATGTCTGAAATGCGGGGTGTAGTAATAGTAATATGATGTTATCGGCTCATAGACATACCCGGCCGACACACGCAGGAAAGGCAGCCCGGCAGAAACGAGCCCTTCCCCGTAATCGAAGCTCCGGCTGTAGGGATTGAAGCGCCCGCGGGCTGTCAGGTCGAAAAAGCGCGACGGTGTCATCTGGATCCGTCCGACAGGGTCGGAGAAGGTGTGCTGGACACCAGAATAGGCAAGATAGGCCGGACCACCACGGGTGGGGTGCTCGATGAAGCTCTCCCCGATCAGCATGTCGATGGAGCGGCCATTCCAGCTCCAGTTCTGATGCAGGCCGACATTGGCCCGCAGGCCACCATCAAGCCGGTCGGTGCCCATGTACCGGTTCAGCGCGAACAGCGTCGTATCGTTGAATTCATAGGCGAAGCTGTCTTCATTGGGGAGCTGTCTGTGCAGGGCATTACCGGTATTGGGGGCGGCGATCAGCTGCACGATGGGCTCAAGAACCTGCGTGCCATGCCCTTTGGCAAAGGAGCGGAGAAAGGGCCAGCTGACCTTGACAGCCACCGTCGGCTGGGCCTGCCCCCGGACATGGGAGCCTGCATTTTCATAGAGCGGCTGCTCATGCATGCGGGTGGCGTGGTAGAGCATGGAGTCAACACGAGCGGTCAGCACCCATTGCTGTCCCCAACGGTTGGTCCATGGGCGGTCCCACTGGAGGGCAAGCTCGCCACGCTGGTCGTTGGCACCACGCTCGCGCAGGACCACGAAATCGGTCGTGTGGATGCTCAGCCGCCCGCCGAGCCGGTCCGGCTCTCCCTGGAACTCATAGGTGAAGCGGGGCAGGGAATAGGGCAGGTCCCTGTTGTTGATGAGCCCCTGGTTCAGCCCCTGATAGACCTGCGTATCCAGCCGGAGATAGGAGCCGACCCCGAAGCCTTCCAGATAGGCGTTGGAATTGAGCGTGTCGTTGCCATAGCCTGGCAGGCTGTAGTCGCGCATGTAGTTGGCTGAGGTGGCACGATTGGCATTGAAGCCAACCCGCCAGTGCGGAGAGAGATTGAACTCGCCACGGCTGGCGATATAGGCCTGTGCGCCGTGTTCTTTCCCGCCGTTGCTGAGCTCGCCAAAGGCGTTGTAGAAGGGCCGTCCCCGCAGGGTGTCATCAGCCACCCCGCCTTCAAAACGGATATAACCGTTGTTCAGGCGGTTGCGGTAGATGGTGGAAAGCTGCGGGCCGGATTTGGTGGAGACCAGCGGTGTGAAGGTGGCGTCCTGATGTCCGTCAATGACCCAGTAATAGGGCAGGCTGAAGACCGTACCCAGATAATGGTCATGGGGTTTGACATTGAAATTCAGCAGGCCACTGTGGCGTTGTGAGCTGGGATCCGTGACAGGCAGATAAGGAAAATAGAAGACCGGCACACCAAGGACATGCAGCCAGGCCCGGTCGAACTCTATGTTCTGGTTGTCCTTGTCCTGCGTCATGCCATGGGCCTTGATGTCCCAGACGGGTGAGCGCTCGGGGTGAGCCGCACAGACGGGACAGGCCGTATAGACGGGGTTGGCGAAATCCGTCACGCGGCTGTTGCTCCGGCGCATGCCGCTGCTGGAGAGTTTGGCCTCATCTGGCATGCGGACATACATGGAGGAGCTGACAGCATCTTTCATGCCGTGGGCCAGCTCGACATGGTCAGCGTAGGCGATGGTCCCGTCAGGCTGTGTCAGGGCTACATGATGGATGGCCCTGATGATGCCTGCTGCCCGGTCGTAGGTGACCGTATCAGCCCGGAGGGTCT
Source organism: Parasaccharibacter sp. TMW2.1890 (assembly GCF_023337645.1). Lineage (NCBI taxonomy): Bacteria > Pseudomonadati > Pseudomonadota > Alphaproteobacteria > Acetobacterales > Acetobacteraceae > Parasaccharibacter > Parasaccharibacter sp. TMW2.1890. Next base: position 67,591 of record NZ_NWUV01000002.1, on the reverse strand, counting down.
GCTCGCCCTGCCAGAGGCGGACATTCCCCTCCAGAATGAGCAGCCCGGTTTTATCGTAGCTTTCATGGTCGGCCAGATACGTCACCGGGTCTGAGCTGGAAACACGCCCATCTGCTGAACTGTCCGTCGTCGGGCTGGAGGGCAGAGTGCGGGCATTTTTCGGGGCTTTTGCCCGGGGAGCTGTGCCCGCCATGGCTGCCGTGCTGTCGGGAGTGGTCTGCGGGGCGGGCTGGGCAGAGGCAGGAATGACCTGAAGCAGGGCCCCCAGGGCTGTCCCTGCAAGGGCCTGGCTAAGCAGTGACCGGGGCTTTCCAGCGCGGAATGGAAAGTCATCAGACAGTGGCATCAGCCATCCTCCAAGTGCAGCAGCAGGGCTGCGGCAAGACACAAACCGGCACCCGCCGGACCCCATGCAGCAGGGAACGGGGGTAGAGCTCCAGACTTTCCCAGCTGCTCGGCTATTTTGGAGACAGCAAAAAGGGCAAAGCCAGCGGTGACACCAACGCCCAGCATGCGCATGATCCCGCCCCGCCCGGCTGGGCGCATGGAAAAACCGGCGGAAACAAGCGTCATGGTGACGGCCAGCATAGGAAGGGCCAGTAGCCCTTGAAAGTGGAGACGATAAGGTATCGTGGAAAAACCGGAATGACGCAACAGTTTAATCACCCCGGGCAATGCCCAGAGGGACAGGGCATCAGCCGGAAGGGTGCGCTGTTTTAAGGTTTCCGCAGTGATTCCGGAGGGGAACAGGCTGTCATTTTTCCATTGTGGGGGATGGCTATCCGAAAGGACAAGAACGCCATGGAGTCTCCACAAGCCATCCGCAAGCAGACCTTCGGAGACTTCCATCCGCTGCTGGAGTGTCATGTCATGACCCAGCCGGAAGATGGTGATGGCCTGCCCGCGCAGGGTCTGGCCCTGCTGCTGAAGTGTGCCGATATGAAAAATGACATCACCATGGGCAGCCGGATTGCCGGGGTCCCGTATCCATAGATCGGAAAAACGGGTTCCGTCATGGTCGTGCTGGCCCCGCAGCCATGTCTTGTCCAGCTGGGCCGCCAGCCCGTAGCTGAAGGAGGAAAGGGGCGACAGCCCGGCACTGACGGCAAGTCCCATCAGTGCGGCACAGAGCGCAGGGCTGGTGAGAACCTGCCAGGCGGATATTCCCGCCGCCCGGGTTACGACAAGTTCGGAAGACCGGGCCAGACGGGAGAAGCAGATCACACCCCCCAGCAATATGGCAAAGGGCAGGATATAGATCACATAATACGGCACATGCAGGGCGGTGATTTCCAGCACGCGCATAAGGCCAGCCTCTGGATGGGCGGCAGCCCGACGGAGGAGGTCGATGAAGTCAAACAGGGAGATCAGTCCGGTCAGGGCCAATAGGGTCAGGCACGTTGTCATGACGAACCGGCGGCCGACATAACGGGCAAGAGTGAAAGAGAAACCGGAATGGACCATGGGGGCGCAGCGCTCTCTGTCGTGTCGGGCTAGCGGGAGGCCGGGGAGGGAACAGGGGCGGCGGACAGCCTGTAACGGCGGGTGGCATCCCACAGCAGAAGCCCTCCCCCGAGGGTAATGGGCAGCAGAACCTCCGTCCATAGCAGGGGCACGAGTGATGGGTCTTTTTCCGCCAGATTCTTGAGCATCAGGGACAGGATCATCAGCCCCACGACGCTCAGGATGGCCACTGTTGGCCGGATGATGTTGCCATGGCGGCTGAAACGCCCCCGCAGCACGCAGAGCAGTCCGATCATGCCGTAGGACAGGCAGGCCAGCGGGCCGGTCAGGCGTGTCCAGCCTTCGATGAGCAGCTTGTTGCGTGCATGGGGGGACAGATCGCCCTGTGGGTGGAAAAGCTGGGACATGGTCAGTTCCGCCACGTCCGGGCTGAGGGCCTGGTCATGTGGGGAGCCGAAATCCAGCGTTTCAAGCTGGAAGAGCAGGGTACTCAGTTCCCCGGTCCGGCGGTTGAGTGTCTGGCGGGAGCCGTTATGCAGGATCAGGCGCAGCGTATTGCCGTGCGGCTCTGCCAGCCCATCCTCGGCAAGGATGGTCACGGGATTGGCCGGAACCCGGTTGTCCTCAATCATGATACCACCAAAACTGTCATCGCTGCGGCGTTCACGGACATAAACGGTCATGGCTTTCGAGATGGGGGTGAAGACCCCTTCTTCCAGCAGGAAGGCGGCCGCCCGGTTGCGGATTTCCAGCTCATACCGGTGGAAGTGATGATAGGCGAGAGGTGCCCCCCACAGGCTCAATCCATAAGCTGTCAGAGTGGCAAAACCGGCGCAGAGCAGGCCGGGGCAGGCCAGTCGTAGAGGGGACAGACCGGTAGCCTGGAGGATGGTCAGTTCCCGGTCACTGTCCAGCCGCTGATAGACCCAGAGAATGACGAGGAAGCAGGTCACCGGCAGAATGACGGTGATGAAGGAGGGGAGCATCAGCAGGGTCAGATGCAGGAAGGCTGGCAGGGAGAGACCGTGCTGGACGATCATGCCGATGAAATGCAGCGACTGGGTCAGCCATATCAGGGCAGTGGCTCCGCCCGTCAGGGCGGCCAGTCCCAGAAGCAGGTGCTGGAGGATGTAACGTTCCCGCAGGGGGAGGAGCCTTTCGGGTTTTATGAGGCGCCCGCCCCTGCCTGCATGGAGCCGGGCCATGTCAGGTTGGGGGAGCGGCAGAATCCGTCGGGCGGGGAGCGGCCGCCCGTTTCAGCCTGTCTTTCAGGGCACGGCCCAGCCCGGCATCCGGCAGGGGAGCCACGGCTATGCCGGCCAGTCCCTGCCGACTGGCAGACTGGTCCAGCTGGCGCAGGCTGGCAAACAGGCGGCGGGCAGCTTCTTCCACATTGCCATCGGGGCTGAGATTGAGGGTGAGGCTGGAGGAAACTGTCTCAGCCTGTGTGTCCCCAAAGGTCAGGAAGGCCTCATCGGGTTGGGCGTGGGTAGCATCCAGCCTGACAGGCAGGGACGGTGCATAATGGGATGACAGCTGCCCCGGGGCGTTGGGGTGGCTGGTGCCATCAGCTGCGCCAGCATGGTCGGCCACAATGATGGGACCGCAGATTTCCTGCAACTCTTCCAGCGTCACGCCTCCGGGGCGGCGGAGTATGGGGTGGGACCCGGAGAGGTCCAGCACGGTGCTTTCCAGCCCGACGGCACAGGGCCCCGTGTCCAGCACGGCATCAATCCGGCCTTCCAGCTCGTCCAGAACGTGACGTGCGGTGGAAGGGCTGACCCTGCCGGAACGATTGGCGGAAGGAGCCGCAATGGGAGCCCCGGCCAGGCGGAGCAGGTCTTCCACCGCACGGCCTTTGGGAACACGGACCGCCAGCGTTTCCAACCCTGCGGTGACCGCCTGTGCAATACGGCTCTTCGCATGGCGGGGCAGGATGAGTGTCAGCGGCCCGGGCCAGAAACGCTGGGCCAGACGTCGGGCCATGTCATGCAGGGGAATGGCCATGTCGGCCTCGGCAAAGGCGGCATCAGCTGAAGCGAAATGACTGATGAGGGGATTGAAGGATGGGCGTCCCTTTGCCTTGAAGATACGCTCCACTGTCCGCTGTGAGGTGGCCAGCCCTCCCAGCCCGTAGACCGTTTCCGTCCCGAAGGCGACCAGAGCCCCCTGCCGGAGCAGCCGGGCTGCACGCCGGATACCATCATGGTCCTGGTCGAGCCGTTCTGTGCGGTGATGGGAGGAGGCAGTATGGGGCATGGTGATGATACCGGGTGATGAAGCGGGGAGGGGGAGAGAGTTGGGAGGGGGAAAGGTCAGTCCTGCGAATAGCCGGTGCAGAAGAAGGGGGAGTTGAGCCAGCCCTTTTTGCCGTAGCGCAGTGTCTGGCCTGCATCGTCCAGCAGGTGCCCGCCTGCGGCTTCCAGGATGGCCTGCGGGGCAGCGGTGTCCCATTCCATGGTCGGACCGAAGCGGGGGTAGAAATCAGCCTTGCCCTCGGCAATGAGGATGATCTTGGCGGCAGACCCCATGTGCGTGACGGACTGGACATGCCGTCCGGCCAGCCATTTTTTCAGCAGGGCCTCGGATGTGTGGTGAGATGATGTCAGAACCCGCAGCCCATCCGGTCCCGGCTCTGTCGTCCTGATGGGGTGGCGCTGCATGCCGATCAGCTGGAAGGCTCCCTGCCCGATACCCCCGCCATACACGCCCTGTCTGGCGGGCAGGGCCACGGCACCCAGCACGGGCCTGTTGTTGCGGATCAGCCCGATATTGATGGTGAAATCTTCCCCTCCGGCGGCGAACCCCCGTGTGCCATCAAGGGGATCAATCAGCCAGTAGCTGTTGCCCGCCGGGACATGGATGCCTGCGGCATGTTCCTCTTCCGCAATGGCGGGGATGGCCGGGCAGGCGTCCCGCAGGCGAGCGAGGATGTGGCGCTCCGATGCCTTGTCTGCTTCCGTGACAGGCGAGGAATCGGCCTTGATCTCGGTCTGGAACCCACGGTCACGGATCTCTCTTACGATCCCGGCGGCTTCGGTGGCAATTTCCAGAGCCAGCGTCAGCAGCTCATGGTCGTGTGGGAGGGTCTCGGGGGAAACAGTCATGGCAACAGGTTACCGTATTATGGATCATTCGTCACTTCTCCTCTTCTCTGCTATGATGGGCGGACTGAAAAGGGGAAGTCCCATCCCGTCACGCTCATGTGAGGCTGGTCCGCCAGTCCTGGCCGGGGCTGTGGCTTTCTTTGCAGATGAGGGCAGGGTCCATGCTGTTCCTGCAGAAGGTGGGGCCTGCCAGAAGAATGAAACAGGATGATCATGATCGATATTTCTTTTACAGCAGCAGCCCGCCCGGAAGATGGTAATGGCCTTTCCGCTGTTCTGCTCTGTCATGGAGCGGAGTTTGCACAGGGTGCCGTGTTCCGCCAGCATGATGAGGCTCTGGGCGGTGCCCTGTCCCGTGCTGTTTCCTTGCGGGACTTCTCTGGCAAGGCCGGACAGACTCTCAGCCTGACAGCTCCATCAGCGGCTGTGGCGCAGTTCCACCTTCTGGGCTGCGCCCCGGCGGATGATGAGCCGCAGAGTGTTGGGACGGCGGCCCGGAGTGCCGGGGGTGAGGCTGTGAAACTGCTGAAGGCCAGCGGTGTCGAGGCGCAGGACGCTGCCTTGCTGCTGGAAGCCGGGCAGGCGCCGCTGGCGGCGGAAATCGCCCTGGGTGCCCAGCTGGGTAGCTATCGGTTTGACCGCTACAGAACGGTAAGCAGCAGGACACCGGCCCTTCAGGCACTGCATGTGGTCCTGCCTGATGCTGGACAGCTGGCAGAGGCCCGGGCAGGCTGGAAGGAGCTGGAAGGGCTTGGCAGAAGTGTTTTCCTGACGCGAGACCTCGTCAACGAGCCCGCCAATGTCCTTTTCCCGGAGGAATTTGCACAGCGCATCAAAGAGCTGGAATCTCTGGGGCTGGAGGTCGAGGTGCTGGACCGTGCCCGGATGGAAGAGCTTGGCTTTGGGGCCCTGCTGGGCGTGGCGCAGGGCAGCGAGAAGCCGCCTTTCACCGTCATCATGCGGCATAGGGGGGCTGCCGGGACTGACAGTGCGCCGCTGGCCTTCATCGGCAAGGGTGTGACCTTTGATTCCGGTGGCATTTCCATCAAGCCCGCTGCTGGCATGGATGAAATGAAGATGGACATGGGCGGTGCTGCCGCTGTTGTGGGCGTGATGAGCGCTCTGGCCCGCCGGAAGGCACCGGTCAATGCCGTGGGGGTTGTCGGCCTTGTGGAAAACATGGTTTCCGGGGCGGCCCAACGTCCGGGTGATATCGTGAAAAGCCATAGCGGGCAGACCATCGAGGTGCTGAATACTGATGCGGAAGGGCGTCTCGTTCTGGCGGATCTCCTGTCCTACACACGGCAGACTTTTGAACCGGCCCTGATGGTCAATCTGGCCACGCTGACAGGGGCCATTGTCGTGGCTTTGGGCAGCGATCATGCTGGGCTGTTCAGCAATGATGACCAGCTTGCCAGTGCGTTGGCCCAGGCTGGTGAGGAAAGCGGTGAGACCCTGTGGCGCATGCCGATGGGGGCCTCTTACAATCGCCGGATTGATTCCGACATTGCCGACATGAAGAACATCGGGGGACGGCCGGGCAGTTCCATTCTGGCAGCCGAATTCCTGAAGCGTTTTGTCGGGGATACACCCTGGGCTCATCTGGATATCGCCGGCACAGCGTGGGCAGAGCAGGCTTCTGCCATTACCCCTAAAGGTGCCAGTGGGTTTGGTGTACGGCTGCTGGACCGGTTTGTCCGGTTGCATCAGGAGAGAACGTCCCGGCACTGAGGGATGGAGAGACGGGCAGTCCCCGCAGGGGGGCATGTCCGGGCTGGCCCTTGCTGGTTTCCCCCCTGTGGGAAAGGAAACCGGCAAGGGCTTTTCATGAAAGAGGCATGACATGCAGGAGCCGTCTGATGGGCTGGTCACGCGCAGGGTGTATCCGCCGCAGGACGTGCAGGTGGGGTTCTATCATCTGACACGGACGTCTTTTGAAGCCGCCCTGCCTGCCCTGCTGAACCGGACGCTTGAGGCTGGCGAGCGTGCCGTGATTCGCTGTCAGGATGCCGGGCAGGTCAAGATGCTGGACGAGGCCCTGTGGGCCACGCCTGCCGGTGTCTGGCTGCCACATGGCAGCCGTGCGATGGGCCATGCGGACCGCCAGCCTGTCTGGCTGACAGCGTGTGATGAATTACCCAATGGCGGCGCCTTCCTGTTCCGCATGAATGGGGCCTGGGATGGGGCGCTGACGGGGTTCAGGAGGATTTTCGACCTGTTCAACGGGCATGACGGGGACGCCGTCCAGCAGGCCCGTCTGCGCTGGAAAGAGATGAAACAGGCCGGATACCGCCTGACATACTGGCAGCAGGACGCCAGAGGTTGGAGAAGGGCAGGGTAAAGCCGGACATGTCGTTTCATGACCCTTTCATGGTCTGTCTGCTGGTTTTTATGGCCGTGCTGCTCTGTGGGGAGAGGCATGTCCGCATTTTTGTCAGCGGGCTCTGGCGTTCCGTGCCACTGGCTCTCTGGCGGCGGGGCGGCTGCCACATGGCAGGCATGGTCGTGGCCATGCTGGCGCTGGCAGTCTCGCACCATGCGGGGGCGGCGGCCTGTCTGGTGGCCGTGTCGCTCACCCTCATGGGAGGAGGGACCGTTTTTCAGCCCGTCTGGGGGATTCCGGCGCTGGTTGGGTATGGTCTGCTGCCTGATGGGGCAGGGGGCGTGGGGTTGATGGCCGTCTGTCTCTGGGCTGCGGGCCGGGCCGGCAGCGATGGGGCGGCCCGTCTGGTCGCCCTGTTCCTGCTGCTGGGGCTGGGGCATGGGTTGGCTGCCCTGCATCCTCTGGGGTGGGTTCTGGCCGCTGTCGGTCTGGCGGGGGTATGTCTTCTGGCCGGGGCGTGGCCGGACCGGCTCTCCCTGTATCGGCACTGTCGGTTGGTGCGGCCCGTGCTTCTGTTGGGCATTGTGGAAATTTCACGCCAACAGGGCATGGACCTTGGGGTGGAGGGTGCCCTTTTTGCGCTTCTGCTGGACCTTGTCTGTCAGTCTCTGGCTGTGATCTGGCACCGGGCGGCCCTGCTGCTGTTGCCAGCTCCGCCGTTGCCGGGATTTGTCGTAGGGTGGGTTGGTCTTCATGCGGCTTTGGGGTTGAGCAGCAGTACGGAAGGATGGACCGTGGTGGGCTGTTTGCTGGGGGTGGCCATCATGGGGCTTGCCTGTGGGGATGGCATGGTGCTGCTGGGTGAAGGTGCGGCCGTCCTGCCAGAGGAGCGCCGCCGGTCTTGGATATGGGGTCTCTTTCTGGCCATGGGGCTGCCTTCGGCCTGTGGCATGGTGGCAGGCTGGATGACGGGCCATGGTGCGGGTTGGGCGGCCTGGTTGTATGGCCTGTCCGGTGGTGATGGCAGTCTGATGGCTCTGCCGCTGTTCTGGGCGGGCCTGCTGCCTCTCTGGTTCTGCCTGTCCCGTGGGCGCTGGCGTGATGGGCCGGATGCTGGCCTGCAACGGGATGGAGGGAGCAGCCCCATGCTGGGTAGTCTCCAGCCTTACATGCAGGCACAGCCTGTCCGTCCCCGGGGCCTGCGGCGGTGGTTGATGCGGGGGCAGCGGCAGGTTCGCAGTGTTCGTCTTTCCGCAAGGGAGATTCTGTCCCTTCTCCCTGTGCAGGAGCCGGAAGCAGTTTTCTGGCTTGTCTTTCTGGGGGGTGTGCTGGTTGTCATGGGGCTGGCGCAATGATGGGCATGGTTCTGCTTTCTGGCCTTCGTGTTCTGCTGGAGCTGAGCCTTCAGCTGGCCGTGATCCTGCTTCTCCTGCCGGTAATGTTCTGGCTGGGGGAGGATGTTCCGGCCCTGCTGGTTGGCAGGGCTGTGGCACCATTGCGGGAGAGATATGGCCGGATGGCTGCATTCTGGCGGCTGACCCTGCGGCATGGCCTGCCGCTGGAGGATGGGCTGATGCTGGCTCTGGTGCTGCTGGTGCTGCTCTGTCTGGCGGGTTTGTCCATCGTCATGCCGGATGTCGGTGCCGTGATGGGTGCATGGCTGGCGGACCCGTTGCTGATGGGGAGTGTTCTGCTGGCTGGCGCTTTCTGGGCTGTCCCGGGGCCGCTCTGGTGGATGCATGGACGCTGCTGCCTGGTCCTCTGTCTGACAGAAGCTTTCATCGTGCTGGCGGCTCCGGGTGTGACCGGCCTGCGGGGTGTGCAGCAGCTTTTGCTGGCGGCACCGGGGTCCAGTCTGGCTGGGACAGCCCTCTGCTGTGCCGTGGCGCTGGCCCTGACGACCTCCCTGCCGGATCGCCAGACACTGGCTGATGACATGGTGGCGAGGGGCCAGCCTGTTGGCCGGTTGGCACGGGATCAGCGACAGGTGATCGTGGGCGTGTATCATGCTGGCTGGTCGCTGCTTCTGGGGGATCTTCTGCTGCCTGTCCTGTTTGGTCTGGAGGGGCCGGGGGGAGTTCTCGGGCTGTCTGTCAGGTTCGTGGGGGGGAGTGTTCTGGTAGCTCTGGGGCAGATGACAGGCATGAGACGGCATGGACGGTTTGTGGCCCTTCTGCTGGGGCTGGCCGGGTTGATGGCGCTTGCCGGGAGGTTTGCCGTATGATGGCCGGGTTTGCCTGCGCACTGGTATTCGTTCTGCTGAGGCTGGGGCGGGATGGTCGCTGGCTGCCGCTTTATGGCGGGTTCTGCGCCATCATTGCGGGGACATCCGGTACGGGAGGGCTGGCAGGTCTCTGTGCCCTGCTGCTGCCGGTTTTCAATCTGATCCTGTGGGGGCTCGTGCGGCATTTTGCTGTTGGCCAGCAAGGGCGTCTCCTTGCCAGTGGGCGGGGTTTGCTGCCTGTCGTGATGACATTGCTCCTTCAGGTTGTTCTGGCTTTCTTTGGGGCAGGTCTCGGACTGGTGCCGACTTTTGGCATCGGTCTGGTGCTGGCCGGTTTGTGTGCAGCAGCCTGTGGTGTGGCTCTGGCCCAGTTCTGCGGGCTGATCATGGCTGTGGATGGCCTCATGGTGATGGCGGCCATCCTGCCTTCATGGGGGCTGTTCGTGACGGCTGTGGCACTCTGGGCGGTCATGGTGTTCCTGGCACTTGTGCTTCTGCCCCGGCTGGCCTGGTTGCGGGTGGAGGAAGGGTGATGATGCTGGCTGCCGCGTCTTTCTCGTCCGGACTGTTTGCGTCTCCTGTGCTGTTCGGGCTGATGTGCTGGCCGTTTCTGGTGGTCTGGGTCCTGTGGGCTTCACGCCGGCCCGATCAGGCCAGCTTCATGGCACGGCTGGGATTGGGTCTCAGTGGCCTGGCCCTGTTGGGCTGTTCGTCCGGCATGACGTGGGGACAGGAGGTCTGTCTGGCCATGGAGGCCTGTGTACCGGCGCTGCTCTTTGTTCTGCGGGGCAGAACTGAACCGATCACGGGGACGGCGTCCTTCAGGGAAGGGATGAGCGTCTATCTGCCCTTTCTGGTAACAGGTTGCGTGTTTATGGGGCTTCTGCTGCGCCCCCCTCTGGCAGCCCTGTTTTTTGATGGTGCCGGGACTGTCCTGCTGGCCTGGTGGGATGGCCGGGCAACCCGGCGGGCCATGCCTGCCTGGGAGGTGGTCCGTCTGCGGCTGAGTGGCCTGATACTGGCGGGGCTTGGCTTTGCAGTGATGCAGGGAGGGGGTGTGTTTTCCAGCAGCGAGAGTGCAGCCCAGGTTGGGCAGGTTCTGGCGCTGACAGGGTTGTGCATGATGGCGGGGTTGGGGAGTGCCGTGTCCAGCCGGGCAGAGCTGGTCCTGCTGGATGCGGGGCTGCGTTTTGTTCCGCTGTTTCTTATGGCGTTGCTGGCCGTGACCCCTTTCATGCGGCACCTCATGGTGGTGGCTGGACTGCTGGCTCTGGCAGGCACGTTTCTGGGGCGACAGGGCAGTTTTCCACTTCTTTCATGGATGACGGGTTTGGGCGTGCTGGCTGCGGGAACAGGGCAGATGCCATGCCTTCTCCTGCTTTATGGGGGCGCCCTGCTCGCCACGGCCCTGCGGCTGGGATGTGATGGCCTGCTTCTGGGAGGTGTGGCTGCCCTGCCGGTGCAGATGGTCCTGCCCGTCATCATGATCGTACTGGCTGTCATGGTGCCGCTGCTGGGCTGGCCGGCCCTGCTTGGGCTGCTGGCCTGTGTGATGCTGGGATTCCGGCATCTGGAGCTGGAAACCATGCCGCAGGGTGTTCTGGCCGTTTGGCAGCGTGGTGGCTGGGTGATGCGGGAACTCCTTCTGCTGCTGGTTCTTCTGGTCCTGCTGGCCGTTGCGTTGCTGGTCTGGGGAGGCATGCTGGTTCCTCCCTTGCCTGACCTGAAAGGACATTGAACATGACGGAAGGATCAGTCGTCCTGCCCGAAGGGGAGCGTGTCGGGCTGTTTCATTACCGTGTGACGGCGGAGGGCTGGCTGCATCTGTTGCAGCAGAATGTCCGGCTGATGTCCCTGCTGGGTTTCTGGGCGGATGAGGAATGGGCCACGGCCCTGTTCCTGTTACAGGGTGAGCAGCCTTTGCTGCTCAGTACAGCGGTGGTGCAGGGGCGTTATCAGGCAGCCTCGCAGTATTTCCCGGCGGCCCAGTGGGGGGAGCGTATGGCCAGGGACCTCTGGGGTGTGGAGGCCTGGTCTGCGTTGGATGACAGTCCGGCTTTGGATGATGGCAGCTGGTCCCTTGCGGCGCCATTGTCTGCCCGTCCCCTGCCTGTCAGCGAGGGGACGGGGCAGCCTTTGCCACGATGCAGGATTGCGCCCTTCCGTACGGCCATACCGGGCCTGCTGGGTGTGGATTATGTGCTGGCCGACGGTGTGATGCAGCAGGTGGAGGTGCAGATTGCGGCTGGCCATCGTGGTGTCCTGTCCCGTCTGGTCGGGTTGACACCGCAGGAGGCCATGCCGCTGGTGGCCCGGATTTCAGCAGGTGGGTTTGTGGCCCATCCTCTGGCGTTCGTCCGGGCGCTGGAGCAGGCAGAAAATCGCCAGATAGACCCACGGGAGCGGGACAGACGGCTCATTTTGCTGGAGGTGGAGCGGCTGGGGCTGCATCTGTTTGATCTGGCGCAGACGGCCCATCAGGCTGGTGCTGGCCTGATGGCGAGCCTGTGCGACCATGCCCGGGAGCATCTTGCGGGCCTCTGTACGGCGCATGGTCTGTCCCGCCGTCTGACAGACAGCATCAGGCTGGAGGGAAGCAGTGGCGTTGATGCGATGATTCCGTTTGTTCAGGCCGTGGTGGAGGGGGTGGCCCCACGGCTGGAGCAGATCAGACAGCTGGCCCGTTTGTCGGATGGACGGTTGAAGACCATAGCCACCGTGCCGACAGAACTGGCGTGGGATTATGCGCTGGGTGGGGTGATTGGCCGGGCCAGTGGGCGGTATCTGGACATGCGCTACATGGATGAGGGTGTCCGCACGCGGGCGATGGGTGGGGCTGGGCGTCATGAAGGGGATGCCTGGGCACGCAGTCGGCAGCGTCTGGCAGAAAGCCAGGAAGCCCTGAAAATCCTGGAGTGTATTGTCGCCGATTATGGTGCGGAGAGTGAGCGCCAGGCCATGCCCCGTACTGATGAAGGGTTGGGCGTGGCCGAGGGAGCCCGAGGAGATGTCTGGTACCATGTCGTGCTGAAGGAGGGACGGTTGGCCAGTGTTCAGATACGGGATCCGCTTGTGCCTCTTCTGGCCGTGCTGGGTTCCGTGCTGGAAGGGCATGAGCCGGAACAGCTGGGGCTTGCGCTGGTATCTCTGGGCCTGTCGCCCGCCGGAGTTGCCTTGTGAGATGGCCTGCCTGAAAAGCTCTGGCATCCGTCATGATGTTATATTATAACATATAAAATATGATTTAAGATTCATCATGCGTTGTGTGAGGGGCTGTGCGGTTTATCAGACAGGGCGTTGCCCTCATGCTGGGTGGAGGGCTGGTCTGCCCGGTCCTGACGGTGCTGCCCGCGCAGGCCCAACCGCCAGTGGCGGAGCCTGAGACGGCCGGGACGGTGAAAACCCCCTCAGCACCAGAACATTCTCGAAACAGGGGCAACGGACCAGCACATCAGGCAGCACAGGCCCGTTTCCAGTCTGTCGAGCAGTTGACGGTCACAGGGTCTTACCTTCAGGGTGGGCGGAAGACATCCCCCAATCCCGTGCAGACCATCACGGGGAAGGAGATACAGCGCAGTGCCGTGACGTCTCTGGGGGACTATCTGCAAAGGATGCCTTCCATCGGCTCATCCGGTTCGCCGAACAGCCTGACCAACGGGGGCAAGGGGGCATCCTGCACGGACCTTCGGAATCTGGGGCAGGGGCGGGTGCTTGTGCTGATTGACGGGCACAGGGCGACCCTCAATGCCGGGTCCGAATGTGTAGACCTCAACACCATCCCGTTGCAGCAGATCGAGAAGGTGGAAATTCTCAAGGATGGCGGGTCCGGCCTGTATGGGGCGGATGCCGTGGCGGGGGTCATCAACATCCATCTGCGGCACGACCTCACGGGCAGCAACATCACCATGCGGGGGAGCATTGCGCAGGCCGGGGATGCCCGGGGTGGCGAGGTCTCCGCCTATCACGGCATGAATTTTGATGAGGGGCGGGGCAACGTCACGCTGGCGGGCAGCTACAGCACGACCGGCCCCATCTATAACCGGGACCGCAGCTGGTCAGCCTTGCCACAGAATGACAATCCGGCCACGGGCAGCCCCAGTTACGGGTCGTCCATCATTCCTTCCGGCGTGCTCATCAATCCGCAGACGGGGCAGAAGATGGTGCCGGACGGGCAGGGCGGCTTCCGCCGCTTCACCAGGGACGATCTGTACAATTTTGCCCGCTATTCCACGATCATGAACCGCCATGATGACGGCACGGCCTCTCTTGATGCCCATGAGCGGTTTTCCCGGTTCGTGACGCTCTATGGCACCATGCGATACAGCCACACGCTCGTGGAACGGACCCAGTCGCCAGCGCCGGTGCAGGGGAGTGTCCCGCCATCCACACTGCCGTCTTCATGGCTGCTGCCGGCGGCCAGTCCGTACAATCCGTGGGAGCGGGATGCGTCCATCATCAAGCGGATGGAAGATGTCGGGCCACGGCGCAATCACATCAACACTGATACATGGACCTTCCTGCCCGGCCTGAAAGGACAGCTGGGAGCCGGGTGGGATTATGACCTCTCCTATACCTACGGGCGCAGCCATCTGTCCTCTCACACGCAGGACATGATCAATTACCGCAACCTGCTGGAAACGACAGGGACGAGACAGCTGGATGTGATGGATTCCCGCAGTCCCGTGGTCTATGACCCGGGCATATGCCAGGCGGCGCAGGGCTGCGTGTTGCAGAATCCTTTTGCGCCTTACAGCCAGCAGGCGAAGGATCATGTCCGGTTCACTCAGAAGGACCGGGCCACCTATCAGCTGCGGGACACGATGCTGCGCCTGCGGAACCCGCATCTCTTTGCCCTGCCGTGGATGTATGGCGGGCCGGTCGGGGTGGCGGCAGGCATGGAACATAGGGGGGAGCAGCTGAGCTATCACCCTGATGCCCTCGTGGCGCAGGGGGCGTCCACAGGGGCGGCGGGGGCCTATACGGGCGGTGGGTTCACCGTTTCGGAGGGTTATGGAGAAATCCAGCTTCCCCTGCTGCGGCGTGCGCCACTGGCCCGGGACCTGACGGTTGACCTTCAGGGCCGTGTCTCTTCATACAGTCATTACGGAACACCGCTGAACTGGAAGACCGGCCTGCACTGGGCACCGGTTCAGGATGTGGCCTTCCGGGGGACGCTGGGCACCTCGTTCCGGCAGCCGGGGCTGTATGATGTCTATGGCGGCCAGACATTGAGCTATGCTTCTGCATCCGATCCCTGCGCCCATGTGGGAAGCTATGGCAGCCGTGCGGGAGCGGTGCAGGCACGGTGCCAGAAGGAAGGAATCAACCCGGCCAGCTTCACCTCTTCACTGGTCGGGCAGCTGCCGACCCTCTCCGGTGGCAATCCTCGGCTGGGGCCGGAATATGGACGTACGGCAACGGTCGGCATGGACATCACGCCCCGCTCTCTCAGGGCGTTGCGGCTCTCTGTCGATTACTGGCATTACAGCCTGCGGGACATGATCTCGACCCTCAGCACGCAGACGCTTCTGGATGGATGTTACACTGGCAGCGAGCCGGATTTCTGTAGTGCCATCCTGCCCCGTTCCAGCAGCGGGCAGATCACGGCCATCAAGGCCCTGCCGCAGAATGTCGGTGCCCTGAAGACGGATGGTCTGGATTTCAGCCTGCATTACAGCTTGCCCCTGGGCGACAGGGACCAGCTGAGCCTTCATGAAAACACCCAGTATCTTCTGAATTACAGGCAGAAGCTGACCCGCAACGGGAGCTGGCAGGACTATACAGGTCGTCTGCTCTATCTGAATGGCAGTGGCCGACCACGGGAGCAGCATTACATCAGCACGACATGGCGGCATGACCATGTCAGCCTCATCTGGATGACACGCCTCATCAGCGGGATGAGGATGAATGACGGGCACCGTGATCTTGACCCGGCCACATCCGGGCGAACTCACGTGGGAGGAACGATCCTGCATGACGTGACGGTGTCAGGGACGTGGCACCAGTTCCAGCTGATGGGAGGCATCAGCAACCTGTTCAACCGTCGGCCGCCCTTCGTGCCGGATGGGGCCTTCAATACCGCCTTTTCCCAATATTCAGGCTACATTGCCGGAAGAAGTTTCTTTCTCCAGATGGGGGCTGATTTCTAGCCGGGCAGATGACCGTCAGGGGAGCTGGCGCGCTGGTGATGTGGAGCGGCGTTGTTCCTCTGAAGTCCCCATCACTCTGGGCAGGAACGGGCTGGCTGCCGGGGCAGGTGACGGTCCGTCCCCGGATGAAGGAAAAGGCCGGGGTGGTGCAGTCGTTCCGGCAGAGGAAAGCCCATGCCTGCTTCAGCAGGCAGAGCGGGTGCAGCCGGTGCAGCATGAAGACGGAGAAGGCGGCCTCTTCATGGTGGTTGTGGTGGAACAGCCGGAACGGACCGCCATAAAGCTGCCCTTTGGAGATGATGGTGAGGCGGGACTGGTAGCATCGGCCATCCACGTCTGTCTCGAATGCGGGGAAGGGATAGGTGGACAGCAGGCGCAGGGCGGTGACGGCATAGGCGGCCCGGCCGATCCGTTTCTTGAGGGCCGTGGAGAGCTGCTGCACCACCCAGCCATCGGGGCCGACCCCGACCATCTGGAGGAACAGGGTTGGGCTGGCCTGTCCTTCTGTGGTGAGCCAGCCCGGCCAGAGCGTGCGGGTCTGCCCGCTGGCGATCAGGGTGGCGTTGCGGGCGTCATGGAAGGGGACGCCCAGCTCCAGTGCCAGCACATTGGCTGATCCGACGGGCCAGAGGGCCAGAGGGCAAGACTGGCCCAGCATGGCGTGGGCAATTTCGGCAATCGTTCCATCCCCTCCACCGGCAATGATGAGGTCCGTTTCTGGCAGGTGGGTTTTCACGATCTCCGCAGCATGGCCCCGGTAGCGGGTTTCCATGACACGCACGTCCAGCCCGGCCTGTTCCAGATGCTTCACGAAGGCAGCCTGCCGCCGGGGAGAGTGATGCCCCGCTGTCGGGTTGATGATGAGCAGTGCTCTGCGGGGATGGGGGTGCGGTGAGGAGGATGGTGGGTGCATGGCGGGGGAGGGTACTTCACTCTGGGCCGGGACACTATATAGTGCCCGGCATGAACCTTCTGTTACAGGTTCTGCTGTTTTGTTCCCATTGTGAGGATCACATCTGCCATGCAGTCAGCTCCCCTGACCATGATGCTTGCTTTTCTGGATGTACAGAAATGGCGCCCCCGCCCCGTGAGGCGGCAGGGGCGGCGCATCAGGCTGTTCACGCTTGAGGCGGGAAGCTGCGAAGGCTGTGCGATGGAACTGGTGTCTCTGGGAAGCAGCGCCTACCCGTTGGAAGGGAGCGGGTTTCAGAGGGTCCAGCATCCGGAGGATGCGGACTGGCTCCTTGTCACCGGCTCTGTGACACGCTCCTGCGCAGGCGATCTGGCCAGTGCGTGGGAGGCCATGCCCGCAGGACGCAGCCTCGTGGCTGTGGGAGACTGCGCCCATGATGGTGGATTGTGGAAGAACACATACGCCACGCTGGGTGGCCTCCATGCGCTCAGCCGGGTCTATGGGTCCATTCCTGGCTGCCCGCCGTCGC
The DNA here is from genome assembly GCF_023337645.1 of Parasaccharibacter sp. TMW2.1890. Classification (NCBI taxonomy): domain Bacteria; kingdom Pseudomonadati; phylum Pseudomonadota; class Alphaproteobacteria; order Acetobacterales; family Acetobacteraceae; genus Parasaccharibacter; species Parasaccharibacter sp. TMW2.1890. The sequence continues at coordinate 50,882 of NZ_NWUV01000002.1, read as the reverse complement.
CCGCATCCATTCTTCAGGCGTTGGTGGAGCTGGCAGAGGGTGGTTCATCTCCCACGGGCTCCCACGCATCTTCTGCCTCACGCCGCAGCCGCCAGTAAGACCGGCGGGAGAGCGGGATCATGACGAGATAGAGGACACCAGCTGCGGCCAGAGCGCCCCATGGTTCTGTTACCAGAATGGCGGCATAGGCACCGACGCCGACCAGCATGGGCAGAATATAGCGTGATGGCACCTTGAAGTTCTTGAAGGACCAGATCGGCAGGGTGGAGACCAGCAGCAGGGCGGTGACGATCAGGCAGCCAGCGGCCAGCCATGGGGAGTGGGCGAAATGCTCGATGCCTGTCAGGTTGTTGCGCTTGGCTTCCAGCCCCAGAAAGACCGGGAACAGTGCAAGCCCTGCCCCTGCCGGTGCGGGCACGCCGGAGAAGAAATTGGCGGCATATTCCGGTGCCGTATCGTCGTCCAGTGCAGAGTTGAAGCGGGCCAGCCGCAGGGCCATGCAGACCGTGAAAAGAATGAACGGGATGAAGGCCAGCCGCTGCGTGGCAGGCAGAGCCCAGAGCATGAGGATGAAGGGCGGCACGACGCCGAAGCAGACAAAGTCCGACAGGCTGTCAAATTCAGCTCCGAAACGGGATGTCCCCTTCAGCAGGCGGGCGATGCGTCCGTCCAGCCCATCCATGCAGGCAGCGATGAGCAGGGCCCCGGCTGCATGGGTAAAATGGCCTGTCATGGAAAATTTGATGGCGCTCAGCCCTGCACAGAGGCCCAGCATCGTCAGGATGTTGGGGACAAGCCGGTTGAAGGAAAGCCCACGGACCCGGCGCCGCTTGCGCCGGTATCTATGCACCATGGCCGTGTCGGAAGATGGCTTCTGCATATGTCTGGCCCTCAGAGCTTCGCTATGACCGTCTCGCCTCCGATCATCGTCTGCCCCTCCAGGACATCGGGGGTGATACCCGGTGGCAGGTAGATGTCCGTGCGGGAGCCAAAGCGGATGAGGCCAAACAGCTCCCCGGCCTGCACCTGTTCGCCTTCTTTCACATCACAGAGAATACGGCGGGCGACCAGCCCGGCGATCTGCACGACGGCCACCTGGCGGCCATCCCGGAGAGTTACGCGCAGTTCGTTGCGTTCATTATGTTCGGAGGCCTTGTCCAGGCTGGCATTGAGGAATTTGCCTGCATGATAGGCAATTTTCGTGACTGTCCCACTGACGGGCATACGGTTTACATGCACATCCAGTACGGAGAGGAAGGTCGAAACACGCCAGACCGGCTCACTGCCCATCTCCAGGGCAGCCGGCGGCGGGACCATGGAAACACCTGTCACACGTCCATCCGCACTGGCGAGGACGAGCCCTTCACCCTGTGGAGACGTCCGCCGTGGGTTGCGGAAGAAATAGAGGCAGAAGCCTGTGAACGCAAAGCCTGCTGTCCCCAGGGCCCGTGTCAGCCGCCATGGCGTGGCCCGCCCGAACACACCAGCCAGAAGGCCGATGCCCAGAAAGGGTGTTGCCGCACGGTGCGGCGGAGCAAGGACGAGTTTGAGAGATTTGATCAGTGACATGAGATTACTCATACGTCACCTGCTGGATGGGTCAAGTATTTCGTGACGGGGATGGGGAGGGCGTGGTCAGGGCTGGGTGTGTGCTTGCAGGGAAAGGTGGCAGGGGCCATCTTGGAGGCATGGCTTCCGTTATCCCGCTGTTTCCTGCGGGATAACCCTGTCTGGAGAGAGGTTTCATGAGTGTGGAGATAAGGCCGGTTCCCGCCTTTCAGGATAATTACATCTGGTTCGTCCGTAAGGAGGGGCACCCCTGGGTGGTGATCGATCCCGGTGAAGCCGGGCCAGCAGAGGCGATGCTGGGAGAAGAGGCTCCGGCTGCCATCCTGCTGACCCATCATCATGGCGATCATGTCGGTGGGGTGGCAGAACTGGCACGGCGCCACGACGTGCCGGTTTATGGTCCAGCGGATGTGGCAGGTGTCGATCACCCGCTGAAGGATGGTGATGAGGTGAAGGTGGCCGGGCTGACATTCCGTGTCATGGCCACACCGGGTCACACGCTGGATCACCTCTGCTATGCGCTGGAGGGTGGAACCCCGGCCCTCTTCAGTGGGGATACGCTGTTCAGTGGTGGGAGTGGCCGCCTGTTCGAGGGGACTGCGGAACAGCTTTTTGCCAGCTTCCGCCAGTTTGATGATCTGCCGGACGGGACACTTCTCTGCCCCGGCCATGAATACACGCAGGGGAACCTGAAATTCATTGCCTCACTGGGCAGAAGCACCCCTGCGCTGGAGGCCCGCAGGGCAGAGGTGGCGCAGCTCCGGGCGGAAGGGCGGCCCTCGGTGCCTGTTCCGCTGGGCGTGGAGCGGCAGACCAACCCGTTCCTCATGGCCCGGACGCCGGAAGAACTGGCCCGCCTGCGGAAGCAGAAAGACCAGTTCTGAGTTGTCAGGCCGTGCGGATGTCCAGCCCGATATCCAGTGCTTTCACGCTGTGGGTCAGCCAGCCGAGGGAGAGGATGTCCACGCCACTTTCGGCAATGCTGCGGGCCGTGTCGGGCGTGATGCCGCCGGAGGCCTCGGCAATGGCCCGGCCTTCGATCATGTTCACGGCCTCACGCAGCATGGCGGGGGTCATGTTGTCCAGCAGGTAGGCATCCGGCCCGTCGGGGCAGTCCAGCGCCTCGGCAAGCTGGGCGAGGGAGTCCACTTCCAGCTCGATCTTCATGAGGTGTCCGGCCCGCTGGCGGGCAGCGGCCAGTGCGGCGGGGATGTTGCTGCCGAAAAGAGCCAGATGGTTGTCCTTGAGCATGATGGCATCATCCAGCCTGTGGCGGTGATTGCTGCCACCACCAGCCCGGACGGCATATTTCTGTAGGGCACGCAGGCCGGGGAGCGTCTTGCGGGTGCAGCAGATGCTGACCCCCGTACCTTCCACGGCATCCACGATCTGGCCCGTGGTGGTGGCGATTCCGCTGAGATGGGACAGCAGGTTGAGGGCCACACGTTCTCCGCCCAGCACGGCGCTGGCCGGGCCTTCCACCTCGGCCAGAACGTCGCCACGGGTGATGCGGTCGCCCTCCTGTCTGAAGGGTGTGAAACGGGTCCGGCCATCCAGAAGCGTGAAGGCCAGACGGGCACCGGGAAGTCCGGCCAGCCGTCCATCCTGCCGGGCGACGAAGGAGGCCCGAAGTGTGGGCTGGCCCTGCATGAGAGCCTGCGTGGTGACGTCGCCACCTGTGCCGAAATCTTCCCGCAGGGCGTTGCTGATGACCGGTTCCCAGAGCAGGTCGGGCAGGAAAAGCGTCTCAAGGGCCATGATGATAGGTCTCCTGGTGCTGGATGGAAGGAGGTTACAGGGGCAGGTCGGTCAGCTGCATGTCGATGTGACGGGGCGGCTGAAGACCGGGCGTGTCTTCCCGCCAGTGTGCCCCTCTCTGTTCCGGGCGGTTCAGGGCGGCCCAGCCGATGAAGGAGGCGGTCAGGGCGCAGAGATTCTGGCGGGCCAGTGGCAGGGTGCGTTCCAGAAAATTTTCCAGTCCTGTGCGGGTGCGGAGAATGCCGAGATGCTGCTGCATTTCAGCCCGGAAAGGCCAGTCCGTCGTGAAGGTGGGGCGTGCCGGTACCGTGGCGGGAGGGGGAGCTGTTCCATCGTTCCGGCTGGTGTTGACGTCCCGCCCTGCCCATTTCCCGCAGACCAGAGCCTCCAGCAGGGAGTTGCTGGCCAGCCTGTTGGCACCATGAAGGCCGGTACAGGCGACCTCTCCGCAGGCCCACAATCCCTTCAGGGTCGTGCGGCCTGTCTGGTCCACCTTCAGGCCGCCCATGTGGTAGTGCATGGCGGGCTGGACGGGGAGAAGCTGGGTGTCCGGATCAAGACCGGCTTTTCGGCAGGCCTGTGTGATGCCGGGGAAACGTGCGCTGAAGGGGGCACCCGGCAGGGAGCGTCCATCCAGAAAAACGGTGCGTCCTTCCCGCAGCTGGGCAGCGATGGCCCGGCTGACGACATCACGGGGGGCGAGTTCTTCCGTGAAGCGATGGCCGTCATCCAGACGCAGCACGGCTCCGGCTCCCCGCACGGCCTCACTGATGAGGGAGAGGCGGCCCGTCTGGCCCGGTGCGACGAGGGCCGTGGGATGAAACTGCGTGAATTCCATGTCCCGCAGGGTAGCTCCTGCCCATGCGGCCAGAGCCAGTGTCGTACCCCGGTTGGGAAGCGGGCTGGTCGTGTGCTGATACAGCCCGCCGCAGCCGCCGCTGGCCAGAATGCAGTGCCGTGTGGGGATGAACCCGGCGGATGTCCATACACCCTGCACTGTCCCATCAGGGGCGTGGAACCCTTCCAGCGTGGCCTGTAGCCAGTGGATGGTGTCCTTTTCCCGGGCCTGCTGGAGAACATGCTGAAGGATGACCTGCCCGCTTCGGTCGCCACCGGCAAAGACAATCCGCTCATGGCTGTGGGCGGCTTCCAGATGGAGGGCAAGCTGGCCCTTTCCGTTATGGGCCAGGGGCACGCCAAGCCGCAGGAGCGTTTCCACGGCACCCGGCCCTGCCTCGGTGATGCGCTGCACGATGGCCGGATCACACAGACCGGCACCGGCCCTGAGCGTATCCTCGGCGTGGCTGGCCGGACTGTCACCGGGACCGACCGCCGCTGCCATGCCGCCCTGGGCCAGGGTGCTGGATGTTCCTTCCCCTGTGAAGGAGGGAGCAAGCAGCACGCAGGGGCCGTCCATCTCCAGAGCCGCCATGAGGCCAGCCAGCCCGGCCCCGATGATGACTGGCCAGCCTGCGTGGCGGGAAAGGGCATGTCCCTGCATGGGACGGTCCTTCACTTGATGGCCAGCATCCGCTCGACGGAGCGGCGGGCCGGTTCCTGAAGGTCAGCCGGGATGGTGACTTCGGTGCTCATGGTTTCCAGAGCCTGACGGATGTTCTTCAGGGTGATGCGCTTCATGTGCGGGCAGAGATTGCAGGGACGGATGAAGTCGGTCTGCGGGTGCATGGCGGCGAGGTTGTCGCTCATGGAACATTCGGTGATGAGCATGACCTTTTCAGGTTTATGCTGGGCGATGTAGTCCATCATGCTGGCTGTGGACCCGGCATGGTCGGCTTCCGCCACGACATCGGGTGAGCATTCCGGATGTGCAATGATATGGAGAGGGCCATGCATCCGCCGGTACTGGCGGATTTCCTGCGGGGTGAACCGTTCATGGACTTCGCAGCGGGCTGACCATGTGTGCATCTTGATGCCGGTTTCCCGCTCGATGTTCCGGGCAAGGAATTCATCGGGGATCATGATGACTTCTGGCACGCCAAGGCTTTCCACGACACGGCGTGCATTGCCGGACGTGCAGCAGACGTCCGTCTCGGCCTTTACGGCAGCGGAACTGTTCACATAGGTAACGACCGGCACGCCGGGGTGGCGTTCCCGCAGGGTGCGGACATTTTCCGCCGTGATGCCTTCGGCCAGGGAGCAGCCTGCCAGTTCGTCCGGGATGAGGACGGTCTTTGTGGGGTTCAGCAGCTTGACCGTTTCGGCCATGAAATGGACGCCCGCCATGATGATGACATCCTGCTCCAGATTCTGGGCCTCACGGGCTAGAGCCAGACTGTCCCCCCTGATGTCGGACACGCAGTGGAAGATTTCTGGCGTCTGATAATTATGGGCGAGGATGACGGCATTATGCTTGCGCTTCAGCTCGAGAATGGCCTCGATGTCATCTGCAAAAAGCCGGTCCCAGTCCTGCCGGGCCATGAGGGAGGCCACGGGGCTGTACAGCGCAGCGCGGGACGGAGAAGGGGCAATGCCCTGCATCATGGAGAGGTCCTTACCAAGGTTATACTCAATATGAGCATAATATAGGCCCTGCTGGAGACCATGCCAAGGGGTTTCTGCTCCGGGTGTGTCAGGAGGAAAGATCGTACCGTTCTTTCGGGAGCGTATTCTGGATGGGAGTGACTGGGCAGAGGCTCTCCACAATCAGGGGAAGGTGGCGTTTTCTGGTTGGGGGGTACGGTTACCGGAGATACCCGGAATGGAGCCAGATATGTGGGCGGAAAGGTCAGCCCTTCTCCGGGAACCGGATGGGTAATGGTGGCGGGGGCATCATCGCAGGCTCAGCCTTTGTCTCTTTCTGGCTTTGGAATACGGTAGTGGCTTCGGCTCATTCATGGCAGCCTGTCTGCTTTCGGGCAGATGCAACGGGCGAACATATCGGATTATCGTAGCACGGCCATGCAGGCGGCGGCTTGGTTACCGGATCGATGTCGCAGAAGCTCGTCGGCCTTGCCAAGGGGATGGCGGCGAACTCTGCGGGTCTTCTTGGTGGAGGGCGTTTGCATGATGAGAGCAGTGAAAGCCAGTCCGCGCCCCCTGAGTGAATATGCCTTGGGGAAGTGTCGGTGGGTGTACCAGCACTTCACGAACTTATGGAAGAAGCAGGACAGGGAAATTGGGACAGTTTTGTGATGTCTTTCTCTAAAGATGGGCCTGTTTCAATGAAGTTCCATCATACGTGATAAAAATCGCTTAAAGAGTCGGCACCTCAAGCGGTAAGAATGCCGCTCCCAGATAGCAGGAAGCCATGGCAGCTGGCCGGAAGCGGTATAGCTGGGCGGGGCGTCCTACGGTTGGGCGGTCGTAGGTGCCAGTTTCTTCCACAAGCTGCTGATGCAGGACAAGGCGGCGGAAGTTGGGCTTGTGCATGAGGCGGCCAGATACCGTTTCCATCGCCTGTTGCAGTTGTAGAAGAGTGAAAGACGAAGGAAGCAGCTCAAAAACGGCTGGACTGTAGCGGGTGCGGGCACGTAGCCGGGACAGGGCCGTGGCGAGAAGGCGACGGTCATCCCGGTCCGTGTTTTTCTGTTTGGGCGGGCTGCGTGGCACCAGCCCGGATTCCCACAGCAGTTCGTAACGCTCCAGAACACGGGTATCGTCCCACGGCAGGCCATCCAGCCCAAAGGCTGGAGCGATGCGGCTCTGGCGTTCCTCATTGTCGTCGGCCCATTGCCTGATGGCCGTGATGAACTCGGCCAGCTGCTTGTTGCCGCTTTCGTCCCGGCGGTCTTCCCAGGGGAAACGCTGGTAAAGCGAACCGTGACAGTCCCGTGGATGGCTGTGGCTCAGGGCCAGATAGGTGATGTGAATATGGGGCGTCTGTTCCCGTATGGGAAAGGAGCTGAATGTATAGAGCTGCTCCATGTAACCGATGGGGCAGTGTGTCAGGGTTTCCGCCCAATGGCAGAGGCGTTTCTGCAGGGAATGATGGCTTTCCTCCAGGGGGGGAGTGTCCCGGTCATGGCGCAGCAGGGCGACGTGGGGTGCATCATCGCCCAATGTCATGAGAACGGTAATCAGGTCTGTCGGGCAAAGGCTCTGGAAGGTCATTGAGGATGAGGAGCAAGCTGGCGGAAATGGCTGTACAGGGTCTGCAAATGGTCGGATGAAAGCCCCGGGGGAACGCCGTGGTCAAGAGGGATGCTGACCGTCAGGGGATGGGAGGAGAGGGACAGCATCCGGGGGCTGGTCATCATGTCGTTCAGGAGCCCCTGCATGGCGATGGGTACGTTGCGCTGGATCCATGAACTCTGAAGCAGATCATGCAGGGGCTCCTGCCAGTTGGTCAGACTGACGGACAGAATGCCAGAAAAGGCCGGGACATAAAGTTTGCCACCAAGGGAGAGATGCGGCGGTGGCGTGTCCTGTTTTCCCGGAGCCACCGGATGGATGGTGGCACTGAGCTCATGAAGCCTGAGCTGTAACGGAATGTCAGGCCAGGAGGATGTGGCATGATCGGTTTCTGGCGGCAATCTGAGGGGTGTCGTGCCGGTGCCGGGTAGCAGGGCAAAAGCAGCATGAACCTGTTCCACCCGAAAATTCTGTAGAAATGAGGAGGGATAGGTCAGCTCTCTGGCCGTGATGGCAGCGGAAAGCAGAGGCCTGTTCTGCAGGGCAGGGTCAGGTTGCGACAGGGACTGCGGTGCAAAACGGATGGTCCCGGCAGGGTGATTCAGCATGAGGCTGTGTGACAGGCGGGAGAAGGCCAGTTCCAGTTCAGCAATGCGGAAATGTGCCCAGTACAGGGGCAGCGTGCCGTGGTCATGGCATCTGGCATCTGGTGGACAGGGAAGACTTTCCTTGCTGATGCGCAGTTTTGCCTTGCGTAGGCGCAGGGTCAGGCTTTCGCCGTTGCGGACCATGCGGAGGATGGTGCTGTCCGGCAGCTGTAGCGGAAGTTCGGTCCGTGTGGTCAGGGAATGTGCCCAGTCCAGCCAGTTCCCACCCAGGCGGAGCATGGGGGTGGCCCCGACAATATCGGCCCCGTTGAGATGGGTGTGAAAGGACACGCCGTAAAGCCGACGCCAGGCCCCGAAAGGCCATCCTCTGGCAGAGGTTCTCTGTATGGTCAGGGTTGGGGTGGGACCGTCCGAAGGCAGGGACTGGACGGCCAGATGGGCCAGCTGGTTGGAAAGCAGGGCCTGCGTCCGAAGGTACAACCCCCAGCTGCCTGCCAGAAGAGCGAGGAACAGACAGGAGGTGATCAGGATGAAATGGCGGCGGAACAGGCTCAAGATTTGTCCTCCGCTGTGGAAGAAGGATAGAACGACGGGCCTGTTACTTTGTCCCCAGAAGGTTCTTCACCTTTTGTAGAGTAATCACACCAGAATGTTGATACGGGGCAAAAAGGGAGGCCCTCTGCAGTCCTCATGAAATGTGTTGTATTACAGATGGTTAGGCAGATACCCACAGGGCAGCACTTTCATGGTCTATACCTGCGTCCATTCCGTGCGGGACAGGAATTACTGGTTATCCTTCTTCACATCCACAGAGTTTTCCACAGCTTCATGGGGCAGGTCATGTTCCTTGCAGAGTGCCTCCCAGGCGCCGCTGATGGCCGGTATGAGGTCACGTCCCTTCAGGCTGGCGGCGAGAGGCTTCCCGATGGCAACCCGGAGCGTGCCGGGGTATTTCCGCCACGGGGAATGTGGCCAGAACAGGCCGGAATTCGTCACTACGGGAAGGATGGGGCAGGTGGCCTGCCGGGCCAGAGCGATGACGCCATTCTGTAGCGGAACAGCCTGACCGGGTTTCGTGCGTGTGCCCTGCGGGAAGATGATGATCTGTCGCCCGGCTCCCTGTGCCTTTGCCACGGCATCCATCATGCCCCGCAGGGCCTGAGATCCGCCGGAACGATCGACAGGAATCATGCCGCTGAGAATGAGCATGGGGCCGACCAGCGGAATGGATGTCAGTTCCTTCTTGATGACATAGGCCGGCAGCGGCACGGTATTCATCCAGACAAAACCATCAAAGAAAGACTGATGCTGTGAGGCAATGAGCGCAGGGCCATCAGGCAGGTTCTCCTGCCCGCTGATGACGATGCGGATGCCGCAGAGGCGTTCCAGCCCCCAGAGCACGGCCCTGGACCAGAGCTTGGCATAGCCCAAGGCGGCATCCCGCCGGTTGAGCAGGCGGATGGGAAAGGCGAAGACCCCCATGACGAGGGTCAGAATCAGGAGATACAGGTTGAACAGGCTGCCACGGACGAGACTCATCATAATGCTCCCTGCATGGCGCAGAATCTATCCGAAGAGCAAGGGAAAAAGATGGGCGAGCCAGAAATCAGGCGGGAGGTGTTCCTGAAGCTGGAGGAACAGGGCGGAATCCTTCCTGGGCATGGTCCGGCTGGTGGAGGACCATGAGACGGATGAAGGCCCCGATCAGCTTTCCGTACTGGCTGAACATCAGCAGCATGGTGTGTGGATGAAAGGGGGTGCTCATGGCGGGAGGCTGCACCCAGTAGGGGGTGAACTGAAGCTGCGGGGCAATATCGTGGAACTCCAGCAGGGAGCGGCGCATGTGATACCCCGCCGTGACCAGAACAAGATGATGCAGGTTTTTCTGCTTTGCCCATTGGGCGGTTTCCCATGCATTGCCGATGGTAGTGGCGGCCCGATATCCAAGGCTGATGCGCTGCGTCAGATCCGGCGGCAGCGGGCCGATTCCCGTGGCGGCCAGAATATGGTTCAGCCCCGTATGGGGGGAAACGCCGGAGATCAGGAGCAGTCGCTCCGGTTTCTGCTGGAGCAGGGCAATTCCGGCTTCTATGCGGTTTTTGCCGCCCGTCAGCGCAACGATGCCGTCGCAGTCAGCCGGGATGCTGTGCAGGTCCGGTGAGGGGCGCAGGGCATCGGCACAGAAATAAATGAAACTGGCCAGCATGAGCCATCCTGCGATGGTCACCCCACCAGAGAAGAGAGACCAGACAGTGGGGCCCGGCCGTTTCATGATGCCTGTTGCTCCTGTCTGGCACAGACCAGATGCACCATGGCCCAGCCCGCCAGTGCCATCAGGACCGGCATCAGGGAAAAGGCCAGCCAGAGCCGGACTGGCAGCAGTGATGGAGAGATGAAGGACGACATGCTTCCCTCTGCGGGTGGCAGGCGCAGCAGAGGGTGCAGAGCAGCGGTGATGAAGCCCAGTGAAGGCAGGAGCAGGACGATGCCTGCAAGGCTGCCCAGAAAGGCCATCAGGGCGACCCGCCGGGCAAAAATACGGTGAAGGACGGACAGCTTTCCGCCCAGTCTCCACAGGACGGCCTGCTGCTGCCGGTTGGCCAGAGCGACGGTTCTGGCTGCCAGATAGAGCAGGGCGGGAACGATCAGGGCGGCTGCCAGCCCAGCCATCAGGGCGACATGGCGTGCAGTCTGCTGGAGGACTGTCATGAGTGGGGTAAGCTTTGTCAGCTGGGGCGGCGGCGGAACGATGATGGCCTCTGGGGCGGTGCTGTGAATAAAGGCGGCCAGTCTGGTCATGTCCCCATGATACGAGAGGGTGAGAATCCTGGGGAGAGGCCCCTCCCACGGGGTGGACCATGCGGCCAGAAGTCGGGAAACCTCCTGCTCTGGCAGGAGGGTGGCGTGGGTTTCGGGGAATGTGGCGGTCAGGGCTTTGGGCAGGCTGTCCGCCAGGGCGGGAGCCTCCTTGCCGATCACAGGCAGGGCGATGACGATCTGGCTGTTCACCTGTCCTTCCCAGCGTTGGACAGCTCCATCCACACCATGGGGCAGGGCCAGAGCCAGCCCGGCCAGCCATGTGACGAGACAGAGGCCAAGCAGCAGGGGCCATAGGGCAGGCCGGTCTGTAGCACGGGACAGGCATGTCATGGGAGCAGCCTTTCATCTCTGGGGGACAGGATCAGCGGGGCTGCCAGATCATTCCCGGAGGCAGAAGAAATGGAGACTTCCGGTGATGGGGGGAGCCGGGGCAGGGTCAGGAGCTGGTCATCAGGGTCTGTCCCTTCTGGCTGGTGCTGCATGGCCAGAAGGGTTGTGGTGCCATTTCTGGCCAGGCCCCGCAGGGTGGAAAGAAGATGATCCCGCAGGACAGGGCAGAGGGTCAGGGCTGGTTCATCTACCAAGACGATGGAAGGCTGGGTGATCAGGGCCCGGGCACAGGCGGCCCGCATTCTCATGGTCTGACTGAGTGAGTGAGGAAGAAGCTGTGCATGGCTCTCCAGCCCGAACCAGCGGATGATGGAGTCGGTTTCCCGTTTCACATCTGCTCTGCGCAGGTGGTTCAGCTCCAGCGGCAGGGCAATATTGTCCGCCAGCGTCAGGCGGTCCATGAAAAGGGGGGCTGCCTCGATGTACCCGATGCGCTGCTGGAGCTGCCTGCGACCCCGTACGGAAAGACCGGGTCCTGCGGCATGGTTGAGGAGGGTCATCATCCCGCCCGTGGCAGGGCGGCGCAGGGCGATGGTATCCAGCAGGGCTGTCTTGCCCGCTTCGGCAGGGCCTGTCACCCAGAGGGTGCCACCCCGTTCCAGCCGCAGGGACAGGTGCTGCACGCCACCCGGCACGAGAGACGTGCCGACAGGCAGCGGAAGCGTCTCCAGGGCGATCATGCAGGGCTCCGCATGGCTGTGCCTCAGAGCCTCCGGGCCAGCCAGGCCGCCGCCGTGGAGGAGGCTGCTGCCAGAGCCATGAGGAGCAGACCATCCTTTATCAGCCCGTGCGGTGTAAGGGTGTGACCGGCTACCATGAGCTGTTCGGGGATGGTATGGGCGATGTGGTTGACGATCTCATGCGTCTGCTGGTCTTCCGTGAGGGACCCGAGATTGGCCGTGGCAACGGTGACAAGGTGCGGCAGCAGGGACCAGCCGACGCCAAGGATGAGCAGGATGGGAGCAAACAGTTCTGTCAGCTGAATGAGAAAGCTGAAAACGAAATGCGCCACGGCCCATATGAGGTTGAGCAGGACCCGCCCCATGATGGCTCCGCCCTGCTGCTGGCGTGATGGCGTGGCCGAGAGCAGGCGTTCGCCCCGTGCCGGGGAGGAATGGGAGGAAGAGGGCGATGTATCCATGAATGTTTCAGACCTTCCTGCAAGACAGCCGGGCTGGCAATGGCATAGTAATGGCGAGGGAGACGGAAAGCAGGGCGGAGGGGCCTCTGTTCTGTCCTCCTGCTTCTGCACCTAGCTTCAAGAGAGGCGTAATGCAAATCTTACCCACGCTGGATGAAAAAGATGTCCATGTTCTTCTTCTGGATCCAGCCGGTCCTGCTCACAGTCGGGTCCATGAGCTTCTGCGCAGGGAGGGGATGGATGTTGTCTGCCGGCAGAGTGCTGAAATGATGCTGGAAGTGCTGGAGGCCCGCTGTCGTATCAATCAGGTGGACATGGTCATCTGCTGCACTCTCCAGAAAGGCATGAGCGCCGGGCAGTTCGTTCGCCGTGCCAAGGCGACTCCTGCCATGCAGGGCGTACCGGTGCTGATGCTGACGGAGGATGTATCCTCACGGGTTGAGCTGGACTGCTTTGAAAGCGGGGCCGATGCCTACCTTTCCAGCTCTGCCCATTCTGACCTGCTGTTGCTGCGGATACGCACGCTCCTGCATCTGGCGGAAGAAAAGCGCCAGCTTCATCCCCAATGGCACATGCGGCGGGCCAGGGTTGTCATCGTCCGTGCCCCTGATGATGAGACCCTGCTGGATTTCTGGAATGACCCCAGCATCATGGATCATGAAAACAGCCGGGACGGCACGGAGGAGGCTGGGCTGGGGGAGCTTCTCTGGCGGGATGGACACACGGTGACCTCTGTCACCCGCTCCAGTGATCTGCTGAATGGCGGCTGGCTGACAGGCCCGGACGGGCCGGACTGCATCGTGCTGGAGGACATACAGGATAACGAGACAGACCTCGCTTTCTGCCGTCTGCTGGACCAGCGCCGCCAGGCCCTGCGGGAGCAGGGGGGTACACCGTTCCGCATTCTCTGCATCATACAGGCAGCCCGCTTCCGGGGTGAATCCTGCGTGGCTTTTCTGGAAGCTGGCCTGGAGGACCTTGTTCCGAGTGACATGACGCCCATGGTGCTGGCTCTGCGCATCCGGGCCATGGTCCGGCGGCGGCGGGAGAATGAGGCGTTTCATCAGCGGGAGATGGAACGCCAGCAGTCGGCTCTGGCGCTGGAGGCTGCACAGGCGCAGGCCTCGCTGGCGGAGGCTCTGGCCAGAGCCAACAAGGAGCTGGCCAAGGCGAATGAGGAGCTGGTGCAGACACAGGCCCGACTGGTCCAGACGGCCAAGATGGCTTCATTGGGAGAGCTGGTGGCCGGCATTGCCCATGAGATCAATAATCCTCTGGCGTTCACTCTGGGTCATGCCGATACGGTCGAGCGATGCCTGCACTGGATGGATACTGTCGTGCAGGATGAGGATGGTCAGACCCGCATTCGGCGGGCCAGGGACCGTCTGGCTGCGATGAAGACAGGGCTGGGGCGTATCCGGGACTTGGTCGTGCGTCTGCGCCGTTTCTCCCGTCTGGAAGAAGGAGAGTGGCGCATGGTGGATGTGGGCGAGGCGATAGAGACAGGGCTGGCCCTGGTCCGCCATAGGCTTGGCAGGTCCATTGCCGTGGACTGCCAGCTTGAGGCACCCCGGCAGCTGGTCTGCCAGGAAACACTGTTCCATCAGGCTGTCATGAATCTCATTGCCAATGCTGCCGATGCGCTGAATGATATGCGGCGGGAAGGGCAGAAGCATCATGATGGGCTGATACGGATTGCGACCCGTCTTTACGATGATGTTTATGAAATTACGGTAAGTGACAATGGTCCAGGCATAAAAGAGTCGATCCGCCCCTGGATTTTTGACCCGTTCTTCACCACGAAGGCGCAGGGGGAAGGGACAGGGTTGGGCCTTTCCATCGTTCATGGCATCGTGCAGGCCCATGGTGGAACCATCGACGTGACAGACGCCTGTGAGGCTGGAGATGGCTGCCAGAAAGATGGGCAGACCAATGGCGGGCGTGGTGCATATTTCGTGATTCGCCTTCCTGTCCACGAGACGGCAGAAGGCTGGGCTGTGCGGGAGCCTGAACGGCACAGGGCACAGGAGGAAGTAAAAACGGCATGAACGAGCCTTACAGTATCGAGGCCCAACCTTGTGTTCTTCTGGTGGATGATGAGGAAGAGATTCTCGTGGCACTCGGGGATCTGCTGGAGGAAAGCTGCACGGTTCTGACAGCGGCCGAGCCTGGCAGGGCCCTTGCCCTGCTGGCCGCCCATCCGGAGATTTCGGTCATCATTTCAGACCAGAGGATGCCGGGCATGACAGGGGACCAGTTTCTCAGCCGTGCCAGTGCCTGCTCCGACGCCCGGGCTATTCTGCTGACAGGATATGCGGATCTGGATGCCGTTGTGGCAGCCCTGAATCACGGCAGGATCGTTGCCTATGTGCACAAGCCGTGGGAGGCGGACCATGTGCTGTCCCTCGTCCATGAGGCACACAGGACATGGCAGGCCCAGAGGGCCCTGAAGGTGGAGCAGGCCCTGTTGCATGGCCTCATGGAGAGCCTGCCGTTCGGTCTGGTTTTTTCCGATGCGCAAGGCCGTTGTATCCGCAGCAACCGGCATCATCAGGGGACGTGCGAGAGTGACCATTACACGGCCATTCTTCAGCCTGTGATTGCCCGTCTGCGGGAAAAGGTCTGGGAGGACGGGCAGGCAGAGGAGCTTCTGGAGGTCGTGGCGGAAGATGGGCAGAGACGCTGGCACGAGATTGTCCGCCTGGCGCTGAAATGGCCGGAGGATGTCCCGCTGAAAGAGGCCTGGCAGGTCAGCATGGATCGGGACGTGACCCAGCGTGTGATGGTGGAAGACCGGCTGAACCGGGGTGAGCGGCTGGAAGCCCTGGGTCGTCTGGCCGGTGGTGTCGCGCATGATTTCAACAACCTGCTCACCATTCTGGGTAATTGTCTGGAGGCTCTTTCCGGGCAGTTGCAGGGAGATGAAGCGGCCCGTGCCATCCAGAAGAAATGGCTGGCCCGGGCGTTGGAGACCGTGGAACGGGGGGAAGGGCTGACCCGCCGTCTGCTTCAGTTTGGCCGGGCGGGGCGGAATGGTGGGACGGTGCGCCCGTTTGACATCGCGGCTTTTCTGGAGGAACGGGCCAGCCTGTTCCGGCATGGTTTTTATGGAGCCGTCCCGGCCATCCGTTTTGTGCTGGACCTCCCGGAAGGGACTGTTCCCCCTGTATTGACCTGCCCGGAACAGCTGGAAATGGCCCTGCTCAACCTGTGTGTGAATGCCCGGGATGCGATGCCTGATGGCGGGACCGTGACTCTTTCTGCCAGCCGGATACGCCACGTCCTGCCTGCTGCCCCATCCAGTTGCGAGCAGGATCATGCGCTGGCACTTGATGTCCGGGACGAAGGGGAAGGCATGAGTGAAGAGGTCCAGCGCCATATTTTTGAGCCTTTTTTCACCACCAAGCAGGCGGGGAAAGGCACAGGGCTGGGGCTGGCTGGCATTTACAGTTTCGTTCTGGCCCATCATGGGGATGTTGTTGTGCAGAGCCGGCCCGGAGAGGGAACGGTGATGCGTCTTCTGTTACCCTTGCTGAAACAGTGAGCCGAAGACATTTCGGAGGGGAGCGGTTCCCATTTTGGTGCCTCCAGTTATGATGGATCGCACGAACATAAATTGATGAAGGAAGGGGGATGGCATGGCCGATAGGGAAGCCTGTTTTGTTCAGCCGCAGGAAGATGATGCAGCACAGGCCATCACGGCCATCGGGGATGAACTGGCGCTGTTCGATGACTGGATGGAGCGTTATCAGTACATCATCGAGATGGGGAGGAAACTGCCGGACTTTCCGCAGGATTGGCAGGATGACGCTCACCGGGTGCCGGGTTGCCAGAGCCAGGTCTGGCTTGAAGCTGAGGAAAAAAACGGATGTCTGTTTTTTGCTGGTGCGTCTGACGCCGCTATCGTTCAAGGGCTGGTGGCGTTGCTGCTGCGTGTCTATTCCGGTCGTACACGGGATGAGATTCTGGCGACTGACCCGGTTTTTCTGCATGAGCTGGGATTGGTGAAGGCGCTTTCAGCCAATCGGGGCAATGGCGTGGAGGCCATGGCAAAAGCCATCCGGCAAAGAGCCGCCGCAGTCTGAGCCGTTGGCCGGAACAGAAAATGCCCTCTGGCGGTAAAACCAGAGGGCATTTTCATGCAGGGGCTGTCCCCGTGTCTCAGTGCGTGGCCGGAGCTGCAGCATCGGTGGCAGGCATGTCGGACTTCATCGGGTTGGAGCTGTCCTTCACGCTGTCAGCTGTAGCTTCGGCCTTTTCGGACGGCTTGGCGCTGGCGGCATCCTGAGTGTTGCACTTGCTGAATTTGCCGTTCTTGTCGCGGCAGGGCTTGGCCTTCGGCTTTTCACACTTTGTGAACTGACCTTTCTCATTGCGGCAGTGGTGAGCCTTGCCATGAGAGGCGGCAAAGGCAACCTGGCTGGTCAGGGCACTGGCAATGAGGGCGAATGTGGCCATGCGACGGAACATCATGGGGGGTTTTCCTTCTGTCAGAACAGGGAACGAATAGGCTGGCATTATCCTATACAGGAAATTCAGGCTGCTGATAGTGAAGTCTATGTTATTTTTAAAGAATAACGGCCAGTCATTACCAAATATTATCAATTGAGGTTGGGTGGGGGACAGGGCTCTGGAATTGTCTCCATCGTCCCGGGTTACTGATAGTGCTGCACGGGAAGGATATTGGCTGCTGGCCTGTATGGTCCGGGATCAGTTGCATGATGAAAAAAGGGGAGGCCCGGCTGGACCTCCCCTTTTCTGTTTTGTGACAACCTGTTTGTCAGGGTCTCACTTCTTCTCGGCCTGTTCCGGCAGAGCATAGGCGATCAGATAATCACCCATCCGGCTCAGGAAGGAGCCATGCCCACCAGCGTAGGTCACGATGTACTGGCGACCGTTGATGCTGTAGGTCATCGGTGCAGACTGTGCCCCGGCAGGGAGACGGTCTTTCCAGATGACATGGCCGGTCGTCAGGTCATAGGCCCGGATGTAGTAGTCCTGCGATGATGTCAGGAAGGCTACATTGCCAGCCGTTGCCAGCGGGCCACCAAGGCTCGGGACACCGATCTTGATGGGTGGCAGCTGGATCGGGAGGGACGAGCCATGCAGGGAGTCACGCAGCGTACCATTGCGGTGCTGCCAGACAACCTTGTTGGTGCGCAGGTCGATCCCGGCGACAGCCCCCCATGGTGGCGTGCGGCACGGCACGAAAAGGCCGAACTTGGCAAACAGCGGGTCCAGGAAGGGATGCAGGTTGACGGCGTACGGGATGCCGTAATTCGGCTGGAGACCCGTCTCACCGCCGCTGCCACCCTTGTCACCATTCGGGTCGGGCCAGCGCGGGTTGCCCGGGCCACGGGGAACCAGAGTGGAGACGAACGGAATGGAGATGGGGTTGGAGAAGGCTACCTGGCGGCGAGGATCAACCGCAAGGCCGCCCCACTCGAACATGCCCAGATCGCCAGGGAAAACCAGCGTCCCCTGCGTGGAAGGCGGCGTATAGGGCCCCTCGTAACGCAGGCTGTGGAAGTAGATGCTGCACACCATCTGGTCAAGGATCGTGGCCCCCCAGATGTCACGGTCGGACAGCGGATCTTTCGGGCGCAGGCTCAGCTCGGAATGGGGCTGGGTCGGGCTTGTATGGTCACCCGTGGCAGCGCCACCCGGGGCAGGAACCTCCGGTGCCGGAACGATCGGCTTGCCGGTGCGGCGGTCCAGAACAAAAATGTCACCACTCTTGGTCGGGATGTAGATGGCCGGAACCAGGCTGCCATCCTTCTGGGTGATGTCCACAAGGTTGGGCTGTGCGGAGGCATCCATGTCCCAGAGGTCATGATGGACGGTCTGGTAGAACCAGACGAGCTTGCCCGTGTCCGCATTCAGCGCAATGACACCCGGCGGATAGCGCTCGGCATCCTTGTCACGGTAGCCACCCCACTGGTCAGGCGTGCCAACCCCCATGGGGATGTACACCATGTTCAGGTTCTTGTCGTAAGACGAGACGGACCAGGAGTTGGGGGAGTTCGGATGGAAATGCGGATGCTCTTCGCTCGGCATTTCATTCGGGTCAGGATTGGCGGCGTCGAATACCCAGACAAGCTTGCCCGTGTAGACGTCATAGGCCCGTGTTGCCCCGGAAGGCTGGTGGACGGAGCCGTTGTCCTTCACTGCACTGTTGACGATGATCAGCTTGTCGGTAACGACGGGCGGTGATGTCGGGGCATACTCCCCAGCCGTCGTGTAAGGCTGGTGGGAGAAGCGCAGATCGACCTGGCCGTTGTCCCCAAAGCCCTGGCAGACCTTGCCTGTCTGTGCGTCGATCTCGACCATGCGGCCGTCATTGACCATGGCAATGATGCGCTTGGTGCAGTCTGTCGTGGTGACAGGCTGGCCGCTGCTGTCGACAGCATTTTCAGGCTTCGTGTGGGCACTGACGCCACGGCATGTCAGATGCTGGAAGCCAGGATTGACGTTCAGCTTGGGGTCGAACACCCATTTCGTCTTCCCGGTCACGGCATCGACGGCAAAGACCTTCTGATGCAGGGAGCAGAAATAGAGTGTGTTGTCGAACTCCAGCGGCGTGGCCTCGTTGGTGGCCTCACCCGGGTCGCGGGACTTGTCCGGCAGGTCACCGGTCCGCATGACCCAGGCAACCTTCAGCTGGTTGACGTTCTGGCTGTTGACCTGTGTCAGAGGGGACCAGTGATTGCCATCCTGCGTGCGTGCGTAGGAGGTCCAGTCACCATCCGGCACGTTGTCCGGGTTTGCCGGGCTGGCATTGACCTGCTCCGTAGGCAGGGAACCACCGATGTCATACGGGTCCATGAAGGCGGAAACCACCAGTGCCAGGGCACTGAGGACCACGCCGATGCCCAGAGGAATGGTGGCCAGCCGGTTGGCAGCCAGCGGACGGCGGATGAAAGGAAGCAGAAGGACGATGCCGATGACGATGACCACATCCAGCCGGGGCACGAGGCTCCAGAGGTTGAGGCCTACGAGGCAGAGAGCCCAGATGAGCGTGCCAAGCAGGACGACCGCATAGACAGCAAGGCCGATCGGCTTCCGTTTATGGACGAAGAACGCGCTGAGCAGCGTGCCCAGCCCGCTGATGAGATAATAGAAGGGACCGCCTTCGCTGATGGCATAGATACCACCGGCAACCAGCAGCAGGCCGACGATCGCCATGAGGATGGCAACCAGCGAGACCCAGATTCCCCCCGTACGGGAAGTGGAGGACATGGATAAGCCTCAGTGTTGTTAAACTCGATCACTCAACCTGGATAAGCGTTGCCCTGACAGGAATGTCCCGTCATGGATGATGATCTCCTGCCTTTAAGCACAGGGAAGGGGCCATGGGTCAAGCATCAGGGGGTAATAATTCGGACTGGATGAGTGCCTCTATCATCATATTCACAACCATGTGATATTTACTTCACAATAGTTAATGCTCACTGCTCAAAAAACATGCCGTTCTGATGCGGTTTTTGCTTGAGGCCGTCCCCCGTTGTCCCTATAAGCGCCAACAGGTCGTGCACGCGCCCGGGCCATATGATGTGGCATGCCCGGCCGTGCGGTTTCCGTTGTCCACTAGGGGAATGGGAACTTCAGAACTGTAAGGAGATGAAAATGCCCAAATTGAAGACGAAGTCTTCGGTCAAGAAGCGGTTCAAGATCACCGCGACTGGCAAGGTGACCTGTGGTCCCGGCAACAAACGCCATGGCCTGATTAACCGTCCGCAGAAGATGAAGCGCAGCAACCGTGGTCCGCAGACAATGACGGACATGGATGCCCGTACCGTCAAACAGTGGGCACCCTACGGGCTGTCATAAGGAGTTAAGAAACCATGGCACGTGTTAAACGGGGTACGACCACCCACGCCCGTCACAAGAAGGTCCTTGATCTGGCCAAAGGCTATCGCGGGCGTTCTTCCACAAACTATCGCATCGCTCTGGAGCGCGTCGAGAAGGCACTGCGTTATGCCTATCGCGACCGCCGCAACAAGAAGCGTGATTTCCGCTCCCTGTGGATCCAGCGCATCAGCGCTGCCGTGCGTGAGCATGGCCTGACCTACAGCCGTTTCATCAACGGTCTGAACAAGGCCGGGATCGAGATCGACCGTAAGGTTCTGGCTGCCATCGCCTATGACGATGCAGCGGCCTTTGCCGAGATCGTACGCAAGGCTCAGGCAGCCCTGTAAGGGGATTCCTCATGCTTCATGGTCTGTTCCTGATGGACCGTGAGGAATGGGACTGATGATTGGCGGGCTGTTCTGGCAACGGAGCAGCCCGTTTTTCTTTGAGGCTGCTTCAGAAACGTTTCAACATCCGGACCTTCAGGGGCCGGGGCAGGAAGCGTTCCTGAAACAGGCTCATGAGATGATGGAAGACAGGCTATGGCCAATGACCTCGACACTCTGAAGGATGAGACACTGGCGGCCCTGAAACAGGCCAGCACCCATGGGGAATGGGATGCTGTCCGTGTGGGGACGCTGGGACGCTCAGGCAAACTGACCGGCCTGCTCCGGCAGCTCGGTTCGTTCCCGCACGAGGAGCGGAAAGAGCGGGGGCAGGCCCTCAACCGCCTGCGTGACGAGCTGACGGCCCTGATCGAGCAGCGTGGCAGGGAGATCGAGGAGCTGGCCCTCCAGCAGCGTCTGGCGGAGGAGACGGTGGACATCACCCAGCCTCCCGCCCCGGCACCGGCCGGTCTCATCCATCCCGTCAGCCGGACGATCGAGGAAATCACGACCATCTTCGGGGCGATGGATTTCCATGTGGCGGAAGGGCCGGACATTGAAAGCCAGTGGCACAATTTTTCCGCCCTGAACACGCCGGAACATCATCCGGCCCGGACAGAGCAGGACACGTTCTACCTTCCGGCAGCCGGAGAAGGCGAGGACCTGCGGGTGCTGCGGACGCAGACATCCGGCGTGCAGGTCCGCACCATGCTGGGTGAGAAGCCCCCCATCCGCATCATCGCACCGGGCCGGACCTACCGGGCCGATCATGACGCCACCCATTCCCCCATGTTCCACCAGTGCGAGGGGCTGGTCATCGAGAAAGGCATCACGCTGGGCCATCTGAAGGGCTGCCTGACCGAATTCCTGCGGGCCTTCTTTGGTCAGCCGGACCTGCCTGTCCGGTTCCGTGCCTCCTACTTCCCCTTTACCGAACCATCCATGGAAATTGACATCGGCTGGTCCCGGGAGACAGGCGTGATCGGCGCCGGGGCGGACTGGCTGGAAGTGCTGGGTGCCGGCATGGTCCATGCCCGGGTGCTGAGCAACTGCGGGCTGGACCCGGCAGAGTGGCAGGGCTTTGCCTTCGGCATGGGGATCGAACGTCTGGCCATGCTGAAGAATGGCATCACGGACCTGCGGTCCTTCTATGAAAGTGACCTGCGCTGGCTGCGTCATTACGGTTTTTCATCACTGTCCCCGGCAACGCTGACGGAGGGTTTCTGACATGAAATTTTCACTCTCATGGCTGCGGGATCACCTCGATTTTACCGCCTCTCTGGACGAGATATGCACGACGCTGAACCGCATCGGCCTTGAGGTCGAAAGCGTGGATGACCTGACGGAACGTCTGGCCGGGTTCCGTACGGCAAAGATTCTGGAGGCTTCCCCCCATCCGGATGCAGACCGCCTTCAGCTCTGCCGTGTCTCGGCCGGTCAGGGCTTCGAGGACGTTCAGGTCGTCTGTGGTGCGCCGAATGCCCGCACGGGGCTGCATGTCATTTTCGCTCCGCCGGGGACCTACATTCCCGGCAGTGACATGACGATCAAGCCCGGCAAGATTCGGGGACAGGCCAGCAACGGGATGCTCTGCTCCCTGCGGGAGCTCGGGATCGGTGAGGAGTCCAATGGCATTGCTGAACTGCCTGATGGTTCTCCGCTGGGTGAGGATTATGTCCGCCATGCCCGGCTGGATGACCCCGTCATCGAGATTGCCATCACGCCCAACCGTGGCGATGCGCTGAGCGTCCGGGGCATTGCCCGTGACCTCGCCGCTGCGGGGCTGGGCACCCTGAAGCCGTGGCTGACGGAGACGGTGGAAGGGCAGGGTGAAAGCCCGATCCAGTGGGAGATCAGCCACCCGGCCTGCCGTTATGTTACGGGGCGGCTGATCCGTGGCGTGAAGAATGGCCCCAGCCCGGTCTGGCTGAAGCGTCGTCTGGAGAGCGTGGGGCTGCGGCCGCAGTCCGCCCTGGTGGATGTGACCAATTATCTGATGATGCATGTCGGGCGGCCGCTGCATGTTTTTGATGCCGCCCGCCTGACCGGTGACAGGCTTTCCCTGACATCCGGCACGGGGGAGCATTTCCGTGCACTGGATGGGCAGGAGCTGGTTCTGGGTACGGATGATCTTGTCATTGCGGATGAGGCCGGGGTGCAGTCGCTGGCGGGCATCATTGGCGGTGAGGCCAGTGCGGTGACCGATGAGACGGTCGATGTCTTCGTGGAATCCGCCCTGTTTGACCCGGTGCGCATCGCCCTGACAGGCCGCCGCCTTGGGGTGCAGACGGATGCCCGTTACCGTTTCGAGCGTGGTGTGGATCAGGCTCTCGTACGTTCCGGTCTGGAAGCCGCCACGGCCCTGATCGTGGAGCTGTGTGGCGGCACGCCAAGTGAGGTGACCGAGGCGGGGGCGGAACCGGCATGGCAGAGAACCGCCAGCCTGCGTTTCGAGCGTCTGGCCTCGCTGGGCGGTCTGGAGATCGAGGCGGACAGGGCCGTGGACATCCTCGAGGCCCTGGGGTTTGAGGTGCAGGAGCGCACGGCAGAGAAGGCCGTGTTCTCCGTGCCGTCATGGCGGAATGACGTGGCGGCAGGGCATGGTCTGGCACAGGCTGTCACGCTCGATGCCGCTGTGGCCGAACGGGCTGCCGCCAGTGTGGAGGTCATGGAAGCCGAGGCCGATCTGGTCGAGGAGGTTCTGCGCATCCGTGGTCTGGATGAAGTTCCGGCCCTGTCCCTGCCCCGTGCCCATATGGTGCCTGCTCCGGCGGTGACACCACAGCAGGCCCGGGTAGCCCTTCTGCGCCGCCTGTGTGCGGGGCGTGGCCTGATGGAGACCGTTGGTTTTTCCTTCGTGTCCGATCAGGATGCGGCCCTGTTTGAAGAAGGACGGGAGCAGGACCGGTTGCTGAACCCGATTGCAACGGACCTGAACCAGCTGCGGCCGACACCAATCATCAACCTGCTGCGTGCCCTTGGGCGGAATCTGGCTCACGGGCAGGGCTTCAGCGGGGATGCCTCCTTCTTCGAGCTTGGCCCCTGCTTCGGGCAGCAGGGCACCCGTATGGTGCTGGCTGGTGTGCGGGGTGGCGTGAGTGGCCGAGCTCCGGGTCAGTCTGCCGAGGAACCATCATGGATGGATGCCAAGGCCGATCTCATGGCGGCTCTTGCAGCTCTCGGTGTGGCCGAGGCTTCCCTGAGCAGCACGGCGGATGCGCCGGGCTATTACCATCCGGGGCGTTCCGGTGTCGTGCGGCAGGGGCCCAAGCTGGTGCTGGGCAGCTTCGGTGAGCTGCACCCCCGTGTGGCTCGTCACTTCGGCCTGAGCGGCACGGTGGCGCTCTTTGAGATGACGCTGGACAGGGTTCCGCTGCCCAAGGTGAAGCGGAAGGCTGCCCCGACGCTGTCGGTCCTTCAGCCTGTCCGTCGTGACTTTGCCTTCCTGGCTGATGAAAAGGTGCAGATACAGGATGTGCTGAAGGCTGTCCGTATGGCAGACCGCAAGTTGATTACGGATGTGCGTCTTTTCGACATCTTTGAAGGTGGCTCCGTTCCGGCAGGGCATCGCTCTCTGGGAGTGGAGGTGACCCTCCAGCCGCAGAAAGACAGCCTGACGGATACTCAGCTTGATGCGCTGATGACGGCTGTAGAAAGTGCCGTCCAGAAGGCGACGGGGGCAACGCTGCGGCGTTGAGCCCTGCAACGGCGGGAAAGAAGGAGAGGCTGCCATGGTGGATGAGAGTGCCCCTGTAGAGGGTGAGGTTCCCCTTCATCACCATGGCCGGGTGATCTGGATTCTGGCCGGTGAGCCCAGTGGGGACAGTATCGGGGCCCGTCTGATGCAGGCCCTGCACCGCATTGACCCGATGCTGGTCTTTGCTGGTGTTGGCGGAGGGCGGATGGAGGCCCGGGGCCTGCGGAGCCTCTTCCCGATGGAAGACCTGACGGTCATGGGGTTCATGGAAGTCCTGCCCCGGTTGCGCCTTCTGTCACAGAGGCTGCTGGAAGCTGAGCAGGATATTGAGCTGCGCCGTCCTGATATTGTCATCACCATTGATAGCCCGGGTTTTTCGTTCCGGCTTCTGCGGCGCATCCGCAAGCTGAATGTCCGGCGCCTGCATTATGTAGCGCCGCAGACATGGGCCTGGCGGGAGAGTCGGGTCAAAGGGTATCGGGGGTTGTGGGACAGGCTGCTCTGCCTTTTCCCGTTTGAGGAAGCATGGTTTGCTGAACGGGGCCTGCCCGAGGCCCGGTTTGTCGGCCATCCCATCCTGCAATCGGGCGTGGCGCATGGTCAGGCACAGCGTTTCCATAAACGGCATGACATTCGGTCGGACAGCCCTATTCTGATCCTCATGCCGGGCAGCCGGTCCTCCGAGGTCCCAAAGCTGCTGCCTGTTTTTGAGAAGACTCTCGGAATTCTTCATGAACGTTTCCCCGATCTTCAGCCCGTCATTCCGGCTACGTCGGGCATGGCCCCACTCGTGAAGAAGATGGTGCGGCACTGGGCGGTTCACCCCTCCATCCTGACGGATACGGAGGACAAGCACGATGCTATCCGGGCTGCTGACTGTGCCCTGACCAAATCGGGTACATCCATTCTGGAGCTGGCCATAGGGCAGGTACCCATGGTGGTCACCTACAGGGTCAATCCGCTTTCAGCCCTGCTGGGGCGGCTTTTCCTGCGGCTTCCCTTCATTTCCATGATCAATATTCTGGCAGGGCGTGAAGTCGTGCCAGAACTGGTCCAGCATGACTGTACTCCCCAGAAACTGGCGGATGAAATTACTTCTCTCCTGACAGATGGGGCAAAGCGGCAGGCCCAGCAGGAGGCTTTTGCCGATATTCTGGCCATGCTGGAAGCTCCGGGCGGGGAGCTGCCTGCCATGTCAGCGGCCAGAGAGGTATTGGCATTGATGGAAACGCCATTGTCTGAATTGCGGCGCTCATGAAAAAAGCCTGTCCTTGCTAGGGGACAGGCTTTTTTCATGCCAAAGGATGGCAACCTGGGAGTGCTTTCAGCGCAGGAAGCCAACCAGCTTTTCCGCCTCGCTCACAATCGGTTCCGAGACGGCACGGGCCCGTTCGGCTCCCTGGCGCAGGACCTGCATGAGGTGAGCTTTGTCATCCATCAGGCGGCGGGTTTCATCGGCCACGGGGGCCAGTGTTTCGACCAGCAGGTCAGCCAGAGCCTGCTTGAAGGTGCCGAAGCCTTGCCCGGCAAACTGGCCCAGCACGTCAGCCAACGTCCTGTTGGACATGGCAGCGTAGATGGTCAGCAGATTGCGGGCCTCCGGGCGGCCTTCCAACCCGGCTTCCTCGGAGGGCAGAGGTTCGGCATCCGTGCGGGCCTTGCGGATCTTCTGGGCGATATCGTCTGCCGTATCATTCAGGATGATGCGACTCTGGGCAGACGGGTCGGACTTGGACATCTTCTTGCTGCCGTCCCGCAGGCTCATCACACGGGCAGCATGAGGCGGAATGAGCGGTTCAATCAGCGGGAAGAACTCGACACCCATATCGTGGTTGAACTTCTGTGCGATGTCATTGGCCAGCTCAAGATGCTGCCGCTGGTCGTCACCCACGGGCACCCGTGTGGCGTGGAAGGCCAGAATGTCCGCCGCCATGAGGTTGGGATAGACATACAGGCCAGCGGAATGGTTTTCCCGGTTCTTGCCTGCCTTGTCCTTGAACTGTGTCATGCGGTTCAGCCAGCCCAGACGGGACACGCAGTTGAAAATCCAGCCGAGGCGGGCATGGGCACTGACGGCGGACTGGTTGTACAGGCGGGTCGGGTCGATGCCGGAGGCCAGAAGGCAGGCAGTGGAGGCCAGTGTCTGTTCACGCAGGGCCTCCGGGGACCATGGCATGGTCAGGGAGTGCATGTCCACAAGGCAGAACAGGCAGTCATGGTCCTTCTGCAAGGTGACCCAGTTGCGGATGGCTCCGAGATAATTGCCCAGATGGGGAATGCCTGTTGGCTGGATTCCTGAAAAAACACGCTGCATGAACATGGTCCTGACAGAAGGAAAAGACAAAAGCCGCCCCGCTCAGAGGTGAGGGGACGGCGGAAAACCCTGCTGGCTGGGTAGATGGCAGAAGGCTATGCCCTTATTGAAGGGAATTGTCATCCTCGACACCCAGAAGCTGGATCTTGAAGATCAGCGGGCTGTTGGGCGGGATGATCCCCATGGACCGTTTGCCATACCCCAGCTGGGGCGGGACATAGAGCTCCCATGTATCGCCAACACGCATCAGGGGCAGCCCTTCCATCCAGCCGTCGATGACACCATCAAGAGGCATCTCCATGTAGGCGGCGCCGGTGTGCATTTCCGAGGCATCAAAAATGCCCCCGTCTGGCAGGCGGCCCTCATAGATGACCATCATGGTGGCTCCCTTCTGTGGGTGGGGCGCATCCTTGGGGCCAGATTTCAGGACCTTGTAGGCCAGACCGTCAGGCAGTTTCTGCACTCCGGGCTGTTTGTAGACCTGATCCATGAACTGCTGGGGTGTCAGGTCCGGTTTCTGGTCGCCAGAGCAGCCTGTCAGGCCGAGCAGACCAGCCAGAGCGCAGACCGGCAGATAACGGAAGAAAGAACGCAGACAACGGGACATGGAAATGCCTCTTTGCAAGCTGGGAGGAAAAGGCGGGCACCACCGGGCCGTCAGACCCGGTGGAGACGGCAGGCTCAGGGTGTGCCGCCGCGGCGTCCCTTGTTGGCACCCAGCCGCAGCCGCAGGGCGTTCAGACGGATGAAGCCCTGTGCATCCACCTGATTGTAGGCACCTTCGTCATCCTCGAAGGTCACGACACGGGCATCATACAGGCTGTCGGGGCTTTCACGGCCCACGCAGATGACATTGCCCTTGTAGAGCTTCAGGCGCACACGGCCATTGACGGATTTCTGGCTGCTGTCGATCAGGGCCTGAAGCATGTGACGCTCCGGGGAGAACCACAGGCCGTTATAGATCAGCTCGGCATAGCGGGGCATGATGCTGTCCTTGAGGTGGGCAGCTTCACGGTCCAGCGTGATGGACTCCATGGAGCGGTGCGCCTGGAGCAGGATGGTACCGCCGGGCGTCTCGTAAATGCCGCGGGACTTCATGCCGACGAAGCGGTTCTCCACGATGTCGAGACGGCCGATGCCGTTGGCTTTGCCCAGCTCGTTGAGGCGGGCCAGCAGATTGGCCGGGGAGAGGGCCTCACCATTGATGGCCACCGGGTCACCATGCTTGAAGTCGATGGTGATCTCGGTTGCCTTGTCCGGGGCAGCTTCCGGGGAGATGGTGCGCTGGAAGACGATCTCATCCGGCGGCAGGGAGGGATCCTCCAGAATCTTCCCTTCGGAGGAAGAGTGCAGCAGGTTGGCATCGACGGAGAACGGAGCCTCGCCCCGCTTGTCCTTGGTGACAGGAATCTGGTTCTTCTCGGCAAAGTCCAGCAGCTTGGTGCGGGAGGTCAGGTCCCATTCACGCCATGGGGCGATAACCTTCACGTCCGGTTTCAGGGCGTAATAGGCCAGCTCGAAGCGGACCTGATCGTTCCCCTTGCCTGTCGCACCATGCGCCACGGCGTCCGCACCGACGGCCTCGGCAATCTCGATCTGGCGTTTGGAGATCAGCGGGCGGGCGATGGAGGTGCCCAGCAGGTACTGGCCTTCATAAACCGTGTTGGCACGGAACATCGGGAAGACGTAGTCCTTGACGAAGGTTTCCCGCAGGTCTTCGACAAAGATTTCCTTCACGCCAAGGGATTCAGCCTTGCGGCGTGCGGGTTCCAGCTCTTCCCCCTGACCGAGATCAGCCGTGAAGGTGACAACCTCGCAGCCATAATGCTCCTGAAGCCAGCGGAGAATGACGGACGTATCCAGCCCACCGGAATAGGCCAGAACGACTTTCTTGATGCCTGAGGCTTTGCTCATGATCGTTATATACCTCTGCTGAAAGACAGAACCAGATATCGTTAAGTTATTATGGTCTTGTAACAGCTGTCAGGCCATTGGGCCAGAGGCCCATATCCGCAAGAGAAGGCTCAGGCCTCGTTTTTGCGGGATTCGGCCTGCCGTTTCCGCTCGCTCTGTGTCTTGAGCTGCCCGCAGGCGGCGAGGATATCCTTGCCACGGGGCATGCGGATGGGGGCGGCATAACCGGCATCCATGACGATCTGGGCAAAACTGGCCAGCCGCTCCCGTGTGGAGGGGCGGAAGTCCGATCCCGGCCATGGATTGAAGGGGATGAGATTGACCTTGGCGGGCAGGCCACGGATCAGCCGCACCAGCTCCCGGGCTTCGGCATCACTGTCATTCACGTCCCGGATCATGATGTATTCAAAGGTGATGCGGCGGGAGTTGGAGGCGGCCGGATAGCGGTGGCAGGCGGCCATCAGCTCCTCAATCGGGTATTTCCGGTTCAGCGGTACGAGCTGGTCCCGCAGGTCGTTGCGGACGGCATGGAGGGAAATGGCCAGATTGATGCCCAGCTCGTCACCGCAGCGGTCCATCATGGGCACGACGCCGGAGGTGGAGAGCGTGATCCGGCGGCGGGAGAGGGCGATGCCTTCGCCATCCATGATGATCTTCATGGCCTTGGCGACGTTCTCATAATTGTAGAGCGGCTCTCCCATGCCCATCAGCACGATGGTGGAGAGCAGGCGGGGCGTGTCCCCCTTGGGGCTGGGCCATTCGCCATAGCTGTCCCGTGCTGCCATGAACTGCCCGACAATTTCGGCTGCTCCCAGATTGCGGACGAGCTTCTGCGTTCCCGTATGGCAGAAGGTGCAGGACAGGGTGCAGCCCACCTGGGAGGAGATGCAGACGGCTCCACGGTCTTCCCGCCTGTCTGGAATATAGACAGTCTCTGCCTCCTGCCCGTCCCGGAAGCGGAAGAGGAACTTGCGCGTGTCGTCTTTGGATGTCTGCTGCGTCGTCAGGCTGGGGCGGCCGACGATGAAGTGCTTTTCCAGCTTGGCCTGCAAGGGCTTGGCGATGGTGGACATGCGGGAGAAGTCCGTCACGCCCTGATGATAGATCCAGTGCCAGAGCTGCTTGGCCCGGAAGGGCTTCTCGCCAATCTCGGTCAGGACCCCGGCCAGCTCTTCCCGGGAGAGGCCGACCAGCTCACGGCGTCCATCCTCCGTGACCGGTGTTGGCGGTGCGAACAGGGCTGACTTGGCCTCGATGCGTTTGCGCTCGCTCTCGTTGAGGGCATTCACGGCATCGGAGGAAATGGGAGCTGAAGAAGGCATCGGATGTGTCATGTGGTGGCTATAGCATGGGAACCCGTTTCCGGGTCAGAAAAGTGAGGGGCAAGGGTGGGCTTACCCGATGGCGTCCTTGCGGGCGGCGATGAGGAACTCCCTGTTGCCTTCGGGCCCGGTGATCGGGCTGGGAACCAGGCCAAGGATGGTCCAGCCGGGGAGGCTGGCAAACCAGTCCCGGATTTCCTCGCAGACACGTTCATGCACGGCGGGGTCCCGTACGACCCCCTTGGGGCCGATGTCGGTCCGGCCTGCCTCGAACTGCGGCTTGATGAGGGCCACGGCCCAGGCCCCATTTTTTGCCATGCCAAGGGCCGGAGCCAGAACGGTTTTCAGGCTGATGAAGCTGGCATCGCAGACGACGATGTCCGGGGCCTCGGGTATGTGTTCGGCATTCAGGTGGCGGGCGTTGGTTTTCTCCAGCACCACCACACGGTCATCGGAGCGTATCTTCCAGGCCAGCTGGCCGTGTCCGACATCCACGGCATAGACTTTTGCCGCTCCATTCTGGAGCAGCACGTCGGTAAAGCCGCCCGTTGAGGCTCCGACATCCACGGCGATCTTTCCCTCCGCAGAGAGGGGGAAATGTTCCAGTGCATGGGCCAGTTTCAGCCCACCACGGGAGACCCAGGGATGGTCCTGCCCTTTCAGGGTCAGGGGCATGTCTTCAGCGAGCTGATCCCCTGCTTTTTTGACGGGCCTGTCACCATGCGGGCCGGCATAGACCAGCCCGGCCATGATGAGGGCCTGTGCCCGGCTGCGTGTCTCCACCAGCCCCCTGTCCACAAGGAGCTGGTCCGCACGGCGTTTGGCCATCAGGCCCCAGCCTTGCCATCAAAGGCCTTGCGGGCCAGATCGGCAATGTGACGGGCTGTCAGGCCCGCTTCTTCGTACTGGGCCGCAGGGGTGTTGTGGTCGATCCACGTATCCGGCAGGGCCATGGGGCGGAAACGGACCTGATCAAGCAGGCCGGTTTCGGCCAGATGCTGCACTACCTGCGTGCTGAACCCACCCGGTGCGCCATCCTCAATGGTGATGAAGACCCTGTGCTGGCGGGCGAGGGATTCGATCAGCGCACCGTCAACGGGCTTGGCGAAGCGGGCATCGGCCACGGTGACGGCAATACCGTCCCTGGCCAGCGTTTCGGCGGCCTTCAGGGCCTCGTGCAGGCGGGGGCCGAGGGCAAGGATGGCCACGCCTTCTCCTTCGGAGGAGCGGATGATGCGGCCTTTGCCGATTTCCAGAATTTCCCCTTCATCGGGGAGTTTCTGGCCCAGACCAGCCCCACGGGGATAGCGCAGGGCGATTGGTCCGTTGTCATGCGCCCATGCCGTGGCCGTCATGTGAAGCAGCTCCACCTCATCAGACGGAGCCATGACCGTCATGTTGGGCAGACAGCAGAGATAGTTCAGGTCAAAGGAGCCTGCATGGGTTGCGCCGTCCGCACCGACAAGCCCGGCCCGGTCCACGGCAAAGCGGACAGGCAGGTTCTGGAGGGCCACGTCATGCATGACCTGATCATAGGCCCGCTGGAGGAACGTGGAGTAGATGGCGCAGAAGGGGCGCATCCCTTCGCTGGCGATCCCGGCGGCAAAGGTCACGGCATGCTGCTCGGCAATGCCGACATCAAAATAGCGGTCAGGATGCTGCTGGGCCATTTTGTCCAGCCCGGTGCCGGACGGCATGGCTGCCGTGATGGCAACCACCCTGTCATCCTGGTTGGCCCGGTGGAGCAGCTCGCGGGAGAAGACATCCGTGTAGGTGGGGGGACCAGCAGGCCCTTTTTTCTGCTTGCCGGTTTCCACGTCGAAGCGGGCGACGGCATGATATTTGTCCCCGGCGGCCTCGGCCGGTTTGTAGCCACGGCCCTTTTCCGTGATGACGTGCAGCAGGACGGGTCCCTTGTCCTCGGCATCCCGCAGGTTGCGGAGGATGGGGACGAGCTGGTGCATGTCGTGTCCATCTACCGGGCCGATGTAATAGAAGCCCAGCTCCTCGAACAGCGTGCCGCCGGTGATCATGCCACGGGCATATTCCTCGGCCCGTTTGGCTGTGCGCTCAATGCGGGAGGGCAGCCGTTTGGCCAGCTTGCCCGCCATGTCCCGCAGGGTGAGGAAGCGGCGGGAGGACATCAGGCGGCTGAGATAGTTGGACATGGCCCCGACAGGCGGCGCAATGGACATCTCATTGTCATTCAGGATGACGATGAGCCGTTCCGCTCCCTTGCCACCCATGGCCCCGGCATTGTTCATGGCCTCATAGGCCATGCCGGCGGAGATGGACCCGTCCCCGATGACGGAGATGACATTCCGTTCCCGGTAGGAAGGATGGTCCTCCGCATAGAGGTGATGGGCAACGGCCATGCCCAGTCCAGCAGAGATGGACGTGGAGGAATGGGCCGCACCGAAGGGGTCGTAGGGGCTTTCCGACCGGCGGGTGAAGCCGGAGAGACCGCCCGGCTGGCGCAGTGTGCGGATCTGCTCACGGCGGCCGGTCAGGATCTTGTGCGGATAGGCCTGGTGGCCGACATCCCAGATCACCCGGTCATCCGGTGTGTTGAACACTGCATGGAGGGCGACCGTCAGCTCGACCACGCCGAGGGAGGCACCCAGATGCCCACCCGTGGTGGAAACCGCATTGATGGTCTCCGAGCGGAGTTCTTCGGCCAGGGTGGTGAGCTGCTCGATGGACAGGTTTTTCATGTCCGCCGGTACGCTTACCCGATCCAGAAGAGGATAACGGCCCAGAGTAGGGATGGAGGAAGACGTGCTCATGAACAATCAGTTCCTGCGTTCAACGAAATAATCAGCGAGGGCACGGAGCGTATCCGCACGGGGGCCGAAAGAGGAAAGGGACTGGCGGGCCTGCTCGCTCAGGCGCAGGGCCTCTTTGCGGGCCCCTTCGATGCCAAGCAGCGAGACGTAGTTGGACTTGCAGGCATCTTCATCTTTCCCTGCCGTTTTACCCAGTTCTTCGGTGCTGGCGGTAGTGTCCAGAATGTCATCAGCCACCTGGAAGGCCGTGCCGAGGTCGGTCCCGTAGCGGACGATGGCTTGGCGGCGTGGGTCATCGGCCTTGAGCCCTGCCAGAATGGCCCCGGCTTCTGCTGCATAGCGGATGAGGGCACCTGTCTTCATGGCATGAAGGCGTTTGACCTTCTCGAGAGGAAGAGCCTTGCCTTCCCCGCGGATGTCGATGACCTGACCGCCCACCATGCCTGCACTGCCGGAGGCACGGGCCAGTGCCAGCGCCAGCTCGGCCCGGATGGTGGGGTCTGCACTTGTGGCGTCTTCCAGCAGGACTTCGAAGGCACTGGTCTGGAGGGCATCACCAGCGAGGATGGCGAAGGCTTCATTGAATTTCTTGTGGGTGGAAGGCTGGCCCCGGCGGAGGTCATCATCATCCATGGCAGGCAGGTCATCATGGACGAGAGAATAGGCGTGCAGGAACTCGACGGAGGCAGCCACACGCAGGGCGGCATCACGGGATGCCCCGAAAAGGGCTGCGATCTCCAGCACGAGGAATCCTCGCAGCCGTTTGCCGCCATTCAGGGCGGCATAGCGCATGGCGTCGATCAGCAGGGATTCATCACCCGGC
Source organism: Parasaccharibacter sp. TMW2.1890 (assembly GCF_023337645.1). Taxonomy (NCBI): domain Bacteria; kingdom Pseudomonadati; phylum Pseudomonadota; class Alphaproteobacteria; order Acetobacterales; family Acetobacteraceae; genus Parasaccharibacter; species Parasaccharibacter sp. TMW2.1890. Next base: position 17,411 of record NZ_NWUV01000002.1, on the reverse strand, counting down.
ACTGGCGGCAGGAGAGCATCAATGCTGGCCTCGATCTCACGACAGGCCTGGCGGAGGGCATCCTTGAGGGGAAGGGCGTGGCTGTCGGTCATCGGGAAGTCTCCTTGCGGAAGGTGGCTGTCGTAAGTGTGTGCAGGCAATGATTCATCAGAATGGAATCTCATCATCCAGATGAGGCGGCGGGGAAGACCAGCCTTCCCTTGGGGCGGGTGATGGCCTCCTGGGGCTGGCGTTGGCCCTTCTGCGTGGGGCAGGCTGTTCCGCCTTCTCCAGAGGTTCTTCCGACAGGGAGCCATCAGCCTTCTGGACGATGGCCTTCACACGCATTTCTGCCTCTCCCAGCTTTTCCTCACAATGGCGGCGCAGGGCAGCACCGCGCTCATAAGCGGAGATTGCGTCTTCCAGCTTCATCTGGCCGCTTTCCAGCCCGCGGACGATCTGCTCAAGTTCGGCCAGGGCGTTTTCAAAAGAAAGCTGGTGCAGCGGTGTTGTCTGTGTCGTCGTAGGGTCGGGCATGAACTATCCAGCCGGGGTTCAGATCATGAAACTTACAGGGCATTACAGGGATGGAGAGATTTTTTCCAGCCCTCATCCTGCCCGTCGGGGAACATCACGGAGCGCCGTGATGTTTTTCCGGGAGAGTGGCAACCCTGTTTTAACGTTTTTTATCGAGGAACATCAGGGCTTTTGTCTTACAGTTTCATTAAAACCGCCCCTGCAGAATCATGTAACAGAGAAAAGTTATATCAAGACAAATTATGACAGGTGTAACTTTGTGAAATGCCCGTCTGATGAGTAGCATGGCCGTGTAGAGCAGCATTCCGCAGGCAAGGGCCAGCATGAAACTGCCCGTAACGACCGTCAGCAGAACCATGCAGAGGGGTGGGAAGGACTCTTCCAGATTGTCGGGCAGTTCGGTCAGGTTGCTGAGCATGATGATTCCGACAAAGACCAGTACAGGGGCCGTTGCCAGAGCGGGGATGGCTGTTATCAGGGGCCAGAAGAAACAGGAGAGGGCAAACAGCAGGGCGACCACAAGGGCGCTGAGGCCTGTACGGCCACCGGCTTCGGCGCCTGTCAGGCTTTCCAGATAGGCGGAAACGGTACAGGTTCCAAGCAGGGCCCCGATGATGCTGGCTGCTCCGTCCGCTGCAAAGGCGCGGGGAGGCAGGTCGGGTTGTTCTCTGGTGCCGCAGAGCCCAGCCTGTCGTGTCACTGTCAGCATCGTGCCTGTGGCATCGAAGAAATCGCTGAGCAGGATATAGAGCGTGATGGGCAGCAGCAGCCCGAGATGCTGAAAGAATTCATGGAAGTCGAAGGGCGCAAGCATGTTGACCGGATAATGGGGCCAGTCAATCAGGTGGCCGGGAAGCTGGGTCAGGGGCTGCCCATCAGGGCCGGGGACGACAAGGCCGGCAAGGGTCAGGACCATGATGGTGACAAGCAGCCCTGCGGGAATACGGAGAAGCTGGAGCAGCAGGCAGAACATCACCCCAGCCAGGGCAAGGATCACGGCCGGGTGCGAGAGGGAGGCAAAACCAAGCCCGCCTGCGGATGGGACGGCGATTCCGGCGGAGATGAGACCGATCCGGGCGATGAAAGCGCCAATGGCTGTCTGGATGCCCAGTATGATGCAGGGTGGAAAGCTCTGTATGATTTTCAGGCGAAGCCGTGTGAGCGAGAGGAGCGTGAAACACGTCCCGCTGAAGAGGACGACCGTGAAGGCCGTGGAGGGTGAGACATGGGCCTGCTGAACGACCACCTGGGCAAACAGGACATTGCTGCTCATGGCGGGGGCCAGGGCTATGGGCAGCCGTGCCCATAGGGCCATGAGCAGTGTTCCGGCTACGGCACCGGCGATGGTGGTCATGATCATGTCATGGCGGGCCAGTCCGGCACCTGCCAGAACAGCCGGATTGACGGCCATGATATAGGCCATGGAGCCAAAAATGGTCAGTCCGGCACTGATTTCACGGGGGATTGTTGAGTGACGCCGGGTGATCTGGAAGAAATGGTCAAGGGAAGAGCGGATCACGGCGTCATGTTTCATGAAAGAGGGGATGTCTAGCGGGGCCAGTCGTGGAAGAGCCGGTAGAGCAGGGGGGTAAAGAGTGTACGGGCCTCCTGCTCTGGCAGCTGGGCATAGAGAGCCCCGATGACGGATGGTGAGAGCCACCGGCCCTGCCGTATGGCTTCATGGAGTCCAGCGGCTGAAAAACCATGGAGTGTAAAGTGCTGGAGAGCGTTTTCCACGGGGTCCAGCCTGGAGAATGAGGAGATCTCTGCGGGGACGAGGGTTACGGGGGCGTCATCGGGGAAAGCCAGCGCCGTCGGGCGGAGCGAGAGCCTGACAGCTCCGTCATCCTGTTGGAGATGGAGGGGCAGGCAGTCCAGCAGGGTCGGGAAACAGGTGGAGGCAGGGGCTGCTGCGGGCAGGTATGGGAGGCCAGACGGACGGTCTGCATACAGCCATGCCCGATTTTCCATTCCCGGTACGGGGCTTTCCGGCTTGATGAGGCAGAGCGGTATCAGCGTGGGACTGTCCCGGAGTTCCTCAAGGGGGTGGAAGCCTGTCATGCGGCTGTCCCTGTTCAGGGCAAGCCGCTGTCCGTCGCGGTGCAGATGGAACCGGTTGAAGCGGCAGGCGGTCTCGGGGGGAGGTGCCCCGGTGGAGGAGGTAGGGGCCTGTCCATTCTGTATGGCGTAACAGGCACCGAGGATCAGGCCCTGAAGGAGATGGGCGCTGATATCCAGCGTCTGGGGCAGGAGAGCCTGCCCTTTGTCGTAGAACTGTTCGCTGCGGTCGAAGTGGCGGCGCATCTGCGGTGTGTGGCTGCTGGTGGCAGCATCATGCAGGATGCGGGCAGCGGACCAGTCCGGCGCTGCATGGATATGGGCAAACGGGTCTGGCAGGCCCTGTCTGCTGGAAGGACGGAAAAAAGACCGTGTGACCCGGCTGTCCGGGAAATTGCTGTCGGCGTGGGTCTGAAAGAGGGCCCGTGGATGGGGCATCTGCCCATCAAGGGTTTTGTGGGCCCATTGGCCAAGGCCGGTCAGGCACCAGTTGACAGGGAGATGACTGGTTTTCTGGAAGGTCTCTGCCCCCAGTTCTGCCTCCATCCCGGTCAGGAACGCCTTCACGGAGCCGCTATCAGGCGTGAAATATTCATCCACGGCCAGCTGGATGATCCAGTCGAAATGGTCGCCTTCCTGCTGGAGCATGGTCAGCAGGGCATCCTGATGGCGGTGCAGGCTGTCTGTTTCCTGGCGGTCCGTTGTCAGCAGGCGGATGTCGTAGTTGCGGGCTGCCTGGGTCAGGATGTCCTGCGTACCATCGGTGGAATGGTCGTCACAGATGAGCAGGGCCGAAAAACCCGCCGCCATATGGTGGGCGATCCACCAGCCAAGCCTGTTGGCTTCATTGTGGACGCAGAGAAGGGCGGCGGTCCGGGGCATGGGTCAGTCCATCTTCAAGGCGGCGAGGAAGGCGCTCTGCGGAATTTCGACCTTGCCGAACTGCCGCATGCGTTTCTTGCCCTCTTTCTGCTTTTCCAGCAGCTTGCGTTTACGGGAGATGTCACCACCATAACATTTGGCCGTGACATCCTTGGAGAGAGCCCCCAGCGTCTCACGGGCGATTACCTTGGAGCCGATGGAGGCCTGGATGGCGATCTTGAAGAGCTGGCGGGGGATGAGGTCTTTCAGCTTGGCGCAGATGGCCCGGCCCCGTGTCTCGGCCACGGTACGGTGGGCGATGAAAGCCAGGGCATCCACTGGCTCGTGATTGACGAGGATGGAGATGCGGACCAGATCGCTCTCCTCGTAACCATCCATCTGATACTCGAAGGAGGCATAACCCCGCGTGAGGGATTTCAGACGGTCATAGAAGTCGAACACCACCTCGTTGAGGGGCAGGCGGTACACGACCATGGCCCGGTCTCCAACATAGGTCAGGTCGATCTGGACGCCACGACGTTCCGTGCAGAGGGTGAGGACGGACCCCAGATACTCGTCCCGCACGAGGATGGAGGCCTTGATCCACGGCTCTTCGATATAGTCGATCTTGCTGATCTCCGGCATGTCGGCCGGGTTGTGCAGCTCTTCGACCTCGCCGTTGTTCATGTGCATCTTGTACACGACGGAGGGAGCGGTGGCGATGAGGTCCAGATTGAACTCACGGGAGAGACGTTCCTGGATGATCTCCAGATGCAGCAGCCCGAGGAACCCGCAGCGGAACCCGAAGCCGAGGGCAGCCGATGTTTCCGCTTCGAAGTGGAAGGAGGCGTCATTGAGCCGCAGCTTGCCGAGGCTGGTGCGCAGCTTGTCGAAATCGTCGGCATCGACAGGGAAGAGACCACACCAGACGACCGGTATGGAGGGCTTGAAGCCGGGCAGGGCCTTTTCCGCCGGGCGGTTGTCCAGCGTGATGGTGTCACCGACATTGCAGTCCGCCACGGTCTTGATGGCGGCATTGATGTAGCCCATTTCCCCCGGGCCAAGGGAATCGACCGGCTGCATCTTGGGCAGGAACACGCCGACCTGGTCGACATGATAGGTTGCCCCGGTCTGCATCATGCGGATCTTGTCGCCCCGCTTCAGGCGGCCTTCCTTGATGCGGACAAGGATGATGACGCCGAGATAGCTGTCGTACCAGCTGTCCACCAGCAGCCCCTGGAGGGGAGCCTCGGCATCACCCTTGGGGGCAGGCAGGCGCTGGACAAGGGCTTCCAGCACGCCTTCGATGTTCAGGCCCGTCTTGGCACTGATCTCCACGGCATCATCTGCCGGGATGCCGACCACTTCCTCGATCTGGGCACGGACACGTTCCGGCTCAGCGGCTGGGAGGTCAATCTTGTTGAGAACGGGGACGATCTCATGGTTGGCGTCAATTGCCTGATAGACGTTGGCCAGAGTCTGCGCCTCGACGCCCTGTGAGGCATCCACGACCAGCAGGGACCCTTCGCAGGCGGCGAGGGAACGGCTGACCTCGTAGGCGAAGTCCACATGGCCGGGCGTGTCCATGAGGTTGAGCGTATAGACGTTGCCATCCTTGGCGGGATAGGTCAGCCGGACAGTCTGGGCCTTGATGGTGATGCCCCGCTCCTGCTCCAGCTCCATGGAATCGAGAACCTGCCCCTTCATTTCACGGGCAGTCAGGGCGCCGCAGGCTTCGATCAGCCGGTCGGCCAGGGTGGATTTGCCATGGTCGATATGGGCGATGATGGAAAAATTGCGGATGAGGTGAAGCGGTGTGTCGGTCATGACGCCCTAATTAGGTGATTCTGAAAGTTCTGTCAGCATGTGTGGTGGCGGGGAGGCCCCCGCCACGGGTGAAGGGGGCTAGCGGTCTGTCAGGCGGAACTCGATCCGTCGGTTGCGGGCCAGAGCTTCCGGGCTTGAGCCATTGTCCAGTGGCTGATAGCCGGAGAATGCCGTGGCAGCAATGTGATGCGGGTCCACCCCATTGGTGATCAGTGTTTTGACGACCGTAATGGCACGGGCGGATGACAGCTCCCAGTTGCTTGGGAAAGTGGAGCGGATCGGCTTGCGGTCCGCATGGCCATCAACACGGAGAATCCATGGGACATCAGACGGAATGGTGGCCGCCACCTCACGGAACGTACGGGCCAGGGTGAGGAGCTGTTTCTGGCCTGTCGGGGTGAGAGTTGCGCTGCCACTGGGGAAGAGAATCTCGGACTGGAAGACAAAGCGGTCGCCCACAATGGAGATTCCCGGCTGATTTTTGAGAATGTCCCTCAGTCTGCCAAAGAACTCGGAACGGTAACGCTGAAGCTGGTTGACCTTGTCAGCGAGGGCGATGTTGAGCTTCTGCCCCAGCTCGGCGATGCGGGCATCCTTGTCCACCTCGTTCTTTTTTTCAATCTCCAGGGCACTGGAGACGGCCTGGAGCTGGCGGGTCAGCTCGGTGATCTGCGATGAGAGATCGGCAATGCTGCCAAGCTGGGCGCTTTCGACCTCTTTTGAGTGGGTCTGCATGTCGTCCAGCTGATGCTGTCGCTCATCAAGCTGGCTCTTCAGCGTGGCGACCATGGCACGCTGTTCCTGCTCGGCACTGCTCAGCGTTTTGACCTTTGCCTCACTGAGGGAGAGCATGTCACTGAGATGGGTGAGCTCCTGCTTCAGGTTTTCCAGAGCGTGTTCTCTCTGGGTGATGGTCGCAGAGAGGAATTCCTGCCCGAGGACGAAGACGAGCAGGACGAACGTGACCACCATCAGCAGGGAGGAGAGGGCGTCCACATAGCCCGGCCAGGCATTGATGGAGCCGGAGCGGTGACGGCGGCGGGCCATGGTCAGCCCTCCCCACGCCGGGAGATGAAGGGGCTTTTCTCACTTCTGGCAAGGGAAACGATATCGGTACGCAGGCCGAGCAGCTGCCTTTCCATGTCCTGAAGCAGCTGGGTGACGGCCGGATCCTCGAAGTGACGCTGGCTGACGCTGCTGCTCAGGGCCTTCATGGTCCGCAGTGTGGCCTGGTTCCCTTCTTCTATCTGCTGAAGGATCTGCTGGAGCTGCGAGAGGTCCTGCGCAGGGGCGGCAGGGGGTGCCTGATGGCTGCGGAGGGTCTCGTTGATTTCTGTCAGCTTCTCAATGATGTGCGTCTGTCCAGCCCGGATGGCCTCATCATGCTGATGGGATGTGGTTTCACGTTCATGAGGCAGGGCTTCACGGATATCCGCCAGCTTCTCGATGATGGCGGCCTGCCCTTCACGGAGGACTTTGTCATGAGGCTGAGCGGCTGCTTCACGATGATGCAGGAGATTCTCGCTGATGCGCGTCAGTCTCTCAATGAGAGACCCCTGATTTTCACGGGATGGGGAGGATGTGTCATGTTGCGTCGCTGGAGCTCCCTTGCGGAAGGTCTCATTCATGCTGGTCAGCTGGCCGAGAATGGCGGACTGGTCCTTGTGGAAGGCACCATCGGCATAGAGCTTGTGCATGGTTTCGTTCAGGGCGCGCAGGCCAAGAATGATCTTGGCGTTGTCCTCTCCGTCCACCTCCAGGATGCGGCGCAGGATGGTGATGTTCTGCTGGAGCAGGGCCACATTTTCCGTCGTGAGCCGCATGAAGTCCTGCACACGTGGCAGCCAGGCTTCCATGGTGGCCAGTCTGTCTTCTGCGGGGCTGTCAGGTCCTGTTTCCGGGTTTTCGAGAAAGGTCTGGTCAGCCAGCCATTCCTCGATCTCATTGGCAAAACGGTTCTGCGCCTGTCCTGATGTCAGGTCGAGGAAGCCGAGAATGAGCGACCCCGCCAGACCGAACATGGAGGCAGAGAAGGCCGTGGACATGCCACCGAGCGGTTTGACCAGTCCTGTTTTGACGTGCTCGAACATGGTGGATATGTCCGCCCCGCCGGAAGGCATGGCGCTGATGACATCTGCCACGGAACGTACGGTGAGAATCAGCCCATAGAACGTGCCCAGCAGCCCGAGAAAGACCAGAAGCTGCGTGATGTAGCGGGAAATCTCCCGGCCTTCATCCATGCGGGCTTCCAGGCTTTCCAGCATGGCCCGTGTGGTCTGGGTGGAGAGGGAGAGACCGGGATTCTCATCCCGCCGTGCCCGCAGGACACGGGCCATGGGGGAGAGAAGCCGGGGCGGCTCCGGCACTTTCAGCCCGGCTCGTGGCTGACGCAGGATGTTGACCCAGCGGACTTCAGGAAAGAGCCGGATGGTCAGATGGAGGTTCCAGAGAATGCCCAGCATCAGGATGGCGATGATGACACCGTCCAGTCCCGGATTGACCATGAAGGCATGGACCAGCACATCCCGCAGGGCAAAGGCCAGCCCCATGATGATTAGCAGAAAAACAACGATACGGACGAGATAACGGGTCGGGCGCGTCATGGTGCCGTGTTTCCTTTTTCAGGACTGTCTGAAGGAGAGGGGTTGGCTTCGGGGAGGATGTCCAGCCTGTCCGCAGGGGCGGTGTCGGTACTGTCTGGCCGCCCTTGGGCGATGGGATAGATGCGTGTCGTGGCAATGCCGCTCCGTACCAGCAGGCCACGCACGGCCAGGGCACGGGAGAGGGCCAGACGGCGGGGTGCAGAGATGTCGCTGCCGGGCACCGTGGCATAACTGCGGAGTACGAAGCGTGTGTCTGCTTTCGGGGCCATGGTCTCCGCATAATGGCGGATGGACTCGATGGTTGTGGCGTTCAGGCCGGTGCTGCCGGTGTCGAACAGGATGCGCAGGGCGTCTGCCTCCTGCGGCTCGGTATGGCTGTGGCTGCTTCCGTCGGGCTGGACGTCCGCTGCGGGAACGGCAGGGTGCAGGATGACAGGGAATTCTGGTGGGGTGATGACTGTCGGTTTGGGAGCCTCAGCAGCAATGCTGGGAACCCGGGTATATCCCGGCGGTACGGGCGGGGCCTGCGGTACGGGGGCAGGATGGGTCACCGTGCGATTTTCATGCCGGGCGGATTGCCGGGGTGTCTGGGTTGCTGGTGCAGCCTCGGGGAGGGCATCCAGATTCGTGGAAACCTGGGCCCGCACCGCCGGGGCGCACAGAAGCCCCGCCATGAGAGGCGTGCAAAGCAGAGGGAAGAGGGAAGCCAGCCGGTTTTTCATGCCTGCATCCTATGCGGAGGAGCCGCATCCTGCAATCTTTATGGCGGTACCATAGCAGAGAACACGGCTCCATCCCCGGTCATGGTGGAATGATGTTTCAGTCCTGCGTGAGGGCGTTGTGCACCAGTTCACGCAGGGGGGCATGGAAGTGCTGGTTGCCAGCGACGACATGGACATCATCATCAAGGGCACCGAGGTCGTTGCCCTCAACATCCGTGGCATGGCCACCGGCCTCCCGGACAATCAGCAGCCCTGCGGCACAGTCCCACGGCTTCAGGCCCAGCTCCCAGTAACCTTCATAGCGGCCGGCAGCCAGCCAGGCGAGGTCCAGGGCGGCAGCGCCGCAGCGGCGGATGCCAGCGACCTTGGGCATCAGGCTGCTCAGCACGCGGCCAAAAGGCATGCGGTACTGGGCCGGTACCTTGGCGAAAGGAATCCCCGTGGCAAACATGGCTTCCGAAAGCTTGCGCCGGGCAGAGACACGGATGCGCCGGTCATTGAGGAAGGCACCAATGCCTTTCTCGGCCCAGAACATCTCATGAGAGGCCGGGTTGTAAACGACGGCGGCCACCAGCTCGACGTCCCCATTCGGATGGCGACGCTGGAGGGCGATGGAAATGGCCCAGTGCGGAATGCCGTGGAGGAAGTTGGAGGTGCCGTCCAGCGGGTCGACAATCCAGCGCCATGTCCAGTTGTCACCGCCAGAGGCCCCGCTCTCTTCCATAAGGAAGGCATAGCCGGGACGGGCACGGGCCAGTTCTTCACGGATGGTCTTCTCGGCCCGCATGTCGGCCTGGGAGACGAAGTCTCCCGGACCCTTGATGCTGACCTGGAGCTGCTCGACCTCGGCAAAGTCACGCAGGAGAGACCGCGCCGCTTTCTGCGCGGTGTTCTGCATGACAGCCATATGGGGAGAAAGACGCATGATCAGTCCTTGGCACGCTCGACGTAGGTGGCGTCTTCCGTGCGGACGACAATGCGCTCACCGGCCTCGATGAAAGGAGGCACCATCACCTTCACGCCGTTGGAGAGCACGGCAGGCTTGTAGGAGGAGCTGGCCGTCTGGCCCTTGACGACCGGGTCGGCCTCGGCAATCTCCAGCGTGACCTGCGGCGGCAGGGTGACGGCCACCGGGTCGCCCTCGACCAGCTTGACGCTGATGGTCATGTTGTCCTGAAGGAAGGGGAGCTGATCGCCAAGGATGTCCTTCGGCAGCATGGTCTGCTCGAACGTCTCGGGGTCCATGAGGACGATGTTGTCGCCATCCATGTAGGAATAGATGTAGTCGTTGTCCTCTGTGACGAGACGCTCGACGGTGTCGGCCGTACGCCACCGCTCGTTGCTCTTGTTGCCGCTGGCGAGGTCGCGCATCTCCACCTGGATGAAGGCACCGCCCTTGCCGGGGGTCAGAATCTGCTGCTTGAGGACGGTCCAGCGGCGGCCGTTATGTTCGATGACCTGCCCGGCCCGGATGAGGTTGGCTTGCTGTTTCATGTCAGCTCCTGATGTACATGCAAAAGATCGGGTATTGCTCAAGGCTTCTGGCCATGCAGGCAGGGCAGAAGCGGAAACTCTCTGATGAACTTCAGGGAGACTTCTAGCCGCGTCGGTGGGGCGGGCGCAAGCTCCCTCTGTACACTCTAGGTAAAAGGGTAAGGCTTTCCGTCCGGTCCCCGTGCCTGCGAGGAGCCGGAGCTTTCATCGGCCGGGGTGGAGACGAGATAATCCGGCCCGAGTGGAACCTTGCCTTTCCCGCCCGGTATGTCCACGACATAGGTCGGCCAGACCAGCCCGGAGACCCGGCCCCGCAGGCTTTCCAGCAGGGCACGGCCTTCCTCCACCGGCACATGGAAATGCGCCGTGCCGGGGGCGGAATCGAGGTGATGCAGGTAGTAGGGCTTGATGCGGGCGGCGATCAGGGCACGGAGGAGGGCCTCCAGCGATTCCGTCGTGTCATTCACGCCCCGCAGCAGGACGGACTGGGACAGGACGGGGATGCCCCGGCCCAGCATCTGCCGGACAGCCACACGGGCCTCGTCCGTCAGCTCCCGGGCATGGTTGATGTGGGCAACCATCCAGAGGGCACGGTCAGTCTCCATGGCATCGAGAAGCGCCGTGGTCAGGCGTTCCGGGGCGGCGACGGGAACACGGCTGTGGATGCGGATGATGTCGATGTGACTGATGGAGGACAGGCGCTGGATGATGTGTTGCATCCGGCGGGGGGAGAGCATCAGCGGGTCGCCCCCGGTTAGGATGATTTCCCGTATCTGCGGATGTGCCTCTATCCAGTGGAAGGCGGTTTCCAGAGCCTCTTCCCCCAGCAGGCCGCCATCGGGCCCTACATGCTCCCGCCGGAAGCAGAAGCGGCAGTAGAGCGGGCAGACCAGCAGGGGCTTGAGCAGGGCCCTGTCTTCATAGCGATGCACGATGCCGGGAACGGGGGAGAGGGCCTCATCACCGATCGGGTCTTCGCTTTCATGGGGCATGGTCCGCAGCTCCCGGGCATCGGGAATGACCTGCCGGGCGATCGGGTCATCCGGGCTGGTGATGAGCCGCTGGAAGGCGGGGGGAATGGCCGTGGCATAATGCCTGGCCACCTCCTCCAGTGCCGGGGCCTGTTCCGGCGTGATGAGCTTCGCCTCGAGAAGCGATTGTGTGCTGCGGAGGGTTCTGCCTGACGGGGAGGATGAGGCGGTATCGTGCATGAGGTTGCTCTAGCGAAAGGCCGCGTCGTCCTGCAAGAAAACTCTGCCTATGGTGCCGTGCGGGGCCTCTGGCCTATAGGGAGGGGACGGCATCGCCGGATGAGGGTGGAAGGAAACGGTCATGGAGAGTTCCAGCGCAACACAGACGACAGCCCGGATACAGGAGCGCCTGCCCCTGCTGCGCCGGCGTGCCAGGATGGTGCAGGCCGTGCGGGCTTTTTTTGAGGGCAGGGGGTATCTGGAGGTCGAGACACCCTATGCCGTTCCGGCACCGGGGGAAGAGGTGCATCTGCGCTGTTTCCGCACGGTTCTGAAACGTCCTGATGGCACGGACGAGGTCCGTTACCTCCATACCAGTCCTGAATTTGCCATGAAGCGTCTGGTGGCGGCCACGGGGCAGCCCCTGTTCCAGCTGGCCCGTGTCTGGCGCAACGGGGAGCGGAGTGCGACCCACATGCCGGAATTCACCATGCTGGAATGGTATCGTCCCGGTGCCGGGCTGTCGTCCCTCATGGATGAGACGGAGGACCTGCTGCGTCGTGTCCTGCCGCCCCGTCTCTCTCATGGGGATGTCATGCTGGAGCTGGACCGGCCTTTTGAACGCCTGACGATGCAGGAGGCTTTTGCCCGCCATGTCGGGGTGGACCTGCTGGCCAGTGCCGGGGATGCCGACCGTCTGGCCCGTGAGGCCGGGGTGGTGCTGCGGGAGGGAGAAAGCTGGGAGGACCTGTTCTTCCGCCTGCTTCTGGAAAGGATCGAGCCGCATATAGGGCGGGAGCGACCGACCTTTCTGACGCACTGGCCTGCCGAACAGGCGGCTCTGGCAAAGCGTGATCCGGCTGATCCTCGGGTGGCTCTGCGTTTCGAGCTGTATGCTGCCGGGCTGGAGCTGGCCAATGCCTTCGAGGAGCTGACGGACCCGCAGGAGCAGCGCCAGCGTTTTGAAACGGACCGGGCGCGGCGGATGCAGATCACACCAGAGCAGGACTGGCCGCTGGATGAAGCTTTTCTTGAGGCATTGGCCGACATGCCGCCGACTTCTGGCATTGCACTGGGCTTCGACAGGCTCGTGATGCTGGCAACGGGTGCCCCTCGTCTTGAGGAGATTCTTTGGTTAAGCTGAGGCGGAGTGGAATTTTCTGTGTTCAGGGTGCAGGCGTGTGGAACAGGGGGAGGAATATGGAACGAGATGTGAATGGTTCGGGAAAGCGCCGGGCATGGCTGGTCCTTGGGGCTGTCATGCTGCTGGGCGGGTGTACGGTCCCGGCCCTTCAGCGGCCAAAGGTTCTGGATTCCATGGTTGGTCAGTCAACCGTTGAACTGCTGCGGCGGTTTGGGGTTCCGGCCCGTACCTACGATGTACAGGGGCACAATTTCCTCTCTTATATCGAGACACAGACGCAGGTTTCGCCGGGCTATTCCAGCTGGGATTGGGGCTGGGGCGGTGGATACGGGTACGGCTATGGTGGCGGCTGGGGGGGCATCAACATTCCCCCGAGCTATTACAGCGCTACCTGTCAGACGACATTTGAGGTTGTGGGAGACAAGGTTGTGGGATGGAAGCTGTATGGGGGAGGATGTTGAGCCTGATGCGTAGCTCTTTTGGAGGACAGGCTCTGTCCGTGAGGCTGGGTCTGTCCTGTATGGTTCTTGCCGTTCTGGCGGGTTGTTCTGGCCACCGGGTGGTCCGGCAGGATCCTGTTGACGTACATGGCTCAACCCATGCGGAGGCCTTGCCCGAGGCGAAAAGCATTCAGGCGACATACCGGCCTGCCGCACCGGATGCGCCTCCCAATCCGCAGGTCCGGTACCACATGCCGCCTGCTTTCTCTTTTGAGGACAGGCCGTTGAGCGACAATCTGGCCAGTGCCATTGAGCTGGCCGATTTTGAGGCTGCCGTCATAAGGGCGGGATACTGGTCCATTCTTGAGGGAGAGAAGGATCATACCGTGCTGGCTGTTCCCAATGGGCCGTTTGAAGCCTTCAAGCATGAGGTCAGGCCGGACCTCATGAGGGCAACGGGGCATGGTTATCTGACGGGCTTCATTGGCCAGATGATTCTTGTGGGGCACTGGGACATGCCGACAATCCGGCGCAAGGCGGCGAAGAGGGGCGGGAGCATACAGGTGCGGACATTGGCCGGCCCCGGCTATGACGTGATCCTGAAGCCCACGGTCTTCGGGAATGTGGAGGTCATCGGCAAAGATGGCACCGTGACATTGGCCGGTGATGGCTATCCGCAGTCCAACGGGGTTCTGTATATGGTGGATTCAATCCTTCCCTACCAGTAACAGGGTTTCGTCAGGGGATGGCTGCACTTATGGCCGTGAAATGGTCCAGGCCATTTTCTGCCGGGTCCAGCGTGATGGCCAGAAAGTCAGCTCCGGCCTGGGTGGCCGCCAAGGCTTCTTCCGTGGTGCAGACATGCTCGGCCACGACAGGCAGTTCCGCAAACAGGCTCCACTGCTTCAGGGCTGTCAGCCCGATGGCGGGCAGGCTGACATAATCGGCTCCCTGTTCCCCGGCCAGCATGGCGTCATCCAGTGTCAGGCAATGGCAGCCGATCTGGAACGCTTCCGGTCTGTCTCTGCGTCCGGCAAAGGTTTTGACATCTTTCGGGCTGGAAAGATGGACGCCATCGCTCTCCTTGAGGGAGAGACCATGGAGCAGATCAAGGTTGGCGGGAGCCAGAATCAGGGCGACATCTCTTTCCCAGGCCATCTGACGAACGGCATCCAGCTGTTTCCGCTCTGGTGGCCTGTCGAAGCAGAGCCGCAGAGCCGTGACGGCCTCTTGCGCCAGCAGGGGAGGAAGCTGCGCCTGAAGCTGTGTCAGGGCGGGAAGTGAGGGGATGACAGGGTAGAGGTCACAGTGATTCATGAGGGTCAGATGTGACAGATTGTTGGCTGGTTGACCAGCATTTCGTCTCCTGGAAGAGAGGCAGGTCCAGCATGACGTCACCTTCTGGGCGGCTGGAGAAAAGGCGATGTTTCATGTCGTCGGGGAGTCCAGCACGGAAATCGCGGCAAACGACTCCGTCAATCCCTTCATGCAGGGCGTTGATGGCCAGTGAGGCGCTGGCACCGCAATCAAGAATGGAAGGGGCTTCAGATCCTCTGGTGAGGTGGAGCCACCAGTCTACGCCCAGGCTTGCCCCGGCATGGAGGGGCGAGAGGATGGTGAAGGGCCGTGTGGCGAAATGTTGATGAGCCTTCAGGAGGGCAGGGCGGGTGGAAATGGTGATGAAGGGGCGTGGAAAGGGTGGAAAGGTGCTTGACGCACTGTAAAGATCGGTCATTCTGGCTTTATCTGGGAAATCAGCTGGATGGTCATGTTGGGAGTGCAGGGGAATCCTGCCATGGCAGACGTGCATCATAGGCCATGAAGGTGGGGGTGTCAGTGCAGGAGAACAGGCAGTTGAGTGTCATGCAGAAAAATCCGGATCTTGAACGGTTGGAAATTGCCCTTGTCCAGCTTGGTTTTGCTCTGGAGCAGCAGGAAATCCAGGCCGAAGCCGAGCGTACGGAACAGAAGGAAATGAGGCAGGCCCTGCTGGACAGGATCGATGCTCTTGAGGCCCGCCTGCGGACAATTCTCGAGATGGATGCCGGGGCGCTCGGGGCTGCTGCGTCTCCTGAAACAGAAGAAGAGGAAAGATAAGGGTCATGGCGCAGGTAACGCTTTCGGTCGGTGGCCTCAGCTACACGGTTGGCTGTCAGGATGGTGAGGAAGACCATCTGAAGGCGCTTGCCGCCTCCATTTCGCAGCGTCTTGAGGAAGTACGCAGAACATTGGGGCCGCGTGGTGATGGCGAGGCCATGTTTCTGGTATCGCTTCTCATGGCGGATGATCTTTACGAGGCTCGAAAGAAGCAGATGACGGATGAGGAGCGCAGTCTGGTAGAGCGTAGCCGCCAGATCGAAGCCTCCTACAAGCAGACGGCAGGGCGTCTGGCTGATGCTGCCGATATTGCGGCCAGTCTGCTCAGCAGGGTGGAAGAAGGTCTTCGGCCTTCTGGTAGTGCAGCGGCTGCGGGTGAGGCAGCGGCCAGTGAATGAGATTCTGTAGAGGCTATCGGTTCTGTCTGTGGCTGTAATCCGCAGAAAGCATGGCTCCAGTGCTTGTCTATCGCCGGGCAGGGGTGCAATATGAGAGGCGGAGCTGCCTGGTGCGTCAGGCAAGATCAACCTCTGGGCCGATAAGCACTTCCAAGGGAACTGGCTCTGTCGTGGCTGTGGTCACGTTATTACCGGTGCCCACCTGCCCTAGCAGGTCCGGGAGGGCTGATGAGACCAACGGCCAAGGCGGCTTCACTAGGTGATGGATTCCATGGCATTGCTTTCTCTTCCTTCCGATCAGACCAAGGCGATGATCCGTCAGGAAGTCCTGGCCCGTCGCCGTTCTGTCCTGCCCCGGCAGAACCGCCAGCTTGTTTCCAATCTTCTGGCCTATCTCCGTCGGATGCAACCAGCTGTCATTGCTGCTACCTGGCCCCTTCCTGGAGAGGCGGACCTGCGTCCGTTGTGTCGGCAGCTTGGTCGGGCGGGATATCGTGTGGTTCTGCCGGAAACTCCCCCCAGGGGTCAGCCACTCGTCTTTCGGGAGTGGCGGCATGACCGGCCGATGCGGAAAGGTCGTTTCGGGACGCAGCACCCTACAGGTAGGCGGTGGGCGCCGGATGTCATTCTGGTCCCCTTTGTGGCGTTCGACAGACAGGGAGGGCGGCTTGGTTATGGGGGGGGCTATTATGACAGGACATTGCCGCTCCACTCACAGGCTGCTCTTGTGGGGTATGGTCTGTCCTCGCAGGAAAGGGAGGCCCTGCCCATGGATGAACATGACCATCGATTGCCAGTCATCGTGACGGAGCGTGAGGTCATTCATATCAGTAAAGAATGAAGGATAGACATTGAGACTGCTATTTCTGGGAGACATTGTTGGCCGGTCAGGGCGTGAGGCTGTTCTTGGTGGGCTGAAAGGCTGGCGGGAAGAGCTGTCGCTGGATGTGGTTGTGGCGAATGCAGAGAATGCCTCTCATGGATTCGGCCTGTCTCCCCAGATCGCGCGGGATCTGCTTGATGGTGGCGTGGATGCGATCACGCTGGGCAATCATGCCTGGGATCGCAAAGACCTCATCGGTCAGCTTGATCAGCTTCCAGCTGTTGTCCGCCCGGCCAATTATCCTGAAGGAACCCCGGGGCATGGGAGCTGTGTCGTCACCTTGCCCTGTGGACGGAAGGTTCTGGTCATCAATGTGATGGGACGTGTTTTCATGGATGCGCTGGATGATCCATTCCGGGCGGTGGAGGCGATTCTCTCCCGGCATCGTCTCGGGGGAACCGTCCATGCGGCCATTCTGGATGTCCATGCAGAAACAACCAGTGAAAAGATGGGATTCGGCCATCTTTATGATGGAAGGGTCTCTCTCGTGGTCGGGACGCATACGCACGTACCAACGGCCGATCACCGTATTCTGAGAGGCGGGACTGCCTATCAGACGGATGCAGGCATGTGTGGCGACTATGATAGTGTGATTGGCATGGAAAAAGAGAACGCCATTCGCAAGATGCTCAAAAAGGTACCGACGGAACGGTTCCAGCCTGCGAGTGGAAAGGCCACTGTCTCTGGCCTGATGGTGGAGACAGATGATGTGACGGGCCTTGCCATCAGGGTCTGTCCGTTCCGGCAGGGGGGAGATTTGTTACCTTCCATGCCGAATTTCTGAGGTTGGATGATTCTATTATTTGGGTGGGCAGAGGGAGTGGATCGCAGGGTCCATTCCCTCTGCTGTTTTTGGGGGTGTAACTTTTTTTGAAGTTTTTTTGATTTTTTTGGTGTGATGGGGTTGTGCGGTGAGGGGGATCTGCGTATAAGCCCATTCACCGGCGGCGCTGGAGCGGAAGTTTCGGGGCGGCTGGGGTGGTCATTGACAAGAGAATATAGGTTATAAAGTAGAGACTGGAAGGGATATGTTGGCGGCGTTTTCGTTGGCGAAGGCTGATGGAAGACGGAAGCTGATGTATCTGACTTTAAGTTTGATGCGTTGAATTAAGCTGGATGTTTTATTCTGTTGGTCTGGATTGAACCTGAGAGTTTGATCCTGGCTCAGAGCGAACGCT